>JAFRDO010000090.1 GCA_017403825.1 Kiritimatiellia bacterium
CCGCGGCGACAGGGGCCGGCGCGGTCCGGCGCCGGTCAACACGGCGGACAATCAGGTTCGTCCCGGCGGCGAGATTTCGCAGGCGGAAATGGAGGCTCGGCGCAAGGCGCATGCCGCCTGGTCGCCGCAAAGCTTCGAGGTGGAGCCTGTTGAGGGCAAGAAGCGCTTTCAGGATTTCGGACTGCCGTCCGAAGTGATGCACGGCATCGCCGACCTCGGCTTTAAGTACTGCACCGAAATACAGGCGCTTTCGCTTGAGCAGGCTCTTGCCGGCAAGAACATCGCGGGCAAGGCCCAGACCGGGTCGGGCAAGACGGCGGCGTTCCTGGTCGCGATCCTAACCCGCTACCTGCGCACTCCGGAAAGCCGTGCGAAGGCCGGCGGATGTCCGCGCGCACTGGTGATTGCGCCGACGCGCGAGCTGGTGATACAGATTTGCAACGACGCCGACGCGATCGGCAAGTACTGCAATCTTCGCTCGCTGGCAATCTACGGCGGCATGGACTACGACCGCCAGAAGCGCGAAGTCATGTCCGCCCCGGTGGACCTGCTCGTTGCGACGCCCGGCCGTCTCCTTGACTACGTGAAGAGCCGCGTCATCGACCTGTCTAAGGTCGATACGCTCGTCATCGACGAGGCCGATCGCATGCTCGACATGGGCTTCATTCCCGACGTGCGCCGCATCATGAGCCGTCTTCCGCCCAAGGAGAAGCGCACCACGATGCTTTATTCGGCGACGCTTGACGACACGGTGATGCGCCTTGCGATGAACTGGATGGAGAAGCCGTACAAGGCTGAGGTCGAGAGCGAGACGAACGCAACCGACACCGTCAAGCAGGTCGTCTACGTGATTCGCGCCGACGACAAGTTCAAGGTCCTGTTCAACCACATTGCGCTTCATCCCGACGCAAGCACGCTCGTGTTCTGCAACCGCAAGTCGACCACCGAGGATGTCTACGAGTCGCTTAAGGTGCGGGGAGTGTCCGTCGAGATGCTTTCGGGCGACGTCAACCAGAACAAGCGCCTGAAGGTGCTGGACCAGTTCCGGGACGGCGAGGTGAAGGTTGTGGTGGCGACGGACGTCGCGGGGCGCGGCATCGACATCAAGGGCCTTGCATATGTCGTAAACTTCGACTTCCCATACGAGGCCGAGGACTACGTGCATCGCATCGGCCGCACCGGCCGCGCAGGCTCCACTGGCGTTGCGATTTCGTTCGCTGACGAGTTCGAGAGCTGCCAGATTCCGGAGATCGAGAAGTACATCAACGAGCAGCTCAAGTGCACGGTGATTGCGCCGGACGATCCTCTTTTGCGCGACCTGCCGGCCAGGGGCACCAAGCTTGGCGCCGTTGACGCGGCGGCCAAGGCCGAGGTGGACGCCCGCGAGGCCGTCGGCGCGGAAGAGATCGCCGCCGCCGCCGCCGTTACCGGCATCGCCGAAGGACAGGCTAACGCCGTGACGGGGGACGGTTCGCCGGCTCACCTGCGAGTTGACGATACGCCTCCGCGCCCAGTCCCCAGCTTCGAGCACGCCCTTGATCCGAAGCCTCCGGCTCCCGACGAGTCGGACGTCTACTCCAAGCCCGTCGAGCAAAAGACGAAATTGGAGGAGTTTACAATTTCGTAACTCGTTTTCGGGTGCAGTTACATCAAGTGTAACCGTCTGGCGGGCTGACGTGTGGAAATGCGCATGTCAGCCCGTTTGGCATGGTTTTTGCTACATCTTTTTAAAATGCATTGCGGCAAGTTGCGGTGCAACAGTTTCAAACAGAGAAAGGCAAAGATGAACAAGTACATAAAGAGGGTAATTGAAGACGTCCGTGCGAAGAACGCCGACCAGTCCGAGTTTCTTCAGGCGGTGGAGGAGGTTCTGACGACGCTCGCGCCCGTGCTGGACAGGAATCCGCAGTACGAGGAGAATGCGATTCTCGAGCGTCTTGTGCTGCCGGAGCGCACGATCATCTTCCGCGTGCCGTGGGTGGACGACGCGGGCAAGGTCCGTGTGAACCGCGGCTACCGCATTCAGTTCAACTCTGCGATCGGCCCGTACAAGGGCGGTCTGCGGTTCGATCCGTCGGTGAACCTTTCGGTGCTGAAGTTCCTCGCGTTCGAGCAGGTGTTCAAGAACTCGCTCACCACGCTCCCGATGGGCGGTGGCAAGGGCGGCTCCGACTTCAACCCAAAGCAGAGTCCGCACACGCCCGGCAAGCGCTGCAGCGACGCGGAGGTGATGCGCTTCTGCCAGAGCTTCATGACCGCGCTCTACCATTACATCGGGCCTGACACTGACGTGCCGGCCGGCGACATGAACGTCGGCGGGCGCGAGATCGGTTATCTTTTCGGCCAGTACAAGCGCCTTGCCAACGAATGGACGGGCGTGCTGACGGGCAAGGGCCTCTCGTTCGGCGGCTCGCTGATCCGTCCTGAGGCCACCGGCTACGGCGACGTCTATTTCGCCGAGAACATGCTCGCCAAGCGTGGCGAGGCGCTCGATGGCAAGCGTTGCGTCGTGTCCGGGTCGGGCAACGTCGCGTCCTTCGCGGCCGAGAAGCTGATCCAGCTTGGCGCGACGGTGCTTACGCTCTCCGACCGTTCCGGTGCGATCTACGCGAAGGACGGCATCTCGGCCGACATGCTGAAGGACATCATGTACCTCAAGAACGTTCAGCGCGGCGAGTTTGCCGACTTCGCGAAGAAGACGAAGGGCGTGACGTTCTTCAAGGGCGCGAACAGCTGGCAGCTGGCCGACAAGGTCGACTGCGCATTCCCGTGCGCGCGCCAGAACGAGCTGAACGGCAAGGACGCCGCATATCTCGTCAAGCACGGCTGCACGCTCGTCGGCGAAGGCGCCAACATGCCGTCCACGCCCGAAGCGGTCGAGACGTTCCTGAAGGCGAAGGTCATGTTCTCGCCCGGCAAGGCGTCCAACGCCGGCGGCGTGGCGACGTCGGGCCTTGAGATGTCGCAGAACTCCGAGCGCGTCAGCTGGACGCGCGACGAGGTCGACGCGAAGCTCAAGGGCATCATGAAGGCGATCCACGACAACGCCTGGGACGCCGCGGCGAAGTACGGCAAGAAGGGCAACTACGTCGTTGGCGCGAACATCGCGGGCTTCACGAAGGTGGCCGACGCGATGGTCGCCCAAGGCATCGTCTGACAAGTCGCCCAGCACTCACGCGTCCGCGCTGCGTCCCTGCCGCACATGTGCAGGAACCGGTGCGGACGCATGCTGTTTGCGGTACTGGATCGGCGAAGCGCCGATGCGGGCGCGGAAGAACTTCGAGAAGTAGGAGTCCGACTTGAAGCCAGTCTCTTCTGCGATCTTGGCGACCGGCACGTTGGAGCTTTCGAGAAAGTGCATGGCGCGCCGGAGGCGCAGGGCAATCTGGTATTCGAGCGGCGCCATGCCGTTGTAAGACTGGAAGCATTTCCTGAAGAGCGAATAGCCCATGCCGTACTGGTGCGCCAGCGCGGGGAAGTCTACGACTTCGCCAAGATGGTGCGCGATGTGGAGATTGGCTCGGCGAATCTTGACATTGTAGGCGGCTTTGCCGTGCAGGTTCGCCGGGCGCTCGAACAGCGAGGCGACAAGAGCCATCGTCTTCATCGCGAGCGTGTAGGGGTGTTCGACGCTACTGGCCTGTATCTCGTCCACGAGTGCAATCAGGTCATGATCGAACCGTCCGTCCGGCTGAAGCCGAATCACGGTCGGCGGAGACCTGAAGAACGGTTCCGCAAACATGCGTTCAAGGAACTCGCCGCCGATGCCGACGTAGGCTTCGCTCCACCCGGTCTTTGGGTCTGGACGGTAGCGGTGCCACTCGCCCGGATGCAAGATGATGACGGTTCCTCCTTGCACGGGAATGCCCTTGCCGCGCTTGAACTCGATGACGCCCTTGCCGCTGCGTATGTAGAGAAGCTGGTATTCCCAGTCCGCTAACATGCGTCCGTTCTTCCATGTGAAATAGTAGTCGGAGGAATGGTAGTCATGCGGATACGGTTCGCCGGGTCCCGTGACCTCCTTGCCAGCGCCCGTGACGTAGATGCCGAACTGTCTCTGTACCTGGCCGATAGGGCAATAGTGTATTTTGTTCATGATTTATTTCCCCAAAAGGGTCGCTGCATTTATGGTTGCGGTGAAGTATCCGCTGCTGGAAAGCCGAGACGCCATAGGGCGGATAATTCGTTAATTTATTCGTTTTTTCTGACAAACATGCAGACCACTCCTTTTTTGGACGTGAATGCATAAAGTATAACATTTCACGTCCGCCGAAGTAAACAATGCATGTTCGTGAAATGTCAGAAAATGAGTTTTGACGTACTATTTACCTATGGTGCACTTACTTGAGTGACTTCTGCCGATAAACATAGCCTATCACCTCCTTATGTGATGTGCATTTTAGCATACTAAGTTGAGACGCGTCAAGTGTGATTCGTCTGTAAAATGCAAAAATGTCATTTTGCAGACGGATTATACTCGTGTTAGGCCAAAACATTAGTCTGTATTTTGACATTTTTACAATTTGCAGACGAATTACTCTGTCTGGCAGGGTGAAAATCTTGAAAAGGTGTAGTTTCTGTGTGTCAATAAATCTTGAGAAGGTGTAGATTCTGGTGCTTGAAAAATCTTGAATTGGTGCAACTTGCCATTGTGCATGTCGGCGGAATATGATATAATATGCAGCAAAACAAAGGGAACTACTGGAATGAGACGAAAAATCTACGATGTTCTTCTGGATTGGAAGAAGACCAGCGATGGGAAGTCGGCAATCATGCTTGACGGAGCTCGTCGTGTGGGTAAGAGCTACATCGCAGAAGAGTTTGCGAGACGGGAATATGCTGCATATCTGCTTATCGACTTTTCAACCATCAAGCCAAAGGTGAAAAGATATTTCAATGACTATATTGGTGACCTTGACAAGTTCTTCATGTATCTTTTTACGGAATTTCATGTTAATCTTCCAAAAGGTGACAGCCTTGTTATATTTGACGAGGTGCAGAAATTTCCACGGGCAAGGGAAGCGATTAAACATCTGGTGAAGGATGGCCGCTATCATTACCTTGAGACAGGTTCGTTGATATCCATAAACAGGAATGTCAGGGATATCGTCATACCTTCCGAAGAGCGGCGAGTGAAGATGTATCCAATGGATTTCGAAGAGTTTTTGTGGGCGAGCGGCAACGAGATGGCCATGCCGCTGATTGCGAAGTGCTTTCGCGAAAAAACGCCGCTTGGGCGCGAAATGAACGACACGTTGATGGATCTGTTCAGGCAATACCTTGTCGTAGGAGGAATGCCTCAGGCTGTTGCTGAGTTCAACTCATCGCACAATCTTGGACGGGTTGATGCGGTGAAGCGCGACATCCTCGCACTCTACAGGGCCGACATAAACAAGTATGGCGGTGCGCTTCGGCACAAGGTTGCCGCCATTTTCAATGCGATACCATCTCAACTTTCAAGGCATGAGAAGAAGTTTGTGCTGTCAGATGTCGAGTCGGGCGCCAAGATGCGAGACTACGAGTCTGCTTTCGAGTGGTTGAAAGAGGCGATGACGGTGAATGTGGCGTATGCTGCTAGTGAACCTAACGTAGGATTCAATCTTAACTCCAATCGTACTGCGCTTAAGTGCTATCTCGCTGACACTGGTCTTCTTGTAAGCATGGCGTTTGATGAGAACGCGATTCTGGCCGAAGACATACACAATCGATTGCTTTCAGAGCGTATTGAAATCAACGAGGGGATGATAGCCGAGAATGCCGTAGCGCAGATGATAAGGGATGCGGGTCATGCGCCGTACTTTTACGTAAGCTCAGATCGCAACGATGCCCAGAACAGAATGGAGATTGACTTTCTTGTTGACAAGCCTTCGCTTGCCAGACGGCACAACGTTTCCCCCGTGGAAGTCAAGAGCGGTCGCAACTACACGTTCAATTCTCTGAGGAAGTATTGCGCCAAGTTCAAGAACTTCCTTTCGACTTCGTATCTTATTCACGACAAAGACTACGCAGAAAGAGACGGAGTTGTTTTCATTCCGTTTTACATGACGCCATTTGTCGTGACGGGATAAAAAGCCAAGATTTCACCGACGTATCAAATAGTACAAGTCGCGGCAAATTGTTATATTGATTCCGAACGCCGCATTTAGGTATAATAATATGCGCCATAACAAGAAAGGCTCATAAGGACAAGCATGTATCATAAAGTAGAAATACTGCTGTTTGCGGCGGTTGCGGCGCTTGCATACTGTGCCACGGCATCGGAATACGACGTCGCGGCGTATGTGTGGCCGGCGTATCAGCCGGAGCCGCGCTGGGCGGAGCTCGGAATCTTCAAGGCCGGCAAGGGCGAATGGCAGAACGTCTGGGAGGCTGTGCCGAAGTGGGAAGGGCACCGCCAGCCGCTCGTTCCGCTCTGGGGATATGAGAACGAGGCCGATCCTAAGGTCGTCGAGAAGAAGATCGACGCTGCCGTCTCCTATGGCGTGAACGTGTTCATCTACGATTGGTATTGGTACGGTGGACGTCCTTTCCTTGAAGATGCGCTCAATAAGGGTTTTCTTGGCGCGGCGAACAACGAGAAGATGAAGTTCTTCATCATGTGGGCGAACCACAATGTCGTCAAGCTGTGGGACAACAAGGTCGCCGACAAGGAATGGAACAAGCCGATCTGGCGCGCAGGCGTCGACGCGGAGGAGTTCAGGAAGATTTCGCGCCGCTGGATCGAGATGTACTTCTCGCGCCCGAACTACTACCGAATCGGCGGCAAGCCCGTCTTGATGATCTACGAGGTCGCGACATTCATCGACGGCCTCGGCGGAATCGAAAAAGCCGCAGCCGCGCTTGCCGGATTCCGCGCAGAGTGCGCAAAGGCCGGCTTCGGCGGAGCGCACATCATGGCCTGCGACGTCGGGCTGAACAGGGACATGGTCGAGAAGCTCGGCATCGACTCCGCGACGATCTACAACTTCGTGCATTGGGCGAGCACGGACACCGCTCCCGACTACACCGAATGGACGAAGAAGGGCGCGGCTCGCTTCGACGCGGCGCAGAAGGAACTCGGCCTCGGCATGTACTTCGCCCATGCGTCCGTCGGCTGGGACACGAATCCGCGCTTCCCGGTCCAGTGCCGCCTTTCGATTGCGAAGGACAACACCCCCGCGAATTTCGCGGCGGCGCTTCGCCGCGCCAAGGACTGGACTGACCGCAACGCCAAGCCTGGCATGCCGAAGCTCATCACCGTCAACTCGTGGAACGAATGGACGGAAGGCTCGTATCTCGAGCCGGACACTCATTACAAGTTCGGCTATCTCGAGGCAATCAAAAAGGTTTTTGAAACGACTGACAAAACAGGAAAGGAAGTCAAGTAATGAAGAAACTACTGATCATCAGCGCGGCAGCGGTTGCTTTAACGGCTTCGGCGCGTACTGTCTATGATGCGGGCAAGGCCCTGCGCCAGAACGGCGAGACCGGCACTTACGCCAACCCAAACGGCGTCTGGTCCTATTACTATGCCTCCTCGCTTTCGCCATTTTCCGGGACTCTTTTCGAGTCCACTTCGACGATAACGAGCGACAAGCTGGCCGGCTGGAAATACTGGGACCACCAGCACCTCAAGGTGAACGTGACGGGGCAGATACTGGATGACCCTTCGCTTATCGAAGCCGGCGAACCGCTCGAAGTGGATGAAATGTATTTCCACCCGGAACGGAACCTTTACACCGTGCTGCGTTTCACCGTGCCGGAAGACGGATGGTATTCGGCATTCGCCTCGTTTCATGACGTCAACCAGGAGTCCTCGCCGCAGGCGACTTCGGGCGTTGACGTGCACGTCACCCTCGGCTCAGAGGAGGGTGGCGACACCGAGCTCGCGTCCTCGCTTGTCACGCTGGAAAGCTATCCCGCCGCATGGGGGGACGCGAACCGTACCCAGCGGTTCGACTACCAAATGCCGGTGCGTTACCTGACTCAGGGCATGAGGATTCAGTTCGCCGTCGGGCCGAACGGAACGGACTGGGCGATTCCCAACGATGGGACTGGCGTGAAGGTTCTCGTCGTCAAGGAAGACGAGGGTCGGTTCTACGATTCCAGCATTGCCTTCGCGGCCAATGTCGCGGGTGGATACGCGAACCCCTACGGCACCGCCCAGCACGGCACCTGGCATGCGCTGCTGCTGCAACTTGGCGCATCCGCCGCGGCGACGGACTTCCAGTCCTGGATTCCGCAGAATCTTGAAAACTCCTTCGACCATGCGTTCACGGAACAGATTTCGTTTGGCGATGGCCGTGTGGGATTCCATACGGCGAACGGGGCCAACGAACCCTTCGTGACTGTCAACACGACGGACGGCAAAATCGGTAATCTTTCGCCCCGTGAACTGTCTGTCCACCCGCCGAGTCATGATGCCAACCAATGCACGGTTGTGCGCTTCCGCCCGCCGGAAGCGGGGCGCTACTCCGCTTCGGTGGTGGCGCGCTATCTGGAAAATGGTACTGCTGACGGAGTCGAGGTCTTTCTGGTGGCGGCCGACCAGGTCATCACCAACTCGGTCGTCAGCGGAGACCATGTGAAGTCCACGATGCACTTGACCTTCGACAACCTCCTCCTTGCAGCGGGCGAGCCGGTCGATATCATCGTCTCCCCGCGTTGGGCGTACTGGAGTGACTCGACCGCCGTCTCCGCCATCTTCCGCCGCGAGGATGGTGCCGTCTTCGACGCGAACAAGTCGTTCTACGCGCACCATGTCGCCGGCAACACCACCGTCCCGTTCAACGACGTCCTTGGCGGCGGCGCCCAGTGGTCTGTCGGCTCGATGGAGGGTTCCTGGCTCACCAACTCGTTCGCCACGCTGTCTGGCTTTGTGGCTCGCGAGAACAGCAATCCGGCGGGACTCAGCTGGTGGGAGCATTCCCCTGATTCCAGCGGATCCCAGTATCCGCGAATCGCCATGACGACGAACGCCGTCGCCTCCTGGGACGACACCTTCTACATCACGCCCTATCCGCGGCTGGCCATCGCCGCGAACGAGATTTTCGTCCATCCGGAAGCCCCGAACCTGGGCACGTCTTGCGCGGCAGTTCGTGCCATCGTCCCGTCGAACGGCATCTACCGCGTTCGCGGTCGCGCACGCGATCTGGACAACACCGTGCAGTACACCGACGGCATCCGCTTCACCCTTGCTCTCGGCGAGTACATCCCGGCGACGAGCCTCGTCCAGATGAATTATCCGGTGCCCGCCGGTGTGCAATACGAGGCATCGCTCGAAGGTGACCGCCTGTGGCTGAGGGCGGGAGAGACGTTTGACGCCGTGGTCGATCCCGGAACTCAGCACTATTGCGACTCGACGGGCCTTGGCGTGTGCTACGAGCGCGTGGGCGACGGAACGGCAAGTGTGGTGAACGTCGATTTCACCGGCACTGGAACAGGACTTCTCTCGGCGAACACGGCGCGCGCACGCGAAGGCTATGGCGACCGCCTGTCGTGGACGGCGCTGCGTCCGGGCGGCGGGTCGAGCGCGGCGGTTGACGTATGCTGTGATGCCGACGGAGACACATGGCGCAACATGGCTGTCACGCTGACACGCACATCCGGCGAGCCCATCGCGGCCGGCGCGGCCGCAACCGGCACTACGCTGCTCGATTCGTTCGTCACCTCGTCCGGCGCGGAGGACACATACGCGTTCACCATCTCGAAGCTGAAGAAGAACGAGCCATATACGCTCTACCTCTACTCCGCGAATGGCCGCTCGGCCGGCAACGCCGCGTTCACCGTCGGCGGCGTGACGAAAGGCGTTGGTGGACTCTGGTCGCTTGGCGCGACGCCGATGCTGACGCGCTTCGACGTCACGTCCGACGCGAATGGCGAGATCACAGGCACGTTCGCCGCGGCTGACGGGAACGGCGGCGCGTTCAACGGCCTCACGCTCGTCGGAGACATACGCAAGCTTTCGGGCACGATTCTCTTGTTGAAGTGAGAGGAGCAGCATGAGGAACGGCTACTGGGCGCTGCTCGCGGCAGTTGTTGCATTTGCGGCGCATGGCGGCTTCTACCGTGTGCGTCAGGATGGCGGCGGTCGTTGGTGGGTGGTCGCTCCGGACGGGGGCAGGACGTTCCTGCGAGGCGTTGATCACGCCAACTGGAACGGGCACTGGTGCGAGGCGTTGAATGTCCATCCGTACCGCGAGGAGAACAGGAAGCGCTATCCGTCGCAGGGCGCATGGGAGGCGGAGACGCTGGATCGGCTCAAGTCATGGGGTTTCAACACGCTTGGTGCAGGATGCTCCCCTGAACTTGAGGGGCGCGGCCTCGCGCACTGCGCGTTTCTCTCGATGGGCGAATCGTTCGCCAGTAAAGGCGGCGATCATGCGCTTAGCGAGGCGCAGGGCATTCCCGGAACGGCCTTCCCGAACGTATTCCACAAGGACTGGGAAGGCTTTTGCGACGCGCGCGCCGCGCAGCTCTGCGCCGGTCGCAAGGACGACCGCAACCTCGTCGGATACTTCTTCGACAACGAACTCTACTGGTGGGGACGCACTGCGGAGGAGGCTGAACGGTATTTCAGGACGATCGCCGCCGCGATACGCAGGCACGACCCGAACCACCTCCTGCTCGGATGCCGCTTTGCCGGACTGGACGCGCCCCGTGCCGCTTGGGAGGCGGCCGGGAGATTCTGCGACATCGTGACGTTCAACCAGTATTCGTGGGCGGACATTGACGAAAACGTGGTGTACACGTCCCGCGATTCGGGCGTAAGGGCGGCGGACGCCTATGCGGAACGGTACTCGTGGACGAAGAAGCCGCTGATGATCACGGAGTGGAGCTTCCCCTCGCTCGACTCCGGCCTTCCGTGCACGGGCGGCGCAGGGCAGCGCTTCCGCACCCAGGCGATGCGCGTCAAGGCGACCGAGCTTTTCGCCCGGACGCTTTTCGCCCTGCCGTTCATGGTCGGCAGCGACTACTTCATGTGGGTGGACGAACCGGCGCTTGGCATCAGCCGCAAGTTTCCCGAGAACTCCAACTACGGGCTTGTGGACGGATGCGGCAAGCCCTATGCCGACCTGACGGCGATGTTCGCGCGCCTGAACCCGGAGGCCGATGCGCTGCATGAGCGCGGCGAGATGCCGCCCGCAAGGACCGTTGACCGCCAGGCGGAAGAGCGCAAGTCGCTTTTCCCGGAGTTCGCGGCGGACTCCTCGGCGAGCTGTGTCCGCGACGGCGACGCATACACGCTTCGCACGGGGGCGGGGCTTGTTCTGAAGGGGCGCGTCGGCGGACGCGCTGCCTTCGATTCCGTCGTTGCGGACGGCGTGGAGTGCGGGCCGTTCACGTTCATGCTCTACCACGGCATGTGGGAGGATATCGGACGGGTGGAGTCCGCGGAGTGGATCCGGAAGGCCGGTGCGCTGCGCATCGCGGGAACCGGCGGAAGCGGCGGTCGGACGTTCCGCGTCGTGTGCGACATTGTGCCGATCGCCGGCAAGCCTTGGTTCGCCTGCAACGTGGTCAGCGCGGAGAACACGGGGACGGAGGAGTTCGCCGATGCGTCGGTCTGGCTGCGGCAGTATTCGCCGTGGGCTGCGGATTCGTGGCGGACGGGCGGCGAGAGAAGCGTGCCGTTCCTGTGGAAGAGTCCGGACTGCGGCGCGTGGATTCGCAGCGGCGACGGCGCGTGGTGCGGTGCGGCGACGTTCGCCAGGACCGTGAGGGCGTTTCGGTATTGGATTTCCGGCGATGGCGCGACGCATCCCGACGCTGCGTTCGGCGAGGCGGGTCCGCTTCGCCTTACACCCGGCGGGAAATGGATGCCAGAGGGACGCGTCTGGATGGTCGCCGCTGCTGGGAAGGGCGGCGAGAAGGGCTGGAGGGGCTTTCTGGACGACTTTGCGGCATGGCGCGACGAGGCGCTGACTCGTAGGGCGGCGGATGTCGCCTTGTGGAACGGTCTTGATGGTCATAGTCAGGTGAGAGGAATAAGATGAGAAACGGCTACGGATACGGAGCTTTGCTCGCCGCGTTTGTTTCGCTCGTTGCGTGCGGCGCTGTCGTGGAGGTGTCGCCGGTCGAGGGCAACGCCACCCAGGCCGTCCGCAAGGCGGTGGCGCGGCTGAAGAACGGCGACACGCTCCGCTTCGCAAAGGGCGAGTACCACTTTTTCGAGGAGGGAGCCAAAAGCCGCTTCCTCGCCTCGGTGGGCAGCTCGACGGGCATGAAGAAGGCAGTCGTGCATCTTGAAGGCCTGAAGGATGTCACGACCAATGGGGTCAGGCCCCGCGAAACCCTTGTAAAACGGGCGTTTGCGCGTTTCGGGCGATGTCGGTCGAGACCTACTGCGAAGATTGAGGGGACAAACCCTTGCGCCAGTGATGTCGGCCTTCGCGGTGCTTCCGCAATCGCCACTGCTACGGCGGCGCGTTCAACGGCCTCACGCTCGTTGGTGACATACGCAAGCATTCAGGCATGATGATTATAGTCAGATGATTGCGACAACATGAGAAATATCAAGTGCGCACTTTTCGCGGTGATTGCTTCGCTTGCGGCTGTGGCGCAAGACGACTACCGCTGCACCTACACCCCCGACGTCCTCGCGCGGCCGTGCCTTAGCGGCGTGATGTCGCCGGGGGGCGACATGACCGAGGGCGATTTCCGGACACTCGCCGCCTGGGGCGTCTCTCTCCTGCGCTTCCAGATGGTTCGCGACTGGCACGGCGTGGACGGCAATCAGGACCTCAACGAATACGACCGCTGGCTTGAGGGCCGCCTCGACCACTTCGACACGGTCGTCCTGCCGCTGGCGTGCAAATACGGCATGATGGTCGTCCTCGACCTGCATGTCCCTCCGGGGGGCTACGATGCGTCGCACGAGGCGAACATGTTCCACGACGCCCGGTTCGCCAACCACTTCGTCAAAATTTGGCGGCGCATAGCACGCCGCTTCAGGGGGCGCGAGGGTATTTACGGCTACGACCTCGTCAACGAGCCGTTGCAGGCCCGCGCGGCCGTCCCAGGCTGCGAGTTGCAGACCCTCATGCGCCGCGCCGCCAAGGCCGTCCGCGCCGAGGATCCGGCGACGCCAATTATCGTCGAGTCCAACCACTGCGGCTCGCCGGCCTTCTTCGCGGATCTGGAGCCGCTGCCCTTTGTGAACGTCATATACCAGTTCCATTTTTACTGGCCGTGGGAGTTCACGCACCAGCGCATCCTCAACGCCCGGATGTGGACCGTCGGATGGCCGGACGAATCGCACGGCTGGAACCGAGGAACCATCGACTGGTCGCTGAAGCCCGTGATCAAGTTTCAGGAGAGATATGGGGCGCGGATATACGCCGGCGAGTTCTCCGCCGTCGCCTGGGCGCCTGGGGCGGGGAACTATTTGCGCGACTGCATTTCGGTTTTCAAGGAGCACGGCTGGGACTGGACCTACCATGCCTTCCGCGAGTGGGCGGGATGGAGCGTTGAGCATGCGGGCGAGGACGACGCCTCCCTCCGACCCTCCGCCGACAACCCGCGCAAGAGGGCGCTCCTTGACGGGCTGAAGGAGAACTTGAAAGGATTGCGGAAATGAAGATGGCGAATCTTGTGCTGGCCGGCGCCTTTGCCGCCAGCGCCTCTGCGGGGAATGTCGTGGAGATGCGTCCGGTCAATGGCAACGCCACCCCTGCCGTTTGCGCGGCGGTGGCGCGGCTGAAAAACGGCGACACGCTCCGCTTCGCAAAAGGCGAGTACCACTTTTTCGAGGAGGGAGCCAAAAGCCGCTTCCTCGCCTCGGTTGGCAGCTCGACGGGCATGAAGAAGGCAGTCGTGCATCTTGAAGGCCTGAAGGACGTTACGGTGGACGGCGGAGGCTCCAGTTTTGTCTTCCACGGCAAGACTTTCCCCTTCATCGTCGAGCGGTGCGACGGCGTGAAGATATGCAATTTCACCTCGCGCGTTTTTCGTCTGCCGCTCGTCGAGTTCACAATAAAGGAGAAGAACGGCGCGGGGTTCCTGTGTCAGTTCGCCAAGGGATGCGTGCCATACGAGACCAGGAACGGCACAATCTTCTTCGATCTTGACGAAGGGCGTATGGATTCACGGGAGCGCGAGATCTCGGTTCACGCGTTGCGCTACTGCCAGATACAGTACATCGTCACGCCAGGTTGCGGATGCGACAGGGACAAGCTTGCTTCCACATACTATTCTGTGGCGGCCGAGGACAATGGCGACGGAAAAGTGTTCTTTCGCTATGTGGACAGTCCCCATCCGAAAAACGCCGGACAGTGTTCGTTTCCGCTCGACGAACCTCTCTGCCTTCTTCTTGGCAGCGACCGCAACCGTTCGCTGATGTCTTTTGCGAAGTGCCGCGACGTGGAGGTTTCCGACGTGGACGTGCGCAGCGGCGTCGCGATGGGCGTCGTGGCGGAGATGTGCGAGAATATCCGCATCATCCGCTACAATGTGCGTCCTGACGAAGGTGCGCATGTGTCGATGACGGCGGATGCCATCTTCCTTGTCGATACGAAGGGCCGCATTGAGATTGCGGAGTCGGAGATTTGCTGGGGCCTTGACGACGTGATGAACATCCACGATAACTACACGCGCCTCGACAAGATTGACGGACGGAGGGCGGTGCTGGGCATACAGCGCTTCAACTACACCGGCTACTTCCCGTACCGCGTGGGAGAAAAGGTGGAATTTACGCGTGGCAAGGGGCCGGACAAACAAATACTTGGGCGAGCCGTCGTTGCGGAGTTCCCGAAGCATGGACGCGAGGCGACAAGCGCGGCAGTCGTATTCGACCGCGACATTCCTGCGGACTGGGTGGGGTGCGACGTGGCAAACGTCTCGCATGCCCCGGCCGTCTGGATACACGACAACTACTTCCACGACTTCATGCACAACCGTCTTTCGGCGTTCGCGGACATCCTATTCGAGCGCAATCGCATCCGCAATGGCAACGTCGCGATTCTCCATGACGACCTCACGGGCTATTGGGGCGAGTGTGGTCCGATGCATACGCTTATCGCCCGCGACAACGACTGCGAGGCCATGCGTGCCGCCGCGTTCCACTTCGTCGTGCCGTTCACCGGCCGTGCAGTCCTTGAAAACAACCGGGTTCACGGCGGCGGCAATCCAATCTTCTTCGGCCCGGGCGTTGAGAAGACGGTGGAGGTCAGGTAATGGTGCTGGCCTCTGTTGTGATGTTCGCCGTGAGTTGCTTCGCGGAGCCGTGCATTGTGGACGAAGCGGACTTTCCACGGGTAGGTGCACTTGCGCCCCGCACTTCGCCAGACCCGAAGGATGAGCAGTGGATGATCGGATGCGAAGTGCTTGACCGCGACTTTGCGAAGTTCTCCGCCTACAGGGACTATCTGCCTAAGCTCGGCATCCGCTCCATCCGTCTCCAGTGTGGATGGGCGAAGTGCGAGAGGGAGAAGGGGAAGTACGATTTCGCTTGGCTTGACGAGCCTGTGGACTTCGCGCTTGCGCATGGGCTAAATCCTGTTCTTGAGACTGGTTACGGCAATCCAATCTACAAAGGCGGCGGCGGACGCGACCTTGCCGCAGGTTTTCCGCACGGCGAGGAAGGTCTTGCCGCATGGGACCGCTGGGTCGATGCGCTGTCGAAGCATTTCAAGGGACGCGTGAGGGACTGGGCAATGTGGAATGAGCCAGACATCGGGAACCCTGCCGACACCGCCGCTGTTGGCGGACACCATACGCCTGACAAGATCGCGGCGTTCAACGTCCGCACGGCGCGGACGATTCTGAAGAACATCCCCGATGCGCGGCTTGCGGGTCTTTCGCTTGCGACGAACGATCCTGGATTCAACGAAGAGTGCTACAAGGCGTTCGGAAATGACATCGGGCTTTTCTGGCGCTTCATCTACCACGGCTACGTGCCTGCGCCGGAGGAGAGCTATCCGAATGTAAGGAAGCTCAAGGCGATCTGTGCGAAGTATGCGCCGCATGCGACGTTGTGGCAAGGCGAGAACGGTGCGCCAAGCGAGATGCCAGGAGATGGCCTCGCCTTGAACCACATCGCTTGGAGCGAGATATCCCAGGCGAAGTGGGACATGCGCAGAATGCTTGGGGACTTCGTGCACGAGATTCCGTCTTCGGTCTTCACCATCTGCGACTACTACCATCCAGGACGCGGCATCGGGTGCTACGGACTTTTGCGCGCGGATTCGGCGCGTAACGTGATCGGCGTGAAAAGAGCGTTTGCAGCCGTGCGAAACGTGGCGACGGTGTTTGATTCCGCACTTGTGCGCGTGGAGCGGCGCGTGTCCTCGCCGGAAAGCTCGCTACAGCTCTGGGAGTTCCAGCGGCGCGGCGCACCGCTGTTCGTATTCTGGACGTCTGGGGAATGGGCGTTCGAGAACGGGCAATGGTGCATGGCGTACCGCCGTCCCGGCGACAGCATGGAGAAGCGCCCCGCCGTCATCCGCTGGCCGGGTGCGCCGCTTACGGAGCCAGTCTGGGTTGACCTGCTCACGGGCGACGTCTATGCGTTTCCGAAGGAACGCATGACGGCGTGCGCTGACGGGCTCGTGTTCACCGAAGTGCCCGTCTATGATTCGCCCTGTCTTATCACGGAACGCCGTGCAATCGACATTGACGGCAAATAGAAGGGTAACGGAAAATGAAGAGTTTATTGACAATTGGTACGGCGGTTTTGGCGGCATGCGTGGACGCGGCGGTAATTGAGGTTAAGCCGTGCGATGGCAACGCAACGCCTATGACGGCGGCGGCGTTGGCGCGGCTTCGCGACGGCGACACGCTGCGCTTCGCCGATGGCGAGTATCACTTCCACGAGAAGGGCACTAAAGATGTGTTTCTTGCCTCGGTGGGCAGCTCCACCGGCATGAAGAAGGTCGTATTCCACCTTGAAGGGTTGAAGGACGTGACGATTGACGGCGGCGGATCGCGGTTCTTCTTCCACGGCAACACGTTCCCGTTTGCCGCAGCGCGGTGCGACGGACTCAAGATCGGAGGCTTCACGTCGCGTCTGCCGCGTTTGCCGATCGTAGAGTTTACGATTCTCGAAAAGGGCAATGACGGGTTCCTATGCCAGTTCGGGAAGGGGCATCCCCCATACAAGACGAAGCCGGACGGCACGATCCTCTTCGAATCGGAGGAAGGCATCATCAACTCGCAGAAGCAGGAGCTGTCCGTACATGCGCTCCGTTACCTCCAGATCCAGTACATCACGACGCCCGGATGCAAGTGCAACAAGGACACGCTCGCCTCGACGTTCTATTCAATTGCCGCCGAGGATCGCGGCGGTGGAAAGGTTTTCTTCCGCTACTTCAACGACCCCCACCGAAAGAACGCGGGCACGTGCAGCTTCCCCGTAGGCGAACCGCTGTGCATTTTGCTGGCGAGCCAGCGCAACCGTTCGCTGATGTCGATTTCGGACTGCCGCGACGTGGAGATCGCCGACGTTGACGTGCGCAGCGGCTCGGGCATGGGCATCGTCGCCGACATGTGCGAGAACATCCGCATTCTGCGCTACAAGGTTCGTCCGGACGACGGCGGACACGTCTCGATCACCGCCGACACGATCTTCCTCGTCGATACGAAGGGGCGCATCGAGATAGCGGACTCCGAAATCTGCTGGGCGCTTGACGACGCGATGAACATCCACGGTAACTACACGACGCTCGCGAAGACGGAAGGGTGCGGTGCAATGCTGAAGATACAGCGCTTCAATTACGCCGGCTACTTCCCGTATCGCGCAGGCGAGAAGGTTGCGTTCATGCGCGGGCACGGGACGGACAAGAAGATTCTCGGATATGCCGCAGTCGCGAAGTTCCCTGTGCCTGGACGCGAGGCATCGGAGGCGCAGATCGTCTTCGACCGCGAGATACCGTCTGACTGGATAGGATGCGATGTGGCGAACGTCTCTCATTCGCCGACGATCTGGATCCATGGCAACTACTTCCACGACTACATGCATCTGCGGCTTTACGCGTTCGCCGACATCCTGTTCGAGAACAACCGTTTGTCCAACGGGCAGAGCGTCATGATGGTGGACGATCTCGTTGGCTACTGGGGCGAGTGCGGGCCTGTCCACAACCTGACGGTGCGCAACAACGATTGCGAAAACATGAAGCACACGTTCTTCGACTTCCGCGTTCCGTTCACCGGGCGGGCGGTACTTGAGGGCAACAACATCCGTGGCAGGAACTCCGACAAGGCATACAGCTTCGGCCCCGGCGTAAAGGTCGAGGGCTTGAATTAGCGACGGACTTTTGCGACGTGAGACTTGGTGCTCGTCGATATGACGATATGGCCCTGAGAATGAAGGTGGCGGCGTTTTTCAGAAAACACTCTGAGATGATGCGCAACGACTATGGCTTGCACGGCGTTTCCGTCGCAGACATGTAGGCAGTGATGGGTTGTGCCGTCGTTGCGGTGAAAACAATTTCACAATGTATTATAACACGGCTTTACTGCTATTTGGTACAATACACCCAAAAGTGGGGGCATCTCATATGAAGAACCTTGCATCATGGGTCGTGGCGTTTACATGCCTGACGCTGGCTTTGCCGCTTCATTGCGCGGCGGACGAGCTTTCGGAAGCGGAGGTGGACAGGCTCTGTCCGCCGCGTCCGGAGACGGCGGCGGAGTTCAAGGCTGGTACGTATCCCCCGGCGGCGCGTCCCTACCGCGAAACGGCGCTCAAGGCGTTTGCCTACATGACGTCGCTGCCCGCGATGCGGACGCTTGTCGAGAAGGGCGAGCCGGAGCAGACATACCAGCACAATGCCTACGTGTCGAAAACCCATGCGGCGCACATCGACCTGATGCTGGAATGGGCAAAGCGCGAACCGGCGCGGCGCAAGGAGGCGTTGCGCTTCGCCAAGGCGTCCGCCGAATATCTCCTTACGCAACTGGAGCCGAAGGACGCGCCGCTTGCCTGGTGGCCGCCGACATACGGGCGCAAGCCGCTGAGGCGCGACCCGGCCGACGGCGGTGAGAATCGTCCGTCGATGGTCGGTAACGAGCCGGAGGGGGCGGTCAAGTACCGCGGCGAGGTGATGTTGCTCTATCCTGCCGACGTTGGGGCGGCGTTTGTCGCCTACTACCGCGAGACGCACGACCGCCGTTTCCTTGACGCCGCGCGCGGCATCGGCAAGACATATCTCAAGACGCGCCGCTCGGACGGAAGCTGGCCGCTCAAGATGCGGCTTGCGACTGGGGAGCCGATAGGTGAGAACACGCTTGTGCCTACGAAGCCTATGGCGTTCTTCAATGCGCTTGCCGAGGCCACGAAGGATCGCCAATGGGCGAAAGCGTCCGACGCCTGCTTTGCGTGGCTTGAGGCGCATCCGCTCACGGACTGGAACTGGGACGGGCAGTTTGAGGACATTCAGCCGCGCCCGCCTTATGCCAACCCGACCAAGCACAACGCGGTCGATGCGATGTTCGAGATCCTGCGCCGTTTCCCCAAGGATAAGGCGCGAATCGAGCAGTGCCGCCGCATTCTGCGCTTCTGCGAAAAGCGATTCGTCTGCTGGGAGCGTCCCGCGAACCATCCGCGATGGGACGTGCCGTCAGTGCTGGAGCAGTACAGTTGCTTCGTGCCGATCGACGCATCGGCGGCGAAGATGATACGCGCCTACCTTGCGCTCTGGCGGGCGACGGGTGAGCCGGAGCTGCTGGCCAAGGCTCGGACGCTCGGCGACACGGTCACCCGTGTCCAGACGCCCGAAGGACGCATCCCGACTTTCTGGACGCACGACACCCTCGGCTCGCCGCTCTACGATTGGCTCAACTGCATGGGCTACACCGCCGCCGCACTCTTGGAACTTGCCGACGCGACTGAGTGAAAGCCGTAATGACATGGATGATACTGACGGCGGTTCTTGCTGCGTCGTGCGGTCGTGTTCGTGCGGACGGCCTTCGCAATTACGCCGCTGACCCGGATTTCGTTGAATCGTACCGCGCAGGCGCAATCGCGATGGCTCAGCGGAAGAGCGCCGCGCTTGGCGTGTCGCCGACAAATGCGCCCGTTCGCGTCGGGCCGCGCATAGCCACGGGCGGCAAGTTTGACGGCCACTACCTGTGGGATGCGGCTTTCAGCGTGTTCTGTAACATTAGGGAGACACCCCAACCGCGTTGAAGGCGGGCATGATGCGAGCTGAAATCATAGCAACGGTCGGCAAGGGCGTGGCTGGAAATCTCAGCGACATACTTGAAAGCCTTGAACATAGCGGATTCATACGTCGCTATCGAGCGTTGGGAAAGGCAAAGCGGGATGGGGTGTATCAACTTATGGACAGTTTTACGCTGTTCCATTTCCGTTTCCTTGCGGATGCAACCTCGGATGAGACTTTCTGGCGATCGACCGCATTGTCGCCGGGAAGGGCCGCATGGCGGGGACTTGCGTTTGAACGTCTATGTCTTCAGCACGTGCGCCAGATGCGCAAAGCACTGGGCATTTCCGGCGTACACGTGGAAGTGTATTCCTGGAGGCATATCGCTGACGATACATATCCGGAGGGTGCTCAAATCGATCTGCTTCTTGATCGGTCGGACGGCGTGATCAATGTGTGCGAAATGAAATACTGCTCTGATGTATTTGTCATGGATGCAAAAGAGGAGACGGCGTTGATGCGGAAACTGGCCGTGTTCAAGGGCGTCACGCAGATTCGCAAGGCCGTGCATCTGACGCTCGTGACATCATTTGGCCTCATGCGGAATGCGCATTCTGGCCGCGTCCAGTCCGAAGTGACACTTGACGACTTGTTTAACAACTGAACGCATGGAGCTTGGACGCCATGCCCCCTTAAACTGCCTGGAGGAGTATTGAATGCTGAGATTTGTGATATTGGCTGTGTTGTTCGTTGGCGAAGTTCAGTCCGCTGATGTCGATACGCGGAAGGTGAGCGGCATCGTGTTTGACGCGGCGACGTCGGGGCAGGAGTACGCTTCGATTACATGGCACTCGGACGCCGTGCATGGGCGTAGGCTGCTTGGCTTCACCACGTCGCCAGACGGCGCACGGCACACGTACTGGTTCGACTTCACGAATCAGCATAACCTCAAACATAAATCTACAGGGGCGAAAGCATGGTCTGGCATGGTCCATTCGCTTGCGGTTGAGCAGGTGTTGTCTGGAAAGAAACTGCCGGTTGAGAACATGCGTTTCGTCTCGGGACGGCCCAATCTGCCGTCTGACATCGGCGTGACGTATGCGGGGCCGGAGTCCGCCATTCCGCGCACGGGGCGTCCGCTCGCGCTGGAGCTCATTCTGCGCAACTACGGCACGGAACCGGCGCGGAACGTGCGCTTCGCCTTCGATGGATTGCCGAATGGTTGCCGTGTATTGGATGAGGCCGACCTTGCGCCGTCCGGCGAAATCGGCGCGTGCGAGGGCTGGGACAGCGTGGACGACGACTGGGAGAGCGGACGGCTTCCCAACGAGCGGCGTTTCCGCGTGACGCTCGCCGATCCCGGTGCAGGGCGGCACGTATTCGATCTCACCGTCTCAGCGGACGGAATGGTGCCGCGTCGCGTGTCCGTGACGGCGGAGGTGCTGCCGTCCCTCGGGCTTCCCAAGGCAGACCGCATGCCCGCGCCGAAACCAGTCAAGACTGGAAAGTACGAAATCGGCGCGTTCATCTTTCCAGGATGGGACACGCATTTGTGGCATGGCGTATGGACGCGGGCGCCGCACCGCAAGCCCGTTCTGGGGTGGTATGACGAGACGAATCCCGATGTGATCGACTGGCAGATCAAGTACCTCGTCGAAAACGGCGTCTCGTTTGTGTTCGTGGACTGGTACTGGAGCCGTGGATACCACTACCATAAGCACTGGCCGGTCGCGTTCGGTAAGGCTCGTTATCGCGGACTGCTCAAGTGGTCGCTCATGTGGGCGAATCATAATGCACCGGGGGCGCACTCGGTGGCAGACCAGGAGAAGGTCACGCGGTATTGGATCGACAACTATTTCCGCGATCCGCAGTACATGAAGATCGACGGTAAGCCCGTGGTGTCCATTTGGAGCGCGGACGCGATGGAACGCGACATGGGACACGGCGGATGCCGGAAACTGCTGGACGTCTCGCGGCGTATCGCCCGCGAGGCCGGGCTGGGCGGAGTACACTTCATCGCGGTACGTTCGCCGAGCGGCAAGACGGATCGTGCGTTCCTTTCGAAGTACAAGACGTATGGTTTCGACGGTACATGCGTGTACAAGTATGTGGACGACGGAGACCCCAAGGCGCCGCCACGCGTGGGCGGGGTTCAAGATTACAGGTGTCTGGCCGATTCGAGCCTGCGTCACTGGCGCGAGTTGCAGGAGAACGCTGACTTGCCTTTTCTGCCGTCGTTGACCACGGCCTACGACGATCGCCCTTGGCGTGGCGAGATGAGTTCCCCCGTGAAGAACATCAATGCGGCGGACTTCAGGCGCATCTGCGCAGATGCGCGGCGGTTTGCGGACGAGACGGGCGTCACTCGCCTGCTTATCGGGCCGTTGGACGAATGGGGTGAAGGATCCATCGGCTACCCGAACCGGGAGCTGGGCTTCGGGATGCTTGAGGCGGTGCGCGACACGTTCGGCGAGAAACCGGCAGAAGGCTGGCCGCTCAACTACGCGCCGGAGGACGTTGGGCTTGGCCCCTATCCGCGAGCTGACGACACGCTGTGAATTTCTGAACGGATGGATAGACACCGAATAATGGGGCGGCACATGCATCACAAAGTAGAAATTGGGCTGTTCGTGGCAGTCGCGGCTCTTGCGTCAACGGGAGGGCCGTCGTCCGCAACGGCAGGGTCATGCGGTTCGCATAACCACTACGACGTCGCCGCGTATGTGTGGCCGGCGTATCAGTCGGAGCCGCGCTGGGCGGAACTCGGCATTTTTGCAGACGGCAAGGGCGAATGGCAGAACGTCTGGGAGGCTGTGCCGAAGTGGGAAGGGCACCGCCAGCCGCTTGTTCCGCTTTGGGGTTATGAGAACGAGGCTGACCCCAAGGTCGTTGAGAAGAAGATTGACGCGGCGGTTTCGCATGGCGTGTGGCGGCGCTTGGCGTCGACTCCGCCACATGCTACTGCTGGATCGACGGCACCTACAGGCGGCTCGGCGACAGGTCGCAGCCTGAGCTGACATATGTAGAATGGGGCGAGCTGGCGCTCAAGATGCATGACGATTGCCGAGACGCGGCGAAGGCGTCCGGTTCACAATGTTTCATAACACGGCATTACTGCTATTTGGTACAATACGCCCAAAAGTAGGGGGCATCTCATATGAAGAACCTTGCATCATGGGTTGTGGCGTTTACATGCCTGACGACTGTTGTGCCGCGCCATTGCGCTGCGGGCGAGCTTTCGAAGCTGCCCGCGATGCGGACGCTTGTCGAGATGTCGGGATGCGAGACCGGAAAGCTTGTCGCGTTGCCAGACAAGGCGTTGTCGGAATTTAGGCAGATGACCGATAGGCGGATTGCCGAAATACGGGCGACGCCTAACATGGAAATTCCGGCTGGAGCGGAATGCCGCCATCTGTCCGAAAAGGGCGACGACTTCGCCGACGGCAGGACCCCGGCTACGGCGTGGCGCACGACGGCACGCCTCGATCGCGAGAGACTGCCTGCTGGTTCGTTTGTTCTCTTTGAGCGCGGCGGCGTGTTTAGAGGCGGTTTCAGGGCTCTTGAAGGCGTCACCTATACTGCGTACGGGAAGGGCGCAAAACCGCGAATCTATTCGTCGCCAGAGAACGGAGCTGATCCGTCCAAGTGGGAGAGGACGGACGCCGCGAACGTATGGCGTTACAAAATCGGCATGGCAGACGTCGGCACTGTCGTCTTCGACGACGGCAAGGCGCATGCGATAAAGATACTTCCTGTCTACAACGGGAACGGGACCTTTACGCAGCAGTACGGAGGCCGTCCGTTCAACAATGGCTACAAGGACCTTGCGGAGGACCTTCATTTCTGGCACGACTATTCTGACAAGACCGACTTCAAGCCGTTCGCGAAGGGCACGGGCTATCTGTATCTTCGTTCAGGGAAAAATCCCGGCGAAAGGTTCAAGTCCATAGAGTTCAACGTGAAGAAGCATGGCGTTACCGTGGGAGGGGCGAACGATGTCCACGTAGACAATCTCTGCATAAAGTACGTCGGTTCGCATGGAATCGGCGCAGGCACGGTCAAGGGGCTTCGTGTCACGAATTGCGAGCTTGGATGGATAGGCGGCTCAATACAGGCGGAGCGCATCTTCGGGCGCAATTGGGCGACGCGCTACGGCAATGCGGTGGAGATATACGGCGGATGCGATGGCTTCGTGGTGGACAACTGCTATGTCTACCAAGCGTACGACGCGGGGCTTACTCAGCAGTTCAACGTAGGCAACACGACGACGTACCAGAGACTAGTCCGGTACTCCAACAATGTCATTGAGAACTGCAACTATTCCATTGAATATTTTCTTTCGGGAGTTCGGCAGGGTAATCCCAGCCGGACCGAGGGGTTCGTAATCGAGAACAACCTCATGTGGAACGCGGGCGTCGGTTTCTGCCGGCAGCGACCTGACGGACGTCAGGCCGCGCACATCAAGAGCTGGCGCAACAACTGCAACCGTGCGACCGGATACCTTGTCCGCCGCAATCTCTTCGCGTACGGCGAGGATATGCTAGTCGAGATTTCATCGGGGCTCGCCAACCCAGACGGATCTGATTCAATGCCAGTGAT
Organism: Kiritimatiellia bacterium; assembly: GCA_017403825.1. Classification (GTDB taxonomy): domain Bacteria; phylum Verrucomicrobiota; class Kiritimatiellia; order RFP12; family UBA1067; genus UBA1067. The sequence continues at coordinate 24,678 of JAFRDO010000090.1, forward strand.
GGATGGCAACGTATTCGTCGGCACAAAGTGTCAGCGCTTCGGCGTTGTCAATCAAGGCAATCCGGCAGAGCGTGCCTATGACGAGAAGATAGTTTCCGCGCTCGGCGAGCGGTTCTCAGGCAACGTGTATTCTGTGCATTGAGGTCGGGTTTCATAAGGCCGCCTATCTCGGCTTCAGCCCGTATTCCCGTTCTGGATCCGCAACCTCGCGACGATCTCGTTGGCTACTGGGGCGAGTGCGGGCCCGTCCACAACCTGACGGTACGCAACAACGATTGCGAGAACATGAAACACACGTTCTTCGACTTCCGCGTTCCGTTCGCCGGGCGGGCGGTACTTGAGGGCAACAACATCCGTGGCAGGAACTCCGCCAAGGCATACAGCTTCGGCCCCGGCGTAAAGGTCGAGGGCTTGAATTAGCGACGGTGGTAAACAATGATACGGAGAACATAGGGCTTGGCGCCTCGTTAGGCGCGGCTCTTGGCGGTTATGCGATCGAGGTTCGAGTGGACGAGGCAGCGGAACTTTGCGACAAAACGGTCTGACAGTGGCGATTCGGAGAGCGTACCGTCAAGGTTCGCCGAAAGCGCGTCAGCTATGCGCGAGACGGCGCGAGTCGTCTGGCGTTCGTTGAGGCCGATTGTTTTCGCGAATGCGCGGAAGTCGTCGCCGTCGATTCTCGCCTTCTTTCCGTTGAGCGTCAGCGCCAAGTCCTCCGTGTCTTCAGTCATGAGCAGCTTGACGGGCAGCAGGTCATAGGCATCCGACAGCCGCCACGAGCCGTCGTCCTCCCGCAGAAGCGAAAAGTTCTTGAGGTGCATGTTGGAATTGCCCGTGAGGAACGAGAAAAGCACTGCCTCGAAGAGCCGGATCGCGTCCGCGCCGCCTGCCGCCGAATGCAGCCTGATCTTTCGTGCGATCTGCTCGTAAGAGCCGAAATATTTGCGCTCGGTAAGCCGCTCGGTCAGTTGGCAGAAATCTTCCATGTGCCGCATGCGGGGCGTTCTGTCCATGCGTCTCGTCACGTATGCGCGGCGTCCGCCGGACAGTGTCGCAAGGGAGAATTCTGCCGTCCTGATCCCGCATTTCCGAGCAAGCGACATTGCGGCGTATTCGCTCTCGACAATCTCAGGATAGTCCTTTGTCGGCAGCTTGAGAATGTAGTTTCCCTCAAGGCCAACGATTGTGACGCGCTGATGGTCGCCCGATTTCCGTTCAAGGTGCACAGACAATTTGGGCTGGACGCCGCATACGCTGACGCGCGAAGCGACAAGCCGTCTTGCCATCTCGTTGATCTGCTCGTCCGTGTACGGGAAATCAAATGTCGTTGATTCGCCAAAAGGCTTTGCATCAGATGTGCCGTTGGACGAGGGACGAGGCACGTCGCCGAACCGGCAGACGCTGACCGCGCCAATTGACGATGAGCAGCATGCGAGCAGCAGGCCCATTCGATCGCGGCCGTCAAGTTTCCAGTTCTTCTCTGCGATATCGAGAAGCCAGCCTTCGGGAATGAGCCCGTCAAAGAACGGGAAGAGCGCATTGGACTCGTATGCGGCGTTTCTCAGCGGCATCGTGTTGCTGACGGCAATGGGAGCCTCCCCTAGCAGATATGATGCATCATAGACGAAGGCGAATTGCCCGTCGTCATTCTCGGTCAGTGTTCCGGCCCGTTTGCCAAAGACGTAGATATCAGCTATCCGCATAGATGCTCCTGTCTATTGACACTGGTCCCATGCAAGCGCTGAAAAGATCCAAGACTTGATTTACCTTGTCCAACCGTAGCGAAGTCTTGCCTTGCTCCAGTTCGCGCACGAACCGCAAGCCTACGCCGGCATAGTCCGCAAGTTGGACTTGCGTCCATTTCTGCTCTTTGCGTTTTGCTTTCACAAAGGCCGCAAGGCTATACCCTTTCGGGTGTGATTCAAGGTTTTGCATCATATTTAACCCCTTTCGGGTGTGGTTTGGCGTTGACAGAGGGAATTATACCATATCGGGTATATTCGGTCAATGGCCAATTGGGGACAGTCCCCCCCGTTCCCTGCTTCTGCGGGGGAAAGGGGGGGCTGTCCCCAAACTTGAATCTCCGCGCCTCTGCGTTTTCGCGTGAGACAATCTACTGGCTTGGCGGACGCGACAAGTGCGTCTCTCCCTATGATTTGGAATCTTTGGGTGCGGATGTATGCTATTGATTTCGGATGCAGTGTTGTTGTAGAATATGCGCCAGACAAAACGAGGCGCAAGGCAAAACATGGGGATTCACATGCATCATAAGGAGGAACGAGCCGTACACGCTCTGGCTCTATTCCGCGAAGGGCAACGCGAAAGGCAACGCCGCGTTCACCGTGAGCGGCGCGACGAAGGGCGCGGAGAAAACGTGGTCGCTGGGCGCGACGAAGATGCTGACGCGCTTCGACGTCAAGTCCGACGCGAACGGCGTCATCTCCGGCACCTTCGCGGCTGCGGACGGGAACGGCGGCGCGTTCAACGGCCTCACGCTCGTCGGCGTCCTGCCGAAGACCGGTACGACAGTCATCATCAGGTAGGGTTCGGCGCGCCCCGCCACATTTTTTTTGGTATAATTTCATCGCGCCCGGCGGCGCAAATCCCGTCAACTATAACATAATGAAAAATAGAAGACAATTGGGGACAGTCCCCGGCGGGGGTTGCGGTCTTCTGGGGGTAATGGTATAATGCTGCCATGAAGACTACAGCATTATCTGCGCTTGCGATTGCGGCGCTTCTTTCCGGCTGCAGCACGGCGCCGACGGTGTCCGGCAATCTCCCGTGCCAGCCTCGCAACTCAACCCTTAAGACTGCGGGCGGACCGCTTGTCCAGACGCACCGCGGCAGCCGCGGCGAGTTCCAGGACAACGGCGCGGGCGGCTTCGCCTGGTGCCTGAAGAAGGGGATCCGCGGGTTCGAGACCGACATACGATTCTCGAAGGACCACGAGCTGGTGATCATGCACGACAGCCGCGTGGACCGCACGACTGACGGCAAGGGCATCGTCGAGGAGATGACGCTCGCCGAGCTGCGCAAATGCCATCTGCAGAACTGCAGCGAGCCGGTCCCTTCGCTTGAGGACGTGCTTGCGACGATGGCCGGGCGCGACGACGTCTTCATCGAGCTTGAGATGAAGGCGTATCCGAGCGCGTTCTACACGACTGAGGTCCTGGAGGAGTACTGCCGCAAGCTGAACGCCACCGCCGCGCGGATGATGAAGCCTGGGACGTATGCCTTCACCTGCTTCAACGTAACTACGCTTGAGACGATGCGCCGCGTCGCGCCGAAGGCCCCTCTCGGCTACATCATGGGCGGAGCCCTGACCGACGCGCATCTCGCGACGGCCGCGCGGCTCGGCTGCTGCAGCGTAGCGCCGTCGCTTCGCGCCACGTCGAAGGAGATGGTCACTAAGGCGCATGAGGCCGGCCTGACCGTCTGCCTCTGGATGGCCCAGAACGCCGCCGACTGGTGGGAGGCGCGGTCAAAGGGCGCGGACCGCGTCACGTCCGACTATCCGCATCTCCTCGATCTCGCCCTGCGCGGCAAGCGCAAGCGCGTCGTTGCGATGGACCTCGACGCCACTCTCTGCCAGCACCGCTCGCCGGTGCCGTGGAAGAACCTGAAGGCGCTTGAGCAGCTTGGCACGAAGTACAAGTGCGTCATGATCGGCGCCGGCAACGCGCCGCGCATCTATGGCCAGATGGGCGAGTATCCGATCGACATCGTCGGCAACTACGGCATGCAGGTGTCCGAGGCGGCCGACGGCAACTTCCGCATCGTGAAGGCCGTCACGAACGAGGTCGACAAGGCGTTCTTCCGCCGCGAGACGGACAAGCTGCGCGAGAAGTACGGCTACACGAAATACGCTGGCGAACCGCTGGAGTTCCACGCTTCTGGCATGGTGACGTTCGGGCTCCTGGGCACATCGCCATCCTCCGAGCAGAAGCTGGCGTTCGACCCCGACCGTAAGAAGCGCCGCGCGATGTACAAGGACGTGTGCGACGTCTTCAAGGACTACTCGGTATACATCGGCGGGTCGACGTCGTTCGACTTCGCTGGCCTCGAGTACAACAAGTACGACGCGACGCTCGCATGGGCCAAGGACCACGGCTTCTCGCTGGACGACATCGTCTTCATCGGCGACGACTTCGCCGACGGCGGCGGAGACAGCCACGTGCGCATCAAGGGCATGGACCGCATCGTGATAAACGACTACCGGAACTTCGCTAACGCCGTAGGCGTGCTGCTGAAGTGACAGGAGCGGCTTCAAAATGACGAGCGAAGAACAGAAGCGTTTCGGCCGCGCGCAGTGGCGGTTCATCATATGCAGCATGATCGCGTATGCGTTCTTCTACATAACGCGCAAGAACCTTTCGATGGCCCAGCCCGGCATGCTGGAGGAGAAGGTCATCTCCACCTACGCGCTCGGAACGATCATGACGGTGCACGGCGTTCTCTACGGGACGAGTCGCTTCGTTAACGGCTTCTGGGCCGACCGGCTGAACGGCCGCATCTTCATGACGATCGGCCTTGCGCTCTCTGCGCTGATGAACTTCCTCTTCGGCTGCACGTCGCTGACGGTGCTCTTCGCGGCGTTCTGGATACTGAACGGCTGGACGCAGGGCATGGGCTTCCCGCCGTGCGCGAAGATGCTGACGCACTGGATACATCCGAAGGAACTGGCGACGAAGATGTCGATCTGGAACACGTCGCACTCGTTCGGTGCGTTTGCGGCGCTGGGCATCTGCTCGCTGCTGCTCTGGCTGGGCTTCGGCTGGCGCTGGTGCTTCTACGTGCCGGCGGTGCTCGCCGGGCTCGCGGCGGTTTTCTGCTTCTTCTGCGTGAAGGACTCGCCGACGGAGGCTGGCGTGCCGGAGCTGGAGATCGAGGGCGCGGCGGACAAGCCGTCCTCGCAGATCACCACGGCGGACCGCCGCCGTCTCGTCTTCGGGAACAAGGTCATCTGGTTCGTGGCCATTGCCAACTTCTTCGTCTACATCGTGCGGTTCGGCTTCCTTGACTGGGGCCCGACGTTCCTCAAGCAGCACAAGGGCATCCCCGTCGAGAAGGGCGGGCTGATGATCATCGCGTTCGAGCTGGCGGCGGTTGTCGGCACCGTCTTCGCCGGTTGGGTCACTGACAGGGTGTTCAAGGGCCGCGGCGTCAGGACGTGCGTCATATGCATGCTTTTCGCGGCGCTCTTTGCGTTCGGGTTCTGGTACCTGCCTGACGGCGCGTCCAGCCTCTGGGCTACGCTTCTGCTGATGGGGACCGGCTTCTGCATCTACGGTCCGCAGGCGCTCGTCGGCATCGTTGCGGCGAACCAGGCGACGAAGGAGGCGGCTGCGATGGCCAACGGATTCACCGGCATCATGGGCTATGCGTCCACGATCGTCTCCGGCCTCGGCATCGCCTTCATCAAGGAGACGTTCGGCTGGGGCGTCACGCTGGCGGCTATTTCCGGCTTCGCGATCGTCGGCATGCTGCTCTTCCTCTGCGCGTGGAACGCCAACGCAACCGGCTACCGCCGCAGCTGACGGTCCGTCATGCGGCGAGCCGTCGTTAACGGAATCGACGCGGAGGTCGCTGAGACGCTTGCGGAGCGGCTTCGCGGCCTCATCGGGCGCGACGGGCTTGCGCCGGGCACGGGCATGCTGATAACGCGCTGCTACTGCATTCACACCTGCTTCATGCGCTTTCCGATAGACGCGACGTTTCTCGACAGGCGCGGCGAGGTCGTTAAGACGGTCCGCAACATTCGACCCTGGCGGCTTTTCGTCTGGGGTGGGTTCCGCGCGGTCTCGGTGTTGGAGACGGCGGCGCAGTAAGGGCCGGCTTTCAGGACATGTGCCGCAGGCGGAGCTGTCCGCAGGCGGCGTCGGCGTCCTTGCCGCGGCTGCGGCGCAGCATGGTCTGCACGCCGTGCTTCATCAGTACGTCGAGGAACATGAGCAGCGTCTGTTCGTCGGGCGTCTTGAAGTCCGGACGGTGGCTGACGGGCGAAAGGGGGATCAGGTTCACCTTCGCCATCGGCACGCGGCGCACCTGCCGCGCCAGTTCCTCGGCGCAGGCGCGGGAGTCGTTCACGCCGCCTATGACCGTGTATTCGAACGTGATGATCCTCTTCGTCGCATGGGTGTAGTCCGCGCAGGCGGCGAGGAGTTCGTCGAGCGGCCAGCGCCGGTTTATCGGCATCAGGCGCGAGCGCAGCTCGTTGTTCGGGGCGTGCAGCGACACGGAGAGCTCGAACTGGATGCCTTCGGCCGCCAGGCGGGCGAAGCCCGGCACGACGCCGCAAGTGGAGATGGTGATGTGCCGCGCGCCGAGGTTCGGTCCGCGCCCGGCGTTGATGAGCTTAAGCGCCCGCATCGTGGCGTCGTAGTTCGCGAACGGCTCGCCCATGCCCATGACGACGATGTTGGTTATCTCGCCGAAGGCGCGTCCGGCCATGTACTCGGCCACGATCTCGTCCGCAGTCAGCGAACGGACGATCCCGTGCGCGCCGCTGGCGCAGAACGCGCAGCCCATCGCGCAGCCGACCTGTGTAGAGATGCACTGGGTGAAGCGTCCCGATGCGGGAATGAGGACTGTCTCCACCGCGTTCCCGTCGTCAAAGCCGATCAGCAGCTTTCTGGTCCCGTCGGCGGACTCCGAGACATCGAGCTGCTTGTATGGCGTAAGGGGGAACTCGGCCTTGAGCGTCTCGCGCAGGTCTTTCGGCAGGGTGGTTGCGGCGTCCCAGCCGGAGATGTAGTCGCGGTAGAGGGCCTGAAGGATCTGGTCGGCGCGGAAGGGCCGCAGTCCGCGGTCCTTCAAGATCGGCTTCCATTCGTCAGGCAGTATGCTCCAGGCTCTCGTCATGTCGCCGCATATTATACCAAATGCCGGCAGGGGGCGTTCGGTTGCGCGGGTGCGGAAAATGGCGTATAATACCGGCATGAAAAAAACATTCCTGACGGCGCTTTCATGCGCGGTGCTCTGCCTCGCAGGGTGCCTTTCCATAAATGTGGCCCTTGCGGCAGACGACGCCAGCGGGCTTGACTCAGCGGTCCTGCACGGCGAAACCGACAAGGCCAGAGCCATCGACTACAAGCCTGGCGAGACAATGACGTTCACGCTTCGGCTGCAGGGTGTCAAGACCCTTCGGGAAGGCGAGTACTTCATCGACTGGAAGCGCACCGGAGACGATGGCAAGGTGGAGAGCGGGAGGGTGCCTGCGTCCCTTTCGGAACCCCTTGTCGTAAAGACAAGCCTGGACAAGCCGGGCTTCGTGCGCCTGACGGCGATGGTCGTGGACAAGTCGGGCGCGGTTTACCAGAAGCGTTTCCGCGGCGACACTACGACGCCTGAGGGACAGAAGGCGTTGAACGCATTCGAGCGCATGGACAAGCGCGTGTTCTTCGACGGCGGCGCCGGCGTGGAGCCGGAGAAGCTCCAGAGCGTGCCGGAGCCGGACGACTTCGACAAGTTCTGGGCGCGGCGCAAGGCGCGTCTCGCAAAGGTTCCGCTGGTGGCGGAGAAGAAGGAGCTGAAGGGGTATAAGGCTGGCTTCAAGGTCTATGCCGTATCGATCAAGTGCGCCGGCGCACATCCATCCACTGGCTATCTGACAATCCCTGACAAGCCGGGCAAGTATCCGGTGAAGGTTTCCTTCCATGGCTACGGGCACACCTACCCGAACAAGGGGCATGTGATTTCGCCCTACGTCGGCGACAGCGAGAACATCTGGTTCAAGTTCTCGCCGCACGGCTACGAGCTGGAGCGCGAGCCGGAGTACTACGACGAGTTCTTCCGTTCGATCTGCTCGGGCGGACGCACGTTCGGCTTCGACGAAAAGCAGAACGCCGATCCCGAGACCTGCTACTTCAGTGGCTACACCTATCGCATCATGCGCGCGCTCGAATGGCTCAAGACCTTGCCCGAGTGGAACGGCAAGGACCTGATCGTAAGCGGCGGGTCGATGGGCGGACTTCAGTCCGTCTGGGCTGCGGGGCTGGACCCTGACGTGACGCAGGCCTATCCCAGCATACCGTGGTGCTGCGACATCGGCGGACGCGACACGTTGAAGCGCATAATCGACCCGTGGTACATTCATGAGACGCCGGCGCTCCGCTACTACGACCCGGTGAACATCGCGAAGCGCATTTCGAAGAAGTGCCGCGTGGAGATTCCGCGTGCCGGGCTGGGCGACTACTGCTGCCCGCCGTCCGGCGTGTCCGTGCTATTCAACAACATTCCAGGTCCGAAGAAGATCAACTGGGTGCAGGGCTCTACTCACGGCTACGTGCCGCCCGAGCCGCACCAGTCGTTTTCGGTGACTGGCAACGGGTGGGACGGCAAGTAACCGGCGACGGCCTGGCGATGGACGGGCTTTTTCACCTGAAGTCGAGGTTCAAGCCTACCGGCGACCAGCCGGAGGCGATCGCCGCGCTTTACGATGGCCTGCGGCGCGGCGAACATCGGCTCGTTCTGCGCGGAGTGACCGGCTCCGGCAAGACGTTCACGATGGCTAACCTGATCGCAAGGTGGAACCGCCCGACGCTGATAATCTCGCACAACAAGACGCTCGCCGCGCAGCTATTCGCGGAGCTGAAGGAGTGTTTTCCAGAGAACGCCGTCGAGTACTTCATCTCCTACTACGACTACTACCAACCCGAGGCGTACATTCCGCAGACCGACACGTACATCGAGAAGGACGCCTCCATAAACGAGGAGATAGAACGCTACCGGCTCGCCGCAACGAATGCGCTGATAGCGCGGCGCGACGTGATCGTTGTCTCGTCGGTGAGCTGCATATACGGCCTTGGCGAGAGCGACGAGTACCGCGACCTCGCCGTAGGCTTCAAGGTCGGAGAGGCGTTGTCGCGCTCCGCGCTGGCCGCACGCCTTGTTGAGGCGCAGTACGTGCGCAACGACTACGATTTCGCTCCGGGCGCATTCCGCATGCGCGGCGACGTGCTGGACGTGTTCCCAGCGTACGAGACGAAGGCGATACGCGTGGAGTTCTTCGGCGACGAGATAGATTCCATTCGCGAGCTGGATCCGCTTACCGGTGCCTGCGGCGTCGCGCTGCCTGCGGCGGTCGTGACGCCGGCTAAGCAGTTCGTGATGGGCAAGGACCGCTTCGAGGCGGCATTCGCCAGGATCCGCGCCGAGCTCGACGAGCGGCTTAAGTTCTTTGCGTCCAAGGGAAAGCTGCTGGAGGCGCAGCGTCTCCGCGAGCGCACCGAATACGACATCGAGATGATGCGGGAGCTGGGCTACTGCAACGGGATCGAGAACTATTCGCGTCCCCTGACCGGACGTGCGCCAGGCACGCCGGGCGAGTGCCTGATTGATTACTTCCCGGACGACTTCCTGACCATCATCGACGAGAGCCACGTATCGGTGCCGCAGCTCCGCGCCATGTACAACGGCGACCAGGCGCGCAAGTCGAAGCTCGTGGACTACGGCTTCCGGCTGCCGAGCGCGAAGGACAACCGTCCGCTCACGTTTGACGAGTTCAACGCAAAGGTGCATGAGATCGTCTACTGCTCCGCTACGCCCGGCGACTACGAATGCTCGCAGGCGACGACGGTCGCCGAGCAGGTGATTCGTCCGACGGGTCTGCTCGACCCGGAGGTGGAGATCCGTCCGCTCGCCGGGCAGATCGACGATCTGATCGCCGAAATCGACCGGACGGTCCAGGCGGGCGACAGGGTGTTCGTGACGACTCTAACGAAGCGGAGCGCGGAGGATCTTTCGCATTACCTCCACGACGCGGGCAAGCGCGTCGAATACCTGCACAGCGATATCGACGCGATAGAGCGCGTCGCCATACTGCAGCGGTTGCGGCGCGGGGAGTTCGACGTGCTCGTCGGCATAAACCTCTTGCGCGAGGGACTGGACCTTCCGGAGGTCGCGCTTGTGGCGATACTCGATGCTGACAAGGAGGGCTTCTTGCGCTCGACCACGTCGCTGGTGCAGACGGCAGGGCGGACGGCGCGGCACGAGAAGGGACGCGTGATACTCTATGCCGACAGGAAGACGGACGCTATACGCGACCTCCTGCGCATCACGAAGGCGCACCGCACCAAGCAAATCGCCTACAACAAGGCGCATGGTATTGTGCCGAAGTCGGTGAAGCGCGCGATCAACGAATCGGCCTACGTGTTTCGTGCAGGCTCTTCCGGAAAGCCCGGGCTTATCATTCCCAGAAAAGCCACGGAATCCGGCGCGGCGAGCCTTACTGAGACGCTGGCCGAGCTTACGCGCGAGATGCTCGAGGCCGCAGACAGGCTGGAGTTCGAGCGGGCCGCATACCTGCGCGACCAGATTGCGGAACTGAAGGGGAAGGGCGGGGGAAAGCGTCGCCGGGCGTCCGTCTGACTGAAGTTTTTGGTATAATGAGCGGCATGAGACGTGAACGCATTGCCTGCCTTCTGGCGGCCGGAATCTCGCTTGCGGTGCATTTCGCGGCGTTGTCCGCCACGATTGCCTTTCCGCGCGACGGGCAGAAGCTGCCCGCGATAGCGCGCTGCTACATTCTTGGAGCAGAGGAGCCCGGCGTGACGAACGTGGTCGTTCAGGGCCGCAATGTGCCCGTTCACAAGTCCGGCGGCTGGGTGACGATGGTTGACCTCACGCCCGGAACCAACACGCTTGTCGCGGGCGACGCGCAGGTGACAGTGACCGTAGCCCGTCCGCCGGCGCCGCGTCCGGCCTCGACCAACAGCGTGGCAGCAACACCGGAGCGCAAGTACGAGAAGTTGCCATACGCAGGCGACAAGCCGAAGGCTCCGCCAAAGGGACGCAAGCCGTCGGAGATCACCGTCGTCATAGACCCAGGTCACGGTGGCAGCGACACTGGCGCGATGAGTCCGCACGGGCTTCCGGAGAAGGACGCGAACCTTCGGCTCGCGAAGGACGTCAGGGACGAGCTTGTGCGGCGCGGATATGTCGTCGTGATGACGCGCGAAGACGATTCGTTCCCCGCGCTCTACGACCGTCCGAAGGTCGCTCACGCGCGCAACGCTGATGCGTTCATATCGATCCACCACAACGCTCCGCCTCTGGACAAGGACCCGCGGCAGCTGCGCTACCACGCCGTTTACGCATGGAACGACATAGGCGTTCGCCTTGCGACGGCGATCAACCGCCGCATGGCGGCGGCGTTCGGCACGGCGCTGCCGAACAACGGCGTGATCCATGCGAACTTCGCCGTCACGCGCAACCCCGAGATTCCCAGCTGCCTGATCGAGACGGACTTCATTACCACGCCGGAAGGCGAGCTGGACTGCTGGAACGGCGAGCGGCGGCGGAAGGTAGCGAAAGCTATTGCCGACGGTTTTGCCGACTGGACGAAGCTTTCAGACACTGAAACAACAGCAAAGGAGAAGACAAAATGAAACCAACGGTTGACGTCCGCGAGTTCGGAACGACGAAATACGGGGAGACGGCGCATTTGTTCGCCATTCATGGCGCGGGCGGCGTCGTCATGGAGGTAAGCGACTACGGCGGGAAGATTGTCCGCCTCTTCACTCCCGACAAGGACGGAAACATGAAGGACGTCGTCGTCGGCTTCGACTCGCCGGCCGGCTGGGACAACGGCGACCCCTACTGGGGCTGCATCATCGGCCGTTACGGCAACCGCATCGCGGCAGGGCGCTTCTCGCTGGGCGGCGTTGACTACCGCCTGCCGGCGCTCAACAATGCGCCGGGCGGAATCGGCTGCAACCTGCATGGCGGAGCGCGCGGCTGGAACGCCTACGTGTGGAAGGCCGAGCCGTTCGTGCGCGGCGACGACGCCGGCGTGGTCTTCACGCACGTCTCGCCCGACGGCGACGAGGGCTTTCCGGGCAAGGTCGAGATCGAGGTGACGTACACGCTGACGAAGGACAACGTCTGGCGCGTCGACTACAAGGCCGTTCCCGACAAGGATACGCCGATCAACATGACGCAGCACGTCTACTTCAACTTCAAGGGCGAGTCCGGCGGAACCATCGAGGACCATGTGATGACGATCGCCGCCGACAGGTACCTTCCGACGGATGCGGGGCAGATCCCCACCGGCGAGCTTCGCGACGTGTCCGGCACGCCGTTCGACTTCCGCGCCGGAATGCGCATCGGCGAGAAGATCAACGCGCCCGACCCCGACCTCGAGATCGGCAAGGGCTACGACCACTGCTGGGTGCTTAACCGCAGCGAGCCTTTCAAGTCCGATTCGCGCTACGAAGAGCTGAAGTTCGCCGCCAGGCTTGCGTGTCCGCTGAACGGACGCGTCGTGGAAGTGTGGACTACCGAGCCGTGCGTGCAGGTCTACACGGCGAACTGGGCGAGCTACGACCAGAAGGCGAAGGGAGGCGAGCACCTGTCGTTTCGCTGCGGCGTGGCGCTCGAGACACAGCACGCGCCCGACTCCCCGAACAAGCCGGAATGGCCGACGACGATAGTCCCCGCCGGCGCAACGTACCGTTCCGCCACCGAGTTCCGCTTCTCCGCAGAACGTATGGTATAATATCCCAACTATGTCAGACATCAGAGTTCGCTTCGCTCCTTCTCCAACGGGGAAGGTCCACATCGGCAACATCCGCGCCGCGATCTACAACTGGCTCTACGCGCGGCACGTCGGCGGCAAATTCCTCCTTCGCGTGGAGGACACGGACTTGGAGCGCTCCACGCCCGAGGCGATAGCCGTCCTCTTCGACTGCATGAAGTGGCTCGGGCTCGACTGGGACGAGGAGGTCTTCTATCAGACGAAGAACGCGAAGCGCCACCTGGAGGCCGTGGACCGGCTTCTCGCATCCGGCCATGCCTACAAGGTGGAAAAGACTTCGCGCGACGGCAAGACAGGCGTCGTGACGATGTTCAAGATGCCCAAGGAGGGCGTAATAGAGTTCGACGACATCGTGAAGGGCCACATGGCGAAGAAGGCCGAGGACATCCAGGACTTCGCGATCGTCCGCTCCGACGGCTCTCCGATCTTCCACATCGCGAACGTGGTGGACGACATCGACCAGCGCGTGACGCATGTCATTCGCGGCGATGATCACGTCGAGAACACCTTTAAGCACATCTGCATCTTCCGCGCCCTTGGTGCGAGCGTGCCGAAGTACGGACACCTCTCGATGATCGTCAACCAGCAGGGCAAGCCATACTCCAAGCGCGACGGCGCGGCGTTCGTGGGCGAATACCGCGAGCAGGGGTACCTGCCGGAGGCGCTGTTCAACTATCTGCTGCTGCTCGGCTGGAACCCCGGCGATGACCGCGAGGTGCTGACGCGCGAGGAGATGATACGTCTGTTCGAGCTGGAGAAAGTGCACGTCACGGCGGCGATGTTCGACCCCAAGAAGCTCGCCTGGATGAACGGCGAGTACATCAAGAAGATTCCTCACGAGGAGTTCGTCAGGGAGGTCAAGGAGCGCGTCTCAAGTCTCGTGGCTCAGGTTCCGGCGCATGGTGACGCCTGGTGGAGCTATCTCGCCGACCAGCTGCAGGTGCGGACCAAGTTCCTTAACGACATTCCTGGGATGGCGCGCTGCTTCGTCACGGACGATTTTCCGTTTGACGAGAAGGCCGTGGAGAAGCGGCTGCGGAAGCCGGGCGTGAAGGGGCTGCTGCTTGACCTGGCCGAGCGTTTCTCGAAGGTTGCGGACTGGTCGGCGCCGGCGCTGGAAGCCGTGGTCAAGGAGCTTTCCCAGGGCAACGGAATGGGTCCGTGGGTTCATCCGATTCGCGTTGCGGTCTCCGGCCGTGGCGAGGGCATCGGGCTTTTCGAGATGCTTCAGCTCCTCGGCCGCGACACGACCCTCGCACGTCTCCGCAAGGCCGCCGAGACATTGGCGGCGGACTGAACGGAGGGCGATTGCATTCATGGAACGGAGCGCGGCATGAAGACGCTTCTGGTGGGCTACAGGGCGGCGGACCTCTTTGAGAAGGGCAAGCACGGCAGATGGGCGACGGCGAGCTGGCTCGACGGCGACGTTACCTGCCACACGCTTGACGTCTACGACCGCCATGCCATCGAGAAGACCCACCACCTGAAGGCTGTCTGCTCGCCTCATCTCCCCGCCGGACCATGGGATCTAGTGAAGTTCAAGACCGGGCCGAAGCTGATGTCGGGCGAACTCGCCCTAGACCTCCTCCAGGAGATACACATGCTCAAGCCGGCTCGCTTCGAGCTTGACTACGTCGGACGCGAGCGTGACCGCAACGACTTGCTCGCCAAGATACGGGACGACCCTGACCGCGTGCGCGACTTCTCTGCGAAGTGGACGGCTAGCGTGCCCGGAATCGCGCCGGTAGAGTTTACGAGCGTTCCTGGCTGCTTCTGCCATCGGCGCCTCGACGAGGGCGGTCTCGCGCTTGCGGAGGTGGCGAGCCGCGAGCTGAAGGGCGCATCGTCTGTCAAGGTGCTCGACATGGGCTGCGGTTGCGGGCTCGTCGGTCTTCTCGTCGCAAAGGCGGTGCCGGTGGCTTCGCTCGTCATGGTAGATTCCCATTCGCGTGCGGTAGAGGCGGCGAACCTGAACGCGACGAACCTCGGCGTTCCCGCCGAGGTGATCCTGGCCGACAACGGAACGCCGGCGAGAATGGACGGCACCTTCGACGTCTTTGTCGGGAATCCGCCCTACTACAGCGACTATCGCATCGCGGACGTTTTCCTCGAGACGGCGAAGCGTGCGCTGAAGCCGGGCGGCGTCTGCTACACTGTCTGCAAGAACGCTGCGGGACTCGAGCCTGTGCAGCGACGTTATTTCCCGGAAGTCGAAGTCATTCGCCGCCGCGGCTACGCGGTACTCAAATCGGCGGCAGTGTAGTCTGCCGGAATCGCAACAGGAGGTTCAAGAGATGTTCAGAGGCAAATATCATGTATGCGATGCGTTCGGCATTCCCATATACGTAGACGTGTCGTTCCTTTTTCTGCTGCTGATTTTCGTGATGGACTTCGGCTCGTTCACGTTTGGCGTGGCCGCCGCCCTTGCGCTGGCAATCTCGGTGATCCTTCACGAGCTCGGACACGCCCTTACGGCGCGCGCCTTCGGATACAGGACGCGGGACATCACGCTTTCCCTGCTGGGCGGTTGCGCGTCTCTGATCGCGCTGCCTCGCAAGGCGTGGCAGGAGTTCGTCACCGCGCTCGCCGGGCCGCTCGTGTCCTTCGCGATTGCTGGGGCGGTGATGCTGCTTGACGTTTTTGGCATTGTCATCCATAATACTTGGCTTCGTAACGTACTGGTGTATACGTTTTGGATGAATGTGATGCTTGGAGCCTTCAACCTGCTGCCGGGGTTCCCGATGGATGGCGGACGCATCTTCCGCTCCGTCATGTGTGTGTTCCTTTCGCGTGCGAAGGCGACGATGGTGGCCATGTGGGTCGGACGCGCGTTCGCTATCTTGCTTGGCCTGCGCGGCTTGCATTCGATAGTTACCGGCGGAACGTGGGGATTCATATCGATCCTCATCGCATGGATGATCTGGCGCGAGGGCTGGCGCGAGTACCAGATGGCGCTCGCCGAGGAGAATTTCCGTTATTGGACGCAGGATGATTTCGACGCCCGCGTCTCCCCGCCGCCCTACGACCGGTAGGCAGCGGTTATCTTGCGCTCGAGCTCTTCCTTCAGCGCGGCGAACTCGGGTGTGTCGGACGGCTTGTCGTTCCAGTCGATGAAGGTCTGCTGGAGGTCCATGAAGAACTTGCGCGTTTCGGCCTTCTCCTTGAACCCGTATTCGCCGAGAAGGGCCTTCTCCACGACGTCGAACATGACTCGCTGGCGCGCGGCGGGCGTTGTGGCGTCCGTGTCCGAGAATGCGTTCTGCTGCAGATAGACGGCGTCGAGGAACTCGGCCTTCAGGTAGGTCGTGAAGTCGGCAAGGGACGTTCCTTCCTCGCCGACGACCTTCATCATTTGTCCGACCTCGTTGCCCTTGCGCAGTATGCCACGCGCACGTTCGACGCGGTCTTGCTCGATGACGGAATTGTAGTGGCTCCAGCTTTCCAGCGGGTCGATTGCCGGGTAGCGCCGGGCGTCAGAGCGGGCGCGGGAGAGCCCGTGGAAGCCGCCGACGACCTTGAGCGTCGCCTGCGTCACCGGCTCGTCGAAGTTTCCGCCCGCCGGCGAGACAGTTCCGCCGATCGTGACGGAGCCAGTCTCGCCGTTGCGCAGGCGCACGCGTCCCGCGCGCTCGTAGAACGCGGCGATGCGCGACTCGAGATAGGCCGGGAACGCCTCTTCGCCCGGAATCTCCTCCAGACGGCCGGAAAGTTCGCGCATCGCCTGCGCCCAGCGGCTCGTGGAGTCCGCCAGCACCAGCACGTTGAGGCCCTGCTGCCGGAAGTATTCTGCAAGCGTTACCGCCGTGTATACCGACGCTTCGCGCGACGCGACAGGCATGGACGACGTGTTGCAGATTATGATCGTGCGCTGCATCAGTGACTGGCCGGTCTTCGGGTCGACGATCTCCGGGAATTCCTTCAGCGTTTCCACGACCTCGCCGGCGCGCTCGCCGCAGGCGGCGGAGATCACGATGTCAACCTTCGCGTAGCGGGCGGTCGTCTGCTGAAGCACCGTCTTGCCGGCGCCGAAGGGTCCGGGAATGCAGTAGGTGCCGCCGACGGCGACGGGGAAGAACGTGTCGATCGTGCGGACAGTCGTCTCCAGGGTTTCCGTGGGCTCTAGGCGCTCGGCGAAGCAGCGGATCGGAACCTTGACCGGCCAGCGCTGCATCATCTGCACCTTGACTGGCTGCGCGGACGCTGCGCCGGAAGCCTGGGACGCAGGGGTCAGCTCGGCTATCGTGTCCGTCACCGTGTAGTCTCCTGCCGGGGCGATGGACGTGACGGTGTGGACTCCCTTGAGGGCGAACGGCGCCATTATCTTGTGCCCGGGCATGGTCTTGTTGTCGAAGATGCCTTCCGTCACCCACCCTAGCACGTCTCCGGCGGAGACGCGGTCTCCGACCTTCGCCGTCGGGTGGAAGTCCCACTTGCGGTCGCGCGGAAGTCCCGGAAGGTACATGCCGCGCTGGAGGAAGTAGCCTGCGTCGCTGGATATTTGCCCTGCGGCCTTTGCAAGCTCGGCAAGCGGGTTCTGGAGCCCGTCGTAGACCTGCGCCAGCATGCCTGGGCCGAGCTCGGCGGCAAGCAGCTCGCCGGTGAACTCCACCGGCGTCCCCACCGTGAGGTCGGTTGTGGACTCGAACACCTGCATGTCGCAGAACTTGCCGCGCACGCGGACGATCTCGGCCATGAGGCGCTGTTCGCCGAGCATGGCGTATCCGACCTCGTTCTGTGCGACTGCGCCGTCGAACGCGACGGTAATCATGTTTCCGTTGACGCCTGTGATCTTGCCTGTGGTTGTCATAGCGGGATTGGTGTGGTTTTATGAAATGTCGTTTGCCGGTTGCCCTGCCTCGGCGGTTAGGCGGTCGAAGGCGGCGAGGCCTTTTTCCGCAGAGATTGCGTCGCGCTTCAAGGCTATCTTGAGCCGCACGGCGTATGTGGCGAGAGCGCCCTTGCCGAGCGGGGACGAGGGAGGGGTCAGCTCGCCGGCCGCGTCCCACCACGTCTTGTCGAGCAGCTCCTCGCGCCGAAGGATGTCCTTTTCCTGGAAGCAGGCCAGCACCCTCGCGCGCCAGTGCAGCGAGCAGCCTTCCGCCGGACGCTTCCAGCGCTCTCCGCCGCGCGCTTCCGCGGCAGCGTTGCGCATCTGCGTCTCAAGGTCCTTCCACTCCGCCGGCGGCTCGCAGGCCTCGTCGCCCGCAAGCGAGCGGAACTTCTCCCAAGTCATGGGAGCCGGGGCTCCGAACGCTAGCGCCGGCAGGCTGGACACGAGGTAGTCGGTCATCATGGAGCCGGTTCAGCCCTTGAGCAGTTTCGCGAGTTCGGGGCGAAGGCGCTTGGCCAGCTCGGTGGCGATGACTTCGCCAGTGAAGGCGTGCTCGACCCGGCCGCCGTCCAGACGGACGCTGAACCCTGTTCCGAGCGTCTCGTCGGTGACTACGGTGAAGCCTCCTGACGCGGCGAGCTGCGCCCTCAGGGCGGCTGCGAGCTTTTCGCCGGCTGCGATTTCGCCTGGGCCTGTCATGTCCTTGATGGCATTGGCGACGAGCCCTGCGGCAGTCGCGTCGTCAGCCAGGGCAAGGTCGACGTCCTTCACAAGAAGCTTGTCCAGCAGCGCGGTCACTGCATCGCGCACGCCGATCACGGCGTCGCGGGCGGCCTGGCGAATCGTTTCCTCGGCGCGGCTGGTGGCGGCGGCGGATTCGCGGGCGGCA
>JAFRDO010000091.1 GCA_017403825.1 Kiritimatiellia bacterium
CCGGAGCCGCAGGCGCCTCGGCTACGGGGGCGGGAGCCGCCTCGGGGGCCTTGGCAGCCTCGACGGCAGCCTCGGCCTCGGCGACCTTAGCCTGACGCTTGGCGGCAAGGTCGGCCTTCGCCTTCGTCTCGGCGGCCTCCTTCGCGGCACGCGCCGCAGCCTTCACGTCGGCAGAGACGACGCCCTTCTTCGCGGACGAGCGCTTCGCGCCGCCAGAAGGACGCGCGGACGCCTTCGCCTTGCGCTCGGCCCTCGCGGCCTTTTCCGTAGCCGCGCGCTGCGCGCGCTCGGCCTCGCGACGGCGGTTCTCCTCCGCCGCATGCGCGCTGTACTCGTCGTTGGCCTCCTTGATGACTTTAACAAGGCCGTTTATGACGAGCTCGACGCCGCGCACAGAGTCGTCGTTGCCGGGAATCACGTAGTCGATCGGCTCCGGGTCGGCGTTAGTGTCGACGATCGCGACGACCGGAATATGCAGGCGGACAGCCTCCTTGACCGCATTCGCCTCCTTCACGCAGTCTACGATCACGACGGCGCCGGGCATCTCGGCCATGTCGGCGATGCCCGTCAGGTTGGTCTCGAGCTTGCCAAGCTCGCGGCGTAGCATCGAGGCCTCCTGCTTGTGCTCGGAGAGCTGACCGCCGTTCGCCTTCGCCGTCGCCTGCAGCTGGCGCATGCGCTTGACCGACGAGCGGATCGTCTTCGCGTTGGTAAGAGTACCGCCGAGCCAGCGCTCAGTCACGTAAAACTGGTCGACCCCCTGCGCGGCCGCCTTGACAAGCTCGGCCATCTGCTTCTTGGTCGCCACGAAAAGCAGCTTCTTGCCGGCGAGGACCACTCCCTTGACGAACGCGGCGGCTTCGTCGAGCATCTCGACGGACTGCTGCAGGTCAATGATGTGGATTCCGTTGCGCTTGTCGAAGATGTAGCCCTTCATCTTCGGGTTCCAGCGCTTCGTCTGATGGCCGAAGTGCAACCCGGCGTCAAACATGTCCTTGAGGGTGATGCCCGTAAGGGCAGATGTAGGCATTTCCATTTTTTCTCCTTTCGAACCAGTGTCAAGTTCAATCCGCTTTGGCCGGGAATGGGGCCCGACTCATTCGCTTCAACCCGCCCACCATGGGCGAATTGAAGGGTAGTATATCAAAATCCCGGCCGTCTGGCAATACCGCCTGCGCGCTGCGCGCTGACTGGGAGGCGCAAACCGAGGCCGGAGCCGGACTATGCCGAGAACCGCACGGTCCACGGACCGTTGGCGCGCCAGCAGTCGCGGACGCTTTCGACCGTCGGCTCCACGTAAAGTGGCGTCGCCTGGTGCCGGAACCACGTGTCCTGGCGCTTGGCGAGCTGGCAGGTGCGTGTGAGAATCTTCGCCCGGTCATCCCCCTCGCGGTAACCGATCGCCAAAGCGGCCGTGCGCGACCACGCCGGATACTTGGCGCGGAGACGGCGCTTCTCCTCCTCAAGCCCAGCCATGAACATGCCGTCAAGACGCGCCGCGATCCGCTCGCGCACGACGGCACGGTCGATGCGTATGACCGGGTACTCCGGCGGCGGCTTCGTCCACTTGCGGTCAAGCCCCCGCAGAAGCGCCGAAAAGTAAAGCCCCGTGCCGCCGACGACGATGATCGGAACGTCCGCCGGCACGTCCGCCGCCCATGCGGCCGCCGCGCGCAGCCATGCGCCGGACGAGAACTCCTCCGCGGGCGTGACAATGTCAACGCCGCCCATGTGAAACTCGGCAATCTCCTCCGGCGGAGGCTTTGCGGTGCCTACGTCCATGCCGCGGTAGACCAACATGGAATCGGCGCTCAGTATCCACGCGCCCATCTCCCGCGCAAGCGCCGCCGCGATCGCGCTTTTGCCGCTCGCCGTCGGCCCCGCGAGCAGATATGCCTTCCGCTCGAGCGCCGCGCCCATCACGCCAGCCGAGCAAGCTTCGCCGCGATGCCTACGTAAGCGGCCGGCGTCAACTTCATGAGACGCGCCTTGTCGGCTGCGGGAAGCGGCAGGGCGGACACGAACTCGCGCATCGTCTCGGCCGTCACGCGACGGCCGCGGGTCAGCTCCTTGAGGCGTTCGTACGGACGATCCATGCCCACCTTGCGCATGACAGTCTGAATCGGCTCAGCAAGGACCTCCCAGTTGCGGTCCAGGTCCTCAGCCAGGCGCTCGCGGTTTAACTCCAGCTTGCCGAGCCCCTTCGCCGTAGAGCGAACGGCTATCAGCGAATAGCCGAACCCGACGCCCATGTTGCGGAGCGTGGTGGAGTCCGTCAGGTCGCGCTGCAGGCGCGAGACCGGCAGCTTGCGAGACATGAAGCCAAGGATCGCGTTGGCGAGGCCGAGGTTCCCCTCGGAGTTTTCGAAGTCGATCGGGTTCACCTTGTGCGGCATCGTAGAGGAGCCGATCTCACCCTTGACCGTGCGCTGTCGGAAGTACCCCATCGAGATGTACAGCCAGACGTCGCGGTCGAAGTCGAGGAGAACCGAGTTCCAACGCTGCACGGCATCGAACAGCTCGGCTATCCCGTCGTGCGACTCGATCTGCGTGGTGAGGCGGTTTTGCCTAAGACCGAGCGAAGCGATAACCTTGCCGGAAAGCTTCTCCCAGTCCACGTCAGGGTAGGCCGCTAGGTGCGCGTTGAAGTTGCCGACCGCGCCGTTCATCTTCGCGGGCATGACAAGCCTGTCGATCTCCGCCGCCTGGCGCTTCAGCCGCCGCGACACCACGGCGAACTCCTTGCCGACCGTCGTGGGCGACGCCGGCTGGCCGTGCGTGTGTGCAAGCATCGGAACGCGGGCATAAGCCTTCGCCATCGCCGCGACAACCGCCGTCACCTCGTCCATGGCCGAACGGAGAACCTTCGTGCCGTCGCGCAGCATCAGCGCGTGGGACATGTTGTTGACGTCCTCAGACGTGCAGCCGAAGTGAATGAACTCGGAGCGCGATGCGAGCGGCGTCGACGCGACCTTCTCCTTAAGGAAATACTCGATGGCCTTGACGTCGTGGTTAGTCGTCCTCTCTATGTCCTTCACGCGCTGCGCGTCGGCGAGCGAGAAGCCTTCGGCCATTCCGCGCAGGACCTTGCGCTCCGCGGCGGAAAGCGGCTTGCACTCGCGAATTCCCTTCTCGTCGCACAACGCCTCAAGCCAGGCGCATTCGACGAGAACGCGCCGACGCATCAGCCCGTATTCGGAAAACACGTCGCCGAACTCCCGGCATTTCGAGGCATACCGCCCGTCGATGGGCGAGACGGCTGTTAGCGTATCGATCTGCATGATTAACCTTCCTTGATGCCGTGGATTATACCAAAACTGTCCGCATTTTCAATCAGGCGGCGTCACCGAAGGAGGCGAAACGCCTGCTCGGCTGTTGCCGTCAGGTTCGCTGCCGCCGTCGCGCGGTCAAGCGCCTCGTCGAGCGTAACGATCCTGCGCAGGATCGGGAAGTAGGCGTCTATCCCCGCCGCGTTGACGGCCTCGGCCCCTTCGCCAACGCACCCGGCGAACGCGACCGTCCTGACGCCATGGCGCTTTGCGAGACGCGCCACGCCGACGGGCGCCTTGCCCATCGCAGTCTGCCCGTCAAGGCGCCCCTCACCGGTCACGGCCACGTCCGCGTCACGAAGCTCGTCCTCAAGGCGGGTCTCCCTCAAGATCAGGTCTACGCCCGGCGTCAGCTCCGCATTCAAGAAGGTCTTGAACGCATATCCGAGACCGCCCGCCGCGCCGGCGCCGGGCGAGTCCGGCTCGCCGCCGGCGACAGACGCGAAATGCGCCAGCGCGGCGTCGAGTTCGCGCACCGCCTCCGGCGATGCGCCCTTCTGCGGACCATACACCGCGCTCGCCCCGTTCGGACCGCATAGCGGATTCGTCACGTCGCAGGCGATGCGGAAGGAAAGGTTCCGCAGGTCGCCGGACGTCGGAGGCTCGATGCGCGCAAGGCGCGCAAGTGCCGCTCCGCCGCGCGGCAGGTCGCGCCCGTCCGCGTCAAAGAGTTGCCAGCCGAGCGCCTGAAGCATTCCGGCGCCGCAGTCGTTCGTCGCGCTGCCGCCGATGCCCATTATGAAGCTCCGCGCACCCCGCACGGCCGCGTCGCGAATCATCTCTCCGACTCCGTACGTCGTCGTCCGCCGCGGATCGCGCTCGATGCCGGAGACGAGCGGCAAGCCTGCAGCCTGCGCCATCTCCATCACGGCCAATCCGCCGGGGAGCAGTCCGTAGGCAGCGGTCACGGGACGCCCCGCAGGACCGGTTACGACAACTTCTCGCCTTTCTCCGCCCATGCCGCCGACGAGCGCGTCAACCGTTCCTTCTCCGCCGTCGGCGAGCGGACGCACCACGCATTCGGCATCGGGAACGGCGCGGCGAACACCCTCCGCCGCGGCCGCTCCGGCTTCAAGCGAAGTCAAGCTGCCCTTGAACGAATCGATTGCTATGACGACTTTCATGCGATCCTCCAGTTGACGCCTTCCAAGCCTGTGACGTGATGACTTACGGACTCTTCTTCACCATAACCCGGGAACGGAACCCGGCATGGGCGACAGGCGAAGACACGTCGCCTTCCGGAGACAGGAAAAACGAGACCTCGACATATTCAGTAACAGGCTTCTTGAGGAGGAGAGGCACGCCAGCCGAGAACCCGCCGGACTTCTCCGCCAGAAGAACGACAGTACCTGAGACCGAATGCGAACCAGACAGCCATTTGCCTGCGGCAACGTCTTTCGCGCGATACTTCACCTTCACGCTTCCGTTCGTCCCGAACGACAGCGTCAGCTTGTAGCGGCATGCGGCAGGGTCGGACTTTCTGGTGGAGACGGTGAGCGACTTTCCGTTCAACGCCGCCGCCAGAGCCTTGTCAGACCCCTTCCAGCGAACCTGTCCGAAAGTCGCCTCTACGACGTTCCAGCCGAACTTGCGCGCAGGGTTGCCGCTCGAGCCAAGCATCGTCAGCATCGCAACGCCTCGCCCCGACTCCGCGCCGGACACCTCCAGCGACATCGCGAACTTGCAAGTCTTGCCGCCCATGACGACCTTGGCCGTTCCCTTCGCCGTCAGCGTGCCGTCCGGCTGTGCGTTGTAGGACCCGAACGAGAACGTCGCCGTGCCGCCGCTGTTCAGCCGCAGCTTTCCGCTGACCTTGCCCGTGGAGCCGACGGTCAGCGTCGCCGGTCCGCAGCACTGGCCTGCCGAGGAAAGCGAGTTCGTGCAAAGGACGCTCCCGACGAACGTGCCCTTGGCCCAAGCTGGCAGCGAGCACACCCGGAGCGCGAACGAGGTCGAGCAGTCCCACTTCCATGCCTTCCTTGCCGTGACCCGCACATTGTAGAGTCCGCTCGCCGTCGGCACACCCGAAATGACGCCGCCAGCGCAGGAAAGCCCCGGAGGCAACCCTTCCACCTTATAAGGATCTGCCTCGTCCGCCATGTCGTCGCAGCGCAAAACGAGCCGCTGTTTCACGCCGACCGTCATCTCGTTTGTAGAGTCCGCCGCAATCGTCTCATATGCCCCATTGCCGGTTCGCATGCGAAGCGAGACTTCCGCAGGCGTCGGGCCGTTCCATTCACCGACCAGAACGTCGAACGCAACAACAACTCCCTCCTGGCGAGCCGCCGTAGAGACGGAAAGCGACACCGTCCATTCGCCGCGCGCCGTTGGCGTGCCGGCAATGACCCAGCTCCCGTTGGCGAGTCGTTTGAGCGCCATGCCGTCAGGGAGATTCGACGCGCTGACCACAGGAAGACAGCCCGCCTCTACGTTCAGTGGAATTGTCTGCGCCTCACCAGGCGTCAGCACGTAAAAGTCGGCGTCAGTCTCAGCGGACAGCTTCTGCGCCGCCTCACTCGTTTTCTTGCGGAACTTCGCATAGACTGTCGCGCCGCCTGCCGGCACCGTATAGGAGTACGTGCGCGCCTGCCAGAGCCCGGGCAACGGCGAACGCATCTTTGCATCGGCATACCAACCGCAGAAGACATAGCCTTTCTTCGGCGTCGCCACGAGCTTCACGCGCTTGCCGGGCACATAGAGCCCGCCGCCCTCGACCGAGCCGCTTCCGCTGCACGAGACGAGAAGCGCGTCCTTGTGAAGACGGTAGTTCGCAACGAGCGGATACGTCAGCCCCAGCAGCCTCGCGTTGTCGTGCGACACCGTTCCCGTAGGCACTCCGCTAGCGACGGTCACGCCCACAACCGGGTCGTCATAGAGGCAACCGACGGACGGACTCGAGAAGTGACTCGTCTCGCGATACTCTCCGTCGGTCCAGTTGCTGTCGTAATACGCGGAGTCGATCAGCCGCATACGCCTGCCGTTGATGGTGACGTAGTGCGACATGGCGTATTCGCGCCAGGCCTTCGCGTGCTCCGAGCTTCGTCCGTCGTTGTTGTAGCCCATCACGGTCGTGCAGTGGTCGACGACCACGCCCTCGGCGTTCGTGACGTCGAAGTAATGGCCGGTGGAATAGTCGTACAGCTGAGGCCCGGAGCTGTCGGCGTCGCGCATCTTCGCGTGGCCGGCACCCATGTTGTGCCCGCACTCGTGCGCAATCGTGCAGTCGTAGGCGGCGACTGAGACGGCGCAGGCGTTGTAGGCGTAGTCCGGGAAGGCCGCCTTGGAGATCGAACTGTCGTCTAGCGCGAAGCCGATGCCGACGAGGCCCTGCTCCGCGCTCTTCACGAGGAACGTCACAAGATCCGCACCGACAGCCTTGCGCTTGCTGCGGACCCGCTTCCAGTCCGCCGCGCGCGTCGAGTTGGAGTCTGTCTTCGCGCCAGCCAGATAGTCGGTGATAGCGTCGAGGTCCGCCGAGCCGTAGACGGAGCGGACCGTCCGCGCGTCAGTCGAGACTGCGATGGTGCCCACCAGCCGGAACGAGAACTTTTCCGCCAGGCCGCTGTTGGCAAGAATGTTGTTCATGCTAGCGATGCGGTCTTCGGCGAACAGCCCGACTGCGTTCTTCTCCCCGGCAAAAGCCGAAGCGGTGCGCACCCACTCCGCGCCGGACTTGTCGAAGGCAAACAGCACGTCCACCACGTTCGTAAGAGTCTCGCCAGACAGCATCGCGCGCCCGTCAACGAGGGGATCGCCCGTCAGCTTGGCGAGTCGCGCCGCCTTGGAGAACGGCGAGGCCGACGTTGCGGCGGACGGCTTGGCCGGCGATGCCGCGGCGGACGGCGACTTCACCCCGCAGCGCCGCTTGCCGCCGGGCGGAGTGCGCTCCGAGACCCGCAGGCTCTCGCCGTCCCAACGGAACACGAAGACGTGGCGCGTGAGCACGTCCGTCACCGTGGCGACGAACCCCGACGGCGTCTCGACTACGGTCGCGTTGCGTACGGGCGAGCCGAGGGAGCGCCCGCCGTATGAGGCGTGACCGGTCACGGAATCCGTCCGCGCTCCCAGCGTCAGCGAAACCTTCTCGCCGTCGAACGCCGGCAGCACTAGCCTGCCGCCAGCCTGCGGCGCCAGTTCGCCGCACTCCGAGGCCGGGACGACGCGGGAGCGGATCACCCCGCCCGCCGCCGACGACGCCAGAAGCAGCGCCAACAGCATGAGACAGAAAAGCTTCCCCTTCTCCCTCATCGCTTGCCGCCAAAAAGCGTCTCGGCGCAGTTGAGATAGTAAGCCCGGACACGCTCGTAGGCGTTGATTATGTCGAGCTCGCCAAGCACACGTATCGACGAGCCGGGGTCCTCCGGGCCGATCCGCCCGAGCTGGATCCGCCGGCAGTCGCGTATGAACTCGTGTATGCCCGTCGACTCCGCCTGCACCGCCTCCAGATCGAACGGCACGCGCGGCGAACGGATGAGCGGGGTGATCCGCCCGGCAAACGCCGACACCCTGTCGTGGACCTTCAGCAGAAGGGCGACCGACGCTTCGGACATCGTCTGCTTCTGGCGGCGGAGGCGCCGCACGACCTTGAGCACCTGCGCGCACTCGTCGGAAATGGATTCCAGCTCGTCCGTAAGGCGAAGCAGTCTCCGGGCCCGCTCCGCGACGTCCTGCGGCAGGCGCTTCGTCATGATCGAGCCAAGGAACTCCGTCACCTCGCGCTGCACGTTGTCAAGAATGTCCTCGCGGTGCAGTATGTGGTTCTCGACAGACTCGTCCGCCTCGCCGGCAACGACCCTGCGGGCGCAGGCGAGGAGATCGAGGTTTGACTCCTTCATGAAATGTATCTCAAGGAGAGCCTGGTCGCACGCGATGACGGGCGAAAGCCGTACGCCCATCTTCAGCACGGAAAGGTGGGGCTTCTCCTCGTCCTTCTGCGGAACCAGCCTCTCGACAAGGGCTGCGAACGGCTTCACGAACGGGAAGAAGAGGAGTCCGCGCAGCGCGGAAAACACGGTGTCCGTCACTGCGATCGGCGCCATTACGCCGAGCAGCATCGGACCCTTCGCCGTCTCAGTCACGACTGCCCAGTTCGGAAAGAGCGCCTTGCCCATCGGCACGAACACCGGCAGCACAAGAGGCAGGAACACGAGCGATCCCAGCACGTTGGAGAGCGTGTGCGCCAGGGCGGTGCGCCGCGCCGAAGCCGTGCCGCCTATCGCCGCAAGCCACGCAGTCGCCGTGGTGCCGATGTTCGCGCCGAACAGCACCGCTATCGCCATCTCGTAGGTGATCAGCTGCTGGGAGGCGAGTGTCATGGCAATGGCTATCGAGGCTGCCGAACTCTGTATTACGGCGGTGAACACGGCGGCGACCAGCGCCACGAGTGCCACGCCGCCAAGCGTAGTCGCCCCCATGCGGGCGAACACAGCCTGTATGTCGGGGCTCTGGCGTATCGGCGCCACGCCCTTGGACATGAAGTACATTCCCAGGAACACGAGCCCCAGCCCTAGCACGGCGAGGCCGGCGTTGTGCGGACGCTCCCCCCTGACAAAGAAGTACAGTACGCCGCCAAGCCCAAGCCCAGCCAGCCCCAGCACCTGCGGGTCAGGGGCGAACGCAACGATCCACACCGTCGCCGTCGTGCCGATGTTCGCGCCGATTATCACGTTGATCGCCTGCTGCAGCGTCATCAGCCCGGACGACACGAAGCCGACAAGCATCACGGAGATAATCGACGACGACTGCACGAGTATCGTCGACACCACGCCCGTACCCACCCCAGCGGCGCGGTGCGTCGTGGCAAGCGCCATAATCCGCCGCAGTTCGCGGCCGGCCACGGCCTGAAGGCCCTCGGAGAGATGCTTCATTCCGAGCAGGAAGACTCCAAGTCCCCCAAGCACAGTAACGAGCATCACGGACAAAGCTGTCATTTCCGCCTAAGCACCCATTTAAGCGCCGCCTCTATGCGCCACGGATAGAACATGCCGTACATGCCGATCATGGCAAGGACATAGGCAATGGCGACAACGATCTGCACTGGCGCGAACCCGCTTTCGGGCAGCAGCGGCCGCGTCACGCGGAAAAGCTCGGCCGGAATCAGCATGAACAGGCCCATCACGGAGCGCGTCAGGAGGTTCTTCGGCATCCAGATTATCGTCAGCCAGGTCAGCACCGCCGCCATGATCCAGAGCTGCCCCGGGAAGCGCTTCAGGAGCATGTCAAAGACGTCGATGCCTATGGTGTCGCACTCATACGCCGTCCAGAACCAGGCGATGCCGGTCAAGACCTTCGCCAGGACCGGCACGGGCGCGCGCCAGGAATCGTCGGGTTTCTCTTCTTCTGCCATGTCAGCGCATATTATACCAAAAAATCGTGCGGCGCCGGACCAGCCCCGCCTCAATCCGCCTTAGATGCGGACGCGGACGACGCGGCATCGCTCTTCAGGTAGCCGCGCGCCGACTCCGTGGCCTCGTCGGCCATGTCCGGCGTGGCCTCGACGCCGGCGAACTTTACCATGTCGGCCGATTCCAGGAAACGGCGCAACTCGTCCGACGGCTTGGCGGTGCGCAAGAACTCCTCCGTCGTCATGTGCGGGGCGCTGATGCCGTACTTGCGCTGAATGTACCGCCTGACGACCATCGTGAGCTCGACATAGAAGTCCTTGTACCTTCCACGCCCCGGCAAGCCCTTCTTCAGCAGCCGGTCGAGCTCAGCCCAGGCGCGCTCGATCGGGCTCATGCGGTGCTCGCGTATGCGACGGGCCGCATAGCGGACTAGCACGACGACGGCGGCGACAATGGCGGCAATCCCAACAAGCGCCAGCGAGATCCAGCCGACGAGCTTCCACGAGAGCGGCGGAAGGTCGCGCTTCGGGTCGCACTCCATCGCGCCAGTGACCGGTTCTCGCGCTGACGGCGGGTCGAAACGGACCGGACCTGCCACGAACGAGTACTTCCCCTCGTCGGACCGGGCCGAAAGAAGCTTCGGCGAGACCTTCACCACGAACGGACGGATCTTGTAGACTGATGCGCAGGGCTCCGGCAGCAGTCGCCAGTTCATGACCTGCGTCTGCGAACCGTCGTTCTCGGTCTTAGGCTCCTCGGCGAACTCCTCTGCCAGCGAGAAGCCCTGCACGCGGTCGCGCAAGTCCGGCAGCGTCGCCTTGCGGTCGGACGGCGCCTTCAGCTCGACGCGCAGGAACACGCTCCGCGCAGGATCAACTTGCGTCCTGTCGGCGTCGATCTTGAGGTCAACGCCGTTCCGGCTCATCTCAAGGACCGCCGCAGCTATGAGCAAGCCTGTCATCTTGCTATCTCTTCCTCGCCCTTCTCTTGAAAAGCCTGCGGACCTCGTCGACGTAAGGCCTGTCGGTGGAAATCGGCATTGTGTCGATGCCGGTCTTCACGAAGAACCGGCGCAACTCCTCGCGCTCCGCCGCAGCCCTGGCGGCGAACGCGCGGCGCACTTTAGCGCTCGACGTGTCCACCAGCGTCAGCTCTCCGGTCTCGGGATCCTCAAGCTCCACGAGGCCGACGTCAGGCAGCTCCGACTCCGCAGGATCGCTCACGGGAGTGCAGATGAAGTCATGGCGGCGCGCGGCGGCGCGGAGAAGCCGCTCGTACTTCGAGGCGTCGGTGAGGAAGTCGCCGACCAGGAAGACTACGGCGCGGCGCTTCTGCACTCCGCCCAGGAATCGGAGCGCCTCGGCGATGTCCGTCCCGCCGGCGGCATCGTCCTCGGCGGCAAGCACCTCGCGGACGAGGCGCATCACGCTGTCGCGCCCCTTGCGCGGCGGAATGAACTTGACGATCCTGTCGGAGAACAGCACGAGGCCTATCTTGTCCTGATTGCGTATGGCCGTCAGCGCCAGCAGCGCCGTCACCTCGGCAGCCAGCTCCATCTTCGAGCGACGCGCAGAGCCGTAACCCTGCGAGCCGGAGACGTCAACCATGAAAAGGATCGTCAGCTCGCGCTCCTCGCTGAACCGCTTTATGTAAGGGATGCCTGTCTTGGCCGTCACGTTCCAGTCGATGGTGCGCACGTCGTCACCGACCATGTACGGACGCACCTCGTCGAACTCGACGCCCTGGCCCTTGAACGTAGAGTGATAGTCGCCGGAAAGCTGGTCGTCGATCAGCTTGTTCGTGAGGATCCGTATCTTCCCCACCCTCGCCATCAGCTCTTTTACGTCTGTCATGTTCGCGGCTTGTGGCCTGTGAACCACAAATCTACGGCACTGGGACTTCGGAAAGGATCTTGTCTATCACCTTGTCGCTCGTGACGTTCTCGGCCTCGGCCTCGTATGTAAGGAGAATGCGATGACGCAGAACGTCGTGCACGACTTCCTTCACGTCCTGCGGAGTTGCATAGGCGCGTCCATGGAGAAGCGCGTTTCCGCGCGCAGCCAGATTCATCGCCAGCGTGGCGCGGGGCGAAGCGCCGTTCTGGATCATCTCGCTCTTCTCGCGCGTCTTGAACACGATGTCGAGAATGTAGTCGCCGACCTTCTCGTCGCAGTAGACTTCCTTCAGCGTAGCGCGAAGCGTCTCGACGTCGGCCGGGGCGCAAACGACCTTCGCCTCGGGCACAGCAGCGTTCTCGGCAAAGCGCTGCATGATGCGACGCTCGTCCGCCTTGGAAGGCGTCTCGATCAGGCACTTGAACATGAAACGGTCAACCTGGGCCTCCGGCAGCGGATAGGTGCCCTCCTGCTCTATCGGGTTCTGCGTCGCCAGCACGAGAAACGGATCGGGAAGGCGGTACGTCTCGTCGCCGATCGTCACCTGACGCTCCTGCATCGACTCCAGCAGAGCGGACTGCACCTTAGCCGGGGCGCGGTTGATCTCGTCCGCCAGCAATAGGTTGGTAAACACCGGGCCCTTCTTCGGGGTGAACTCACCGGTCTTGGGCGAATAGACGAGCGTGCCGACGACATCGGCCGGCAGAAGGTCCGGCGTGAACGAGATGCGCTTGAAGCCAAGCCCCAGCACCTTGGCCAGCGTGTTCACGGAAAGCGTCTTGGCGAGGCCGGGGACGCCTTCGAGGAGTATGTGGCCGCCGGTCACGAGCGCGAGTATCAGCCTGTCGACGAGCTTTTCCTGCCCGACGATCACCTTTGCCACCTCGTCGCGTATGCGAGAGACCAGCTCCGCCTGGGCGGAGATCCTGTTCGTTGCTTCTCTGAGGTCCATTGTCCTATTCTCCCATTGCGCCGGCGAGGGCCTCGCCGAACTCCGAACACTTCACTTCTGTAGCGCCCTCCATCTGGCGGGCGAAATCATACGTAACGGTCTTTGCGGCGATCACCTTGTCCATCGCCGCCAGGATCAGGTCGGCGGCCTCGGTCCAGCCCATGTAGCGGAGCATCATCTCGCCGGACAGTATGAGGGAGCCGGGGTTGACCTTGTCGAGGCCGGCGTACTTCGGGGCCGTGCCGTGGGTGGCCTCGAAGACCGCGACGCCGGTCTGGTAGTTGATGTTAGCGCCTGGCGCGATGCCGATGCCGCCGACAGTGGCGGCGAGCGCATCCGAGACATAGTCTCCGTTCAGGTTAAGCGTCGCGATGACGTCGTATTCGGCAGGGCGCGTTAGGATCTGCTGCAGGAACGCGTCGCAGATGCAATCCTTCACCGTAATGACGCGTCCGGTGCGCGGGTTCTTGAACTCGCACCACGGCCCGTCGCCTATCGGCGTCGCGCCGTACTCGCGCCTCGCAAGCGCATAGCCCCAGTCGCGGAACGCGCCTTCGGTGAACTTCTGTATGTTGCCCTTGTGGACGAGCGTCACCGACTTGCGGTCGTTGGCAACGGCATAGTCAAGCGCGGCACGCACGAGCCGCTCCGTGCCCTCGAGCGAGACCGGCTTTATGCCGATCGACGCCGTCTCCGGGAAACGAATCTTCTTCACGCCCATCTCTTCGAGAAGGAACTTCTTCACCTTCTCGGCCTCAGGCGTTCCGTTCATCCATTCAATGCCTGCGTAGATGTCCTCGGTATTCTCGCGGAAGATTACCATGTCGGTAAGCTCGGGACGCTTCACCGGAGAGGGGACTCCCTTGAACCACCTGACGGGCCTCAGGCACACGTAGAGGTCGAGCGCCTGGCGGAGCTGGACGTTGATGGAGCGTATGCCACCGCCGACGGGCGTGGTGAGCGGACCCTTGATTGAGACGAGGCAGTCGCGGCAGGCGTCCAGCGTCGCCTTGGGCAGCCATTCGCCCGTGGCCTTGAACGCCTTTTCGCCTGCGAGAACCTCCCGCCACTCGATGCGACGTACGCCGCCGTAGGCCTTTGCGACGGCGGCGTTCCATGCGGTCATGGCCGCCCTCGTGATGTCCGGCCCCGTGCCGTCGCCCTCGACGTAGGGTATCACGGGCCTGTCCGGTACGTTCAGCCTGCCGTTCGCGAATGTGATGTTGTCTGCCATGTCGTTATGCTCGTTGCGGGTTGGCGGCTAGAGGCGGACGGGAGAGACGTGCCAGATGTCCCGCGCGTACTCCATCACGGCGCGGTCGGACGAGAAGCGTCCCGACCTCGCGATGTTCACGAGCGACATGCGGTTCCAGCGCGTCGCGTCGCGGTATGCGGCGTCGACGCGGTCCTGCGCCTCGCAGTAGCTCGTGAGGTCCGCCAGCAGCATGTAGTGGTCGTTGTAGTCGATTAGGCTGCGGAGGATCGGCTCGAAGAGCCCGGGCTCCAGGAGCGAGAACACGTTCCGCCGGATCATGTCGAGCGCGAGCCCTATCTCGGGGTTGCGCCGGGCGAACGCCTTCGCGTCATAGGCGGGACGAAGCTTCGCCACGTCCTCGGTGCGCATTCCGAAGAGGAACATGTTGTCGTCGCCGACCTCCTGATTGATCTCGACGTTTGCACCGTCGTACGTGCCGACCGTGAGGGCGCCGTTCATCATGAACTTCATGTTGCCCGTGCCGGACGCCTCCATGCCGGCGAGCGAAATCTGCTCGGAGACCTCCGCCGCCGGCATGATCTTCTCGGCAAGCGAGACGC
This sequence comes from Kiritimatiellia bacterium, assembly GCA_017403825.1. Taxonomy (GTDB): domain Bacteria; phylum Verrucomicrobiota; class Kiritimatiellia; order RFP12; family UBA1067; genus UBA1067. The sequence continues at coordinate 14,336 of JAFRDO010000091.1, forward strand.
GGTAGTCGGGAAGGAACGCCACCGACAGCCTGCCGCGCATGCGCGGGTTGGAGTTGACGACGTCGGCCACGCCGTGAATGAACCTGATTATGAGCTTCGCCATGTAATAGCCGGGTGCGGCCTTGGCCGAGAAGATGAAGTTCCTCGGGCACGGGTCGTACGATGAGTCGCCCAGCAGGCGGTTGTAGAGTATCACGACGTAGAGCGCGAGCATCAGCTGGCGCTTGTACTCGTGCAGGCGCTTCACCTGCACGTCGAAGATGGCGTCCGGGTTGAGGTCTATCCCGAGATTCCGCCTCGTCCAGTTGGAGAGCTGGCCCTTGTTCGAGCGCTTGATCTTGGCGAGGACGTCGAGGAAGACTGCGTCGTCCGCAAAGCGCTCGAGCTTCCGAAGCTCGGAAAGCTCCGTGATCCACCCGTCGCCGATCGACTCCGTTATGAGCTGCGATAGCATCGGGTTCGCCTTCAGCAGCCAGCGGCGCGGCGTGATGCCGTTGGTGACGTTGTGGAACTTCTCTGGCCAGAGCTCGTAGAAGTCGCGGAACAGGTTCTCGCGCAGTATCTTAGTGTGAAGCTCCGCCACCCCGTTAACGGACGACGTGCCGACGAGGCAGAGGTTCGCCATGCGCACCGACCGCTCGCCGCCCTCGTCGATAAGCGACATGCGCTGCAGGCGGGCGACATCGCCCGGATAGAGCGAGCTGATCTGCCGCAGGAAACGCCCGTTGATCTCATAGACGATCTGCAGGTGCCGCGGCAGAAGGCGCTCCATCATCTGCACCGGCCACTTCTCAAGCGCCTCCTGCAGTATGGTGTGGTTGGTGTAGCCGGTGGAGCGGCGCGTGATGTCCCAGGCCGCGTCCCAGTCCAAACCTTCCTCGTCGACGAGGATTCGCATCAGCTCGGGTATGACGAGCGTAGGGTGCGTGTCGTTCAGGTGGATGAACGCCTTCTCGGGGAACGCCTCCCAGCCGTCGTTGAGGCTGCGGTAGCGTCGCACGATGTCCTGCAGCGAGCAGGCCACGAAGAAGTACTGCTGGCGCAGGCGCAGCTCCTTGCCGGCCGTCGTGTTGTCGTTAGGATAGAGGACCTTGGTCAGGTTCTCGGCGAGCACCTTGCGCTCGACCGCCTCGACGTATGACCCCTTGTTGAAGTCGTCGAGGTCAAAGTCGTCCACGGCCTTCGCGCTCCAGAGCCGCAGCGAATTGACGGCGTTGCGGTAGCCGACGATCGGCAGGTCGTAGGGCACGCCCTCGACCGTCTCCGCCGGCACCCAGCGCCACTGCTGGCGGCCTTTCTCCGTACGGCACTCGACGTGGCCGCCGAAGCCGACCGTCTGCGCGTACTCGGGACGGGCCATCTCCCACGGGTAGCCGTTCTTGAGCCAGTGGTCCGGCTCCTCGACCTGGCAGCCGTTGACGATCTTCTGGCGGAAGATGCCGTAGTCGTAGCGGAGACCGTAGCCCATGCCAGCAAGCTCGAGCGTGGACATCGAGTCGAGGTAGCACGCGGCAAGGCGGCCGAGGCCGCCGTTGCCGAGGCCGGCGTCGGTTTCGAAGTCGCGCAGGTCGTTCCAGTTGATCCCGAAGCCCTTGAGCGCGTCGCGGCAAAGCTGGTCGGCCTTGAGGTTGATGACGTTGTTGCCGAGGAGTCGCCCGATAAGGAATTCCAGCGAGAGGTAGTAGACGCGCTTCGTGTTCTGCCGCGAATACTCCTCCTGCGTCGATATCCAGCGTTCGACGAGTCGGTCGCGCACCGCGATCGCGAAGGCCGTGTATTCGTCGCGCTCGGTCGCGCGCATGTCTCCCTTCGCCAGCGTATAGCGCAGATGCCAGGCGAAGTCGTCCTTCAGCCCCTCCACCGACATCTCGACGCGGCGATCCTTCCTCTTCGTCGTCACCTTTCCAGCTCTCCTTCAGTTACCGTCGTCATGCCTCTCGGCCGACCTCCTCACTTGAACAGGCTCTTCACCGCATCAACGGCCTTGCTCGCACCGTCGCTGACCGCGTCAGCCGCCTTGCTCGCGCCGTCGCTTATGGCGTCAACTGTCTTGCCCGCGCCGTCGCTTATGGCGTCAACTGTCTTGCCCGCGCCGTCGCCTACGGCACCGGCGCCGGACATAATCAGCCCGCCCAGGGCCTTCGCGCCGTCGCCCACCGCCATCGCAGCGTTAAGTATCGCCTCCCAGATCGCAGTGCCGACGTCCTCAAGCGACATGCCGTCGGACTCCTTGCCGAGGTCGGTCAGCGTGATCGACGGCACCGGAATCGTGATTATGCCGTACTTGACGCTTATGTCGTTCAGCGTGAGCTTGTCGATCACGACCTTCTTGCCGGAGCCGGGCTCTTCGGCAGGCTTCTCCTCCTGCTTGTCCTTGCGGGCCTCCTTCTCGGCCTTGGCCCTCGCCTGGTTCGCCTCGTATTTCTCCTTGCCGCCGGCGACGTTGTACTGGATCTGCAGTATGTTGTCGACGTTGTTCTCGCCGCCCTTAACGAGCGAGACGAACACGCCGTCGATCAGGACCTCCTCGATGTGCACGTACTTGTTGCATACCGTGGTCATCGCGACGTCGACCACGATGTTGCTGACCGCCAGCGCCTGCGGCTCGGAGTAGCCCTCCGGATTGCCGAGCCTGAGGTCGCCGAGCTCGAAGCGCCCCGTGTAGGGGTTGAGCCACAGGTGGCCGAGGTTGAACGTGGTCTTGGTGATCTTCGGAACCGCCGCGTTAGCGATCGGCTTCACGACAGGTCCGAGCCATAGGGGCAGGGTCAGTACGAGCAGCAGCGCGAACGCTATGATGCCGACGACGATTCCTGCGATTATCTTGAGTGCTTTCTTCATTTCAGTTTCTCCACTGTTATTTTAGTACGGTGGCCGGACCCCAGTGTCTCGACCTCCAAGACATTTGCCATCCAGCGGTCGCCGAACTTCTTGAGGCGCGTGCCCCAGAGCCGGCGCACGGGCTTGCCCCCGCTGAACTCCTCCGCCTGCATTAGCGCGCCGGTCTTGCGGTCGACCCAGACGCGCACGACACGGTCTCCCTTGCGCATCACCACAACGGCGCACACCTGCCCGTGGACCGTCTCCCCCTCGCGCTCCGCGTCAAACGACACGTCGTCCCACCACAGGTAGTCGAGCGTAAGGTCGCTCCAGGTCACGTCAGTCCCAAGAATGCTCCCTTCCTTCCCGAACGGCACCTCCTGCCCGGAAGCGTCACGGAGCGTCAGCGCCGTCTCGCCGCCGTGCCGCTTCAGCACGTAGCCGTACTCGGCCTGCGCGATGCCCTTGCGGCTGCGCAGGACTATCCGCCCCTCCAGCTCGGCGTCCGCCGGAATCATCGAGCGGCAGCTGGCCACCAGCTCCTGCGGAGTGGCGTTCGTCGCAAGAAGGAAACTGGCTATCAGCGCCATCATCGCTTGAGCGCCTCCTCCAGCTGCTCGTCGACCGGGCCTCCTATGGCACGCCCGGTTTCGTAATAGCGCCTGGCCGCCGCCTTGTTCGTCGGGTCGGCCTGCAGAAGAAGGCTCGCCATGTTGTAGTAGGCGTAGTGGCTGCGCGGATTGGACATTATCGCCTGGTCCAGCGTCCGCTCCGCGTCCTTCGTCTTGCCTTGCGCCGCCTCCAGGGAGGCCTTGAGGTTCAGGGCCATCGCCCCGTTCGGAGTCTCTATCAGCATTTCGCTGATGAGCAGCTCGGCCTCGGCGAATTCGCCAGCGTCTATGTCGGCCATCACCTGCTCGCGTCGCGAAAGAGGCTTCTCGGGAACCGGACGCTTCGGCTTCGCCGCTTTCTCGCCGGAGGAGTCCTTGGTCTTCTCCTTTGCAGGGGCAACCTGAGCCTTCTTATCCACTGCCGTATCTTCCTTGCCAGCCTCCTCATTGGCGGGCTTTCCCTCCTCGGCGGATTGCTTTCCCTCCTCGGCAAGCTTCTTCTTCTCCTCGGCCAGGCGCTTCTCAAGTTCGGTCGTGTCGCTGACGGCCACGGACTTGGCGTTCTCCCGCACCTGCCCGAGCAGGAGCGAATCTATGGCGGCGTTGACGTATGCGCGCTTGTTCCTCACCGTGGCAAACTCCTGCGAAGCCGCACGGTCCGGATTCTCGCCTTCGATACGATCAAGCTCCTCAAGCGCCGCACGGTACTTCTCGACCGACTCCTGAATCTTCCCGTCCGCCGCAAGATCGGACGCCTCGTCGATGAGAAGCGAGGCCGGCTCCATCAGCTCGGAGAGTCTCGGCGACGAAGACTCGCCGTCTGACGACCCGAACGGCCAGTACCAGCTGGCCGCCACGCTTCCGGCCAAAGCCAGGGCAACCGCCATTGTGCACAATTTCCTCATGAGTGCATATTATATCAAAAACGATGCCCGTTCGGGAAACGGCGCCGCACGCAGCCCGGGCCGCGTCACCCGCCGACCAGTCCGCCGACAACAACTGCCAGCACAAGCGCAGGAACAACGTAGCGGAACAGCGGCCGCGTCCATCCCGGCAGCGAAGCGCCGCGTCCCGCCGACGCCTCCTCGCGAAAGGCGTCCCAGCCCCAGCCGAAGCGGTACGAAACAAAGAGCGCAAGCGCCATTCCGCCGGACGGCAGCCAGAACTTGCTGAACGCGAAGTCTTCCCAGTCGAGTGCGCCGTCGAACATGACGCACGGCAGCGAGGCAGCCGCGACGACCACGCCGACAAGCGCCGCAACCGCCGCCCTCGGAAAACGCGTCATGTCCATGACCCCGCCGATGAGGCACTCGAAGACGGCTATCACTGTCGTAAGCGCGGCAAGAGAAAGGAAGAGGAAGAACACCATGCCGCAAACCCTGCCGCCCTCCATCGCCGCAAAAACCTTCGGCAGCGCGACGAAGATGAGCCCGGGGCCACCCGCTGCATCGACGCCATACGTGGCGCACGCCGGAAATACGATCAGCCCGGCGGACAATGCCACGGCCGTATCAATCGCGATTATCCAGGCCGTCTCCTTCACAAGAGACTCGCCCCTCCCTATGTAGCTGCCGAAGATCGTCATCGCGCCGACGCCGATGGACAGCGTGAAGAACGCCTGCCCCATCGCCTCGAAGACAACGCTCAAGGGACGCTCGGCGAAAGGGGTCCAGTCCGGCTTCAGGTAGAACGCAAGCCCCTTCGCCGCGCCCGGAAGCGAAAGCGACCTGACGGCGAGGAACGTCATCAGGACGAGAAGCGACAGCATCATCCACTTCGCGGCGCGCTCGACGCCGCCGCGAAGGCCGGTCGCGCATATCGCGGCTGACGCAGCAACGGCCGCCGCCATGAACGCGAAGCACTTCGGCCTGTCGCCTACGAGCGCGGCGAAGTCGGGCGGAACTCCCGAGATGGCATACGACGCGGTGAACCTAAGCAGCCACCCGGCCACGTCCGTATAATAGGCCATAAGAAGCAAGTTGCCGCAGAAGACGACAAGCCCCACCCTGCCCCAGCCCTCCCCTCCGAGCTTGCGGAACGCCCCCGCTATGCCCGCCTGCCCTCCGCGCCCGACGGCAAGCTCAGCCAAAAGAAGCGGAAATCCGAACAGCGCGAGGAAAAGGAGATAAACGGCAACAAACGCCGCGCCGCCGTTCCGCCCGACGACGAACGGGAACCGCCATACGTTGCCCAGGCCGACGGCGCACACCGCCGCAAGCATTATGAACCCGAGCCTGCTCGCCAATCTTTCGCGCATGCCGACATTCTACCATTTCTGGCTCCATTATCCAATAGCGTCTCCGCCGTGCCCTGAAAAAAAGGCACGAAAAGGGCATCTCCGTGACCCGCCGGCGAATGCGATGTGCGATAATTCCCGCGTCTTCGGCAGCGAAGGCGCAAAAACAAACCATGAACAAAGGAGGCAGAATAACAATGGACGCAAGCGAAAACATCGGACGGTGCAACGGCGAATGGGGCGAGTGCGTAGCCGTCGAGCACCTGAGGCGAAGTGGCTTCGAGATCGTCGACCGCAACTCCCGCCCCTGCGCTAAAGACGGGCGGCTCGAGATCGACATCGTCGCGTGGGATCGCGCGGCCGACACGATGGTGTTCGTGGAAGTCAAGCAGCACGCCCGCATGTCGCCGTTCGCCAGGCGTCTCCAGAGCATCACCCGTCGCAAAAGGCAGAACCTGCGCCGGGCCTGCGGCGCGTGGCGCCGCATCAATCGCTGGCTCGGCGCATACCGCTTCGATGTCGTTGAGGTCTATGGCACGCCGGGCGGGGGAAGACCCGTCGTAGACCACATACGGAACGTAGCGCTGTTCCCGAAACCAGACCGCTTCATCAAATGGAACTAAAACAAGAAAGGAAACGAACAATGAACAAGCTCTGCTCTGCAATCGACGACGTCCTTCGGGCGATCAGGAAACAGTTCGGCGACATGGCCGTGCTGCGTCTCGGCGACGCGGCCGACGGTTCCGTCGAGGCAGTCTCCACCGGAGCGCTCTCGCTCGACCTCGCGCTTGGCGTCGGCGGGCTGCCGCGCGGCCGCATCGTCGAATGCTACGGCCACGAGTCCAGCGGAAAGACCACGCTAGCGCTCCACGTCGTGGCCAACGCGCAAAAGGCGGGCGGAACCGCCGCATTCATCGACGCGGAACACGCGCTCGACCCGGGCTATGCGCGCAAGATCGGCGTCGACCTCGACAACCTGATCGTCTCCCAGCCGAACAGCGGCGAGGAGGCCCTTACCATCTGCGAGCAGCTCGTCAAGTCAGGCGCGCTCGACGTGGTGGTCGTAGACTCCGTCGCCGCCCTCACGCCGCAGGCCGAGATCGACGGCGACATCGGCGACGCGCACGTCGGCCTTCAGGCGCGGCTGATGTCTCAGGCGATGCGCAAGCTAACCGGCGTCATAGCGCAGACCAAGACGCTGCTCATCTTCACGAACCAGGTGCGCGAGAAGATAGGCGTCATGTTCGGGAGCCCCGAGACCACTCCCGGCGGCAAGGCCCTCAAGTTCTACGCCTCGTGCCGGCTCCAGGTGCAGCGCATAGGCGCGATAAAGGACGCGTCCGGCCAGGTCGTGGGCAACCGCACGCGCGTCAAGGTGGTGAAGAACAAGGTGGCGCCCCCGTTCACCGAGGCGGAGTTCGACATACTCTACGCCTGCGGCATCTCGTGGGAAGGCTCGGTGCTGGACGCGGCGCTCGCGCGCGGCGTCGTGGAGAAGCGCGGCAGCTGGCTCAGCTTCGGCGACGAACAGCTTGCACAAGGCTCTCTTGCCGCAATCTCTCACCTGAAGGCCAATCCCGAAGTCACGGAACGCATCGTGGAGCGCATCAAGGCCTCGCCAACGCCCGGCCCTGCGGCCGCGAAGGCGAGAAAGGCCGCATGACGGCAATCACCGAGAGACACGTCCAGGCCATCTGGTACGATGCCGCGCTGCGTCCCAAGCGTCTCCGCACCCGCCGCGGCAGCGAGGTGACCGTGATCAGCCCCGGCGAGTGGAATCACGGCGCAGGGCCGGACTTCCGGAATGCGGTTCTTGAAATCGGCGCCGAGCGCCGTCGGTTCGTCGGCGACGTGGAAATACACCTCTGCCCGGCCGACTGGGACCTGCACGGGCACGGCTCCGACCCGAACTTCCGCAACGTTGTCGCCCATGTCACCTGGCGCGGCGGGCCGGTGCCGGGCTCTCTGCCGTCCGGCGCAGTGTCAATCTGGCTCGGCCCGTTCGTGACGGCAGATCCGGCGTTCTCCCCCGAACAGATCGACCTCGCAGCATATCCATATGCGCGGCTCCCGTCAGAATCGCGCCCCTGCGAAGCGCTTCTCGGGCACAACCCCGACCTTGCCCGGCAACTGGTTGCGGAGGCCGGCCGCCGTCGGCTGCGTATGAAAGCGCGGAGACTCGTCGGCAGGTTGTGCGCCCGCGCGTCAACCGACCCGGAGGCCCGGCGGCAAGTCTTCTACGAGGAAGTGATGACGGCGCTCGGCTACAGCCGCAACCAGACGCAGTTCCGCCATGTCGCCGAACGCGTTCCTCTGGCCGCCCTGCTCGAGGAGACCGACGCCGCGAAGACCGCCATGCTGGCCGCCGGCGGGTTCGAGGAATGGTGCCGCTCGGAAGGCCGCCCGAACAACGTCCCGGAACTGCGCCTCGAACGCGCAGCCGACATCTTTACGCAAACCCCGACCGTCAGCCTCGCCGACGCCGGCGACTTCTCGCGCCAGGCCTGCCGGGCGATGGTAACGGCCATGTGCGGCAGCCACTTCATAGGCCGCGGACGGGCCGCAGCGATCCTCGCCAACGTCATATTGCCGTTCGCGCTAGCCGAGGAACGGACCGCCGACTGTCCGGACTGGCTTCCGCCCGAAGACGTCTCAAGGCCTGTGCGCCTTACCGCATTCCGGCTGTTCGGTCGCGACCACAATCCCGCCGCGCTCTATGCTGGCAACGGGCTTATGATCCAGGGCCTTCTGCAAATTCACCGCGACTATTGCCAGAAGCTGCACCCCGACTGCAGCGCATGCGCCCTGGCTTCGCTTCCCGGCGGCTGAAAGGGTTTTCTTATTGCGCGCCCTCGTAAGGCCGGACACGCAGGCGGACGCCGATCGAATCGGCGATCGCCCGGCATGCAGCCTGCTTCTCGGGCGTCGTTACCGGACTGTCCACGACAGTCAGCACAACGTCCGGCACGTACTGTCGGCAGGCTTTGGCGAAAGCCAGCATCGCGTCGTAGCTCTGGCATCCGAACGCCGGACGGCAGATTCTCTCATATTCGTCCGGGTCTGGCGTGTTCAGGCTCACAGACACCACGTCAATAAGGCCCTCCAGCAGTGGCGCCGTAGGACGCCCGTTTATCAGGTCCGACAGTCCGTTAGTGTTGATGCGAATCCGGCACGCCGGCAACTTCTGGCGGACGTGCCGGGCAACGGCCAGCAGAACGTCCAGCCGCTCGGTCGGCTCGCCGTAACCGCAGAAGACGAGCTCGTCGAAAAGGCTCATGTCGCGGGCGTCTATCGACGCACACACCTCTTCCGCCGTCGGCTCGCGCTCCAGCCAGAGCGAATCCGATCCGCCGACGCCGTCGCCGTTTTGCCGCAGGCAAAATACGCAGCGGCACGGGCAGCGGTTCGTGAGGTTCACGTACAGGCCCCGCTTCAGCGGATATGTGATTGTCATTGCGGACTTCTTCATCGCCAATATTATACCACACCTGCAGCACGGCGGAATGCGAGCAGGAACCCGTCCATCAGCGCGACGTCCTTGCGTCCAGTCGCAGTTTCTAGCGAACCGCTTACATCTATGACGTCCGGGCCGAGCGCCACCGCCCCGGCGACGTTCTCCGCCGAGATTCCGCCGGCGAGGACGGTTTGCCAGGGGCCGCGCCGGAACGCCGTCTCGCCGTCGCCATGCGAGGAGTCGAAGAGAACCGCATCGCCCGGAGCGCCTCCTGCAAGAGTCCAAACCTCGTAGCCTGCGGCGCGCAGTGCGGTCACGTCGTCAGCGGACGCACGGCGGTGCAGCTGCACGACGTCGAGCCGCGCCTGACGCATGATGCCGACGATCTCGTCCGGAGTCTCCCGCACGAATACCCCGACTCGCCGCGACGTGCCCTTCAGGCACGCCGCAATCGCTTCTGCCTGGGCCGGCGTAACGCGGCGCGGCGACCCTTCGGCGAAGATGAAGCCGAGGTAGTCGGCGCCACGCTCTTCGGCGGCGACAGCGAAAGCGGCGTCGTTGATGCCGCAGACCTTCAGGCACGGCGGCGTCATGCGAGCAGGTCACCCTCGAGCGAACCGGTCTCGCCGAGGCGCTTCACGAGCGCGGAACCGACGATGAAGCCGTCCGCATGGCGCCCGATCTCGGCGGCCTGCGCTTTCGTGGAAACGCCGAAGCCCGCGGCTATCGGCATGGACACGGCGGCGCGTATCGCGTCCAGCCTGTCCGTCAGTTCCGGCGGCAACTCCGCCCTGGCGCCCGTGATGCCCTTGACGGTTATGACGTAAAGGAAACTGTCCTCAACGCCCTTCGCGCTTTCGACTACGCGCTCAATCGGCGTGTTCGGCGCGATGAGCGGGACCATCGTCAGGCCGTGCGGCTTCAGCACCGAAAGCAGCTCGTCGCGTTCCTCGAGAGGCAGGTCGACCGCTAGCACAGCGTCGGCTCCTGCCGCTTCCGCAGCCGCTGCGAACGCTTCCGGCCCCTTCGAGAGAATGAGGTTGTAGTAGCTGAAGACCACTATCGGCGTGTCGGGATGCTTCGCACGGACGCGGGCGGCGAGCGCAAGCGCGTTGTCAAGCGTGACGCCCTGCCGCAGCGCCTCATAGGCCGCGGCGCGAATGACCGCACCGTCGGCGAACGGGTCGGAGAACGGCACGCCGAACTCGATGATGTCGGCGCCGCCGGCTATCAGCTGGTCTATGGCCGCCTCGCTCTTCGCGAGCGTCGGGTAGCCGATCGTGAGGTATGCGACGAACGCTGGCCGCCCCTCAGCTTTTGCCCTTGCAAAGGCGTTGGCTATTCTGTTTGCTTTCATAAAAGGCTCCTTGTTTGTTGACATGGTTTTTGACTTTAGCCTTCGGACTTCGCAGACGAGCCCGAAGCCGAGCGCCTGGATTCCTTCCACTTCATGATGTTCTCCATGTCCTTGTCGCCGCGCCCCGAGAGGTTGACGAGCAGGATCGTGTCCTTCGGCAGCGACGGGGCGCGCTTGATCGCCTCGGCGAGCGCGTGGCTCGACTCGAGCGCAGGTATGATGCCCTCAAACCGGCAGAGCGCGTCAAACGCGGCGACCGCCTCGTCATCATTTATGACGGAGTATTCGGCCCGGCCCGTGTCGTGGAGGTGGCAGTGCTCCGGCCCCACGCCGGGATAGTCCAGTCCGGCGGAGACGGAGTAGGTGTCGAGAATGTTCCCGTCGTCCGTCTGCAGGAGCATGGTCTTTGCACCGTGGAGCACGCCCAGGCGCCCGCCGTTGATGGACGCCGCGTGCTCGCCGGTGGCGAGGCCCTTGCCACCCGCCTCCACGCCGACGAGCCGTACGTCCGCATCGTCGATGAAGCCGGCGAAAAGACCCATCGCGTTCGAGCCGCCGCCGACACACGCTATCGCCTGGTCGGGAAGACGCCCGAACTTCTCAAGGCACTGCCGCCGCGCCTCGACGCCGATGACGCTCTGGAAGTCGCGCACCATCTCGGGGTACGGCGCCGGACCGGCGACCGTGCCGATCACGTAGAACGTGTCGTCGCAGTTTGTCACCCAGTCGCGGATAGCCTCGTTCATCGCATCCTTCAGCGTCGCGCTGCCCTCCTCGACGGCATGCACCTTCGCGCCAAGCATCTCCATCCGCGCGACGTTAGGAGCCTGGCGCTTCACGTCAATCGCGCCCATGTAGACCTCGCACGGCATTCCGAAGAGCGCGGCAACGGTGGCCGTAGCGACGCCGTGCATTCCCGCGCCTGTTTCGGCGATCAGCCGCTTCTTGCCCATGCGCCTCGCCAGCAGGGCCTGCCCGATGGTGTTGTTCACCTTGTGCGCCCCGGTGTGGTTGAGGTCCTCGCGCTTCAGCACGATCTGCGCCCCGCCGAGGTGCGCCGAGAGGCGCCGGCAGACGGTGAGCGGCGACTCACGCCCCACGTAGTCGCGCAGTATCTCATCGAACTCGCGCTTGAAGGCCGGGTCGGCCTTCGCCTCGTCATACGCCACCGCCATGTCGGCGAGCGGCTTCATCAGCGTTTCGGCGACGTACTGGCCGCCGTATGTTCCGTAGTGTGTCTTCATTGGTTGTCCGTTCTGGTGGTTGTAAGTTCCTTCAGTTTCTCGCCTGGACTCGGCGCGCGCATCAGCGTCTCGCCGATCAGGAAGCCGTCCGCCCCGGCCGCGCGCAGCGTCCGCAGGTCATCCGCGCACCTGATGCCGCTCTCGGCGATGCGGACGATTCCGTCGGGTATGCGCCCGATCAGCACCGCAGTAATCGACGGGTCGGTGCGGAACGTCCGCAAGTCGCGGCAGTTGACGCCGATCACCTTCGCTCCGGCATCGACGGCGCGGACTATCTCCTCGGCGGTGTGCGTCTCGACGAGCGCCTCCATGCCGTAGCCGCGCACGCAGGCTAGCAACCGCCGCAGCAACGCGTCGTCCAGCACGGCCGCGATGAGCAACACCGCGTCCGCCCCGGCCGCGCGCGCACGCAACACCTGGTACTCGGTCGTCACGAAGTCCTTGAAGAGGATCGGCAGGTCGCTCGCTTCGCGGGCGAGGCGCACGTTCGCCTCGCTGCCCAGGAAGCGGTGCGGCTCGGCCAGCACCGACAGCGCCGCCGCGCCGGCGTCCGTCAGCTCGCGGGCAAGCACGGCGGGACGGAAGTCTGGGCGTATCATGCCCTTCGACGGGCTCGCCTTCTTGAGCTCGGCGATCACATGCAGGCCCGATCCGCGGAAAGCCGCGGCGAAGTCGCGCACGCGTTCGCCGCTCGCAGCGTCCGCCCGCCGCCGCGCCGATAGGAACTCGAGAATGTCAGGCTCGCCCTTCGAGCCGTCCCGACCAAGAAACGCCGCCAGCTTGGCGTATGCCGCACCCGAGTCGATCGAACGCTCGGCGGCGGCGATTCCCTCGCGGAGATCCCGCGCCTTGTCCGCGATCCAGATGGCGGCTGCTGCGTTCACGACGGCGGCCATGCGATAGGCGCCGCGCAAGCCACCCTTCAGCACTCCCGTCAGGATCATCGCGTTCTCCTCGGGGTCGCCGCCGGCGATTTCGTCGACGCCGTGGCTCTCGCCGCAGAGGCTGGCAACGTCAATCTCGCCCTCGCTTACGGCACCGTCGCGCAGCATGGCGAAGCGCGTGACGCCGTCGGTGGAGATCTCGTCAAGGCCGCCATTGCCGCAGACGATCAACGCGGTGCGCGAGCCAAGCCGGCCCAGCGCCTCGGCGAACGTGCGCAGCATCGAGGCGTCCGCGACGCCGATCACGTGCCTTCTGACGCCCGCCGGGTTCGTGAGCGGCCCGAGGTAGTTGAATATCGTCTTGAACTTCAGTTCGCGCCGGACAGGCGCGACGAAGCGCATCGCCGGGTGCAGGCTCCGGGCGAACAGGAAGCCTATGCCGTTCTTTGCGATTCCGTCGGAGACCTCCTCCGGCGGAGTGTCGAGGTCGTAGCCGAGCGCCTCCAGCACGTCCGCCGTACCGCACTTCGACGTTGCCGCGCGGTTGCCGTGCTTGGCTATCGTAACGCCAGCTCCCGCCGCCACGAACGCCGCCGCCGTCGAGACGTTGAACGTGCCGGCCATGTCGCCGCCGGTACCCACGATGTCCACGGCGTCGGGGTCGTCGCAGTGCACCTTGACCCCCGCCGAACGCATCGCCGACGCAGCGGCCATCAGGTCGTCGGGCGTTACGCCACGCTCGTGGTAGCGGACGAGGACATCGCGTATCTCGCCTGCCTTCAGCCGTCCCGCCATGATGTCGGCGAACGTCTGCTCCGTGCTCATGACAGCCCCTCCAGGAAGTTCCTCATCTGGCGCATGCCCTCCGGCGTCCCGATCGACTCCGGGTGGTACTGCACCGTCTCTATCGGCATCGTCCGGTGCCTGAGGCCCATTATCTCGCCGTCGTCCGCCTCCGCGCTGACCTCAAGGCAGTCGGGCAGCGTCTCGCGCTCGACCGCGAGCGAGTGGTAGCGCATCGCGGCGAAGCCCTGCGGCAGCCCGGCGAAGATGCCCTTGCCGTCGTGGCGGATCGGGCTGGTCTTGCCGTGCATCAGCCGCTTGGCGTGAACTATCCGCGCGCCGAACGCCTGGGCGACGGACTGGTGGCCGAGGCAGACGCCGAAGATCGGGATCTCGCCCGCGAATGCCTTCGCCGCCGCAAGCGTGACGCCCGCGGAGTCCGGGTTGCCCGGGCCCGGCGACAGCACGAGTGCGGCGGGACGCAGGGCGCGTATCCCGACAACGTCTATCGCGTCGTTGCGCACTACCTCCATGTCGGCGCCGAGCGAACGGAACGCCTGCACGAGGTTGTAGGTGAACGAGTCGTAGTTGTCTATCATCAGTATCATAGCGCCTCCGCAAACTTGACCGCCTCGAAGACGGCCTTGGACTTGTTGATGGTCTCCTGGTACTCCCTCAGCGGGTCGGAGTCTGCGACGATGCCGGCCCCGGCTCGCATCGTCAGCGTCCGCCCCGACTTGACGAGCGTGCGTATGACGATGGCGAAGTCCATGTCGCCCGTGTAGCTGAAGTAGCCGGCGGCGCCGCCGTAGATACCGCGCGGCGACTTCTCGTACTGCGCGATCAGCTCCATCGCGCGTATCTTCGGCGCGCCGGTGAGCGTGCCCGCCGGGAACGCCGCGCGAAGGAGGTCGAAGCCGTCCTTGTCCGCCGCCAGCTCGCCCTCCACGTCCGAGACGAGATGCATGACGTGCGAATAGCGCTCGACGTGCGCGAACGACGCCACCTTCACGCTGCCCGTCTCGCAGACGCGGCCGAGGTCGTTGCGCCCGAGGTCCACAAGCATCACGTGCTCGGCGTTCTCCTTCACATCGGACACGAGCTCGCGCTCGTTCGCCGCGTCCTCCGCCGGAGTCAGGCCGCGCGGACGCGTGCCGGCTATCGGGCACGTAGTCGCCCGGCGCCCCTCGAGCTTCACGAGCTCCTCGGGCGACGAGCCGATGAGCGTGCGATCGCCGATCTTCATGAAGATGTTGTACGGAGAGGGGTTGACCATGCGCAGGGCGCGGTAGAGCGAAACGGAGTCGACGTCGCTCTCGCGCGTGAACTTCTGCGACGGCACGATCTGTATGCATTCGCCGTTCAGTATGTCGGCCTTGCACTTCGCGACGATCTCCGCAAACTCGTCGGCCGTCATCTCCGGCGCGAAGCCCGCTCCGTCGCCGGACGGCTCGCGGCGGGTGCGCGGGTAGGGCCGCTCGCGGCGGAAGAAGCGCGCGTAGAGCTCGTCGATCTTGTCGCAAGCCTTCGGATAGGCGTCAGGATCCGACGAGTCCGCCGCGACGATCACCGTCACCGTGCGGCGCACGTTGTCGAAAACCAGCAGGTTCTCGGAAACCATGAACGCCGCCGACGGCGTGCCCGGCTCGCGCGACAGCCCGACGCGCGGCTCGAATTCGGCGATGGCGTCGTACGACACGTAGCCCGCCGCGCCTCCCTGAAGCGGCGGCAGGTCGGGGTCGGGACGGAACCCGCGCCCGGCGAGCCGCTTCCTGAGCACGCCCAGGAAGCCTCCCTCGCCTTCCGCGAACTCGATGCCGCCGCCTGCGCGGCGCACAAGCACCGTCGGACCGTCCGCAATCAGCGTCTCCCTTGGCTCGACGCCGAGGAACGAGTAGCGCGCGCCCGTGCCCCCGGCCACGCTTTCGAGCAGGAAAGCGTCCTCTGACGGACCCAGGTGCGCCAGCGCGGAGACCGGCGTGTCCATATCGGCGAGGTATTCGCGGTAGACGGGAATGATGCCACCGTCCGCGGCCTTCCGTCCGTATGCCTCCTCTGTAAGTTCTCTTAGCATGTCTCTCCTTGTTTTCCCTGTTGACTTTGACGACAAAAATCAAACGGCCCCGCTTCACCCGAAGCGAGGCCGCCTATCCTATGCCAATCAAGACAACACCAGCGGACTACCTCGCCTCGTGAGCGCGGCGCCACCACCAGATGTTGCTGATCGCGATGTTCATCATGACTGTTCGTCCAACTGGTGCGTATTCTACCACAACCCGCCCCGCCCCGTCAACGGGGTACGTGGCTTTACTGCAACGACAGCCAGGGCGGCGCGGCGAGATATTCCTCAGCGTCGGCAAAGCGGTCGAACGCACAGTCGATGGCGTCGGCGGCGTGCGCGTCGGAAGAAAGGACGAAGCGCGTGCCGCGCGTCCGCAGAAGTTCACGGAACGAGGCGGACGGATAGGCGTCGTCAAGCCAGCCTCGCGAAATGGCCCCGGTGTTGACCTCCACAACCTTGCCGCTCGCGGCAATCACGTCGGCCGTCATTTCGATCTCCTTACGGTACCAGTCCGCCTGCTCGTCGAAATACGGGTGCCGGACGTTGAACTTGCGCACGAGGTCTGGGTGCCCGAGAATGTCGAAGTCGAACCGCCCGACCATCTCGCGCTCCTGCGCGAAGTATGCCCTGACGAACGCCTCAGCGCTGCCACCGAAGTGGTCGCGTATGCCGTTCGCCAGCTCGCCAGGCGAATGGTCAACGGGAACGCGCGCGCCGTCGGACGCAACAACGAAGTGTATGGAGCCGATGACGTAGTCGGGCGCAACCGAGGAGTATGCGGCGCGGTCAGGCGTCGCCCCGCCCGGACCCGGCACGTAGTCCGCCTCGACGCCGCAGAGAATGCGCAGCCGCGGCGCGTACTCAGCCGCCAGCGCACGGATATCCGCCGCGTAGCGAGGCGCCTTTTCGGGCGTCAGCACCCAGTCGACGTCGTCCTCGGGAAGCATGGAGTGCGATGAGAAGCCCAAGACGGCGAAGCCCTTCTCGATTGCCGCGTCGGCCACCTGCCGAGGCGTGTTCTTGCCGTCGCACCAGGTCGTATGAGTATGGTAGTTAGTTTTCATCAGGCCAGGACGTCTCCAATCGGCAGCCCGTTCGCGGCGGCGAGGAGCATGCCGTAGTTCACTATCGGCACGTCGGCCTCGCGGCAGCGAGAGATGCGCAGCATCACCTCGCGGCGCGTCAGCATGCACCCGCCGCACTGCACGACGAGCCTGGCGCGATCCGCACCGTCGCCGAAATCGAACGCTCCGCCGCTTGCGAACGAGAAGCGGAGTTTTCGTCCGGTCATCTTCAAGAGCGCCTTGGGAATCTTGACAGTGCCGATATCGTTGCACTGCCGGCGGTGGGTGCAACCTTCCGCGACAAGCACCATGTCGCCGTCACGAAGCGTCTGAATTGCCGCAAGACCCTTCGCATACTCGCCGATGTCACCCTTCTGCCGCGCGAACAGAATGGAAAACGACGTAAGGCGCGGAGCCTTGCCGCCGCCGTCGGCAAAGCGGCAGATCGCGTCACTGACGGCGCCGAACGCCTGCGAGTCCGTCACGACCAGGCTGCAGGCGACATCGGAAAGGACGCCGGGAAGTTCGCGCGGCTGGCATACGGCGCACCATACGCCTCGGTCGAGGCAATCGCGTATGACTTGCACCTGTGGAAGGATAAGGCGTCCTTTCGGCGCGCTTTCGTCGATCGGGCAAACGCAGACGACGCGGTCGCCCGCGGCGACCAGCCCGTCCAGGAGTCCGGGCGGCGTCTCGGACAGCCTGAGCTCGGCGATGCGCCGCTTCAGCTCTTCTACCGAATCGCCGCG
This sequence comes from Kiritimatiellia bacterium, assembly GCA_017403825.1. Classification (GTDB taxonomy): domain Bacteria; phylum Verrucomicrobiota; class Kiritimatiellia; order RFP12; family UBA1067; genus UBA1067. The sequence goes on from JAFRDO010000091.1 coordinate 31,600, forward strand.
CCTGTACTCCAGCACGGAAATCGCCCGCCCCGCGCACTCGGCGTCAAAAAGGGAGCGCGCCCGCGTCTCGTCGCCACCGTCCGCACCGACGACCCAGACGGCGATGTCCGTCGTCGCAAGCACATCAAGCGACTTCCTCACGCGCTGCTCGCCGAGCGGACCCTCGTCGTCCAGCCCGGCGGTGTCGGTGATGAGGCAGGGGCCGAGCGGAAGTATCTCCATCGCCTTTGAGACGGGGTCCGTCGTGGTGCCGGCCACATCGCTTACGATGGCCACGGGCTGTCCGGTGAATGCATTGACAAGCGTGGACTTGCCGGCGTTGCGCAGTCCGAAGAACGAAATGCGTATGCGGCTTCCCTTCGGCGTTTCGCTCAGGTCGCCGGTCACGGAAGCTCTCTCCCGGGAATCATCATCTGCTTCTGCATGCTTTCCATTTCCTGCATTCTGGCATGACTTGCCACGGCTCATATTCTACCATATTTTCCATGCGAACGAACTCCGGTTGACTACGTGCGGCGCAAATGGTAATATTCGTGGCAGACAGAAAACACGGAACGAAAGGAGAACTCAAGCATGGAACTCAAAGGATCAAAGACGGAAGCGAACCTGATGTTCGCCTTCGCAGGCGAATCCCAGGCGCGCAACAAGTACGACTACTACGCCTCTAAGGCGAAGAAGGACGGCTTCGAGCAGATTTCCGCCATCTTCCAGGAGACGGCCCTGAACGAGAAGGAGCACGCCAAGATGTGGTTCAAGCTCTTTGCCGGAATCGGCGGGACAAAGGAGAACCTGCTTGAGGCGGCGGCGGGCGAGCACGAGGAATGGACCGACATGTACAAGCGCTTCGCCGAGGAGGCGGAGGCCGAGGGGTTCACCGACATCGCCGTCAAGTTCCGCAAGGTCGCGGAGGTCGAGGCGCAACATGAAGCGCGCTACCGCAAGCTCGCGAAGAACATCGAGTCCGGCGAAGTGTGGGTCAGGGTCGGCGCGAACCGCTGGCAATGCCGCAACTGCGGCGCGATCGTCGAGAGCGAGAGCGCACCAGAGGTCTGCCCGGTCTGCGACCACCCGAAAGCCTTCTTCCAGCTGGAGCAGGACAACTTCTAGGCTTCGGCCCGCCCGGAGCGGCGGAACTCTTCCAGCAACTGGCGTATGCGACGGAGGTTGCGGCTGGCGGCAAAGTCGTGGAAAGGCGCCGTCAGCGGCTCGCGCGGCGGCGTCTGCCCTACGGCGCGCATCGCCTCGTGGTAGAGACGGCGGTAGGGGCGATGGCTTTTTAGCCACGGCTTCTTCGGACCCCAGAAATGAAGAATGGCGGGCTCCAGCGCCGCCTCCAGGCATTCCTGCGGTGGGTTCCCGAGCCAGTACTTGTCGCGCACGTCCCACTTCGCGAAGCTCTTGATAAGCCGGTCGTGGAAGTTCCACCTGAGCGGCAGAAGCCGCGTCCGCCGCCAATACAGCGCGTTCCACGCGTCCTGCTCGATGCGGTTTGCGATGCCGTAATGTTCGCGGTACCACTCCAGGATCCGCTCCCACGTGCGCTCCTCGCGGCACTTCGCGACGTTGAAGACTAGCGTTCCCGTGTTGAAATACCGCTCCGCATCCGGCGGCAGTATGCCATCGCCCCAGATGCACGACTCGACGGCACCGCCGCCGCGATGATACTCCGCGACGGCGGCAATCAGGTCGTCGCCGAAGTCGATCTCGAAGAGCGGAGAGACGTCGGCTGCGACGAGCATGTCGATGTCGAGATGAATGACATTGCCCGTCGCGTCCGGCAGGAGCGCAGGTACGAAGACCGGAGTCCAGGTGAACACGTTCCACCGCGACCCGGCGCGGTTCATGATGAGATCGGCGTAGGGCGCGACCGCAGGCTCCACGTCGACATAGCGCACCGAGGCATTCGGGAAGCGCGCGACGACTTCGGCGAGCTTCCGCTTGCTCTCGGGGGAGTGCCCGCCGAAGCCCTCGAACACGTTGACGCGGATCGGTTCCGCGCTCCGGTAGTTGGAAAGCAACGACCACACGGTGACGCAAAGGAACTTTGCGCCCCGGTCGTCGCAGCTGAACACCACGTCCCTCACGCGGCCTTCCTCAAGTTGCCCCGCACCATTTTGCGCTATTTCTTGGTGCCCTGGATTTGGGCATCGAGGTAGATTGTCTTGCCGTTACGGTCAGTCGTCATCGGGCTGCATTATATCAAAATTCCGCCGTGCATGCAGATTGGAAGTTAAGCGCCCTAACGTTCATGAAAATCCCCGGCAAGATTATGATACAATATGCGCAAATGAATGCTTGCGGGGAATGGCAGCTTGACCGCGAGATTGGACGCGGCGCGTATGGCGTTGTCTACATTGCGGCAAACGGCAAGGGCGAGCGCGCGGCAGTAAAGGTCTGCCGCCGCGAGGAAGGCGGCGAAGAACGCTACGCACGCGAACTGCGCGGCGCGAAGCTCTACAGCGCGATTCCGCCGCAGGAGGGACTTGTCCGCATTAAGGAACTCGCGGAGGAGCCGTGGGGCTTCTACGCGGTCATGGATCTCGCTGACGACGAGTTCGGACGATGGGCTTCCGGGGTCACGACCTATCGTCCGAAGACCCTCGCCAGCGTCATTGAAGGCGAAAAAGCTCTGCCGCTTGGCGAGTGCGTGAAGCTCGGCATCTCGCTCGCCAAGGGACTTGCCGCGCTTCAGCGCCACCACCTGCTGCATCGCGACATAAAACCAGGAAACGTAGTCTACGTCGGGAGCCGACCCGTTCTCACCGATCCTGGGCTCATCGTCGAGGAAGACAAGGCGGCGTCGCTCGTCGGGACGCCGGGTTATGTTCCGCCCGAGAACTGCACCGCCGCCGTCGGCGACATCTATAGCCTCGGCTTGACTCTCAAGGCCGCAAGCTTCGGCCGACGCGTAGAGGACTTGGACAAGGGACCGTCTCTGGAGGCCGACACAGGCGCGAGATACTTCCCAGCGTGGTGGCGCATACTCAACAAGGCGACCGACGAAGACCATGACCGCCGCTACCAGTCCGCCAGGGCGCTGCTCAGGGACCTCGACGTGCTTCGCTCCAGAATGGCACTCGAGTCAGCAAATCGCTCATGTCTTGCAAAATTCATAATAAGTTTGGCGTTCTTTTTTGTCGTTGTCCTGATTACTTCTAGAATTAGACCCCATTTAAGCATCATTTTTGACTATATTATCAAATGTTGGGCTGCTTTGTTGCCAACATGATTTTCTCATGGGATCACGTCCTAATTATTATGATACAATATGCGCAAATGAATGTTTGCGGGGACTGGCGGCTTGACCGCGAGATCGGACGCGGTGCGTATGGCGTTGTCTACATTGCGACAAACGGCAAGGGCGAACGCGCGGCAGTAAAGGTCTGCCGCCGCGAGGAAGGCGGCGAAGAACGCTACGCACGCGAACTGCGCGGCGCAAAGCTCTACAGCGCGATTCCGCCGCAGGAGGGACTTGTCCGTATGAGGGAACTCGCAGAGGAGCCGTGGGGCTTCTACGCGGTCATGGATCTCGCGGATAACGAATTCGTAAAGGATGAGCCTTATCGTCCGAAAACCCTCGCAAGCGTCATCTCAGGCGAAAAGGCCCTGCCGCTCGGCGAGTGCATCAAGCTCGGCACCGCGCTCGCCAAGGGACTTGCCACGCTCCAGCGCCACCACCTGCTGCATCGCGACATCAAGCCCGGGAACGTGATTTACGTCGGTGGGCGGCCCGTTCTCACCGACCCTGGGCTAGTCGTCGAGGAAGACAAGGCGGCGTCGCTCGTGGGGACACAGGGCTACGTTCCGCCGGAGAAGAACTTTACCAACGCAGCCAGTGACATCTACAGCCTCGGCCTTACGCTCAAGGCCGCGAGCTTCGGACGACACGTAGAGGACTTGGACAAGGGGCCGGTTCCGGAAGCTGACACTCGCGCGAGGTTCTTCCCGGAGTGGCACCGCATACTCAACAAGGCGACCGACGAAGACCATGACCGCCGCTACCAGTCCGCCAAGGCGTTGTTAAAAGAGCTTGAACTACTTCGCCGAAAAACGACAATCGCATCTATCGCTGGATCGCGTATCGTGAAAGCCGCAATCGCCCTGTCGGCTCTTGTCCTCGTCGCTATCATGGTGTACTTTGTTATTTCCAGCGAACGCGCAAAGAAAGACCTTGCCAGGCGTTCAGAGGAAAACAAGTCGCTGACGGATTACATAGGCAGGCAGTCTGCGGAAATTAAATCACTGAAGGACGACATTGTCAATCAGGCAGCGGAAATTAAGCCGTTGAGGGAAGATGTTGTCAGGCAATCAGAGGAGAACAGGTCTCTGAAAGAAGACCTTGATAGGCGCGCTGCGGAAAACAAGTCACTGGCCGACAATTTCGCCAGACAATCTGAGGAGATTAGATTGCTTAAGGCAGATTTCACCAAGCAGACAGCGGATATTAAGCCGCTGACGGAGGATCTTGACAGGCGTTCTGCGGAAAACGAAGCGTTGAAGATCGACCTCGCTAGGCAATCGGAAGAAATCAGCTCTCTAAAGAGAGATCTCCTAAGACAGCCTGATAAAGTCAAGTCGTTGCAGGCAGCCCTTGACAGACAATCCGAGGAAAACAAGACGCTAAAGGCCGATCTCGCCAAACAGGCCGAGGAAATCAAGTCGCTAAGGGAAGATCTCGTAAGTCGGTCCATAGGAACCAATACCCAGAATGTCGCCATGCAATCCGTGGAGGTTGAGCAATTGAGAAAAGAAGTTGCGCAACTGAGGAAGGTAAAAGTGGCGTCCGACGAACAAGCTAAAAAAGCGGCACAGGACGCATGGGAGGCCGTCTTAAGAAATGCGTATCGCGAGACTTTTGAAGGCATCAGTGAAGAAAAATTGTCATCCATGGTCAAGGAAGGCAGGAAGAAGATTTTCGGAGAGAAGAAATGACATACAAACACTTCAACAACGAAACGACGCGCTCAAGCGTCATTAGGGCGGTCGCCGATACGGAAAACGAGGCGGCGTGGAGCAGGCTTTTCGACCTTTACGCAGGGTTTATCTATTCACTCGCCCGGCGCAAGGGTCTGAGCGACGCGGACGCAGACGACATCGTGCAAGTCGTCTTCGCCGACCTCGCCCGGAACCTGCCGACGTTCCAGTACGACAGAGAGAAAGGACGCTTCAGGTCGTACCTGACGGGGCTCGTCAACTGGCGGGTCATGGACAAGCTCAAGCTGGCAAAGCGCGACGCGGACATGAAGAAGGACTTTTGGGAAGCGGCGCGAGCCGCGGCCGGAGGCGAAGACGACTTTGCGGATCGCGAATGGCAGTCCGCCGCGATGGAGGAGGCGTTGCGCCGGATTAAGCCCGGAGTCCGCCCCGAGCACTACGCGGCGTTCGTGGCGAGCGCGGTGGAGGGACAGGACACGGAAACCGTCACGAAACTCTACGGCATCTCAAGCGACAACCTGTACCAGATCCGCACACGCCTCACGGCGAAACTGCGCGAGACGACGGAGGAGGTCCTTGCCGAAATGGACGCTCCTGGTGCTGCCGGTCCTCGGCCTTGATTGCGTCCGCAACAAGAGTAACGAGTCCGTTCTCGTTCTTCTCGTCGAGCCACGCCCACTGCCCGTTCGGGTTTAGCTCCAGGAACCAGAGCTCGCCGCCCTTCCTGATGAAGTCGAAGCGGCCGAACCTGTAGCCGGTTTCGTCCATGAAGCCCCTGATGGCTCGTTCGTCATCTGGCGATAACGCGCACCGAGGCCATGACGTTTTCGGATTTACAAAAATCTCCTTTCTGGAGTCTTCGCCGTCAAACGAATCGCGCGGCGTATTTGCTGCGTATGTCGTGCCATCGATGTAGACGACCGTCACCTCCTCCTCGCCTTCGATTCTCTCCTGCACGAACCAAGGATAGCTTAGATCGAGGGCAGAAGGATTAACTTCTTTCACAAAGAACACCTTGTCCTTGCCAATGGGTGTCTGTGTCATCGACTTCACAACCCACCTGCCGCACTTTAACTCTTCGGGCAGTTCCCCATGAAAGAAGTGCCACTGAGCAACTCGGAAATGCTTTTGAGCGACAAGCAACTGACGTAGCTTGCCGTATTTGTTGTTTTGACTACGCACCAACGCGACGAGCCCACGGCTTTGACACTCGCGGTAGAAATCTTTGAAAAGCTCGTCCGTTTCTTCTCTCCGCCAATTCTCGACGCATCCGAACTTCGGAACATCTATACGGTCAAAGTAGAGAGGCTTACGCAAATAGAACGATGTAAAGGTTTCGTGTGTAATCTCCTTGCCCGAGACCTTATCCGTAATGCAAAATCCGTCACGATGAAAATCCCATGTATAATCCTCCGGTTTGTCGATGTTGAAGCGCAGAACGTCATCAACGTCCAGTTCTTTCATGACGATGTCAGTGGTTATATCCTGGCTACAAGTGGCAATTAAAATCATGGCTACGAAAACTTTGTGGAAGAATATCAATAAGGGGGCTGGCGAACCAGCCCCAGTCGCGGTTTATGCCGCTATATGCACTCAACGCCAGTCGTCTATAGTAAGGTTTTGTCCGACGAAACTCTGTGTCCCCGTTAGCATTTGAGTGATGTTTCCATCACCAGTGCTCCCGAGGCCAGCGACGCTGGTCGCGATGTCATTTGGTGTCATTTTTCTGTTTCTCCTTTGCTTTTGGTTAACCAAGTGTAGCGGACACCCGTCCGTTACGCCCTTATATACGACACATTTTCCGGAATCTGACAAAATATCTTTTCATCGCACAAATCGATGATCGCGTCATCGTGACTGACAAGAAGAACAATGCGCCCGGGCGCGAGACAGTGCAGGAGCTTTCCGAAAGATGCACGCGCTTCCACATCGAGGTGGTTTGTTACTTCGTCCAGCACAAGCATGCTCGGGTTGCGCACGAGCGCACGGGCGATTGCGAGGCGTTGCATCTCGCCGCCGGAGAGGGACTGTCCCCGCAGCCCGAGACGCGTGTCGAGCCCGTAGGGCAGCCTTTCCACCACTGCGTCAAATCCGCTCTGCTTGGCAGCCGCTTCGACATCATCGTCCATGAACGCCGGGTCGCGCAAGGTAATGTTGTCGCGAATCGTGCCGGTGACAAGCAGGCTGTCCTGGAAGACGATTCCAATACTGCGCCTGAAAGAGCTTTCGTCGAGCAACTTTATAGGCACTCCGTTGATGCGTATCTCGCCCTCCTGAGGCTCGAGCGCGGCAGTCGCCAGCTTGAGGAGCGTCGTCTTGCCAGTACCGTTGGCTCCGACCAAGGCATAGATTCTGCCTGAGCAGAAAGTTGCAGAAAAGTCCTTGACGACGGGGGCCCCTTCCGCACCCGGATAGGCAAACGTCACGTTGCGGAACTCGATGGTTTCGACGGCTCCGACCTTTTCCCCTCCGCGTCTTGGCGCAGGGTGCGAAAGTATCTCGTCCAGCGAATCGATGCCTTCGCGCAGGGACGCCGTCTCTGGCAGGAGAGAGACGATTCCCTGCACGGACTGCATCGCCGCGAGAAACAGTAGCTGATAGACGACCACATCGCCGACCGGAATAATCCCCTTCTCGGCGAACGTGCCCGCGATACCGAGCACCGCAATCTCGCCGATGACGAGAATTAAGCCAAGCAGAGCACCGAAAGTGACGGTCAGGCGGTCCATGGCGCAGTTTCCGTTCTTGAGGGCGCCAAGCGCCTCGCGCGGGGGATCGGAGAAGCGGCGATCGGCGGCAAGCGTACGGAGGAACGGGAGCGAGTGGAAGAAGTCGAAGAGCGCGGCGAAGGAGCCGTCGCTTCTTTTGCGTACTGAGTGGGAATTTTCCGCGAATCGCCGCGCGAACGGGAAGAAGAGGGCTATCGCGAGCGGAATGAACGCCATAAAGGAGAACCCCAAGGCGGGCGAACGCGAATGCAGCGCCGACCCGGCAGCGAACATCGTGACGACGGCGACAAGAAGGCGCGGATAGAGTCCGCTGACGAACCCACCGACGGCGTATGCGTCGCGCGTCAACTTGGCGACGAGCTCGCCGTTGGCGAGCGGAAAAAGCTCGGACGGGGAGAAGCCCATGACAGCGTCGAGCACTCGATCCTGAAGCTTCAGTTCGATGTTCCTCGCCCGGGAAAGGACGAACCGCTGGAGGCATGGCGTCAGCACGGCCCTGATGAGCAGAAGCGCGGCGAGCACGACAAACGGGCCGACTGGTGAGATTCCGCCGACGAGCGCGTCGATGAAATGGCCCGTCGCAAACGGAACAGCTATGCCTGCGACGGTCTGCGCAACAAGAAGCGGCGAATAGACGAACACGACGGCAGGCGACGACATGATTGTCCGCGCCAGAAACCTTGTCCGCCTGAACCCAGCAAAGGATTTATCTTTTGCCACCATATCTAGCCTTTTATACGACGCTCCCTGAAAAATCTGACAAGAGATATTCTTTGTCAGATTTCAAGATATAGGCCGTATATTAGTTTGCTCATAAGGAGCGTCCGGCGGAGAGAGCTCGGATAGGCCTGCGGCGGAAGCGTCGCACCGCGAAGTTTCCGTCAGCAGGCCTGATTTTTTGGTATAATACTAGCGTTCCACGGTTGGTGGACATGTCCATAAAGAAAGGAACGATATGGTATTTGACCGCGAACAGTATCTTGCCAAGCGGACTTAGCGAGTATCAGGCATGGAACAGATATTTAGTGTACGGTGGGATGCCAGAAGCGGCTAACAAGACTTCGGATGCCGCACGGCGGGATTATCTTTCTGGCTTGTTCAAGACGCTGTATTTCAAGGACATTGTCGAGCACAACAATCTCAAAAACGATTATGTGCTTGGACTTCTTACAGATGTCTTGTTCAGTTCCATTGGCAGCCTCACCAATCCGACTAGGATAGTAAAAACTCTGTTGACAGAGCAAGGCGTAAAGCCAGATGTGCATACAGTACAGCAATACCTCAAGTTCCTGTCCGAGGCATATCTTTTCTCAAAGGCCGAACGTTACGACGTAAAAGGCAGACGCTATTTGCAATATCCGAGCAAATGGTATGCGGAAGATGTAGGATTGCGCAATGCGCGTCTCAACTATAGGCAGACGGAACGAACTCATCTCATGGAGAACATCATATACAACGAACTTGTTGCCCGGGGATGCAACGTAGATGTTGGGGTTGTCGAGGCAAAAGTATCCGGCAAAAGCGGCAAGAGGGAGCTCAGGCAATACGAGATTGACTTTGTTGTCAACACCGGATTCGAGAAGTTGTACATACAATGCGCCCTCGAAATACCGGACGTGGGGAAACTCTCCCAAGAAACATTCAGCCTGCGAAAAACGCGAGACTCGTTTCGCAAACTTGTAGTCGTAGGTGGCGACCAGCCGCTCTATGCGAACGATGAGGGAATTTCGTTTGTCGGGATCATCCCGTTCTTGCTTGACAAGACCATACTTTCTACCACCCTGTCAGAAATGCGCTGACGCGCCAACCGCCAGCCACTCCTCTTGTCAGATTTCGCGCCCGTGGCCGTATATTAGTGTGCTCACAAGGAGCGTCCGGCTGAGAGAGCCCGGATAGGCCTGCGGCGGGAGACCCGCGCGCGACGTTTTCAGCCGCAGGCCTGATTTATGATATAATATGCAACCGTCAAGATGAAATGGGTGCAAACCCGTATGGTCGAGATGAAACAGATTTCCCGCGCGGTAGGGTCACGCGTTCCGCATGACCGAACGGTAGGGCGGTCGCCCCGCGACCGCCGCCATTCTGCGGACATGGGACGCTGCGCTTTCTGGATAAGTAGAGGTTTAGAAGAGAATAAAGATTAGAACAAAAGGAGCATAATGATGAGAGCAGGCACAAGTGCTAAGTCGAATTCTGGTCGTAGTAGCGCGGGCAAGGCGTCTAAAGCGTCGGCAACGCGCAGCACAAAGCAGAAGGCCAAGTGGAAAGTTGTCGATGGCAAGGTTGAAGTCCCGCCTGGCGACTACAGTATTGAAGACCTTGAGGCAATGCTCAAGGCGATTCGGTAAGCATGTGCATGTTGTGGACTGCACAATGGTCGGATGGTAGGATGACTAAGTTTGTTGAGAATGAGTATCCACAGTATCCATGTTTGGTTTGATAGTGTCTATAAAGTTTTAAAGGAAGCATATCATGGACGATAAGATGATCGAGCTGTTGTCGCGATATACTGGTGGCGATGGGGTACAACCAGGAATGTTCTTTGGGAAGCTTAAGAAAGAGGTTGTGACTCTTAAGTGGAAGAAGAGATGGGTGTTTTGGGTTAAAGACGCCGTTTCCACAGATAAGACGAATGAGAGCATCAAGGTGCTTGATAAAGAAGCGTTGAAATCTGCGGAAAAATACTTAGATTCATATGTGTGTGGTGTTTTCAAAAATGAGGAAGGCGAACAAAAACTCTTCTTGGATACGAAACAAGAGGCACCAGTTCAAATAATACCTTGGGAGTATATTAACGAAAGCAACACGCAAGATGGCAATAGACATTTATCCTTGCTCGACTATTTCAGTCGTTCCTGCGGTTCTACTGGGACAAACCAGACGATAAGATGTACAGTTGTGCCATTGCTTGGAACGCGAGAAAATCCTGGACACATTATCATTTATGATACCCTTGAAGAAGGAGAAGTATTTCTTAAGGGTTTTTTGAGTGTCGGTGGTGACGAGGGCCTGATTCAGTATTCAAACCGCAATATACGTATTTGGGGACGGCGAAATGATTTGCTGGAACAGGATTCCAGTAATGCTGATTCTCTTGATGCGGATTTCATTGATGTTGTGAATTATAATCAATCAGCGCTGATGCGGTGGCGTGACAAATGTTTTCTGCTGGTGGTTCCGAAATCTTATAATAATTTATATAAGCAAGAGCAAAAACACTCTGTATTGGATTACTCTGCAGATTCTAGTAAATGTGAATGGTTGCCTTTGCCGTTTGGTAATGATAAGGAATCGATTAGCACAGAAGAAGCATTCCTCAAACGCTTTATCGAATTCGTTAAGAAATGCGGTTATGAATATGATCCGCGTGACCTAATCCGTTTTCATACATGCGCCAAGTGTGGCTTCTTTACGCTCTTAGGGGGCGAACCTGGAACAGGTAAATCCTCTTTGGCGTTGCTTTATGCTAAAGCCATTGCAGGGAGAAAATACGAAGATAAACAACAGCTCCTTCGTGTAGATGTAAATCCGGGATGGATGGAGCCGGCTGATCTCATGGGATTTTATTCGCCTAATAAGGACAAATTTATAGAATCAGAAGTTGGTTTGGTATCGTTCTTGAGAGATGCACAAAATGTTGAGGAGCCAAGGATGGTATGTTTTGAGGAAATGAACTTGGCTTATGTTGAACACTATTTTAGTGACTTTATTCAGCAGATGAGCAGAGCTAATGGAGATCGTAAAATCACCATTAAAAAAGGAAACGCTGAAAACAGTAAAACCGGATGTGAGGATATTCAGCTTAAAGATAATCTCCGTTTCTTTGGAACCATTAACTTTGATGAAACTACGAAGGAACTTAGCGCACGGTTCTATGATCGCTGTAATTATATAGAGCTGTCTCCTACGGGTAAGGCATTCCCAAGATTGCGCAGTCCAGTAAAGAATGATATATTGTGCGAGGGGGATGAGATTTCATTGAAAGTATTCAATGAATGGGTAGATAATGCATGGGAAGGTAAGATAGACGGATGGATTATGGATCGTCTAAATGAAGTGTATCCAATATTACAGTCATTGCACATCGCTCCGAATTGGCGCAAGGCGCGTGATATATATAGATACATTGTTTCGCGCCCTCAGCTCTGTGCCGGAAAGTCAAAAGATAATGACGCAGAAGTGGGATTGCAAAAATACACTGAAAACGAAATAGGTGATTTTAATCGAAAAGTTCTTGATGAGGTAATGGTGCAGAGTGTTCTTCCGGTATACCGCCGCCCGAACGAAATCCAAGAGAGTGCGCAGAAGGAACTCCACAAATTTCTGAAGGAGTATGAGTTGAAGCTCTCTTCGGAAATGTTTGCTCGCATCTTAAGAATTGAGACTCCGTACCAAGATGAAACTTGAACTGAAAATAATATACAAAGATCAAGGCGACGACTATCATAGCTATGTACTGAGCGAAGATGGACAATGCGATCCAATTGATCCTATCCCATATTATATGGGATATGGTCAACATGACAAAGATGTCGCTAAGGACAGGCCTCTTACATTGGTAGAAGCGAAATTGAGTGGGAGTTTTACTAAAGACTCTGAATATTGGTTGCAAGTGGGATTCGATCCAGATGTCATAGCAGAAGCACGGCCAAAAAATGGTGTTGCCATATTTCGTTATCGCAAGAAATCGAAGTTTAGACTTTTTCAATCCACAATGGGAAGTTCTCGTCTGCGACTTTTAGAAGTGGTGTACAATGAGGATGATGAGCCGGACATTCGCCGAGAGGTTTTGTCCGTGCATGTGTTTGTTGAGCCTCCGCGCGAGAAGGTAAAGCAATTCACAAGTATGATAAAGGATATGCATGAGGCACCTCCATTTTTCCAGGATTACTACAGGAGGCAGATGTTATTATGCGGATTTAGGACAAATTGGGATGAAGGGTATTCTTCGTATGCCGATCCTGATGATGAATTGAGGGCTGTTAAGCAAGTCTTGGATGAATTGCGAGAGCCAATGGATTACATTACCAAGGCACCCAAAACGTCGTTCGGTTTTGTCGATAGAAAGCTCTTGGTGGAGAGGATAAGACACTGTCGAGGCAGAGTCGCACGAAAGTTAGAGCGATTGTCAGAATCCAATAGTGGTGCAGATCGAATTGTAACTAGCTTTAAAGTTGCAAATTATGAAGTTACTGCCCATGCAGTAATAAAGGAGTTTTTCTCCAGACTAATACTAAGGTGTGACGATATTAAGTCCTGCTTTGTTTCTAAGATAGAAAAGTTGAAGAATAAAATGGCGGAGTGCGGTAGTTTATATGAGAATCGTGATAGTAGACATAATAATCCAGCCTATATTCGTCAGATGTCTAACATGAAGGAATTGCTTAAGAATTTTGAATCGAAAATAAAGGATGTCGACTCTGTCAAAGTTCGAGTTGAGAAGTTTCGTGGTATCGACATTTTTAAGAATGTATCCAAAGCAATGACAATCTTTGATGTTGAACGAACGGCTTTTTCTGGACACATTGGATATGAATTGGCTTACGATATAATACTTAATTTTGAGAGATGCAGACATTCGTGGAAAGGATCTGCTTCCAAGAAATATAAAGTGCGGAAACTTACGTTTGATGCTGATAGGAAAGAGAATGGCGAGAATAAATTCGCCAGGAAATATTCTATGGTTTATGAGTTCTGGTGCTATTATCGGTTGATTAAGGCGAGCGAAAGCATATGTGAATTTGTACATGGGCAAGAGTTGATGGCTGATGAAGGTTGTAGGTGCGTTTTTCGGAAAGGAGATGTCGAGCTGGTTATTGTGCATGGTTTTTCCGCTAGGGCAAACGCAAAGAATGATACTTGGGCTGAGTTTTGGTTGGAACAAGATTTTGACGATAGCAACAAAGGAAATATCGGGACAAGGGAGCTCACACCGGATTTTGCATTTATATTCAAGAATCTCAAATCTGGCAAGTCAGAATGGATTGTTGCAGACGTAAAATCTGACGGAAGTATGAAAAAAAGAATAATAAAAAGGCGTGAGAAGTATCTTGAAAAAGTCAGGCGCAAGGATTCGTTAACCCGAGACGAGGATAGTGGAGCGTCACAATCGTGGATATTATATTCAGGAGAAGATGAGTATTCGTCGGGTGGTGTTGAATGTCCCCCACCTCGGTTCGAGGAAAATGGCTTTGAGGATCTTTATGGGGGAACGAGCGCATACTCATTTTCGCCGGAAGGTGGGATTGAATATAAGAGGAAAAGCGATTTGCCTCGTGGACATGTCCATGCAAATATTGAATCACTTGGGGATGATAACAAACCCTTTGAGGATTTTATCAAAGGAGAGTTTGCTACCATGGAAAGAGAATTGATGTAGGTGTGTGATTATTGGATGAGCAACGGCACAATGGGGAGCCATGTTATGGAAGACAATAAAGCAAACTGGCTAACGTTTGATAGCGAGTCCGTGAAAGAATGGAACGACCATGTGTCGGCTGTTCTTTCGCAGATATTGGGGCAGGACGTTTCTGTCCGCTTGCGTCTTCCTTCTAAGGAGCGGGCAGAGAAATGCTGGCTTGGTAATCGAACATTATGCGGAGAAATTGAAATCCTGTCTAATGATGATTCAAATAAGAGTCGCACGCTCTCGGGAATCCCTATTCCCATAGATGGGGTTTTTATTGTCGCTTCAGAGGAGCGTGCGCAGGCGCTTGTGTGGAATTCATGGCTTGCCGAACAGTCAGGCGTTCGGTTCGTCTATCCTGCCGGGAAAACGAAGCGAGAGGATAAGAAAGAGATTGAATTTCGTATTGGGTTCCCTGATGGTTCGCATGCGCGATTAAGTGCGAAACTTCCGAATGATTCAAATGGGCGCCTGCAGTGGGATGCGTCATCGGATGAAGATTGCGAGCGGCTGCAGAATTTGATGGATACCATGCCATTCGGGTCGTTGTGGGGTGGGGCTCAGGATCGCAAAGAGCTTGTGCCCGAATGGCTAAAGGAGGCTTTGAATGGTAAGGCAAAGGATGTGATTGAGGCTGTGCGCGAACATGCGGATGAATTGATGCCGCCTGTTGATCAAGACGATCTTGCGCACCGCGTCGTGGTTTCTTTCCCACGTTGGCTTGCGTTTCGCCTCTGTAAACTATTGTTTGAAAAGCACAATGAGGAGAAGCGTAATGAGGGGGAAGATATTTTCTCAGAAGAAGTGGCTAAATATGTTTCCGACCGCTTGGTGCCGCTGAATGGGCTGAAGCGAGATGGTTTTGTCTCCCCTGTCATACCGAACAACGCACTGGAGCTGATGGCAAGCATCACCGGCATAAAGCGCTACCTTGTCAAGCGAACCAAAGCACTTTGTATCCCGTTGGATTTCCGCCAGAACCACCCGTCGTTTCGTGGCCGGATTTGTCCGATTGAGACGCCTGAATCCGAAATGATTGGTCTCTCGTTGCAGCTGGTTCGGGATGCACGTGTTAATGCCGATGGCGAGATTATCGCGGCTAAGGGGGCTATGGAGCAGCATGGTGGAGCCATGGGGAGTGTTGGCTGGGGAGTTTCGATGATCCCCTTTGCGCAGCACAATGATGACGCCCGGAACATGTTGGGCGCGAAGAACCTCAGGCAGGCAACACCCGTCTCTGGATGTTGCGCTCCGCTTGTAAAGACCGGCGCGGAGTGCGAACTCGCCGAGAAGATGAGGTGGCTTATAGGTATTGGTGTATGCCCAAATACCATCGATAGGAATGGAGATCTTGCGCTTGGACGCGATTTGCTTGTGGCTTATATGTCGTGGGACGGCTGGAATGTGGATGATGCGATTGTTGTCAGTCGAAATACCGCAGAAGAAATGGCAATTGCAGAGCGCAAGTGGTTCTCGCGCGAGATTAGCCCGGAATGGGTTCCGCTGTGGAAGAGGGCTGACAATTGCACGCCTCTACAGCAAGGAGATGTCATCATATCCTTTTCTAATGGTGGCAAGAAAAAGCTTGTCATGCGGTATGAGGATCCGAATCCTGCCCGGATTTCCAAAGGGCCATTCTTTCCGCCAAATGGAGGGGGTGGGGATTCTGATATGACGCGAGAGGTGTCTCGTCGTTTGTCATTCGAACTAGAGAAAGAGGTGCCGCTTGGCCCCGGTGACAAGCTGATGGGGCGGCATGGCAACAAGGGTGTGGTCGCTATAGTTCTTGATGAAGACAAAATGCCGCGTCTACCTGATGATTCTCGGTTGCCAGAGAAGTTACGCGGAAAAGCCGTAGATGTCCTGCTCAATCCTCATGGTGTGTTGTCTAGGATGAACCCAGGTCAGCTTCTTGAAACACATCTTGGTTGGTTGCTTCATACCGGGTGGAATGGGGCTAACTCCTTGAAAAGTGGCGGAGTGGCGCCAGAACTTGGTTGCTTAGACAACGCGAATCTTGACCATGATGCAATTCGCCACGCCCTTGAGGCAAGTGGGCTAGACCGGCATGGATGCATCCAATTGGTGTTGCCAGATGGGTCGAAGACGGAGAACCCTGTACTCGTTGGGTTTGAGTACTTTGTCCGGCTTCATCATGTGCCAGAGTTTAAAGCGCAGGCACGATGTGGTGGTTTGGATGCAAAATATTCGTCTACCACTAGGCAGGCTGCGCATGGACGTCGAATTGGCGGCGGGCAGAGACTGGGGGAGATGGAGGTGTGGGCGCTTGCTGCATACGGCGTGCCGCATATTCTTGAAGAGATGCTGGGCGCGAAGTCCGACGTTGAATGGGCGAGCGAATGGAAAGCTGAAGGAGCCCCGCCTGTAAAGGCGCTGTTTTCTGGATTCCCGCGAGTTGCGCGAGATTGGCTTTGGGCGCTTGGGATTGACATGGAGCAGGCAGGGGCAGACAAGGTTCGATTCTCGTTAATGTCAGAAGAGACGATCAGGGAATGGATTGAAGACAATGGTGCGCAGCGTGTGTCGTCTGCCGGTGGTGTTTCTAAGGAGCCAACAGCTTCGTTTGTCTGTCCCAAAGGATGTGGGATGCCGTTTGGCAATGAGAAGCTGCCAAAAGGTAGTGGTGACAACAAAAACACCAATGCGCTCAGAGTTAAGAGTGTTTTGCGCAGCTGGGGGTATGATTGCACCGAGCCGATTCATCCAATGCCAGGTCAAGGCATGGGACCTGCGGTCTTTGAGTGGGATTTAACTCCGATTGAGGGTGCTCCCAAATGTACTCTTGTTGTGACGCTAAAAGACTATGACCCGCAGAAAGACTGGATAAAGGCTGAGATTGTTCCTAAGCCTGGAATGCAACCTCCTAAATGGCCGGTTGGCCTGGAAAAGATGACTTGTTACGGGAGGTTTTGCAAGGGGAAGGGGGAGAACATATCGGCAGGAGATCTTCTTAGCTCGTTATGCAAAGAGAAGCAGAAGCGCGAAAAGGGGCCGACGCTGGGAGACTTCTCTGTCACATGTCCTCACCACGCGACTATCCCTCTGAAACCGATGCCTCCATACGGGTGTTATTACAAAACCGATCCGGGCAGTATATTTGACGAAGTTATTTTTGGCGATTGGAGGAATCTGGAGCTGTGCGATGACAAATGGGGATATATTGAACTTCCAGAGCCAGTTGACTATCCATACGGTGCCTTTGGCATATCGGAAGAGAAGTTGGGGTCGTGGGGGCTGGAGTTGCCCAAACTAACAATCATACCAGTCCTTCCGATTCGCTATCGTCGGCCTTTTCCGGATATATCCGACAATGCGGCAATCTGCGAAGAGATCAATAACTGCTATCGTGAACTGGTTCGGGCATGTGGAACGAAAGATAAAGAAAAGCGTATGACCGAAGTTAAGACAGCGGTCAAAAAGCTGTTCGAGGAAATTGCAAATCGTCTGGACAAAAAGGATGGATTGTTGCGTCGCGAAGGACTGGGGCGTCGCGTGGATCGTTCATTCCGATTGGTCATTACGCCAAATCTCGAATTGGAATGGGATAAGGTCTGCGTACCGACAGATGTCCTGTGGGAATTGATGGGAGACAGAGTATTAGCTTCGTTTATGGGGGCTGAGACAAGCAATCCTGCAGATTCGGAAACGGTTGCGCCTGGATCAGGGGATGATGAAATTGTGCTGCGCGTTGGATGGTGGTGGAATAAGTCCGCTTCTTCGCTTACAGACAATGAGAAGTACAAGCTGCTTCGCGACTATTTAAATGAGCGTCCGCAATTGATTCTGCTCAATCGTCAACCGACACTTCATCGTCATGGCTTTCAGGCATTTTACCCTGAGCCATTGAGACCTGAAGACGGCGAGGCACTGCAGATATCGCCGCTCTGTTGCAAGGGCTTTGCTGCTGACTTCGATGGGGACGAGATGGTTGGGCACTATCCTGTATCTGACGAGGCCCAGAAAGAGGCTGTTGTAATGTTGCCGCGCAATAATCTTCGTATGATAGGCACGGGGAAGGCCTCGGCACAGTATGACCGTGACTTTGTGACTGGACTTGAGATTGTCTATGAGAACCAAGCGAAGTATAAGAAAGAGATTGATGATATCAAGCTCGATTACAGGGCTCGCAATTTGTTTGATGAGAAGTTTGATGAGCCTGGCAAGTTCGGCAAGAAACTTATTGATGAGTTGTCCAAGGAGAATGGTGAGAAGCCAGCAAAGGCGATTGTTGCGCTCGCCAGGCTGTCATATCACGCATGCACGTGTAGAGGCGTGTCCTTTGGATTCTATGATTTATTAGACCTTAGTTCGCGAGTTGGAAAGATGGAGAAGCAAGTCATGCTCGACAAACTGCGTGGTGCGTCCGATCTGTCTGCCGGAGAGAAGTCAGTTTTAGACATGGTCTTGTCGGGTGCAAACGGCAAAGACCAAATACACCAGATAATTGGTTCACGTGGCAAGTTGCATGTGGACTTGGAGCATTTGGGGTACTCAGAAAACCGAATCTCGGATAAGGCCAAGAAGTTCGATTGTTCGCTCGTTCATGGGATGTCGTGGGACGAAATGTTCTGGTCGTCGTTAAATGCTCGCACCGCCATGTGCAATAAGAAGCTTGGTGCAGGTAAGGCTGGTGATCTGACCCGTCGCCTTGTGTTTATGCTCTGGCCGAAGGGACAGGAAGGCATTGTTGCGGCGCAGGCAATAGGTGAAAGGGGGCTTCAGGTTGCGATGCAGGGGTTCCATACGGGTGGAAAGGGAATCGACATCGAGCATTCCCGTGCGCTGTTCTTAACCGGGGAAGTTGAGGAAAAGGGGAAGCCTGGACATCGAGATTACATCCGGGATGACGATAAGGTTGGTTTTGTAAATGCGATTAGAAATAATGGTAAGACCGAATACGCGGAAACCGAATACGCGGAAATTGACGATAAGTATCTGGAAATCCTCTGGGAGTCACTGAAGAAGAAACGAGAGGCAAAGAAAAATAGTGTGACAACCGATAAATCGACGGACAAAACGTTTACGGATATTCTTTTTCAGAGGCAGAAACGGCAGATATTTGAACTTGCGATAAGCGACGGTGTGTTGTCACTTGATTCACCATTTGCCAAGGTGATGTTCAATCGCTGGGGGCATCGCGAAGAGACTTTCGGGAAGGAGGATGCTTAAGATGGACATCGGGCTTGGTATACGGCATGAACAGCGGACGAAGCAGACTCAGGAGCAACGAGCCGCAACACAAGCTAGGATTGATTTAGTTCGTTCGGCGTCGCCTATGGAAGTTCAGCGCTGCCTACAGGAATTGGAGCAGCGCGGGTGCATTGTTCAGGACATTTCTGCTGGATATGAAGAGCTGGCGATAGATGAGGAGCTTGCCGAGGAAGAGTTTGACGTGGAGTGGGATTTTTCGGATGAAGATGCATTGACGCTCGAAAATGATGAGAGGTTGTCTGAGGTCTCTGAGACAGGGCCTTTCTTGTTGGCTGTCGCGTATGTGCTTCGCGTATTTCGCGATGGAGATGGTGGGGTTGAAATAGACGTGCCAGAGATGGGGTGCGAAACATATATTGGGCGCGATGCGCATGGCAAAGATATACTGCAAGAACTCAGTCGTCGTCGGGACGCCTATCGCGCAATTGCTGAGTGGCTTCTAGGATCTTATGCCATGAAGCAGGCAGACACCCCAGTCGAATTTCTTTCAATTCATCAACCGATTGCGCAGACAGATTTCATAAAGAAACATGACCTGGGGATTCCAATGTCGTCATTCGCAAAGTACTTGGTCGCTGCCCAGCTTGCTTGGAACACAGGAAGCATTCCTTTGCGACGGCTTTTCAAGAAGTAGTTTCTTGGCAGAGTTCCTTGGCTTTTGACTCAATCCAGTCAAAGTCAATGCCCAGTTGATTAATAGTTTTTCGCCTGAAATAGCGGCTCATATAATCAGCGGCATTCCCTCCGTCCTTTAAGCTCGCATTGAATAGTTCTCTTGCGGCCTCCGCGCCGGACTTGCTCCGCACACAAACCTCAATGACGTATCTTAGCTGTTGCAGGTCAATCTTATTGATCTTGGACATGTCGTATTGGTGTATGATGAAATCCCAAACTTTCTCGGATAGGTTTTCTCTGGATGGCGTTCTTTTGGGCGGTGACTGATCCTGATTGGATGATGTCTTGTTGTCCCATTTCTGTTCGTTTTCGAGTCTTTCGATTTCATCTTGAATTATGCTATCATTAATGATATTGTTCTCGAGTGTGGCAATTGTTGCCATGCGCCATATGATCCGTCTCAGTTCTCTGAAATTTCCCTTAAGTGTCATGCCTTTTATGGCGGATAGGAAATTCTGGCGTGACAGTTCGCTGCTGAACTGAATATTGGGGCCGTAGTCTTTGGTGAAATGATTTAACAAGTTGTCAATGTTCAAGTCTATGTCGCTTGGTCGGGCTTTAAGATTTGGAATGCGGAATGTCCAAGTCCGAATGCGCTCAAAAAGGTCTCGACGAAACTTTCCTTTCTCAACTAGATCAGGTATCCATTCATTTGTGGCGCAGATGAGAAGGAATTTTGAGTCGTCTGGTTTGCCGCGATCTCCAACTGGGTTGTATTTATGCTCGTCAATGAGAGTGAGTAATTTCCCTTGGGTATCCATAGGTAGGTTGCCTATTTCATCCAGAAACAGCACTCCTCCATTGGCCAATTTGACAAGTCCTTCTTTTTTTTCGTCTGCGCCGGTGTACGCGCCTTTCACGTGCCCAAAAAGGGTGTCATTTACAAGGGCGTCATCAAGGCCGCTGCAGTTGACCCATTTAAAGGCTCCGTCGCTTGTGATCCATTCGTTGTTCTTGTTTGATATATTGTCGCCTTTGTTTTTGAGGGATTCCTTCCGTATGTCGAAGATGAGTTTCGCGATTTGGGATTTTCCCACGCCAGTATCGCCCAATAGCAAAATGGGCTCGTTTGTTTTGTCGGCAATCCGTTTGATATAAGCAATGGTCTTGCTGTAGTCTTTGTCCGTTGTTTCGATAATTCCGCCAAAGGTTTCTGGGCTGTTTTGCAAGAGTTTGCTTTTCTCTTCTGGCGATGATCCGAGGGTTGTAATTGAACATTGCCCGACGGGATCGTCCTTTCTGGTTGTCCAGAGCTGAACGCATTCTGCTGGCACCCATCTATTCTGTGCGAGAAGAAAGAGGCACATGCGGGCGGCTTGTGAACCGGATGTGACATGGACGAGGTATCGTGTACCCTTGGTTCTGTCGTCTGCTTGAGAGGTATTGAAGTGTTTCCGGAAGTAATCGAAGAGTCTGGAGTACACAGTCTGGAAGTCATGACCGTTGCCGATGTCAATTTTCTCGAGAATAACTTTTATAGTTTCACCTTTTATAGTTTCACCGGCTAAACGCTCAATGGCATTTTTGATGTAGACGACACCGTCTTTTTGGTCTTCTTGGTGATCTTTTAGGTTGGGCTGATAGAACAGATGATACTCATCTATGATAATGTTTTCATTTTTTTTCAATGAAAGAGCCAGGGCGGTAGATGGTCGCCAGTAGTTTTTGTCGATCTCTTCTGGCTTGTGTGTCTCGGTAAATTTTTTGGTGCTGTTTTTCTTAAATTTCTTTTTGGAGGGGCTTTCTCCTAAAGTTCTATTCCCTTTGCTTTCTGGTATAGCCCATTTAGCAATCTTATTCTTCCAATCTTTAATTTCTTTCTCCCAATCTTTCTTCAGCGCGGCATTGATTATGCCGCGGTAGTCTTCTTTTTCATCGAAAAATGAGAACATAACAACTTTTCTTCCTTGACTGTCCATGAAGCGATCCTTTCTTGCCTAGTTTCGTATGAACAATATTGTAGCATTTTAAATATTCATAGTCAATATCGATAGGGAGAATATTGAAATAAATATATTACATGGGTGAAAGGGGCGAAATCGGCTGTTTGTGGATTTCAGTATTAAGTGAGACGTTCGGGTGAGCGCCAATTATGGGACATGGAATGTGACATGTGAAATCAACATGAAAGTTGAAAGGAGAATCAAATGAGTCGAAGAGAGACGGGAATGATACAGTCGTTTATAAACTGGATTACAGGGACGGGGCGAACAGTCCATCACACGACCACGTTCTGGGGATGCCCCAAGGTCGAGGTAACGGACTATGACAAAGGATATCGCTCTACGCGAATCCGCAAGCAGGGGTTCTGGGGCAACAAGAACTCCTATAGGCGCGAGAGCCTTGGCGGAAGCTGGCAAGGTGAATTCAAGGGAGTGCGGAGCCTCTCTCGCGGTGAGTATTCTGGAGACTACGAAGGCATCTGTTTCAGGTGCAAAGGGTCGGGATCTTACAAGGGTCATGTCTGCCGTCGTTGCGGAGGATCCGGTCGTTGGCACAAGCATCATGGTAGGTAATTACAAATGTGTAGCATAGTCAGTAGAACGAAAGGAATTGGAATAACATCATGAGACGAACAGAGATGAGGGCATGGTTCAATGAAACAACAAAGGAGAATGATAGCATGAAAAAGAACCCAAATTCGTTTGTCGAAGACGGAGCGATTGTCGCCGGGACTGGCGCATGTGCAGTGGGCGCAACCGCTGCCGCCATCGGGGTTACCACCACAATCACTACGACAGGCGTAAGCGCGGCTGCAGTGACGGGAACTGGTGCGGCCATCGGTGGGATCATCGGTGGAACTACCGGTGCGGTCCTGGGAGCAGGCGCTGGCATTGCAACAGGAGGGACTGCGGTTGCCGCAACAGTTCCCCTTGCTGCGGCTGGCGCCACGACAGGGGCCGCCGTCTGTGGATCGATTGCGACGACAGTTGCCGGTTGGCTCGGCATCCCGATTGCTACGACCACGACCATTGTGACGACTCCTGTCTGGGCGATCCCCGTAGCCGTCACTGGCGCTGTCGCAGCCGTTGGATTCGGGGGATGGAAACTCTACAAGTCGTTTTGCAAGTAATAAGGAAAAAGGAAAATGCAGATGAAAAAGATCATAATTGAGATTGTCTCGGTCTTCGCTATGTGCGTGTCCGCCTTTGCGCTGCCTGCCTCATTGCCTGCAAAGGCGGTGATCAAGGGCGAAAAGAAAGTTGCGGCCAAGCTCGGGCTGCGAATCGCTGGCGAAGGGGCGGTCCGCGGGGGCGCAAAGCTCGCCGCCGTAACGGCCGAACACGAGGCCGCAAAACGGACGGCGGGGGGCGTTGCCGAGGGTATGGTCAAGCATGTCACTGCCAAGCAGTTGCTGGCGGCTGGCGGCGGCACGGCTATGGTTGTCGCGGCGCATGAGTGTTCTGACGGAGTGCAGCAGATGGGTGAAGGAGTGAGGGAAGCTGTCAAGGCCAATCCGAAACTTGCCGGAGAAATTGCGGAGACCGTGACCGCTCCGATCAAATGTATTGTGGGGATAGCAATCGTCGGCATGACGGCCTTTCTTGTCTGGTTCGCCTGGCCGTGGGTTTCGCTCGTCAGGAACTGGAGCAAGCTTGTCTCCGCCAGGCGTGCGGCTGCGATACGAAGCGTCGCTCCCGTCGCTGGCGGCGCGGCAGAAGTCATCGACGTGGAGCTGTCGTCTCCTTCCGCTGCACATTCTGGGTTCACCCGCGTGGAGTTGATCATCGTGATTGCCGGATTCCTGCTTTTGTCGATTATTGGCGTGTGGCGAATTGTCAAGTCGGGAATCTCGGATGGCGACACGTCTTCGGTTGGGCATGACGCTGCCGCCCGTCAGGAGGCGCAGATTGCGAAGCGCGCCAAGAAGGTCGCACAGTTGCAAGCGGACTATGTCACTGCTCTTGACCGGCATTACGCAACGTTCTTGTCCGATGTCGAGTCTGAGGCGTCTTTGAGATTTGGCGATGTGCGCAACGGCATTCCGCGCGTGGTGAAGAAGTTCGGTGTCTTCTCTCGCTGCAAGGACCTGCTTGTGACTCTCGTTAAGGACAAGATGGACAATGGCAATCGGACGGAGAGGAGCATCAAGCGCGATCTTGAGGCTGATTTCTACAGGGGGCTGTACGAAGCACGTGACAAGGTCAATGCACATCTTGTGACGTTTCTTAAAAACTCCGAAACTGAGAGGAAGACATTCAAGCACGAGCTTGAAGTCGAGCTTGATTCGATTGAGCTGCCAGGCGACGAAGCGTTCAAAGGTCTGCTTACAGATGGCGGCGAGCGCATAGAGAAATGTAAGCGCAATCTTCTCGAAGGTCAGATTGTCGCGGCCATAAGCGCCGTCGTTGAGGCCACATGCATTCGATTCACGGTCTCGACCGTCGGGAAGATTCTTGGCAAGGCGGCCGCCCGCATGGCGGGTTCAGCGGCTGTCGGCACTGGCGCAGCCTTGGCAGATGGTCCGCTTCCAATCGGGGATATTTTTGGCGGCATATTGGTGCTGGGATCGACTTGCATAACCGTGTGCGATGTCAGGCAGGCTACAAAAGTGCTCCCGGGGAAACTGGACAAGGCGCTGCGCGCAGTGACGGACGATTGCGAAGCAAAGACCATCATGGAATTCAAGAATGCTGGTGATGATATATATAAGGCATACCGAAATGTTCATAACTGAATGATGGACGTCACGATCAGCAAAACAGTGGCGGAAACAATAA
Source organism: Kiritimatiellia bacterium (assembly GCA_017403825.1). Classification (GTDB taxonomy): domain Bacteria; phylum Verrucomicrobiota; class Kiritimatiellia; order RFP12; family UBA1067; genus UBA1067. Next base: position 56,298 of record JAFRDO010000091.1, read on the forward strand.
CAAGGAGGAGACAAAATGGGTGAGATAAGAATACCCGGAGCGACGCTGGAGTACGAAGTTGAAACTGGCAGAAACGAGGTGAACGAAGCAATGCCGTATGTTGCGGTTGTGGGGGCGGAAGATGTGCAGGGGTATGTTGAGATACCTTCCGAAATAGAGGGGCTCCCAGTCAAGCGCATAGGCGGCCTGGCGTTTGGTGCTAGTTGTGGCGAATTGACAGGCGTGACCATACCGGACAGTGTGGCTTGGATTTCTGAGTCTGCATTTGCATACAGCACTATGTTGACATGCGTTAAGATCCCGTCAAGCGTAAGGGGCATTGGCGAATGCGCATTTGCTGGCTGCGAAGGACTGAGGTGGGTGGACATGCCTGAAGGAGTTATGTGGGTTGGCTTTTCCGCTTTCACCATGTGCTATGGCTTGGTACGAGTGACGATGCCCTCGACGTTAGAGAGTATTCCAAGAAATGCATTCTCGTCTTGCCTTAGCCTGTCACATGTAAAGATTTCTCACGGCATTAAGAACATCGAGGAGTGTGCGTTTGATGACTGTATACAACTTGAAAGCATAACAATACCCGATAGTGTGACGAGCATAGGGAGGTGCGCGTTTGTCGGCTGTCGTAACCTTGCGAACGTGTCTCTGCCTAGGCGTCTGGAAAATGAGCCGATAGAATCGGCATTCTTGTCTTGCCCAAGAGATCTGAAGATCTTATATCGAGATTGATTGAAGGCGCATGGCAGGGAGTGCAGTGTCAGATTCGATGGAAATGTGTCGTATCTTCATGCAAGATTCTGTATCGAAAGACGAGTAAGCAAAGACGGCGAGCGTAGATGCAAATCGCAGTTGCCAAATAAAAGAAAGGAGATTAAAACATGTCGATTGGGATGAAGAAACTTCAAACGGTAGGCGACGAGGCGTTCGGGTTCAAGGTGCGCCAGATACGTGAGCTGCAGGATGTTCCGGGGCGCATGTGGCGCATGGAGTTCGTCAAGAATGGAGCGGACCTCGTGTGGATCGAGACCGAGGACAGGAACAAGACCTTCGCTATCACGTTCAGGACGCAGCCGGAGGACGACACCGGCGTCGCCCACATCATGGAGCACTCGGTTCTCTGTGGCTCTGAGAAGTTCCCGATAAAGGATCCGTTCAACGAGTTGCACAAGAGTTCGCTCGCGACACACCTCAATGCCTACACTGGGGCTGCCTGCACCTACTATCCCGCGGCATCGTGCAACGCCCAAGACCTACTCAATCTTGCCGAGGTGTATCTTGACGCCGTGTTCGCGCCGCTGGCGGTGAAGAACGACTGGGCGATGCCGCAGGAGCGCAACATCGTGTTCAACGAGATGAAAGGGGCGATGTCGTCGCCGAGCGAACATGCATGGCACGAAATGGCGAAATTGCTTTTCCCGTCCAACGTTTATGGGCGTAACTCCGGCGGAGACCCCGCCGTCATCCCGACGCTAACGGCAGAGAAGTACCGGGAATTCTATGATCGCTTCTACCATCCGTCTAACGCACTTGTCTTCCTCTACGGCAAGATTGATCTCGCACCGATGCTGAAACTCGTCGAATCCTACCTCGGACGCTATCCGCGTCGGGCGATTCCGCCGCATATGCCTTTCCAGCCGCCCGTCGTTGCCGAGAAGACCATAGAGTACTCATGCGATGTCGCCGTCAACCGTACGCGCCTGTGCGAAGGCTGGGCGTTCGGCACGTGGCGTGACTACGAGAAAGTGGCAGCGATGAATATCGTTTGCAGTATCCTTGCCGACTTTAACCATGCGCCGCTTACCAAGGCGCTGCTTGACGCCGGCGTCTGTGACGAATTCTACATGATGTGCAACTGCAGATATCAGAACCAAATTACGGCAACGTTCGTTAACGTTCACGACGGGACGATCGACGAAGCGCGGCGGATCTTCCGCGAAACACTTGGGCGCCTTGTGCGTGAGGGGTTTGATCGCGAAAGGATTGCGGCGAGAATCGACAAGCTCGAGTTCCTGCTGCGCGAGCGCGATACAAGCCAGGTCGGGATGTTCTTGTTCGACTGGCTGCGAGCCTACTGGTGTCATGGCGGCGATCTAACTGAGCTAGTCGAGTACCTGGCGCGCATAGAGTCACTGCGGCGGTTAAATGGGACGGGCTACTACGAGCGGCTGGCCGCAGAGATAATACTGGAGAATTCACACCACGCGACGCTTGTCATGAAGCCGACGACGGCACCTAGGGCCGAGCTTCCGTCGCCGCCCGAGCCTCCCGCCAAGGCTCCTGAGGACAATCCGGCCGATCTGGCTAAGATTCCGCGGCTGCGCCTCGCTGACATCCCGGAGAAAGACGACAACACGAAGTGGACGGTTGATGAGGTCGATGGCGTCGAGGTGGTGCATTCGCATGTTGCGGCGAACGGAATCACTTATGTGCATCTGGCTTTTTCGGTCGGAGACCTAGAAGACGAGGAGAAGATGGATCTTCCTCTGCTCGCGGATGCACTTGGACTTGTCGCAACCTCCGTACACGACGCCAACGGCATTCGTCACGAATTGGACTCGCGCCTTGGAGGTTTTGGCGCAGGCGTTCATGCGCATGAAAAAGATACATGCCTTACGGTGTCGCTGTCGGTTCTTATGTCGCGTTCGGCGGATGCGCTTAGGCTGGTTAGGGAAGTGCTGACGGGGAGCGACTTCTCGGCGGAGCATGACATTGCAGATTTTAGCAGGCAGTCGGCTATTGGTTTTGAGGACGAGTTGCATTCCGGCGGGGAGGCAATCGCGGGGGTGTACGCCTCTCGCGGGCACTCGGCGGAGGCTCGCGACGCCGTCTTGATTGGAGGACTTCCCCAATACTGGCGACGCAAGGGTGCGGCTCATGTTGATCTTGCCGCGCTGGCTTCAAAGGTGTTCGTTCGCAGTCGGCTCACTGCATCGGTGGCAAACTCCCCTGGCGCCGACTTTGCCCGCGAACTCGTTTCCATCTTTCCCGCAGGCACTCCGAAAGGAGCGCGGAGGCTCGCAGCGTCCGTCGCAGGCACGGACTTGTCATGCGCAGTCCCGACCAAGGCTCAGGGTGCGGCAACGGCGATGTGCACTCATCTCCCTGACGGCGTGCCCTACAGTGGAGCGTTTGCGGTGGCATGCGACATGTTTTCACGTGATTTCCTCTGGAACGAAATCAGGGTGAAAGGCGGTGCTTATCATGTGTCGGTGAATCTGTCGAGGGATGGCAAAATAAAGTTTATGTCATGGAACGATCCACGCCCTGCGGACACCTTTGCCGTATACGCAAGGTGCGGCGAGGCGTTGCGCGAGTTCGTGAAGTCCGGGCGCTCGTTCGAAAGCTATCAGGTCTCGCGAATCGGTTCTGAATTGAACCTGTCGGTGAGCGTCGAAGCGGCGCTGCCGCTTGTGAAGCATCTAGAAGGCTATACCGATGCTGACGAACGACAGGCGCGAAGCGAGGTACTGCACATGACCGCCGACGACTTGCTGAGGTTCGCGGATTTCGTGGGGAGGGGCCCTGACGACACTTCATTTTTCGCAGAGATTTGGCCGTTTTTGCGGAATTAGCGTCTTGAACGACATTTGGCCGGTGCAGATATGGCTAAGTCCCCGCAATACGGGAAATACAAAACGCAATAGCGGCGGGCATTTGATACAGCGCGTGGTGAAGGCCATTTCCTCGACTTGCTCTGGGGCGGATTCCCCGGCGCCGATGCACCGAGCACCGGAACTGATAAGACGGTATATTTGAGTGAGTAAGGTGAATATCGGTCCATGCCACAAAGACGTATGGCGGAGAATTGTAATCCAAATCGAGATTGACAGCATGGCCGAGGATTTGATATCATTTACTCGTTCGTAGGTAAAATATGAAAATATACCGACGATTAAGGAAATGCTGCTTGCCTATAAAGATTGTATTGCAAAGTACGGATCGCTTTATCAGATCAACAAGGCGATTCGCGACGGTCGTTTACATAAAATCGAGCCTCGGGTTTATTCTGACACGAAAGAAGAAAACGAACTCGAGATCGTGCAGTGGAAACATCCCAATGCCGTTATGACGCTTGACAGCGCCTATTTCTACTACGGACTGACCGACGTAATTCCAACGGAATACCATATGGCCACATCGTTTCGCGCACGGCGGATCGCCGACCCGCTCGTGCGGCAGTATTATATGCCCGAAGGGACTTTTGCAATAGGTAAGACCAATACGCAATACTGCGGTGACGATGTCAGGATCTACGATCTTGAGCGCTTGCTGATAGAAACGGCCCGTATGAAAAGCAAGTTGCCGTATGACTTGTACAAAGAAGTTATAACATCGTTCCGCAACAGGATAGACGAAATCTTACCTGCCAAGATACAGCTTTATCTGCGCTCTTTTCCAAAGCGCGAGGCAATAGAGAACATAATAGGAGAAGAGGTGTTCTGATGGGACGCAAACCATTTGCCGAACAATTGGCAGAACTGAGGGCTGCTGGGTATCGTCTGCCGGATGCGCAGGCGAAAGTAGCGCATGATGCGGTTCTCTATGCGATGTACAAGTGTGGGTTCAAGAAGAATGGGACCATCAAGGGTAGAGCTGTGATTCCCGCATGCGGAAGATGCGCCAGCTGCACGGCTTACGAAATTCTTCGTTATGTAAATATTCGTAAGTTCACGCTTGATTGTTCGTATCGTAAAATGGTATAATGCCGGACATGGGAAATCCATTCAACTACCTTCAGTTCGCCACAGGCGACCAGTTCTACGACAGACGGGAGATTCGCAAGGACCTCCGTTCGCGTTTCCTGAGCGGACAGTCGAACGTCGTCCTGTACGGGCCTCGCCGCTATGGAAAGAGTTCGCTTGTCGCCGAGCTTGTCCGCGACCTTGAAAAAGCCGGAATCCCGTGCGTGACGCTTGACGTCGTCAAGGTGCCGTCAATAGACATGTTCGTCTCCACTTATGCGACAAAGGTGTATCGACGGCTCGCCCCTGTCAAGTTTGAATTCAAAAAGCTGGGAACTTTCCTCAAAAGCCTCAGACCAAAGATGACTTTGGACCAAACGGGCGCGGCAGGGCTTTCCTTCGAGCCGTCGGACGTGCCGATCGGCCCCGAGGCGCTGACCGAAGTGCTGGATCTCCCGCAGAAACTGCTTGCCGGAAAAGGCAGGGCCGTCATCGTGTTCGATGAATTTCAGGAGGTGAAGGATCTTTTGCCAAACGACGGCTTCGAGCGAATCATGCGGTCAGCAATTCAGTCGCATCGAAACGTCTCGTATATCTTTCTCGGCAGCCGCTATCACATTCTCAGACGCATGTTCACCGACCACAACCGGCCGTTCTACAAGTCCGCTGTTACGATTCTTCTCGACAAGCCCCCCGTGGAAGAGAGCATCCGCTTCGTGATCGACCGTTTCTCGAGCGCGGGGAAATCAATTGCCCGTGAAGCTGCCGAACGCCTTGTCGCCAAGATTGAGAACATTCCCTACTTCATTCAGCAGCTCGGCTTCGAGACCTTCAGACTTGCCGACGACGCGCGCCGAAAGTCCGCTTTGCCGACTGACGTCGACTCTGCCTACGCAAACCTTTCCGGCTTCAACCGTGACCAGTACGAACAGCTGCTGCTTACGCTGTCCGTTTCCCAGAAGAAGCTGCTTATCGCCCTTGCGCACGAACGAACCAACGAATTCAACGACGGCTATCGCAAACGGCATGCGCTTGGCGTCTCGTCCACAGTTAACTCCGCCAAGGCAAAACTGATGGAGGATGGGCTGATTGAGATTTCATGCGGACAGTACGTGGTCGCAGATCCGTTTTTCGCACAGTTTCTCCGCACGACATGAGGACGTGCCTATGAACACGACAGGATTTCGTGGGGAGGAACCCTGGCGGCACTTCATTTTTCGCAGAGATTTGGCCGTTTTGAAATACAAAACGCAATAGCGGCAGGCGTTCGATGCGGCGCGCGGTGAAGGCCACTTCCTCGACTTGCTCTGGGATGGTTTCCACGAAACTTCATGAGACCGCTGCATGTCATGTCAAGTTCGCGAACGGGACGGCGTACATGTGATTGCCGAAACTCAATACGTCGTTACCTGTGTAAAGGACAATTCCAACGAATCGATCCATGCTGAACTTCGTGCGAAACCATTTAAGGTGTTTGAAATCTTCCTTTCCCACGGCAGAACCACATTTCACTTCTATCCCAGCACAGTGTCCATCATCGCGTTCAATAACAAAATCTATTTCGCGCTTGTCGCTGTCCCTGTAATGCGTTATGCTGCAGTCGCCTGAAATGTCCACCTGGGCGACTATCTCATGATACGCCCATGATTCTGCAAGCTTTCCGTTTATGTGTTCGTCGAAAAGCACTTTGTCTTCATCCCAACCCAGCATGCTTGACGCAAGCGAGATGTCCGTCGTGATGTATTTTGGCCTTTTGCCGATTTTGCCATAGTCGTTTTTCGACCATGCGGGAACCTTGTCAAAAAGGTAAAGCGCTGTCAATGCGGCTATGTACGATTGCGATGTTTCCCGCGTGAGGCCTGTTTTGGCACCGAACTCTTCAATCGTAAAGAGCTGAGACGTGTGCGCTAGCAGCCAAACCACTGCCGCCCTTAAGGAATCCAGCTTCCTAAGTTCTGTTACGTCGGTTATGTCCTTAGTCAGAATATCGTCGAGATAGTTGCGCACCCAGTCCTTCTTGTCTCTGCGGGAAAACTCCAACGGCTCTGGATACCCGCCCATGAACGCCGCGTGTATTAGCGATGGCTTGTCAAAGCCTTTTGAAGCGCTTCTGAAATCTTCATTGAACACTTGATCCAAGAAGTCGGGCGCAGAGCCGTTTAATTCGCCAAGCGTGAGCGTTCGCAGCCTGATTGTGCCGAATCGTCCGGCAAGAGAGTCTTTTACGGATTTGAGAAAACGAAGATTCGAACTGCCGGTAAGAAGATATTGACCTGATGAATTGTTATGGTCAACTTTGATTTTTATTGCATCAAGCAATTCTGGCACTTTTTGTATCTCATCAATGATAAGAGTTTCGTTGTCCTTTCTGCGGACAAACAGTTCTGGATCTGACTTGGCCGCATTGACTTGCGATGATTCATCCAGCGAGCGACGCACTGCTGAATTTAAATTAATGGCTTCTGCAAGTGTGGTCTTTCCTGCTTGTCGAGCACCTGTAAGATGGATGCCGCGACGCACATCAAGACCATGTAATAGTTTTTTTTCTTGCCATCTTAATATCATCTAAGTACCTCCATGTTTGCAGCCATTATTATAACATAGTTTTGGAGGAAATCGCAAGTAGGCATCAGAGAAAACCACAAGTAGACGCCAGAGGAAATCGAAAGTAGGCGTCAGGGGAAACCGAAAGTAGCAATTCTGGTAGATTGCAATAGAGGCGGGCCTGTCGAAATGCCAGTAGTGACTTTGGGCAAAGGAATCTATGGGGAGACACCCCTGGAATCTATGGGGAGACACCCCTTGCGGAGTTGCGGTTTCGAGCGGGTTCATTGATATTTTGGCAAGATAGCGCTGCCTGTCTGTATTATTACCTTATTTTGCGCCAGAGAAACACAATGATGGTTCAAGAATTTTCCGCATCATGTTCTCAAACAAGGAGTTCAAAATGATGTGGCGCGCGGTGAAGGCCTTTTCCTCGATTCCTACATGACCTCGGCGCGGACAGCGTCGAACTCTGCGAGGATATCGGCGTCGCGCTGCGGGCAGAGCGCGTTCCCGACGAGACACGCGACAGTGCCGGCAAGGAACCCCGGCAGAAGCTCGTACATATAAGCACCAAGACCCGCGAAGCGCCAGGCCAGCATCACCGACAGTCCGACGAACATCGCAGCGAGCGCGGTGGGCCATCTCATGCGGCGCGAGTAAAGCGAAAAGAGGATCACGGGACCGAACGCCGCGCCAAAGCCACCCCAGGCGAACTTCTCAACCATGAAGATTGTCTCAAGGTCCATGAGGGCGATGCCAAGCGCAAGAAGCGCAATGACCGCGACGAAGAGACACGAAAGTAGCACAAGTTCCCTCTCCGGCACCGAACGCGACGACAGGCGCTTGTACATGTCCTCGGTGAGCGTGGAAGAACAGACGAGCAGCTGCGAGTCAATCGTGGACATGATCGCCGTCCGCCGCAGTTCAAGAGCACCGACATGGCGATGCTTGAAAATGCATCGCGCCCTTGATTCGCCGTCCGTCTTCGTGGTATAATGCACGCCATGAAGGGACGGACGCGAAGCGGGCAGGCGGCGCTGGAGTATGTGCTGGCGCTGGCCGCGATGCTGGTGGTCGCGGGGATCCTCTCGATTCTCGTCTTCGCCGCAGTCCGCCACGCCGGCCGCACGGAGAGCCTGGTGACCGCCGACTGTCCCTAGAGCAAAGGAAAGGCAGCAGACCATGATGAAGAGATTCAGAAGAGGACAGACGATGGTGGAGTACATAATCATCGTCGTGCTGATCGCCGTCTCCCTGATCACGGTGTTCACCTTCCTGAGCCGCGCAATCGGCAAGAAGGCCGCCGGCGCCACCGAGGCACTTTCGCAGGAAGAGGGCCAGAAGGCGAAGAGCGCGGCGGACGCCATCAGCGAAGACAAGATCAAGCAGCTTGGGGAGTGACCTCTTGCGGCGCCTTCGCCGAGGGCAGGCGATGGTCGAGACGGTGCTGGCGGTTCTTGTCGTCTCCGCCGTCTTCTTCGGCCTCTTCAGGCTGTCGCGGCTGCTGACTGGGAAGATCCTCCTCGAACACGCGGCCATGCGCGTCGCCCGCGCCCGCGCCGTCGGCTTCAACGACTTCATGTGCCGCAAGACAGCGCGCGTCGCCGTCATCCCCGTCGCCGGCAAGCGCCTGTGGCCCGATCCGGAGAAGGAGGACGAGTCCGCCAACTACATAGGCGGAGATTTCTGGGAAAGGATAAAGGAGTTCCTTGGTTTTCTTCAACGGGACGAGACGAAAAAGGTTCTTCACAGGGCTCAGAATGACAAGACGTTCACTTATCGCGTGAGGACATACCTCGAGTCGCCCGACGAGGCGCGCGCGCGCGGCCTTCTGGAATACGAGGGCTGGGGCAGGCTCGGCATCGACCCGGGCGACGGCGGGCAGTCCGTCGTGACGCTGCCGGTAGAAGGGGTCCGCCTGCAGGGGAAGGCCGGCATAGAGGACGGCGCCTCGTACTACATGGGAAGGGGTTCGCAATGAGGGCCGCCCGCGGACAGGTCGCGCTGTATCTCCTCCTGGCGCTGATGGCCATCATGGTGCTGGTGCTCGCCAACGTGGGCACGTTCGTCGCCGTGCGCGCGAAGAACCGCGCCATGAACGCCGGCGACGCCGCGGCGCTCGCCGCCGCCCGCCGCCAGGCCGAGTTGCTGAACGAGATCGGAACGCTCAACCTGCGCCATGCCGAGGCTGATTACGTAGGCGACCGCGAAGCGGCCCTCGACTGCATAGGTAAGCAGCGCCGCCTCGCCTTCCTCGGTCCGCTCGACTGCCTTCGCAGGGCGAACGACGCCGCGAAGGCCAACGGCGCGGAACCCGACGAGGACATGGCCGACATAATCCGCAAACATGTTTCCGACATACGCGAAAAGTACATGAACAATCCGGAACTCTATCCCGAGCCGTGGGAGGGCGCCTGGGAGGAGTATGCCGCCGAGCTTTCCGCAATCGCCGCCGACGGTGTCTGCGCCGGTTGCGATAACGTCGATTTCGTCGACGCCGTCTCATGCTTTCCGCTTACGCACAAGTCGTTTTATTCCGCTGTGGCCGGCGAGTCTTGGTGCAAGTTCGTCGTGGCCAACTGGGAATGGCTGCTCGACCGCGATTCCCACAACATGCCGCTTCCCGTGCCGGGCGTGACGGCCGCCGTCGTGAACAGCGAGTTCTGCTCGCTCCACCTGAAGGCTGAGCTGCTTGTGCTGGACGATTCCGAAATGACGAGGTTCCGCGAATTGCTTTCAGCCAACGGCGCGTCGTTTCCCCCGATGCAGAATGTGCCGTTCGGGGCGGACAACCGTCCGCCGGACGATCCGTCGCGCATTTATTTCTTCTATGACACGGAAGGTGTCTGGCGCCAGTGGATTGAGCTTGACCCGCAGTCGAAGTTCCACCTGCCGCTCGTAGGCAAGGCCAAGCCCGAGTTCGACGTGCTGGGCTGCACGGCGGTGTTCCGCGTTACCGAAACGATGCCAAGGCTCCTTTCCGGCAACAGCACGACTGTCGCATGGAACGCCGCGGCCAAGCCGTTCGGCACGATCAGTACTGCGGACGGCATGTCGCCCGTGACGTACGAAGAGGCGCGGGGAATGGTCCTTCCGGCATACGAGGCCGTAAGGCTAATTCCCGTGGGCGCGGCGAACGCCGACGGGCTGGACCTCTCCACCGCAGACGCGAAATGGCTGGATCACGTACGCGACCATGTTCCGGCGTACGCCGCGGACGGCATCGGCGGCCTGTCCGCCGGATGCGAATACTGCGCCTGCCTGATAAAGTGGGAGGACCCGGCATACCGGGCGAAGGCGGCGGCGTGGATCGCGCGGAACGCCGAGACATGTCGGCGCGGATCGGGCGGTTCATCCCCGACTGGAGGCACGTCGTATGCGCATTAGGGCAAGGTCCGGTATGAGGCGCGGGCAGGCACTGATGGAACTGGCGGTCGGAATGTTCGCGCTTGCGCTCGTGGTGAGCGCGCTGTGCGTCTTTGCTACGTACATCGTCAGGTCGCTGCGCGTGCAGAACTCGTTGCGGAGTTCCACGCCGCAGATGAATAAGCCGGTCGAGGTCGACGACTTCGCTGTCAAGCACTTCACGGGGAGCGACACGCTGAAGATGAACGAAACGGTGGTGATGCCTCCGCTGGAGGTGACGAAATGAGACGAGACGAGTTCATGAAAATGGCCCGACGACGGCGGCTCGACCAGACGCTGGTGTCCGACGAGGCTAACGTGATGGCCCTGACAGGCATAAGATGCGACAATGCCGTCGTCACCAAAGACGCGTTCTACACCGACTTCCGCTATTTGCCGATGGTGCGGCGCTTCGCTCCGCAAGGGCTCGCCGCGCGTGACATACGGAGGCTCGCAGGCGCCATGCCGCGCCGCGCCGGCAGCCGCATCGGCTACGAGGCGTCCATTCCGCACTCGCGCTTCCTCGAACTGAAGAAGCTCGCGCCGCGCGCGACGTTCGTCGACATCTCGAAGGACATCGCCGCGCTCCGAGCCGTGAAGACCGGCGACGAGATCGCCGCCATTCGCGCGGCGGCGGTGCTCAACTGCGAGATATGGAAAGAGGCCCGCACCCGCTTCGCCCCCGGCATGACGGAGCGCGATATGGCCCGGATCATTCAGACGCTGATGGCTGAGCGCGGCGACGGCGAGGCGTTCTCCACCATCGTTTGCGTCGGCGCAAATGCCGCGGAGTGTCACCACGAGCCGGACGGCACGGTCTGGAACGGACGCGAACCGGTGCTGGTCGACATGGGCGTAAAGCTAAACGGCGTCTGTTCCGACATGACGCGCAACATCGTTCCGCCGAGGGCGCGTCCGATCTACCGCAAGGTCTACGACCTGGTGCTGCAGGCGAACCGCGCGGCAGTCGCCGCCGCGAGGCCAGGCATGACAGCGAAGGCGCTCGACAAGGTGGCGCGCGACGTGATCCGCGCAGGCGGCTTCGGCAGGTGCTTCGGACATTCCCTCGGGCATGGCGTCGGCTACGAGATACACGAGGCGCCTGCGGTCTCCAAGCGCGGCGACATGGTGCTTCGCGAAGGAATGGTGTTCACGATAGAGCCGGGCGTCTATCTTGAAGGCAACCTGGGCGTCCGCATAGAGGACCTGGTGCTGCTCACCGGAAACGGCTGCGAAGTGCTTTCCGAGGGCGACTGACCGGTCGGTCGCATTTATGTTATAATACGTCGGTCGAAAGGAGTTGACGAACCATGGAAGAGAAAGTAAAGGAAATGCTCGAGCATCTGCGGATCGGACTGCAGGCGGACGGCGGGGATCTCGAGTTCGTGGAGATGGAGGGCAAGGTCGTACGGCTGCGGCTCGTCGGCCACTGCGGCAGCTGCCCGTTCGCAATGATGACCCTCAAGCAGAACATTGAGGCGTCGCTCCGAGAGATCGACCCTGAGATCACGGTGGAGCGGGTGGAGGCATGAAGACCGTCAACGTGTCGCTCGTCGGCGTCGGCGGGCAGGGAATCATACTTACGGCCGACATACTGGCCAAGACCGCCGCGCTCGCCGGCTACGACGTCAAGAAGTCGGAGATACACGGCATGGCCCAGCGCGGCGGCTCCGTCACGAGCCAGGTGCGCTTCGGCGATTCCGTCGCCTCGCCGATAATTCAGGAGGGAACGGCTGACGTGCTGGTTTCCTTCGACAAGCTTGAGGCCGTGCGCAACGCCGGCGTGCTGGCGGCGAACGGCGTCGCGCTTGTCAACGACCTGTATCTCGTGCCGGTCACGGTATCGTCCGGCCAGCAGCCTGCCGCCGAAGACCTCGACGGTCGGGTGCGCAGCGCGTTCGGGCGCCTTGTGATGCTCGACGCGATGAAGATTGCGACGGAAGAGGCCGGCAACGCCCGCACGATGAACATGGTGATGGCGGGCGCGCTCTCCACGCTCTGTCCCTTCAGCGAGGCCGACTGGCTGAAGGCGATGGCGGAGCTTCTCTCCGGACCGAAGGCCAAGCTGCTCGCCGTCAACGAAAAGGCGTTCCGGCTCGGCCGCGCAGCGGCCGGCTCCTGAGGCATGGAGGATTTCGGACTATACCTCGTGATGACCAATCCGGCCGTCGGCTACCTCCGCTGCTGCGAGGCGGCGGTGAAGGCCGGGGTGCGAATGGTCCAGCTGCGCATGAAGGACTCTCCGCGCGCCGAGGTCGTTTCCGTCGCGCGGGAGCTCCGCAAGGTGACGGCGGGCACGGCGACGCGCCTCATCGTCAACGACGACCCTGCGGCGGCGGCCGAGGCCGAGGCGGACGGTGTGCACGTCGGCCAGACGGACATGCCGGTCGCAGAGGTGCGCAGGCTCTTCCCGTCGCTCGGCATCGTCGGCAAGTCCACGCATTCGCTGGCACAGGCCGTCGCCGCGCAAGACGAGTCGCCCGACTACATAGGCGTCGGACCTGTCTGGGCGACGCCCACGAAGAAGATTCCCGACCCTACGCTCGGCGTCGATGCGGCGGTGCAGATGATGCGCGCGTCACGCTGTCCCGCGGTGGCCATCGGCGGAGTGACGGACGTGGACCGTGTCGCGGAGCTGGCTGCGGCGGGCTTCGCGAACTTCGCCATCGTGCGGGCCGTGTGCGGATCGGACGACCCGTATGCGGCGATCGTGCGCCTCCAAAAGGCGTTCGGACGGCTTCCGTGACATCGGCCCGTCTGCGCGGCGGAACGGCTTCGGCGAGCCGTGCAGTGCGCGATGACGTGCAATTTGTGGTATAATAGCAATCTAACATGGCGCTGGAATACAAGAAAGAGTTTTTCGACCGCAACTACACGGTCCGGGAGGCATATTCGCGGGCGTGGGGCTATGCGCGCAAATACAAGTTCCGCATCTTCGTAGGCATCGTCTGCGGAATGCTGACTGCCGGCACGCTGGTGCCGCTCTTTCAGGTCATACAGCCGGCCCTGCAGCAGGCCAGCGCCAACGAACTCGAAGCCGAGATTGCGGCGGAAACGGCACCGGCGGCGGAGACGGCGGCGGACGAGACTGCTCCCAAAAACAAGCAGCAGCTTACGCCGATGGAGCGAAAGGTGGCGAAGGCGGCGAAACTGCCGGGTTGGTATCCGAAGGTGGAGCGGATTGCGAAGCGGTGCGGCATCGAGCTGCAGGACAAGAGCGGCGCAATGGGCGGAGCGCTGCTGCTGATCGCGGTAGTGGTCATCCCGCTGCTGGCGGCAGTGCGGCTTCTCCTCATCTTCCTCAACCAGTACTGCCTGTGCTGGGCGGCAACCCGCGCCGTGACAGACCTGCGCGTGGACCTCTTCCGGCAGATACAGCGGCAGTCGCTCCAGTTCCACGGGCGCATAGACGTGGGGCAGCTGATGATGCGCGCGGTGGGCGATCCGTCGACCGTGCAGATGATGATACAGTCGATGCTCTCGCAGCTGGCGCGCGCGCCGTTCGAGATTCTCGCCGCGGTCGCATTCATCGTCCATTTCGCGATTCAAAACCACATGCTGGCGACTCTCGGAGTCATCGTAATCGGCATGCCGGCGTTCATGTTCCCCGTGGTCGGGCTCGGGAAGCGCATTCGCGCCTGGAGCCGCAAGTCGCTCGAGAAAGGCACTGTCGTCGGCAGCCACCTGCACGAGGTCCTTACGTGCGTCCGCGTCGTCAAGGCGTTCGGCACCGAGGAATTCGAGAACCGCCGCTACGAGAGCGTCAACCGCCGGCTGCTCAGCACAATAATGAGGGCCTTCCGCTGGGGACTGTTCGTCGGGCCGACGGTGGAGACGATAGGAATCGTCATACTCTGCGGCTTCCTCGTCTGGTGCTTCATGGCCCGCGTCACGCTGGCTAACGTGCTACCGATGCTGGCGCCGCTGCTACTCATCTACAAGCCCGTGAAGCAGCTGTGCAGCCTGCAGGTCTCGCTTGAGACGGCGCAGGCGTCGCTGCAGAGGATCTGGTCGCTGATGGACCTCGACATGGAGATGCCCGAATCGCCGAACGCCGCGCCGAAGGCCAGCTTCGACGACCGCATCGTCTTCAACGACGTGTCGTTCCGCTACGAGGGAGCCGACCGCGACGCAGTGAGCCACGCGAGCTTCGAGGTCAAGAAGGGGCGGACGGTTGCGGTCGTCGGCGGCACGGGCAGCGGGAAATCCACGCTCTCCGGCCTGCTCTGCCGGTTCTTCGACCCGCAGTCGGGCTGCGTCACGATGGACGGACGCGACCTGCGCGAGATGCGCACGGCGGACTTGCGCGCCCTGATTGGCTCGGTGCAGCAGGAGACGCTTCTCTTCAACGAGTCCATCGAGGCGAACATCAGCTACGGGTCGCCGGGCGCAACCCACGAGCAGGTCGTGGCCGCAGCGAAGATGGCGAACGCGCACGAGTTCATTATGTCGCAGCCGGAGGGCTACGACCGCGTCGTCGGCGAGAAGGGATTTTCACTGTCGGGCGGCGAGCGTCAGCGCATCGCAATCGCCCGCGCCATCTTGCGCAACCCGCCGATCCTCATTCTCGACGAGGCGACGAGCGCGCTCGACACGGTGACGGAGCGGCTCGTGCAGGACGCAATCAACAACCTGATGGCCAACCGCACGACGTTCGCCATCGCCCACCGCCTTTCGACGATACGCAACGCCGACCTCATTCTCGTCATGGACCGCGGACGCATCGTCGAGCGCGGCACCCACGACGAGCTATACGCCGCGGACGGCGTCTACCGCCGACTCTGCGACATGCAGACTACAGCCTGACATGACGGAAGTGTCCCCGCTGATCTCCGTGCTGATGCCGGCGTACAACCACGGTAAGTACGTCGAGGCGGCGGTTCGCTCCGTGCTGTCGCAGGACTGGCCCCGCATCGAGCTTCTTGTCGTGGACGACGGCTCCGCCGACAACACGTGGGAGGTTCTGCAGTCCCTCAGGGCGGAGTGCGAAGCCCGGTGCGAGCGCGTGGAGATGTGGCGCCAGGAGAACTGCGGCACGTGCGCGACGCTGAACCGGCTGCTCGCCGCCGCACGCGGCGAGTTCGTAGGCGTCCTTGCTTCCGACGACATGTACCTGCCCGGCTCGTTCAAGGCCCTGACGGAGCCGCTTCTCGCCGATCCGGGCGTAGGGCTGGCGGTGGGGCAGAACAGGCTTGTGGACGGCGAAGGTCGGCAATGCTACTGGGACGCCGAGCGCAACACCGTGTATGACGAGGCGAAGGCCGCGTTCCGTACGCTGAACGAGCACATGGCGTCCGAGCGCGGCGTTTCCGGCGACAGCCCGGAATTCGGCACGTATGTTGAGCTTCTGCACACCAACCATGTTGCCAACGGGGCGCTGATCCGCCGCGCCTACCTGGACATGATAGAGCCGTGCTCCGCCGAGACGCCGCTGGAGGACTGGTGGATCATGCTGCAGCTGTCGAAGGTGACGCGCATGACGTCCGTCGCCGCGCCGACGTTCGCATACCGGTGGCACGGCACGAACACCGTGCGGCAGTCGGAGCGCATGGGTAGCTACTTCCTGCGGAACATGGCTGCGGAGGAGGCGCTCTTGCTGCGGAAGCGCGACTGGCCGCGCCTGCGGCAGTACCTTGCCGCGCAGGGGCAGTTGCGGAGGTCGTTCGGGCTGCGGGGCGCGTTCCGGCGGCAGGTTTACGTTACGCGGCAGTCACGAATCACATTTTACGAACTGCTGGGAATGACGTTCGTGCGCCGGCGGGCGCAGGCAAGGAGGGCAAAGGAAAGATGAAAGCGAAGATACATGCGCTGTCCGACGTGCAGGCGACGGACATCGGCGACGGCACGCGCATCTGGCAATATGCCGTGATCCTGCCGCAGGCGAAGATCGGACGCGACTGCAACATATGCGCGCACTGCTTCATCGAGAACGACGTCAAGATAGGCGACCGCGTCACGGTGAAGCCGTTCGTCGCCATCTGCGACGGCGTGACGCTAGAGGACGACGTGTTCATCGGCCCGCAGGTGAGCTTCACGAACGACCGCCACCCGAAGTCGGGCAACCGCGGCTTCAAGCTTGAGCGGACGCGCGTATGCAAGGGCGCGTCCATTGGCGCGGGAACGATGATCATGGCGGGGCTTACGATAGGCGAGGGCGCGATGGTCGCCGCAGGCAGCGTCGTCACGCGCGACGTGCCGCCCGGCGTGACCGTGTTCGGCTGTCCCGCGAAGCCGCGTCCGGCAAAGTAGGAGACGCACATGGCCGACATCGACATCATCATGCCGACATGGAACAAGGCCGCCACCATCGCGGCTTCGCTCGACTCCGTCTTCCGCCAGAAGACCTCGCGCACGTTCCGCGTCATCGTCGCCGACGACAGCTCCACCGACCGCTCGCTGGAGATCGTGGCCGAATACGAGAAGGCGCACCCTGGCGTAATAACGGTCCTTCGCAGCGACAGGAACCTGAAGCTTTTCCGCAACGTGCTGCGTGCGTACGCGATTACCGACGCGCCGTTCTTCTGCGTGCTCGACCCCGACGACTACTGGACGGACGACGCGCATCTGGAGAAGGCCGTCGGCTTCCTGTCGGCCCACCCGGACTTCACCGTCTATTCCGCCGGCATCGAGCGGCTTGAGCGCGACGGCACGCGCCGCCGGTGCGAGGAGTTCCCGGAGACGGAGGTCGATTCCGACTTCTCCGACTACCTGCGCCGCCGCGCGGTGATAGCCTATACGCAGACGTGCGTCTACCGGAACGTCGTCTTCGCGAAGGGAGTGCCCGACGACATCGTGCACCCGTCCGCTCCGACGATGGAGCAGACGATGCGCGGCGACAGCTTTCGGAACTTCCTGCACATTCGCGAGGGCAAGGCGCACTTCTCGCCCGGCGTCGAGGGCTGCTACCGCATTACGGACGAAGGCGTCTACCAGAGCGTCCCCGAAGCGAAGCAGCAGTCGATGAACGCCAGGTTCTATGCGGACATGTGGCTTTACGACGGACGCCGTCACGAGCAGCTGCTGGCGATCGCCCACGGGTTCGAAAACGCCGCGCAGCGCCTGCGAGAGAAGGAGACGGCAGCGCGCCCTGTGGCGGAGAAGGACAAGTCGGAGGGCAAGGGACTGTTCAAGGTTGAAAAGGACTTCTGGCGCCTCGACGTCTACCTATTCGGCCGGCGCATCTTTTCGCGGAAGCGCGCGCCGAAGATCAAGCGCATATTCGACCGCCGCTTCAGGGGACTTTCGGAAGACGAGGCCCGCGCCGTCATCGAGTGGCAGTATCGCACGATCACCGGACGTGTCCCCGACCTCGATCACCCGAAGACGCTGTCGGAAAAGCTGCAGTGGATCAAGTGGAAGCGCCGCGACCCGCTGATGATCAAGCTGTCCGACAAGGTCGCCGTGCGCGACTATATCGCGGAAAAGGCCGGCGAACAATACCTGGTGAACGCCCTCGGCGTCTGGGCCTCGCCGGACGAGATAGACTTCGACGCCCTGCCGGACAAGTTCGTCCTCAAGGTGAACTGGGGCTGCCACCAGAACATCATCTGCAACGACAAGTCCAAGCTGGACATAGAGGACGTGAAGCGGAAGCTCGAGGCCTGGACGATGCCGTACAGCAACCACTACTACAACTTCCTCGAATGGGCGTATCTGGCAATACCGGCGCGTATCATAGCCGAGGAATTCCTGGACGACGGGCACGGCCTCAGGGACTACAAGTTCTTCTGCTTCCGCGGCGAGCCCAAGCTTCTGGTGGTTTGCGACGGACGCGAGAGCGAGACGCCGACATTCACGACCTATGACTGCGACTTCAAGCGCATGGACGTCGTCTGGGGCGGCGGCGCGCTTTACAAGGGCGAGATGGAGAAGCCGTCCGCCTGGGGCGAGATGCTGGAGGTCTGCCGCAAGCTGTCGGCGGAGATGCCCTTCCTGCGCGTCGACCTTTATTTCGTGAACGGACAGGTCAAGGTCGGCGAACTGACCTGCTATCCGGGCGCGGGCTGGGCCATTCCGGAGCCTTATTCCCTAAACCTGGAGCTTGGCAAGCTATTGCCGATCCCCGAACTCGGCGAATAGGCATTCACATCGGGCAGGCGTCGCAGACCCAAAATCCCATAACTGCGCAAAACGGTAAAATCTGCCGCAAAAAAGAGAAGCTCCATCAGGGTCTCTCCCTATGAAATCCTGCAGATAGCCCTTGTTTTATTGACAAGAAAACAATTATGCTATTGTCAAGAAAATATGATATAATGCGAACCGAAAAATGGAGGAATGCCATGACCAAATCTGAAATCGAGGCAGCAATCGACGAACAAGCGGCAGAAATCGGCCTTGACTTGGGAATGAAGCGCGATGCGTTTCATGATTTACCGTGCGAGAAGAAATTTGCGACCATCGTGACCGGCGTTCGCCGCTGCGGCAAATCAACCCTCCTTGGACAGTGGGCGCACTCTTCAGGCTTGCGCGTGGTGAGCGTCCTCTTTGACGATCTTCGCCTGATGAACTTCACGCCTTCCGATTTTGTCCTGCTTGGGAAAATCATATCCGAGCGGAAACCGCAAGCAATCGCATTGGATGAGATACAGGACATCGACGGATGGGAGTTGTTCGTCAACGGACTGCTGAATCGCGGCTATGCTGTCTTTGTCACAGGATCTAATGCTAAGATGCTTTCACGTGAACTTGGCACGAAGCTGACCGGGCGTCATCTTGATCTTCAGTTGCAACCTTTCAGCTATTCGGAATTCATTAGATTCAAGGGTCTTGAACGCAAAGGCGAGTCGATTGACGAATATCTGCGGACAGGAGGATTCCCAGCATATGTCGCAAGCGGGAACAGACAGGTGCTTGTCGAGCTGTTCAACGACATCATCTACCGCGACATTGTCGTGCGCTACAATATTGCCAACACCGCTCCCATCAAGCAATTGGCCGGATATCTTCTTGCACACATCGGTACTCGCATGGCCCCCAGCAGACTGAAAGATGCCATACGCGTACAGTCAGCCAAGACGGTTCTGGAATACTTTGATCATCTGACGGAATGCTGTTTGATCCGTCGTCTGGAACAATATTCAGGATCTCCGAAGGCCAGGATGCTTGCCCACAAGAAGGTGTATGCTTGTGATGTGGCCCTTGCATCGCTTTTCGATCGCGGCAATCAAATCAATCTCGGGCACAAGCTCGAGAACGTTCTTTTCTGGCATTTGCGCCGCAAGGCAAGGGATGTCACCTACCATGTCGATGACAAGGGCCGCGAATGCGACTTTGTCGTAGAAGGCGAAGACGGCGCGTTTTCGGCCGTACAGGTCTGCTACGAACTGACGGATGACAACATGACAAGGGAATTTGACGGCCTTGCGGCAGCGGCAAGACGATTTGGACTCAAATCCGGCGTCATCGTCACATGCCGACAGTCCGACGAGGCAATCCACGACGGATGCGAGATATCCGTCGTGCCAGCCGCCGACTACCTGTCCGCATAAGCCTCGCAGCCGCGAGCCGCGTCGAACGCCTGCCGCGTGACGTTACCGCAGCGCTAACCTTCGATCAATCAATCCTGCATTCTCGCGCGTCACCAACGACGCATGGCAGACATTGGTATGCCATCCCAATATCGACACAGCCAAGCGATTTCAAGTGCGCCCTCCCAGCCCTTCTTAGCCGCCTTCAACCCAACTCCAAGATTTTTCCGACAATAATTCTCATTCTAGGCCCAAGATCCAATAACCGCGCAAAACAGCAAAATCTTCAGCAAAAAGCGAAGCTCCATCAGGGTCTCTCCCCGCGAAATCCGAAAAGCGAAGCCCCATCAGGGTCTCCCCACGAAATCCTCGCAAAACCCTTAACATTTAACCGAACAGAAGTTTAACATTTAGCCGAATAAGAATTTAACATTTAACCGAACAGCCATTGCAGTGAATACGGTGTTATGTTATAATATCACTCATGAAAACCTATTTCAGCAGAGTTTCTGATGCTATAATCACTGAAGAATTAGCAGGTATGGGAGCCGTGCTTGTACAGGGTGCGAAGTGGTGTGGTAAAACAACTTCGTGTGAGCAACAGGCCAGAAGCGTTTTGCACATGGACAATCCCAAGAAGAGAGCCATGTACTTGCAGATGGCAGAAAACGACATCACAGAACTGATGAAGGGCGAGAAACCTCGGTTGATTGACGAATGGCAGGACGCACCGCAGTTTTGGGACGCAATAAGATATCATGTTGACCATGTGGACAACTGCGGGCAGTTCATTCTGACGGGAAGTGCAGTGCCGCCGGATACAGATGCGATCTCACATTCTGGCACTGGGCGGATTGCGCGCGTTACGATGCGTCCGATGAGCCTCTGGGAAAGCCATGAGTCAAGCGGAACTGTCAGTCTAGGCGCTCTTCTCGGCAACGATGGATTTGCTTCTGCCAAGGGAGACGACTGCAACTTACGCGATGTTGCGCATCTCATCTGCCGCGGTGGATGGCCGCGCGCCGTGATTCAAGGTGGGGAACGCTCCCTGCGCCGCGCCTTCAACTATTACGATGCCGTGGTCAACGTCGACATCTCACGGGTGGACAAGACGATCCGCGACCCCGAGCGCGTCAAGCGACTTATGCGCAGCTATGCCCGGCTTCAAGGCACACAGTCGGGGTTGAAGGCCATCAAGCTGGACATGTCCGCAAACGGCTCAGACACGTTGGACGAAGACACTGTCGCGTCTTACATCAAGGCGCTGAAGCGCATGTTCGTTGTCGAGGACATGCCGGCATGGTGCCCGAACCTTCGCAACAAAGCCGTCATACGCACGAGCGACACGCGGTACTTCGTCGATCCATCAATAGCTGTTGCCGCACTCGGCGTAGGACCTGGCGATCTGATGAATGACCTCAACACGTTCGGCCTCCTTTTCGAGACGATGGCGGTTCGCGACCTGAGGTGTTACACCGAGGCGCTTGACGGATCCGTCAGTCACTACCACGACGGAAGCGGACTTGAATGCGATGCGGTGGTGCATCTGCGAAATGGCACATACGGACTTGTCGAGATAAAGCTCGGCGGCGAGACGCTCATTTCCGCAGGAGCGGGAACGTTGTTGAGACTCGCGGCAAAAATCGACACGACAAAGATGAGGCCGCCGGCGTTTCTCATGGTCATAGTAGCGTCCGGCGAATACGCATATACGCGTCCAGATGGCGTCATCGTAGCGCCGATTGGCGCACTTAGGCCGTAGCGCTCCTTGTAGAAGCCCCGTCAGGGTCCTCCCCACAATACCGCCCCACAATACTCCCATATTTTATTTCGCCGCTTTTGTTAAGAGAGAGTGGCAAATTCAGTGTCTACAGTATTATGGTGCCCTGAACTAAATCACCATGGTGGGCTCGTTGACGGCGGGAAAGAAAGATGGTAAACTTTCCGACGTGGACCAGAAACGGCTGACGGCGGTGATACGCGGGCTGGGGACTGGCGAGCTGAAACACCCGCGTTTCACCAAAGAAGAAGCCGCCGCCTCGCAAGGAGCAGAACATGAGCAACTCTGGAACTACATCTTATCGCTGGAATCCCCCGACGTGGACGGAGGCGGAGCGGAAACGCTCAATCGAGGCAAACGCGGAGAGGGTTCGCAGAGCGGCGACCGGTTGGGACGTCTCCGGCGAGTGGCAACGCGCTATGGGCGTGACCCCAAAGAAGTAGCGGCCAAAGACCACAAGTATTTCGACCGCGGCGCCGAAAGCAGGATTTACGACAAAGGCGACGGCAACGTCATTAAGGTTCGTCGGCTTGACGCCTATGACATGGACGGCGTGAAGCATGCGCTGGCCAAGATCGTCTACCACAACTACCTTTTCCCGAAAGACGCCTACCGGCTGCAGGACATAGCCGTCTGGAAGAACGAGCGAGGCTTTGACGAGTACTACATGATACTCGAACAGCCGCTCGTCACTCCGAAGAGAGACTCGGACGGTAACATCATTGCGCCGAGCCAGGGGCACATACTTCAGGCGCTCAAGAAGACAGGGCAGAAGTTCAACACAACCGGCGGCTACTACGACAACGGCGATACTCCGTCCGGATCAAGTTCGGGCGACGCCGTCGAGAGCGCGAAGATGGTCGCGGCGAGCGAGGCCTACGCAGTCTACGATTTCAAGCCAGGGCGCAACACGTTTCTCGATGCTGAGACAGGCGAGGTGAGGTTCATAGATCCGCGAGTGGACGTCAACGACCCCACGGACAACTTCGCATACTCGAAATTCGGCAAGCGCCGCAGGACGAATGCCGGGTTTGACGCCGACAGGCAGATCGGAAATCTTGCCGCAGCGAATAAAGATGCGGTCGAGTCGCCCTGGACGGCCGAGGACGAAGCGCGCTACCGTGAGCAGGAAGAGGCGGACGCAGCTCTTGACGACGCGGATTTTGACGGGCAGCCCTCCAGGAAAGGGGAGGGCAAGTTCGCGGTGGGACTTTCGCCGTCGAAGACCGGTGCAGAATACACTCAAGAGCCTATTTCTCATTGGGCTCCGTGTTTCAGCGCTCATCGGCTTGGAATTTCACCCACAGGCGGAGACGACACGTCCGCCACTTCTTCGCATACCCTCTTGCCAACTGAGACACTGCCCTTATCGGTTGAAGAGTTGGGAATGTCCCCGTTTGTGGATCCTGAAACCCGCCGCTCACCCCGCAACATCATCTGGTAGTCAGTCACCTCGTGATAGCGCACCTTGCCGCCTGTGAGGCCGTCTTGAACTTCATGCGATTTCCCTCTTGCCCAAGTTCCCTATAACAGCGACGCCATATAGAGCGGCAAATGCAGTATGCCGCCCTTCTCCATGACATCCCTCTATGCACGTCTTTAAGCATTTCACAAGCAGGCATTTGGCACGTTTTTAAGCACTTCACAAGCAGGCATTTGGCACGTCTTTAAGCAATCCGAAACGCTGTTATCACGTTTTGACGAGTTAGCAATTATTCCTATCGCGCGCCTCACGGTATATGAAAAACTCGCGCCAGTTATTTTCTTCTTGCGGTCTCTACGAACTTTGCGATTGCCACGCGGAACGTCATAGCCTCGTCTATCTGGCTCTCCTTGATGAACACGTAGCGCCATTCCTTGCGTCCCGCCGCGCGCTCTGCCGCCGACACGGTTTCGCACCACGCAACCGCAGCGTTCCACTTGTCGATGACGTCAGAATCGTTCGCATTGGAATCCGCCTTGACTTCGCATACGTATTTCATCTTCCGCGTCTCGACGACAAAGTCGGGGAAGTAGTTTTCGCCATTGTTGCGCCGAATCGAAAAGCGGCTCAAGTCAGGACGGAACCACTTCAGGACGCTTTTCTCATCTTCGATCATCTGCGCAAACATCCGCTCCGGGTTGCTGTCGAACTTCTGCTTCTCGTAAAGGCATTTCCGGAACCCAGCGAACACCATCGACTTGATGCGGCTCTTCTCGCCGGCCTTGATCGGCGTTCTGAAGTCGCGTACAGGCTCCGTCTCCAGCATCAGCGCGCTCGAAAGCCCAAGCTTGACGCATCCTGGCGTAACCTTGAACTCGTATTCGGCGTCCTTGTAAACGGCATGCGCCTCCAGCTGGCTCCTGATGACGGACGCGACCTTCGCCGCGTTGTTCATCAGGACGTTAGCCGCCACTTCGCCTTCGAAATGCCTTGAAATGAAATCTACAGCCTCCTTCGCAAGGCTTACGACAAGCTTGGCATTGCCCTCGTAGTCGATTTCCTCCGCCTCACGCAATTTCCCGATCAGCGTTGCAAGATAGTTCTCCGCCCTGTCGCCTGAACCGGCCTCCCGAACGATCGACTTCAAATGCTTCTGCTCGCGGATCGTCGTGACGCGAAGCCTGCTGTCGACCGGGTTGAGCGATTTCAGCGGCGCAGTATCCAACCTGAACGGCTTGAACCCCTGCACGACCACGCCCTTCGGCACCGCCTCGACCCTCGGTATCGCGATCGTCGTCTGCTCTACCACCATGCACGCCTTTTCAACGACCTTCTTCTGAATCGTTTCCCCCGTCTGTTCCCGCACCTCCTTCACCGCAGCCTTGACGACGGCATCAAACGTCGCCTTGTCTGCAAGGTCGCAGCCCTTTAGCGCATCCATCCGCTCCTCGACTACCCTGTTTACCGCCTCCAGCGCCTCGCCAGTCTCCTTAGTCAGTTCCTTCTCGCCAATTCCCGCGCAGTCAGGAAGATACACTCCCTTGCGCTTCCCGCTCTTCGCCGCCTCCGCCAAGGCCTTGTTTGCGGGCGTGATCGGCTCGACTTTCTTGCCTGCAGCCGGCACGTTTCCGCCGATAACGTAACTCTTGAACAGAAAGCCTTTCCGCTCCCTCGCCTTGGAAATAACCGCCGCATAGTTGTCGTGCGAGACAACCGTAAGCGTGTCGACCGCCTCGTCGCCCGTCCGCTCGCCGTACGGAAGACGCAGCCCGCGGCCGATGGACTGCTCGACCAGATTGACCGAATTGGCCGCCCTCAACGGCACGATCGTGTAGAGGTTGGTGACGTCCCACCCCTCGCTCAGCATGTTGACGTGAATGACGATCTCCACAGGATTGCCGGGCTTCTCGATCTCAAGCAGCTGCCCGACCATCTTCGCGTCCATCTCCGCACTCATTCCGGAATACACCTTGACGATCTTGCCCTCGTAGGCGCCCTTGCGGAAAGCGTCGCTCGCCATATATTCCTCCAGCGCGTCCGCATGAGCCTTGTCGCCGGCGACGACGAGCATGAACGGCTTGACGACATCGCGGTTGTGGTTCTGCGCCCAATTCGCAAGCGCCGCCTTCGTGTTCTCGTGGATCAGCGCTCCGTCATTCAACTTGAGCCGCTCCAGCTCGTCGGAATCCTTCACGTAGTCCGTTATGTTGAATCCCATGCGCGTCGCAATGGCCGGCTCCTTCACGAACCCGTCGCGCATCGCTTCGGCGAGCGTGTATTCGTAGGCGATGTTGTTGAACGGAATCTCTCTCGTTCCCCTTATGACCCTCGGCGTCGCCGTCAGCTCGATTCCAAGGACCGGCTTCAGCTCGTTTATCGCCGCCATGCCCGCCTCCGCGCGGTAGCGGTGCGACTCGTCCATCAGCACGACAAGGTCGTCCCGGCCCGCCAGATAGTCGAAGTAGCTCTGCCCGATAGTCTCCACAAGCCGCCGGATCCTCGCGACCTTCGCCTTGGCGTCGTCCGCCGCAAGATGCCCCTTGTCCTTCGCCGTCAGCTTTGCGATGTTGAAGATGTTGATGACGACCGTTTCCCCAAGGAGGTCGCTCGTCTGCACGCCCTTGCCGGACTGGTACGTTTCGCCGGTTATGATGACGGGCGGATTCGCCGCGAACGCCTTTATTCCCCTGAACACGTATTTCGGCGTTCCAGGGGTGAAGTCAGCTATCAGCTTCTCGTAGATCGTAAGGTTCTGCGCGATGACCACGAAGTTGCGCATCTTGCGCGCCTCGTGGAGATATGAGATGAATGCGCCCATGAGCCGCGTCTTGCCGACGCCGGTTGCAAGCGCGAAGCAGAGCGAACAGAAGTCGCGGTCAAAAGCAGTTACGTTCGGCGCTATCGCCTTGACCGCCTTAAGCTGCACGGCGGTATCGGCATTCTTCTTGAGCACGCCGACCTCCGCAATCTTCGCCAGGATCTCCAGCGAATCGGCCTGCGGCTTGCGCAGGCTCAGGCGATTTCGGATATCCCTTAATGTTTCATTGCCATTGGCAGGGCCCGAGGACGCTTGAGGCTCCGTTGTCTTCTTTACCCTTTTCATATCAGTTCCATCATTTCCATTTGCTCTATTTTTGGTTCTTCTCTTGCGATGGGGAGGTTCTGGACGTTGAGGCTGTAGTCGTCGTGCCCCCACTCGCACTTCTTCAGCACCGCATCGGGAATCTTCTTTACGGACAGGTTCTCGAAGCAGTCAGCCGCCGCCTTGTCGAAAGCCTTGCAGCAGACGAGCAGCTGGCAACCCGCGCCCAGACGTTCGCTTATGGCGGCGAGGTTCTTCTTGCGCATGAAGTTGGTGGTCACGTAGATGAAAGCCTTCTCCGTGGCGTGGCCGTGAATGAAGTAATGCTCCTTGCTCGGCGCATAGGAGTAGCCTTCCAGTTTGCAGACCGCCTCCGCGAGCATGGCAGGCTTGTAGTCGCGGTTGATGACCTCCTGCCCCCACTGGTCTTTGGTGATGAGAGTCGGTGCAAGCTCAAAGAACCGATACCCGCCGCCGCCATTCCAGCCCACCGCCTTCGTGATGCCGCCCGCATCTTCGCCGTCTATCACCTTGTCCAGCCGCACCTTGCAATGCGTGTAGCAGTGGTCGCCAAGCTCAATCCCTATCCACCTGCGCCCCATCTTGTGCGCGACCGCGGCAGTTGTGCCAGAACCAAGGAACGAATCAAGCACCAAGTCGCCAGGGTTGGTGGCAAGAGTCAATATCCGCTCTATCAAGTTCTCTGGCTTGGGGTTTGAAAAGTAATTCTCAAACAACTGTTGCGAATGCTTTGTCGCATTAGTGGTTGTATCAACATCAGCCCATAGGGTTGTCATCACAGACCCTTTCCCTGCCGATTCCGATAAGAACCGTTTGAGCTGAGGTTTGGAGTTCCCCGTCTTGCCAAACACGATTCTATTGTCTGCCAAGGCACTGGCGAATTTCTCTTGAGAAATTCGCCAGTGCCTCCCTCGGGGAGGGAGGTGCTGCTCTCCTGTTTGCGGATTGACTATTGGATAGGTCAAGTTCGCTCTTATATTAGGTGCGTCCATCGGGTCTGCTGTCCACGGTCCCCGAGGGTCGTTGTCTGGGTTGGAAAACTTGCTTTCATCAACAGGCCCCTTAAACAGAACAGATTTCTTCGCCAATGCTCGGACACATTCTTTGTCTTTTGCAAAAACAAGGTTATGGTTAGTGTTCAAAGATAGGATTGCATCATTTGAGACGGACTTGCGTGAATTCCATATTACGTCTGCTATGAAATTCTCCCTCCCAAATATTTCATCACAAAGCACTTTGCAATAATGCGCCTCATTGTCATCCAGTGTAATCCAGATGGTTCCATCATTAGATAGGAGTCTTTGTAGCAGTTCCAGACGTTCCCTCATCAGCCCCAGCCAGATGGAATGCTCCAACCCGTCGTCGTAATGCTCGAAGGCATTGCCAGTGTTATACGGCGGGTCGATGTATACGCATTTGACGCGCCCGACAAACTCCGCTTCCAGCGCCTTCAGCGCAAGCAGGTTGTCGCCGTGGATAAGCATGTTGTCGAAGATGTCCTTCCCGTCACGCCTCCGTACCCCAGCATGGTGCGACTTCCCGACATCCTCCAAAAGCACACGAGGCTCTAGCCTCGCACGCTTCTCCTTCCCTATCCACCTCAGTTCAAGTTTCTGTAAGGGTGCTTTCATTTTTTCGCTCCTGATTCTATGTTAATGCGACACGCTTCGCTTCCACCTGCGCGGCCATCGCGAACAAGCCTTTCAGCCCTGATACTGGAGCGTAATCGGCCTGCCGCATGTCTTCTTGATTCCGTTCTCCGAAAGGAAACGGCCCGTGAGCAGGCCATTGAAGTATGCAAGGTCATTCGGATCGTTGGCCCTGAAGAAATCGCCGAGTTTCGGGTCTTCTAGGATCTTTGCGAACACATCCGAAGACTTGTGCTTTTTGCTGTCTTTGCGCAGAAGATTTATCGCCGCTTCGCAAAGGGCAAACGCCATCCTCTTGTTGACGGACGTTGCCGCGCCCCAGCCCTGCGGCATGTAGGCGTTGCATTTGGGCACAGCCTCGTATTTCCAGCCCTCAGGTATCTTCGCGATGTGCGTATCGAAGAAACTGGCCGTGCAACTCGGCCAAAGCCTTTCGATGACAGTGTTCCTGAGCCGCTTCGTCGCCATCGGGAAATCCCAATCCGCCAGCACTTCCTCCACCACCCTGTAGAACTTGCGGGGCGACGGCGGGGGCGGAGTCTCTTCAAGCCCGGTCGTCACGGCAAGGAACTTGTCCGGCTCGTGCGCAGGCCAGTAGAACGCCAGCGCCACGAGCGGCAGGTTTCCGAGTTTCGCCTCCTTCGGAGGCTCGATAAGGTATATCTGGAGCATTGGCTTGCAGTTGCCCGCCAACTTGTGGACGGCCTCC
Organism: Kiritimatiellia bacterium; assembly: GCA_017403825.1. GTDB lineage: Bacteria > Verrucomicrobiota > Kiritimatiellia > RFP12 > UBA1067 > UBA1067. The sequence continues at coordinate 85,060 of JAFRDO010000091.1, forward strand.
ATGTACTCCGAACTCGAACGGTTGCGGAAGCCCTCCAGCTTGCCCCTGATCTTGCCGTGGATTCCCTCTGGAACGCTTTTTTCGTACGGCTCCCTGTCCATTTCCATCATGAACATGGCAAAACGCTCCTTGAGAGTTCCCTTGCCGTACGGCGCAAGCGCCTTCTCGAGTTTCGGCATCCTTGCTCCGTTCTCCAGCTCTTTCGCAATGGACGGAATTATGTCCTTGTCGAGGTGATCCCGCAGGACCTTGAAATCCATTGCGTTTATCGCCCTGGTCGGTATGTCGGCGTAATACGGCATGTGCAACCTTGCGGCCGAGAAGCGGGCGACGCCTTTCACGACGGTCGTTGCGCTGGGGCGGCCAAGCGCATAGCGGCGCGGACCGCCGATGTCGCAAACCCTTCCGCCCTTGGCATTGGCGGGCTCGGCCACGACCACGTCCCAGACGGCGGAAGGCGCGTCATTGGCAGCCTCACGCGCCAATGACTTGAGCAGTCTCCTTGTGCTGTCAGGCGAGCAGACGGCGACGTCTTCGAGAAACGAGGCGATTCTCGCCTTCGGCACGTTGCGCCAGAGCGGAGTGCGCCCGTACAGGCACTCGCGCTCGCGCCGTTTCTGCTCTTCGCGGGTGAGCGCATACGAAACCTGGAGTTCGGCCATGAAACGACGCACATGCTTCAGGACGTCCTCCGCATCGGTCCTGTCGATGGAAATTTCGTTCGTAGAGCCGTATGTGCCTACGCCGACATCGAGCTTGCGCATCGCCTTTGCACGGCCCGACAGTTTCCGTCCGTAGTAATAGACCATCTGGTAGTTCGCACAGTCGCACGGCGACGACTTGTTGGCGAAGTTGTCCGCAATGCTTGCGTGCATCCTGTCTTCGACTATCGCCGTATACTTGAATTCCCGCACGGAATATGGCGTCATCCACACGCGCGGCAGGAGCTCGTAGCCGATGCGGTAGCCGAACCACCGTCCCATCTGCGTCATGGTATCCACGGCTACGGATTTCTTCACCCGGTCGAAGTAGCTGGCGACAAGGCCCTCCAGCGTCAAGCCTCGCGCAATGGTGTTGCCGCCGCAGATGAACCAAAGATGGTCGCCCCTCAGCGTGCCCAGCCTGTTGTCGGAAGACTGCGTGTAGAACGACTGGTTCTCCTTCGTCTCCCTGCCTGTGCTGTTGATGACTATGACATGGCGGTTCTGCTTTCGCAGGAAGTACCTGAAATGCTCCTCTATCGCTTCCCATGGCGGGACGGCGCCGACTTCGCCGTATGTCTCCTTCCTGGCGGCGGAACCTTGGAAGAGGGCATCGAACTTGTCAATGGTAAAGCGGCTCGTCTCACGCTTCCACAAGGCCTTGCATTCTCTGGTGAAGCTCGTTACGGCACGTTTGTCCGCCAGGCGGCAGTCCAGGTAGTTTTTCAGGCGCTCGGCCGTTTTGTCGTGAATGACGCGCATCTGAGAGATGTTGAAAAGCATCGTGGTCCAGCGCTCGTCGATTGGCGCGTCTTGCGCCGTTCCTCCGCTTCCTGACACGTCGCCGTCATCACGCGGAACATTGATTCGCCGCCATCTCCGCGCCGCAGCGCAGCAGAACGCCCAAGCTATGGAATCTTTGAGCGTCTGCCAGGTCCCCTGCATCTTCATGTCCACATAGTCTTCGCAGCAGTCATCATCATCTTCGTCGTCGTCAAATCTTTCGCTGTCTTCGGCCGGCACCGGAATTTCCCAGACGCAATCAAGGTTGTCCTTTATCCTGACGGAAGATGCGGCGAGCCGCTCTTTGCCATCAGAACCCACGTACTTCCGTGCGCCTTCTATCGGCGCAAGTATTCCGCCCTCCTCCTCGTCTGGAATCGAGCGGACAATGTCCATTCTGGACGTTGCGTTCCTGATGTCCTGCCCGTATATCTCGTCGAGGCCGAAGTACTTGGGCGACTTGCCGAGCGAGTAGATGAAATCCGCATAGATGGTCGTCTGGTCGGGACGCTCGTTCAGAATGCAGGCGTAAGGGGTCGCGGTGTAGGCGATGTATGCGCACTTTTCAAAGTGGTGTATGTAGTCTGTCGCATCCGGACTGGGCTTGTCCACAAGCGATATGATGGCCTTGTTGATGCGGCTGCGCCCCTTGGCTATCGCAAAGACGGACTGCAGCGCCCTGACGAACGCGCCGGGAGAGCGCAGCTCGCTGCGCCCGCTGAAAAACCGCCGCGCAACCGCTGCAAGATCCTCTCCCAGCTTGTCGTTTTCATCGGCAAGCGCATCCAGCCCAAGCAGATGCTTGTATTTGTCGGAGTCGAGGATATTGTCGATTATTACCCTTGGCGCCCTGGACAATGCAAGCCACTCCTTGAGCTCATGGAAACACGCCGCCTGCGGCGTATTCGCCTCCTCGTCGAAATCATTCTGCATCCAAAGACCGTCCAGCCACTCGGAAAGCGCCCGAAAGCCCTTGCCATTCCCGTTCTTGACATTTTTCTCTTCCTTGAGCATGGCGTCTGCCACGCTTTGAACGAAACTCTCGCGCTCCTCCGCGGCCGCTTCATTGCCGGCATTCGAGTCTGGAGTCGCGTTATCCGCTTCGTCGTCGATTACAAGCACTCGCATGTTCTTCTCGTATCGACTGTTGACAGAAAGCCATCTTTCGATGTTTCCGAGAGAAGTCGTCTGCTTCATCGCAACTCCCCAGAAGAAAAATGTGGCATCTGGCTCACTCAAGATCTCCGCATCTTGATTTGCGCCTTTGCCCAGGAAGTCGAGGTGCGCGGCACAGTTGGCAAAAACCCTAGACTTCCTGAAATCCCTTTCCATGCGCTTTTCAGTCTGTTCCGCCAATGCCTTTATGGCACTCGTCAAAACGATGATGACGTTCCAGCCCGCTTCCGCCGCCTTGAGCGCAAGGCCAACGTAGTTGCGCGTCTTGCCAGACTGCACACGCCCCACCACAAGCCCGGAGAGCCGTCCGTCGGGACGATCCTTCAACAGTTCGTCCATCCGGCCCATGATGGCATCGACCGACAAACGTGTCTGCTCGTCGTTGCCCGTGACCGTCTCAATGTACTTCTCGTAAAACTCCATGTCCCCTGCCGCAGCGCCCTGACTGCCGCCGGAGGATTCCGTGCATAAAAAGCGGGCGTATCTGTTGCTCCCCATGCACCCATACGAAGCCCTACCACAGGCTGATACAATGCACAGGGCAGAATACGCCCTGTGATGGGGCATAATTTACCCTTGCGCCGTCTGTATCATTGAAATAGTGGTAGTACTTCGTATGGAACGGCATTACCCACCCCAGCGTCCACGGGATTTCTCCCCCGCTTCCCTCTGAGATTTGGTCGACTGCAAGGCGGTTTACCGCCCCGCGTCAACGGCGAAAATTATAGCAAATATCCTACTTGCGTCAAGGGGTCAACAGTAATGGGTTACTGGACTGCGGTAGTCGCAGAAACCGCAGCGGTTGTGCTCAAGACCCGATTGTCGTCGCTCGGCACTCACTACGTTCGGCGGCTATTCCCGCCTTCATTAGACCTTGATTCGCACGCCAACCGCCAAGCGTTCGGGCGGGCGACAATCGGTCTTGAACGCGGTTTCAAAAGGCCGATACGGCATCGACGGTGCCGCCGCCTGCCATAGGCGGACAACCGCGGAGATTTTGGGATTTGGGGGACAGGCCCCACGGAACACCCTTTTTTCAAGGGTTTTTGCGATCATCGTCGCCGGTCACACCCAATTGGAACTACTTAATGCTATTGAACTGATATCCTACGCCTTGTCTATGGACGCAATCAGCTCATTCGCCCATGCAATCGCCTCATCGACGGTCGGGCAAATGGCGGCCTTGTTTGCTATTGTCCCAAGAGCTGTATCATATATCTCGTCCCAACCTTCGCCCCTTTCAATTTTGGGCGGCCACGGTTGTTTGCGACGATAGTCAAACAGACGGACACACTTTGAGCGAATGTCCGCAAGCTCCGGCTTTGAATACAGCGCGATCAGCTGAAGGTCAATGAGGTCGTGCGCACGGGTGCTTCCATTTTCGCTGACAGCGTGAAGCTTCTGGGCTACTTGATACGAAAGCTTCATCAACGGCAAGGGCTTCGGACGTGGGAAGGACATTTGCTCGAACAATTGAGCCATTTCGTCAGGAAGATAAAAATCGCAATCATCCGCATCGCCGATTTCATTGTGTCCGATTTCGATTCTGACTGTCTGCCAAGGACGCCCGATATATTTAAGCTTGATGTCGTATGGCAACATGACATAAGCCGGGGGAACATCTTTCGGCTTCGGCGGAGGCACCTCGACAAGCTCGCCCGTAAAACCCTGCCACCCCTTCGCAAGCGCCTCGCCAAGCTTCGCCTTGTACTCCTCGAGCTCCATGACACGAGCCGTGTCAACATCACGCGTATAGCGAGTAAACCGCTCCCCAAACCTAAACATCAAAGAACTACCGCCCTTGACCACGCCATCGGGTAGAATCTGTCCAATAATGACATTCGCCATTGCCCGAGAAGCGCGAACAGCATCTTTCCCCTTGCAGAGAGTGTTAATGGCCTTGATCAAATTCACATAGTTATTCGGCCGTTTCACAGTGGAAACTCCTTTCTCAGCCGTTCCATATCCGTCACGTTAAGGAGCCCTCGATTAGAGGCCTCTTTGATTGCCTGCAGAAGTCGATCCATCATAAAAGCGTTCTTGCTGTCTATGAAAACCGAAGCAAGATTCTGACAGGGAATGCCGTTAAACTCACTGACATCAGCTTCATTGAACCTATGCACTATCTCAATCCATTCCGGCAGGGCCTTGCGAACATTGCGCTTGACTGCGACCTTGTAGCGCAGGGGATTCACAAGAGCAAGATTGTGCATGGCAAGCACAGCATCGCCCCACAGCCAGGCCTCACCGCCAACAATCGCCACCGCCATTGCGTAGTGGTCGTATTCAGTCGGAAGATAATGAGCAATCCGAAACAACCCTCGAGCACATTTTTCTAAGCGCCCCAGCCTAACCCAATCGTAGAGTTCTTTTCGGTGTACACCCAGCTCTGCGGCCCGATCCGTAGAAATCAGGCCGTAGTTTGCTATTGCCTCTTCGCAAATGTCGTCGTACTGCGCCATTACATTTTGATACCCCGCAAGGTATCTTTTTGTTGTTTCGTGAGGAATTATACCCTTTTTTTTCTCTCAAATCAATAACACCTTCACATTATTTTCATGCTGTGCGGCACTTCCGCCGCGGCCCTACCCGGGCTCTCTTAAGCCGGATTCTTGAACACCGAGCGATAGAGCTTAGTGAACTCATCCCCAAGCTCCGCGTTGTCGGAAAAGAACAACCGGTCGATGTTCTGGGAAAGACTCTCGCCCTTTTTATAATTTGAAATTCTCTTTTGCGTCCAACCATGTCTTTTCCCCTCCAATGGCGCCATATCATGCCAAATGTTCGTGGCTTTGGCAATATCGACCGTCCAATCGCGCCACAAGTCGTACTTTCATGCCAGTTATGGCGCGATTCAACCGCCTGCCAGTATTTTTCCCATCTCCCGCATTCATTCGTAATAGGATACTGGGTTGCGGTAGTCGCAGAAACCGCAGAGGTTGCGCTCAAGACCCGATTGTCGTCGCTCGGCACTCGGGCTTCGCCCTCGGCTATCCCCTCGCTACGCTCGGCCCTCACTACGTTCGGCGGCTATTCCCGCCTTCACTAGACCTTGATTCGCACGCCAACCGCCAAGCGCTCGGGCGGGCGACAATCGGTCTTGAACGCGGTTTCAAAAGGCCGGTACGGCATCGACGGTGCCGCCGCCTGCCATGGGCGAACAACCGCAGACGATTCCGATTGTCGCCCCGCACAGCTGAAAAGTCGATGAAATGCCAATGTCGAGTTCTATGCGGGGAGGCGACGACAATCGGGAATCGGACGCAAATTCTGCGAACTCTGCGACTAAACCCGTAAATCCCGCAGCCCACTAACCCATTCCCATTCATTCGTCAGCCGCGCAACGCACGGCAGCGAAAAATTTGGTATAATATTCGTTCACATGGCAAAGGCCGTCAAAGATCCGCGCCCGGACTGGGACGCGTACTTCATGGACATCGCCAAGGTGGTGGCATCGCGCTCGAACTGCTCCCGGAGACATGTCGCCGCAGTGGTCGTGCGGGACCGCCATATACTCTCCACCGGCTACAACGGAACGCCGCACGGCGTCGTAAATTGCTTCGCAGGCGGCTGCCCGCGCTGCGCCCATACGTCGGAAAGCGGAACGCACCTCGAGGAGTGCCTCTGCGTCCACGCCGAGCAGAACGCAATATGCCAGGCCGCCCTGCACGGCCACGCCATCGAGGGCTCCACGATATACATCACCATTTCACCTTGCCTCACCTGCGCGAAGCTGATCATCAACTCCGGCATCAGCGAGGTCGTCTACGGAGGGGACTACGCGTTCCTGGATACCGTGAAGGAGCTCTTCCGGCAGGCAGGGGTGAAGCACCGCAAGTTCAAACCGAAAGGAACAACGAAAAAATGAGCAGAAAGAAAATAATCGCGGGCAACTGGAAGATGAACGTCAAGCCGTCCGAGACGGCGGCGCTCGTCAAGGGCGTGGCCGAGGCCACCAAGGACTTCGCCGGAAAGGTGGACATCGTCTGCTGCACCCCGGCAATCGACGTGCCGGCCGCCATCGCCGCCGCCGCGGGGACGCAGGTCGAGGTCGGCGCCGAGAACTGCCACTGGAAGGAGTCCGGCGCCTATACCGGCGAGATATCGACGGGAATGCTGCTTGACGCGGGAGCCAAGTACGTGATCATCGGCCACAGCGAGCGCCGCCAGTACTTCGGCGAGACGGACGAGACCGTGAACCTCCGCGCACGCGCCGCCATCGCCGCCGGGCTGACGGCCATCGTCTGCGTCGGCGAGACGCTCGAGGAGCGCGACGGAGGCAAGCTTGAGGAAGTGATCCTTCGCCAGATGAACGTCGGCCTCAAGGACGTGACGGCCGCGGACTGCGCGAAACTCGTCATCGCCTACGAGCCGGTGTGGGCCATCGGAACCGGCCGCACCGCCACGCCCGACCAGGCGCAGGAGGTCCATGCGCTCATTCGCGCGACGCTCGCCAAGCTCGTCGGCGCTGAGACGGCCGAGACCGTGCGCATACAGTACGGCGGCTCCATGAAGCCCGGCAACGCGGCTGAGCTGCTTGCGAAGAAGGACATCGACGGCGGTCTCATCGGCGGCGCAGCCCTCAAGGCCGCGGACTTCGCCGGCATCATTGCGGCGGCGGCCAATGCGTAGCCTCAGCCTTGTTCCGCTTGCGGCGGCTCTCGTGGCCGCCGCAGGCTGCTTCAACGAGCCGGAACCGGCGTACAAGTCCGTTCCGGCCGCGAACCGCGTCTACCTGAAGGAGAAAGGTCTCGGCGACCTTTCCGGCGTAGGCGACGCGTTCGCAGCCGGCGCGGCCATCGATTACCTGAACCTCGACCGCAACCAGCTGACTAACGTCGACGCCGTCGCCTCGCTGACGGGACTGAAGTGGCTGCGGCTCAACGAGAACCAGCTCTCGTCGCTGCCGGACCTCCGGGCGCTCGCCTCCCTGCGGCGCATCTACCTGCGCGGCAACAGGTTCGAGACCGTGCCAGAGACACTGAAGGACCTTCCGGCGCTGACCGACATCGACCTCTCCGGGAATCCGGTCAGCGAAATTCCCGCATGGCTGGCCGAGAAGAAGGGTCTCAAAAACGTCTCCTTCTCGCGTACCCGCGTGACGAAGCTTCCGGACAACCTCTCGGCGTGGAAGTCGCTGCAGTCCCTGCAGCTAGGCGACCTTGCGATCTCCGCCGAGGAGATGGCGCGCATACGCAAGGCGCTGCCAGACGTCGCCATCATCTTCTAGGCGCTGCCCCCCACAGCCTGCAGGTCATGAGTAACGAGTCACCCTTTGCGCGTCTCCTGCGGGCTTACCTCGGCACGAACCTCGTGCTGCGCATAGCCTGCGGACTCGCCGTCGGCGCCGTGCTTGCGCTTGCCGCGCCGAGCTGGTCGGCCGTCGGAATACTAGGCGACCTGTTCGTCGGTGCGCTCAAGGCGATTGCGCCCGTCTTGGTGGCCCTGCTCGTTACGAGTTCTCTTGCGTCCGGCAAGACCAGGCCGGACCACCGCTTCGGACGCGTGATCCTTCTCTATCTCAGCAGCACGTTCCTTGCGGCACTCATCGCAGTCGCCGGCAGCTTCATGTTCCCTCAGACGCTCGACCTGCCTGCCGCCGCCGGAACATCGTCCGCCCCTTGCCAGCTCTCTGACGTGATGCGCAACCTGATGGCAAGCATCACCGCCAATCCGATAGAGGCCGTCGCAAATGCCAACTACCTCGGAGTGCTGTTCTGGTCGATAATCTTCGGCTTCACGCTGAGGCATGTTGGGGACGGACGGGTACGGGCCGGGCTGGCCGTGGCGGCCGGCGCAACTTCCGCCGTCGTGCGCGGCATCATCAACTGCGCGCCGTTCGGCATCATGGGGCTGGTCTTCACGGCAGTCTCGCAGAACGGCCCTGCGGTGTTCCGCACCTACGGGTCGCTCGTCACGTTACTCGTCTCTTGCATGGCGATCGTCGCGCTCGTGATGAATCCGCTGCTGGTGTTCCTCGCGACTAGGCGCAATCCCTACCCGCTCGTGTTCACGTGCCTGCGCCGGAGCGGAGTCACGGCATTCTTCACGCGCAGCTCCGCCGCGAACATACCGGTGAACATGGCGCTCTGCCGCGACCTCGGCCTTGACGAGGACTTCTACTCCGTGTCGGTGCCGCTCGGGGCGACGATAAACATGAACGGCGCGGCGGTCACGATCACCGTCATGGCGCTGGCCGCCGCGCACACGCTCGGCGTCCGTCCCGACGCCGTGTCCGCGCTTATGCTCAGCGTGCTTTCGACGTTCGCGGCGTGCGGGGCGTCGGGCGTGGCCGGCGGATCGCTGCTCCTCATTCCGCTGGCATGCTCCCTGTTCGGCATCGGCAACGAGACGGCGATGCAGGTCGTCGGCGTGGGCTTCGTGATCAGCGTGGTGCAGGACAGCTTCGAGACGATGCTTAACTCGTCGGGCGACGTGCTGTTCGCCGCCGCCGCGGAGCGCCGCCCAGCGAAGTGAGTCAGGTCCGGATTGTTCCCCGAAGCGGACGCGATTTGATATAATAGGGGACATGAAGAAGACGACACCGAAAAAGGCCACCATGGTCATCGCCCAGTCCGGCGGACCGTCGATGGTCATCAACGAATCGCTTGTCGGCGCCGTGCTGGAGGCACGGAAGTCGCCACGGATCGGCAGGATCCTCGGCGCGCGCCACGGCATACTCGGCATACTCGGCGACGACTACGCCGAACTGCGCAAGCCTTCCGAAAGAAAGCTACGGGCGGTCGCCGCCACGCCGTCGTCCGCGCTCGGCTCGTGCCGGCGCAAGCCGGACGCCGCCGACTGCCGCGCCATCTTCGAGCGCTTCCGCCGGCTTGGCGTCGGCTACTTCTTCTACATCGGCGGCAACGACTCGGCGGACGCCGCGCGGATCGTCGCGGAAGAAGCGGAGAAGGAGGGCTATCCGCTCGTCGTCTACCACATTCCGAAGACGATCGACAACGACCTGCGCAGCTGCGACCACACGCCGGGCTTCGGCAGCGCGGCGCGCTTCGTGGCGAGCGCGATAAAGGGCGACGACCTCGACAACCGCGCGCTCGGCGGAGTGAAGATCGACATCATAATGGGGCGCGACGCCGGCTTCCTCACGGCGGCGTCCGCGCTAGCCCGGCGCGAGAAAGACGACGGCCCCCACCTCATATATCTCCCTGAAGTGCCCTTCTCGCTAGACGGCTTCGTGCGCGACGTGAAGGCCGCGATGAAGAAGTTCGGTCGCTGCGTCTGCGCGGTCTCCGAGGGAATACGCGACAAGTCGGGCACGCCGATAGCGGCCAAGTTCGCCGCCGGCGAACACGACTCCCACGGCAACCTGCAGCTTTCCGGAACAGGCGCTCTCGGCGACTACCTCGCCGCCTACCTGAAGAAGAACGCGGCTGTCAAGCGCGTCCGCGCCGACACGTTCGGCTACCTCCAGCGCTCCTTCCCCGGCGTCGCCTCCGAGACCGACAGGCGCGAGGCGTTCGCCGCGGGCCAGGCTGCGGTGCGGGCCGCCCTGAAGGGCGACCTTGCGAAGGGCACAATCGCAATCGTCCGCGCGAAGGGCCGCGCCTACAAGGTCGCGTTCGTACCGGTGCCGATCGCCGAAGCAGCGAAGTTCACGCGCAGCGTGCCGAAGTCGTTCATCGCCGTGAACAGGCACGACGTCACAGCGAAGTTCATCGAATACGCGCGGCCGATCGTCGGCGACCTGCCGCCCTGCGAGATCCTCTGATGGCGCTAGAACTCGGCCAGAGCCAGCGGCAGAAGCAAACGCTAGCAGTGTCCCCGCAACAGCTGCAGGGACTGAAACTGCTCGCAAAGTCGCTGCCTGAGCTGCGAGCCGAGATATTCGCCGAGATGGCACGCAACCCGGCGATCGAGGACGTGGAGCGTCCGCTAGAGACGAACCTCTCCGAGGTAGAGCGGCAGCAGGACGCGACAGACGCCCCGCCTGACTACCCGGAGGAAGACGAGATCGGAGTGCGCGGGTTCGACGAGGACGCCGCCGAGCGGCGGCAGGCGTTCTTCGACAACCAGGTCGGATTGGAAACGCTGCAATCGCATTTGCTCGCGCAGCTGCCGACCTCCGACCTGCCGGAACAGGACTGGCCGATGGCCGAAGTGCTCGTCGGCGACTTGGACGACAACGGCTACTACAAGGGCTCGATCCCCGATGTGGCCATGTCGTTCGGACGCAGCGAGGCCGAGATATTGTCCGTCCTCGCCCGCATACGCGATTTCGATCCGCCGGGCTGCGGCGCACGCGACATCAGGGAGTGCCTGCTGGCGCAGATTGACGACATCGCCGACGCAACGGTTCGCGGGCGCGTGAGGAGCATCGTGGACTCTCACCTGGACGACTTGGCCGCCGGGCGCGACGACGACATTCGTGACAGCCTCGGGATCGGAGAGGCGGAGTACGCCGCCGCGCTTGCCGCGCTCAGGTCGCTCGACGGCCGCCCCGGACAGCGGTACCCGAGCGAGCGCGACCGCGTGGAGTACGTCAACCCGGAGATACACGCCGTCAAGCGCGACGGTCGCTGGATTGCGGAAACCGACGCCCGCTCCCTGCCCAAAATCACACTTTCCAAGGCGTTCGAGGAAATGCTCTCGGATCCGGCGCAGTCCGCCGAGACCAAGGCATACGTAAGCGAACGCATCGCCGCCGCAAAGGCGTTCCGCGAGACAATAGCCCGTCGCCAGCAGACCGTCGCCTCCATCGCCCAGGCGATATTCGACAGGCAGCAGGAATTCTTCGAGGGTGGGTTCCGCGCGCTGAAGCCGCTCACAGAACTTGAGATCGCCGAGAAGGTAGGGGTGCACGGAACGACCGTATCGCGCACGGTGCGCAACAAGTACGCAGCCACTCCGCAAGGAACCGTCGAACTGCGGAAGTTCTTCGTCACCGGCGTGAAGACATCTGGCGGAGCGGAAATCTCGCAGCGCGCCGCGCTCGCAGCGCTGCGGTCCATCGTGGACGACGAGGACGTTTCTGCGCCGCTGTCGGACGAGAAGATTGCGGCAAAAATGAAGGAGGCCGGGATTCCAGTAGCCCGCCGCACCGTGGCGAAGTACCGCGGCATCTTGGGCATTGGCGGCGTAACCGAAAGACGGGAGGCAGCTCCGTGAAGATCAGGTTCTGCGCAAACTCCGAAAAGCCGCTGGCCAAACGCGAATGCGAACGGCTTAAGGCGAAAGCCGTCTCGCTCGGCCATGCCGTCATCACGAGCGACGGCACGGCGGACGTCGTCATCTCCATCGGAGGCGACGGCACTTTCCTCAAGGCGGTGCATGACTTCCCCGGAATCCCCGCGCTCGGCTTCAATGTCGGAGGCCTCGGTTACCTCGCAGGCGTGGGACGGCGTGACTTCGACAGGGCGCTCAAGCTGCTTTCGTCGGGACAGTACAAGATATCGGAACGCTGCCTGCTCGAAGTCCGCTCCGGACGCCGTGCGGCGGGCTACGCCCTCAACGACGTAGTGGTGGCGAGGGAAGCCTCCGGGCGGACGGTCCGGCTCGACCTCGCCGCCGACGGACGCCTCGCCGCCCGCTACCTGGCTGACGGACTGATCGTCTCAACGCCCACCGGCTCTACGGCCTATTCGCTTGCGGCCGGAGGCCCTGTCCTCGTGCCAGGCTCCGGGGCGCTCGTCGTCACGCCAGCGAACCCGCACGCCCTCGGCATACGTCCGCTCGTGGTGCGCGACAGCGTGCGCTTCACCGTTACCGCACGCCGGAGGACGCGCGGCAACGGCGAGGCCCAGGTTGGAGTGTTCGCGGACGGCGAGCGCGTCATGTCGCTGGAGGCCGGCAAGTCGGTCGACGTCATGAAGTCGCGCAAGGCGGCCAGAATCGTGGAACTCGAAGGCTACGACCCCTACGAGATCCTCGTCAGGAAACTCGGCTGGTCGGGGAGCAACGTGAAATGACGAGCGATGAGCTGAACGCGCACATCGAGGACGGCACCATTGACGAGGAGGTGCGCGTGGCCGAAGCGCGCCAGATGAAGACGCTGTCGAAGATCGCCGACGTAATCTGCGGGCGCCCCAAGCTGCGCCTCGTGCTGATCGCAGGCGGCTCATCGGCCGGCAAGACGACTACGGCCAAGCGCATCGCGACACAGCTGCGGGTGAACGGACGTGCCGCCCTGCACCTTTCGACGGACGACTACTTCGTCGGCGACGCGCGCAACCCGCGCGACGAAAACGGCAACCTTGACTACGAGCACGTCGAATGCGTCGATATCGCGCAGCTGTCGGCGGACGTCAACGCGCTCATGCGTGGCGACGTCGTGAAGCGGAGGCGGTTCGACTTCGTCGCTCACGCCCCGATCTTCACAGACGAGCCGGTTACGCTACGCAAGGGCGGCTTCGTATTGCTGGAGGGCATACACGCGCTGAACCCCAGGCTCACAGACGGCATCGACGACTCGGTGAAATTCCGCATATTCGTGGAGCCAAAGCCGTCGCTCGATGTCTTCGCCGGCATCACCCCTCGCCCTGTGGACGCGCGCTTCCTGCGCCGCCTCGTCCGCGACAACCAGTTCCGGAAGATGAGTCCCGTCAGGACGATCGAGATGTGGCCGAGCGTGCTCGCCGGCGAGAAGAAGTGGATCGAGCCGTTCCGCGGCAACGCAGACACCGAGTTCGACTCTTACCTCTCCTACGAGCTGGCCGTGCTTAAGCCATACGCCGGCGGACTCTTGGAGCGGGCGCGCCTGGAAATGGGCGAACGCCGCGAAATCGTCAACATGATCCGCCTGCTATCGGTGGTCAAGACCATGTCGTCCGTGGCGGTGCCTGGCGACTCGATACTGCGCGAGACGATAGGCGGCAGCCAGCTGGAGTATTAAGATGGTTCGGGAGAGCGACGCCATGGGAATGGAGACCGTAAATGCTTGAAATTGCGATATTGAGCGTGCTGCAGGGAATCGCGGAGTTCCTGCCCATCTCCAGTTCAGGGCATCTAGTTCTCGGCAAGACGTTCCTAGGGCTCGGCGACGTCGGCATGCGCCTCGACATATTCCTGCACGTCGGAACGCTTGTCTCCGTATTCGTGTTCTACTTCTCCGTGATCCGCCGGATCGTCACGCACATGGAATGGCCGTACGTCGCCAAGGTCGCATTGAGCGCCATACCCATCGGCATAGTCGGCATTCTGTTCAGGCACAGACTGGCGGACGCGTTCGCGTCGCCGGCCTTCGTCGGCGGTGCGCTTATGTTCACCGGCAGTGTGCTGACGCTGACGCGCTTCCTTCCGAAAGGCGACCGCGACGTCTCGTTTCTGCGCGCGTTCCTGATGGGCCTTGCGCAGGCGGTCGCGATACTGCCCGGCGTGTCGCGTTCCGGCATGACGCTTGCAGCCGCCCGCGCAACGAAAGTGGACGGAGAGAAAGCCGCCGAGTTCTCGTTCCTGATGTCCGCTCCTCCGATCGCGGGCGCGGCGATTCTCGAGACGCTGAAGGCGTTGCGTGAAGCGGAGCCGGCAGCGGCTGCGACGGAGACTTCCTGGGGACTGTGCATCTTCGGCGCGATAGTGGCTGCTATCGTCGGCTGGTTCGCGCTGAAGGTGCTTGTCTCGTCCTTGAAGGGCCGCTGGTTCTGGCTCTTCGGCCCATACTGCCTCGTTGCCGGACTGCTGACGGTCCTGTTCGCGTAAGCGGGCTTCCGCCACGTTTTCGTCATTCGGCGGCGTTCGCCTTTGCCAGTTCCTTGAGCTGGCCGACCTGCGCGGCAACGAGCTTGTCGCCGGTATGCTCGGCATAGCGCGAGGACAGCCCTTCGTAGCCGCCCTCGTGATGGGCCTTGGTCGACGGAATGTACCCTTCGCTGCCGTTGGTGAGGCAGGTGACGACCGTCATGCGGAACGGCGACTGCGCCTTGATGTCGCGCCCGATGTCCACAAACGGCTCGCAAGGCAGGCCGGCGAACGCAATCGTTTCGCCAATGGCGACGGACGATACGAGCAGGTCGAAATGGTCGGGACCGTCCTTCAGCTTGCGGACGCGCGATCCCTTGCCGACCAACGTCTTGATTTCCATCGCGCCAAGCGGAATCTCATCCTTGCGCCCGGCGTCATACAGCTCCACCCACTTGATCTCGTCGGCGGTCGGCACATTGGCAGGCATCGCATATGCCTTCACCTCGCCGCGCACGGTGCCGGCAGGCACCTCCTCGCAGATGTCCCACACGGACATCGCCGCGCCTGCCACGGCGTGCCCCATGAATTCGGCGATGGCCTTGCTCCTACCTTCCTTCCTCGCCGGGTAGAGCGCGGCGCGGGCCGGCGATGGAAAGCGCTTGTGGTGATTCACGTCGCCCTGCGCACCGTTGAGGAACAGGCACTTCACGCCGCCGCCGATGCCGTTTTCGAACGTCGCGCGCACGACGCCAGGCCAGTCGGCGGAATACTTCGTGCCACCGATGGTGTCGGGGTGGGTACCGAAGTTGATAATGGCGATGTCAGGCGCGCCGGTGCGCTTGAACCGGATCAGCTGCAGCGTCTCGTCGGGCGTGCCGAGCGGACAGTCCACGTTGGGGTTCGTCAGCCCGGGGTTCGTGCGGACCGAGCCGTCCTTCATGCGATAGCGCCTGATGAACGAGACGTCCTTGCATTCCGTCCTGGCGATGGAGATCGTCGCCGGCGCCATGTCGTCGAGCGCGAAGCATCCGATGTCGGCGAGTTTCGCGATGCGGATGTCGGCAAAAAGGCGCACGAGCCTGTTCTGCTCCTCGGAGTAGTATTCGCGCGGCCAGTCGGTGGCACCGGTATGCGTATGCGTGGAGTGCACGAAGATGCGGTCACGCGGAATGCCGGTGGCGGCGGTGATCGCCGGGAACGCCTTCTCGAAGAACGGATTTGTGAGATGGACGTCGTCCACGGAATAGATCAGCGCGGAGTTCGTTCCGTCCGAGACGGCGACGCATTCTATCACCAGCGGATCTAGCACACCGTCCGCTATGCGCATATTGAAATAGCCCGGAATTGGAATGCCGAGCGGCGGCGTTACGTCGACGCGGGAGAACCCCGCCTTGAACTCAGCGTTGAGTACGAGTCCGGCGAATGCCACGGTCGCTGCGAGCAGAACTTTTGCCTTCATGACTTCCTAATCTCCTTTTGTTGTTTGGTCATATTATATAAAAAGCAGCAGCTCCGCCTGCACGGTATCATGCCGATATCGCGGCGACGGCGGCGCGGAAGCGGCGCTTGGCAGAGGAGGAGTCTTTCTCCAGCTCCAGCACTATGTTGAAGGCCTGGGACTCCATAAGCTCGAAGAACAGCTCGGCGCAGACCGGCGGATCGACAGTCTTGCGGAGGGTGCCGTCCGCCACGCCCTCTGTCAGCAGCCTGTTGAACGCACGCACGAGTCCGCCGGTGAAGCCCGCGACTCGTGCGGACATGTCCTCGCCGGCCTTCACCATCGCGAAGGCGAAATTGAAGATGGCCAGCAGGAAGTCGCGCTGCGCGAACAAGCGGTCGACGACGATGTCGCAGACCTCCAGCAGGCGTTCGGGCGCAGGCGCAGGCTTCGCGAGCGTGACGTTGATGCTGTCCCGCAGCTCGGAGAGGGCGCCGCCGATGGCCTCGTCGAATATGTCGCGCTTGGTGCGGTAGTAGCGGTAGAGGGCGGTGCGCGGCACCCCGGTCGCCTTCGAGATGTCCTGAAGCGACACCTTGTCGAAGCCGAGACGCGCGAAGAGCTTCAGGGCGCGGGACGCCACAAGGCGCCTCCGACGCTCGGCCGCAGGCGACACCGCCGCGCCGTCTTCAGCACCGGTCCGCCTCATTCCTCGACGAAGCACTTGAGCACGGCCTTGACGACCCTGTCGTCGCCGACAAAGCCCTCCGCGTCAAACGAATGGAACCGTCCGCGGCTGCGTATCACCGACGCGCGCGTGACCAGCGTGTCGCCCGGCCTCACCGGACGCAGGAAGCGCACGTCGGAGACGGCCGCCAAGAGAAAGATCGGCACGCGATCGCCGAAGGACCCGTTCGCAATAACAGATGCGGCGCATACCTGGGCCATTGACTCGACGAGTATCACGCCGGGCACGATGGGATTGCCGGGGAAGTGTCCGCGAAAGAACGAGTTGCGTTCCAACGTGAAAGTGTATTCGCCTACGGCAGAGGCCGCGTCACTCGACACCAGCTTGTCGACGAACAAGAACGGCTCGCGGTGCGGCAAAAGCTCCTTTATGTCCTTCATTGTCTGTTTTCTCCGTCAAAGGTAAGGCCAGCGCGTGAGTATGCCACCGTAGGTGAGGCCAGCGCCAAAGCCGACGAAGCAGACATTCATTCCTTCGCGGAGCCGCCCGGCGCGCACGGCCTCGTCCACCGCGATTGGAATGGACGCCGCCGAGGTGTTGGCGACGCTGTCGATGTTCGTGAAGACCTTGTCACGCGATATGCCCAGGCGCTTCGCCGCGGAGTCGATTATCCTGATGTTGGCCTGGTGCGGCACGAAAAGGTCAATGTCGGAAGTGGCGATGCCGGCTTCGCCGCACAGCCGTTCGACGACATTCGGCAGGGCCTTGACGGCAAACTGGAACACCGGCTTGCCAGACATCTGCAGAGTCGGCGCCGGGCGCGGCCCTTCCGCGATGGGCGCGTGCGTGCCGCCCTCGCGCAGCAGGTGCGCGTAGCCGGTGCCGTCCGTCCTAAGATATGAATGGCAGACCCCGTCAACCCCGTCGTCGCAACACCCGACGACCGCCGCGCCGGCGCCATCGCCGAAAAGTATGCACGAAGCCCTGTCGTGCCAGTCTACGATGCGCGAAAGCGTCTCGGCGCCGATGACGAGCGCCTTCGTTGTCCCGGAATGAAGCGTGAGGTATCCGCGTGCCATCTCAAGCGCGTAGACGAACCCGGAGCAGGCGGCGGCCATGTCGAATGCGAACGCATTTACGCAGCCAAGCTCCTTCTGGACTATGCTGGCAGTTGAAGGAAGAAGATAGTCGGGGGAGCAGGTGGCGACCGCCAGCATGTCGATCTCGGACGCATCGATGCCGGCCGCCGCCAATGCCGCCCGGCCGGCGCGAACCGCCGACGTGACAGTGCTCTCGTCCGGCCCGGCCAGATGACGGGAATGGATACCCGAATGGGCGAATATCCATTCGTCCGACGTGTCCAGCGTCTTCGCCAGATCCGCATTTGTCACTATCTTGGGAGGCAGATAACTGCCCGTTCCCAGAATCTTCAACGACATCAGCCAATCCCTCCAAGATTACATTGCGACATTTTATGATATTCTGTCGCTTTCGTCAAGTCGCTTCGCTGGTTTGCCCGAAATGCGGAACTCAGAGCGCAGAATATGGTATAATCCACGTTCGCAAGGGGGAGACATATGCACAAGAGACTTATCATGCAGATAATGCGCACCATCGTGACGGTCATCGTCGTCAGCACCATGGCGGTGATGATCTTCTCGCTCCGCGGCGAACTCAACGAGGCAAAGGCGCGGCTCAGGGCCGCGAACGACCAGGACTGCGGCGTGTACGTACTGTGCCGCTTCGACCTGAAGCCCGACGCCGACATCGCCGACTACGCGGCGAAGACGCTCGCCGTCGTGCCGACGGTACGCGCCGAGGACGGCTGCCGCATGTACACGTTGCTGAAGGACGCGGCGACCGACTGGGACAAGCCGAAGCGCTTCGGCGAGCGCACGATGTGGATGCTCGAGAAATGGGATTCAATTGATGCGCTAAAGGCGCATCTCGACACGCCGCACATGAAGGCGTTCGGCCCGACTGTGCGACCGATGCGCACCTCCTCCACCTTCCACGTCCTTGAAGCGGTCCGCCGCTGAGGTCACGCCATGTCTCAGGAATGGAACATACGCTCGCGCGGCCACTTCTGCTCGCTCTGCCAGAAGCCGCTCGTTGACAAGTCGCCGGTGGTTAGCGCACTGCGCGAGGTCGCCAACGGATACGAGCGGTTCGACTGCCACCCCGAATGCTGGAAGACAACACCTCGCGACTGGGAGCCCTTCTCGCTCTGGGACGGCGTCTACTTCGCTCCCGTGAAGGAAGCGAAGAAGGAGCCACTTAAGAAGGAAGACGCCGGCGAGCTCCTCCGGCAGCTCGTCACGCTCGACGACCCGGCCATGAAGAACGTGGTCTATGTCCTGGCCGTCATGCTAGAGCGCTCGAAGATACTCGTCGAACGCGACGCGAAGACCCTAGACGACGGCACAATCCGCCGCGTCTACGAGGACCGCCGCCAGGGCGACACCTTCGTCATACTCGACCCGCGCATCAGGCTCGAGAACCTCGCGGAAGTGCAGCAGCAGGTCGTGGCGCTCCTCTCCGGCACGAAGACGCTCGGCGAGGTGGCCGGAGAGGAAGAGCATGGCGAAAAGCCGGAAGCTCAGCCCGAGACAACGTGAGGCCCTGAACGTCATCAGGGCCGGCAGGTTCTATCCGTGCCTAGTGCGCGAAAGCGACGGCTGGCACGCGCGCTGGCGCTCCGCCGGCGCCGCCGACAGCGACTGGGTGGACGAATACGTGCGCGGCGCCGCCGTGACGCCGCTCACCGAAGACGCGGAGGACCAGCACCACGAGACGCTTCACGACGCATGGATAGCGGCCCTCAGGTCCCGCACCGGACTCGTCGTATGGGACGATGCCGAATGCGCCTCGTTTGCCGCCGAGCTGGAGGCATGGAGCGGCTGCGCCAAGAACGACGAAGAAGCGCGGCAACGCATCGTCTTCACTTTCCAGGCGTCGTCCGACGGACTCTCCCTCTCCTGCGGCGTTCCGTCCGGACGCCGCGGGCTCCGGGCGCTGGGGCAGGCGACCTACGTCTGGGGTCCGCTGCGGGAGCTGCGTGCCGACGGACATGGTTCGCTTCGTCTCGCCCTTTCGCAGTCGGCTGCCGATGACTTCTTCAGGTGCGGAGCGCGCGACCTTCGCGACGCCGGCTACGCGGTCGAAGGAGTGGACCTCGCCGCAACCGTTGACGCAAAGGCGGATGTCGGCGAAGACGACGGCGCGACCGCGGCGGCCAAGCCGAAAATAAAGCTCACGGTGCGTGTCGCCGGCGAACCCGTCACGGCGGAAGAGATACGCTTCCTGCTCGACCAGGGCTCGTCGCTGGTGTTCTTTCGCGACCGCTGGATACGCGTCGACCGCGGCATATTGCGTGAGGCGCTTCGCGCACTGGAGAAAGGAACTGGCAAGAAGCAGAGCGAACTGCACTTCGCTCTCGGCCTCGGCCATGTCGGCGGACTTGAAATTTCCGAGGCCCGCGCGCACGGCGGGCTGCGCAACCTCCTCAATGACTTGCGCAGGCGCAGCGCCGCCGCACGGCCGGACGGCAAGGCCACGCCTGCGGCGGACGCGATACCTGGCTTCGAGGGCGAGCTGCGCGACTACCAGCGACGCGGCGTGGAGTGGCTCCGCTTCCTGACCGGACACGGCTTCGGCGCGCTGCTCGCGGACGACATGGGCCTCGGCAAGACGGTGCAGACAATAGCCTGGCTGCTTGCGGACGAACGCCGCGGCCCCGCCCTCGTCGTGGCGCCGCTCACGCTGCTCGCCAACTGGCGCCACGAGTTCGCAAGGTTCGCGCCTTCGCTCAAAGTCTACCTGCATCACGGCGACAGCCGACACATCGCCAGCGGCTTCCGCCGCGCGGTGGAATCAGCGGACGTAACGCTCACAAGCTACACGCTCCTCGTAAAGGACTACACGTTGTTTTCGGAAATCGAATGGGACGCGCTTGCCATCGACGAGGCCCAGTCGGTGAAAAACCCAGACACTCAGGCCGCCCGCGCCGTTCGCGCACTCACTCCGCCACGTCGCGTGGCAATCACCGGCACGCCTATCGAGAACTCCGCCGAGGACCTCTGGTCTATCGAGGAGTTCCTCAACCCAGGAATGCTCGGCGAGCGAAAGTCCTTCATGGAGCGCTTCGCGCGACCTATCGCCGCAGACGCAAGTTGCGCGGCGGGACGCCGCCTGCGCTACGCGCTGGAGCCGTTCGTGCTGCGCCGACTGAAGTCCGACAGCCGCATCGCGGCAGAGCTAGGTCCGAAACGCGAGATACGCGACTACTGCGAGCTCTCGCCGGAGCAGCGCGCCGAATACGAGGCGGAGCTGGCCGACTTCCGTGCGAAGGAGCACGCGCCCGGCGACGTCTTCGCGCTGCTCACGCGCCTGAAGCTCGTCTGCGACGGGGCAGGAAAGATCGCGCGGCTGTGCGACCTCCTGGAGGCCATCTTCGAGAGCGGGGAATCCGCGCTCGTCTTCACGCAGTACGCAAAGGTGGGCGCTGCGCTGCGGACTGCCCTCGCGGACCGCTTCGGGCGCAGCTTCCCGTTCTTGCACGGCGGGCTCTCCGCCGCGGAACGGGAGGCCGAGATCGCCCGGTTCGCCGCTGGCGGACCTACGGCGTTCGTCCTGTCGCTGAAGGCCGGAGGCTTCGGACTCAACCTTACGAAGGCGACGCACGTGATTCACTTCGACCGCTGGTGGAACCCGGCGGTGGAGAACCAGGCAACAGACCGCGCGCACAGGATCGGCCAGCCAAAGACGGTGTTCGTTCACCTCATGATCACAGTCGGCACGCTGGAGGAGCGTGTGGACGAACTGTTGGCGCGTAAGGCCCGCGTCGCCGGAGCGGTAATCACCGAGGCGGAATGGCTGGAGGCGGCTGGCGCATGAGCAAGAAGAGATATCCAGTCAGGATACCGCGCTTCGCCGCCGGAATCCGCGCCCAGGAGTCGCGCACCGGAAGCGGACGCAGCTGGTGGGCGAAACGATGGCTCGAATCCATCGAGGCCATGCAGCTAGGCGCGCGGCTTGGCCGCGGACGCAACTATGCGCTCTCGGGTCAGGTGGTTTCGCTGCGCATCGAGGGTCCGCGCGTCACGGCGTCGGTCGTCGGGGCGCGTCCGGAACCGTACGAGGTGAACATAGTCTTCCGCACGCCCGACGATGCGGCGCACGGCAGGATCGTCGGGCGGATTCGCGCGGAGCCGATGCACGTCGCGCGGCTGCTGGCGGACGACTTGCCGATGGAAGTCGAGGCGATGTTCCGAGAGGAAGGCTTGGACCTCTTTCCCGGCGGACGGCTCGCGCCGCGCACGTACGACGTGACGACAGCATGTTCCTGCCCAGACTACGCCAACCCATGCAAGCACGTCACGGCCGTTCTGCTGATCCTGGGCGAGGAAGTCGCCCGACGGCCCGCGACTCTGCTGGAGCTGCGTGGCATCACAGTCGAGGAGCTTGCCGATGAAGATTGAGACGCCGATCCTGCGCCGCCTCGGGCCCGTGCCGTTCTGGCGCGGAGAGACGAAGTGCCTCGACGAGCTGGAGCGAATCTACCGCCGCGCGATTGCGGAAGCCGAGAAGGCCCTGGGGCCTCAGCGGATCCAGCAGGGGGAGATCCAGTTGCCCTCGGCGTAGAACAGCTGACGCGGCGCGTCGCCGCCTTCCTTCTCCGTGTCTATCACGAACAGCGCACGGTCGCGGTTGGCGACGACATGGCGCCTGTCGCGAGACCAGCTCGGGTGCTCCCAGTTGGCCGGCTCCGTTACGAGCTGCGCCGAGGAGTCGCCATCGGCCGGGGACATCACCGCCACCTGTGCGCCGCCGCGCTTCGTAATGTAAACTATGCGTCCGTCGGGGCCCCAGTCGGGGTCGATGTTCTCGCGCCCGATCGACGTGAGACGGCGCTTCGCCTTCGTGGCGACGTCGATCACGTAAATCTGCGGGTGGCGCGTCTCGTTGGAGACGTATGCGATCTTCTTGCCGTCCGGGCTCCACGTCGGCTGGCCTTCGCTCGCATTGGCCGTATTGGTGAGGCGTGTGAAGCGGTCGCCCTGAAGCACGTACAGCTCGGGGTTGCCCTGGAACGACAGAATGGCGGCGACGCGCGTGCCGTCCGGGGAGACGGCGATGCCGGTCGGGGAGCCCTTGAAGCTCCACTTCGTGCTGCGGCGGTTGGACTCCGTATCCATCTCCCAGATCTGCGGCGCGCCGTTCTTGTCGCTGATGTAGAGGATCGTCTTTCCGTCCGTACGCCAGCGCGGAAAGACCGTCATCTTGCCGTCGCTGGTCAGCTGGCGGACGTCCAACCCGTCCGGATACCCGACGCAAATCTCGCCGGGCATTGCTTCGCCCTTGCTCTTCGCCCGGCCACGGTTCAGGAACACGATCTTGTCCCTCGCAAAGCCCTTCTGTTGTCCGTACGCTTCGCACATCGCGTCCGACAGCTCGCGGGCCGCCATGCGGGCCGACTTGTCGTCCGCAAACGCCTTCGTGCAGCTGATGACCTTGCCGCCGCCCTCGGCGCGTATCGCACCCGGTGTGCCGATGACTCTGACCGATCCTTTCGGCACGACGGTGAAGCACCCCGACAGCTCGAGGTTCTTCTTCAGGCACTGCTCGAACGCTTTGTTGGGCACGTGAATCTCCACCGCAGTTTTCGCCGCGCCGGTGCCAGTTATCTTGACTACGTTCTCCGCCATCGCTGCCGCCGTTGCAAGCGCCAGGCAGAACCCGAATGCAATCGTTCTCATTTTCTCCTCCTCTTGTTACTGCGTTTGTTAAATCGTGTTTTCGTATTATACCAAAAGCCGGTCAGTTCCTGAACGAGTGGATAGGCGCCGGTATGCGTCCCTTGCGGGCGATCATGCGCTCGCACGAGAACTTCGACACCTTCATCACCGGCGCATGGCCCAGGAGCCCGCCGAAGTTCACGTTGTCGCCGACGCGCCGCCCGGCCACCGGGATTATGCGCACTGCGGTCGTCTTCTGGTTCACCATTCCTATCGCAGCCTCGTCGGCGATGATGCCCGAGATGCTGGCGGCAGACGTGTCGCCGGGAACGGCGATCATGTCAAGCCCGACGGAGCAGACGCATGTCATCGCCTCGAGCTTCTCGATCGTGAGCGCCCCGGCGTTCACCGCGTCGATCATGCCCTGGTCTTCGCTCACCGGTATGAACGCGCCAGAAAGTCCGCCGACATAGGAGCTGGCCATTACGCCGCCCTTCTTCACCTGGTCGTTCAGGAGCGCGAGCGCGGCGGTCGTGCCCGGCGCGCCCGGGTGCTCCAGTCCGATCTCCTTCAGTATGTCGGCAACCGAGTCGCCCACCGCCGGCGTCGGAGCGAGCGAGAGGTCGATTATGCCGAACGGCACGCCGAGCCTACGAGACGCCTCCTGCGCGACGAGCTGCCCGACGCGGGTGATCTTGAACGCAGTCTTCTTGATCGTCTCGCACAGCGTCTCGAAGTCGGCTCCGCGGCACTCCTTGAGGACGGCGTGCACCACGCCCGGTCCGCTTACGCCGACGTTTATCACGGCGTCGCCCTCGGTCACGCCGTGGAACGCGCCGGCCATGAACGGATTGTCGTCCGGCGCGTTGCAGAGTACGACCAGCTTGGCGCAGCCAATCGAGCCGCGGTCCTTAGTCCGCTCCGCAGTCTCCTTCACGATCTCGCCCATGAGACGGACGGCGTCCATGTCGAGGCCGGTCTTGGTTGAGCCGACGTTGACCGACGAGCAGACGCGCTCGGTCGCCGCCATCGCGGCGGGAATGGAGCGGATGAGAAGCTCGTCAGCCGGCGTCATGCCCTTGGAGACGACGGCCGAGTAGCCGCCGATGAAGTTGACGCCGAGCGACTTCGCCGCGCGGTCGAGCGTCTTCGCCAGGCGCACGAAGTCCGAGGGACGCCGGCAGCACGCAGCGCCGACAAGCGACATGGGCGTCACCGCTATTCGCTTGTTCACGATGGGAACGCCGAACTCGCGCCCGATCTCGTCGCCGGTCTTCACCAGCCTGCCGGCAAGTCGCTTCAGCTTTGCGGAAACGTTCTCGCACGTCCGCGAAAGCGAGGCGTCGGTACAGTCGAGGAGCGAGACGCCCATTGTGATGGTGCGGACGTCGAGATTCTCCTCGAGAATCATCTTGTTCGTCTCGATGACTTCCGAAAGATTTATCATGCCTTCTGCAAGCCTCCCAAGACTTCAGCGACTACACCCTGTGCATCTTCTCGAATATCTCGGACTTCTGGCAGCGTATCTTCAGCCCCATGCCGAGCCCGAGCTCGCCCAGTTCCGCCGCGACGTCTTCGAACGACTTGCGGCAGCGGGCGCCGTCTACTATCATCATCATGTTGAAGTAGCCGCTGACGACCGTCTGCGAGATGTCGAGTATGTTGATGTTAGCCTTGGCGAGATACGTGCAGGTCTTCGCGAGAATACCCACCGTGTCCTTGCCAACGACTGTAATTATTACCTTCTTCATGGCTGCCGTTATTATCCTATAAATCTCCGCCGAAGTCAATGTCGCGTGTCGCCGCCAAGGACGCGCAAGACAAGGTTGGTGCCTCCGAGGACGGGGAAACTGCAATTGCCGTTTCCAGGGTAGCCCTGAAGATATGTGATGGAACCGCGGAAGCGGTTCTCTGGGTCGGCGACGCCGTACTGCAGTCTTGAAACAACAGGCAGCGTCCCTTCGCCCGTCTCGTAATCGCACTCGTTCACGACAAGGTTAACCCAGCCGGCGCGCCGCCCGAAGGTGCCGTTGGGCAGGGTGCAGAATATCCGCGCGTTGTGCTGCGCGACAACGCGGTTGATGATCGCGGGGTGGGTTGCGTCCGCAAACGAGATCGCGTACTCGGTGTTGTGCACGTACAGGTGCTCCGCGCACGTGTGCTCGCCGAACACGAACCCGTACTTGAAACCCTGCGCGGCAACGTTGCGGAAAATCTGGTCGTCGTTCTGGTCGCCGGACGCCATCAGCCCGACCGTGTTGCATGGGCTTTCCTGCAGCTCCTTGCCGAGATTCGTGTCGCCCACGTTCTCGTCGAGGCAGAACTGCGAATCTTCCACGATGAGGCGGCTCACGTTGTGAAAGTTCACGGCAGAAGTCGTCGGGTACATCTTGTCTTTGTCGAGGTGTACCCTGACCTCAAGGTTGGCAAATGACAGTATCGACACCGAGAACCGCCCGGCGCAGGCGTCCCCTTCCGGCGCGGCGATCACGGCCCACGGCCGTTCCTTCGGGTCGGAGATCTCCGGCGCGTCCCAAGTGGAATGGAGCATCGTGTTGACATTGCGGTTGGAGCCGAACACCGTCGGGCTGAAGCCGTTTTTCTCACAGCCTTTGGGACGCACCTGGTACGCATACAGAAGCTTGCACGGCATCTCGCCCTCAAGCCGAATGTTGTGCCCGAAGCCGGGCGGTATCACGATTTGGGCGCGGACGAGCCGGCCGTTCGCGGCGTATTCGCGTCCTGGTGAAGCAATGAGGTATCCGTTCGCGGTGAACGGGAAGTATAGCTTGCCGCCGCCGCGCGCCGCTAGATAGTCAAGCCCGGCCTGTATCGCCGCAGTGTCGTCGGTGATGCCGTCGCCCTTCGCGCCGAAGTCGCGGACGCTGAGCCGGCCCTCGGCCGCCTTCTCGTCAAGCCCGCCGGACGCCGCGCACATCGCGGAGAGGACACATGCAAATGCAACCAGATGCTTCATGCGCATATGATACCAAAATTTTCGGCTCTCTCGGCAGCATAACGTCACTTGTGGTTCACTCCGTAGCCGAAAAGCGCGAAGTCGCCGCGAAGCGGATCGTCGGGAAAGACCTCGGCCAGCGCGGCGGTAAGCCTGCGGGCGGCAGACATCGACGCGGAGGGGGGTGCACCGAGAAAATTATGCGGGCGCCCCAAAATTTCCGCTTGCACTTTCGGTACGCATATACTATAATATATGCCATGAAAAGCAAATCATCGAAAAAGGTCCGTTCCCGCGCAGAGATACTTGCCGAGATAGCAG
>JAFRDO010000092.1 GCA_017403825.1 Kiritimatiellia bacterium
ACGATTGTACGAGCTGCTGTATCCGGGCTATGCCAAGCCTCCTACAACGCAATTTGATCCCAGCTCAGACGTCCAGGTAGACATATAAGGAGGAGAACAGGGTCGTGAATACGAAGCGGTTGTGGGCAATCTTGGCGTTGTGCGCCGTTGTCGTTGAAACGGCGTGGGCGCACTTTCCTGTCGATGTAAGTCCGCAGCAAGACGATGGACTCCTTGGCGTAGGATGGACTCCTGTTCAGTTAGGGGTATATTCGGGTTGGCCATTTCAGTTTGTCCAGGGGTCTGCCGATGTATATGGCGTTGCTGCGGGGGTGCTGAATCTGCGTCAGCAATCGGCGGTGGCGTCGGTTGCGATAGAGAACGGCATCCGAAACAACTATTTCGCGCAGGTTGGCATGATTGACGTATGCAGGGTTAACTGGGCCTTCGAGTTTGGCTTGCTTTGCCTTGCCGGTCGCAATGTTGGAATAAGCGCGGGCGTTTTCAATGTCGAATCGAATTGGGGCTATCGAGGAGGCGATCCTTACCCATGGCTGCCAGGGCTGCAGATAGGCGTTCTCAATGCCGGGGGAGGCGTTCAGGTCGGATTGCTCAATTATAACCCGCAAGGATTTCTTCCTTGGTTCCCGCTTTTCAACTTCCCCTGCGGCAACCGATCAGGTGATTAAGATGCGTGGCATGATAGGGAATATGGAAGATGAACTACTTGTTGAATATTCTAGGGACTGTTGACTTGCACGATTTCGTCACGGTGGAGTTGGAGCTTTCCGTCCCGACGATTTTCTGTTTGCTGATCTGGGTGAAGTCGCCATCGGTGAAGCCGCTTGGTCGTCTGCTTGTTACGATGGCCGGGCTCAGTTTGTTTGGATGGGCGATTACAGTCGTCGCCGTATTTGCCGGGCCGGCGGCGGACAATGGCTTTGCGTATATTTGCGCAGTGGCGTTTGGATGGGCATATGCGTGGATTCTTGGCGTGCCGGTCTTGCTGTTGTCATTCCTGCTTCGGGCTTTGGATGGATTCGTGTGTTGGATTTTGAGAAAAGCAACTGGTCGTGGACCCTGCGGGTGGAGCCATACTGCGTGCATAGTGATTCTAGTCGTCGCGTCGCTCGTCTTCTATCCGTTGTGTCTTGCTGTCAAGCCTTCTGAGATGTGGAAGGAATGGAATGGCCGCCAGTATAGCGCAAAATCCGTGCAAGGCATTGTTCACGTGCAGATACGCGAGGGAGGCAAGATTGTCGATGTGTGCTCGGATGCGAGCGGCTATCACCACTTCCATGTCGAGCCACTGTCGGCAGACGAGCTGCTTCTCAAGAGTTCGGATGTCGGTTTGCGCATCATCCGCAAGGTCGACGGCGAGTGGGTTGCGCAAGACGCCGCCAGCAACCAAGAATGACAGATAAGCTTGTCTTTGTGCGTGGGTAGACACCGCGGCAGTTTGATTTCGTCCGCACCGTAATCTCCGCGGCAGAGAAAACTTTGCGATCTTTGCGTCCTTTGCGGCTAAAAGAAACCCCGGCAGTTTTCGCGGCAGTTTCCGCGGTGGTTTGCGCTGCAGTTTGCGTGGAACGCGCCATGCCGCGAGCGGTAAAATATGGTATAATACACAGCGAAGGGATGGATCATGACGAGAGAAGGCTTCATAGACGCGCACAGCGACATGTTCTGGTATACGCCCGAGAAGGACAAGCGCGATATCAGCGACGAACTGCTGGTCGAGACCGTCCTCAATGACGGGACGCTGGACGACTACAGGGAACTGAAGCGGATACTTACCCCCAGGCGCCTTGCGCAGGTGTTCTTCTCCGCCAAGGGGCGCCGGGCGGGCAACTACCACCCAGAAATCCGGCACTTCTTTACATTGGCATTGCGGCAATATGCATGACGAGGTGTTGAACGACGCCCAGCGCAGGCTGCTGCCGCTGATGGCGCAGTTCCGCCGCGAGTATTACCTCGTCGGCGGCACGGCGATAGCATTGCACATCGGCTATCGGCGTTCGATAGACTTTGACATGTTCAAGCTGTCGCCGATCAACCACAAGAAGAACCTCGACAGGATTTCCGCTTCGTGCCGCGACTGCCAGGTGACGCGGCGGGTTGAGGAGCAGATGAACCTGATGGTCGACGGAGTGAAGATCACGTTCTTCCAGTATCCGTTTCAGATAGCGGCAGAGGACAGGTTCGCGAATGTGTTCAGGATGCCGTCGCTCATTACCCTCGCGGCGATGAAGGCGTATGCGCTGGGACGGCGCTCGAAATGGAAGGACTACGTAGACCTTTATTTCCTTCTGACGCGGCACTTCTCGCTAGATGAAGTGGTGAAGCGCGCGAACGAGATATTCGGCGAGTTGTTTTCGGAGAAGCTGTTCAGGGCGCAGCTCTCGTATTTCGACGACATCGATTCCTCGGAAGCGGTGGAATATCTGGTCGGCGATCCTCCTGCGGACGAGGAAATCAAGTCGTCTTTGACAAGCATTTCGCTTGATGGCGTGTGAGACCGAGCAACACCATGCGCTCTACTGCGCCGTTCGCCGTTTCCGCGTTAACCGTACAATTTGTTGAGGCAATTGCAAAACCTCGCTTGAGCGAGGTTTTGTGATTGGTGTGTGGGCGAGGGACGAACCCGCGATGCAAAACATAGACGGATGCGGCTGAAAACATGTCCGACGACGGCGAAAACGAGGCGAAACCGAGGTTTGCGAGCCACTGGTTGACAATCCAGCCGCGCCTCTTTCCCGAATGGGAGAGAGAAATGGAGCGCCGGGATCTTGAAGAGCTGGAAAAGCGCGAAGCGGAAGCCGCAGCGGCGCGGAAGGCGAAACGCGTCAGCAGAGCATCGCGGCGGAAGCCTGCTCCACCGCAATGACGAGAAGTCCGAGCAGGAGGTGCAAGAACACCTTCGCATGGCCGCGCACCCTCACGTGGCGTCCGCCGTGCGCGTCGTGGAGATGTCCGTTGACGCGCTCGACTCCCGAACGGTTGCGGAAGCGCACTTTTTCCGCAGGGACGATGCGCACGAATCTTTCGCCTCTGCCGTCGGGCTTCGGCTCTCCGCGCCTCGGGTTCGAGTCGATGATGGCGACATGGCCGTTCGCCTCCGAGAAGTCGCGAATCTCACTTGCGTCGTAGGCCGCGTCCTCCAGGTCGTACAGCGAGAGCGCGACCGAGTCGGCCTTCTGCATGAGCGGTATCGCCGCCTTGGAGTCGTGGACGCTCGCGGAAGTGAGGCACGCGGCTATCGGGATGTCGCCGTCGGCGACGGCGATGTGGAGCTTGTAGCCGCGCCAGAACTGCGTCTTGCCCTTGCTGTTGCGCTTGCATCCCCAGTCGCAGAGCGTTGGAAGAAGGGACATGTTTGTATCGAGGTTTCTGTCTTTCTGAAGAGCGAGCGCGTTGTAGTCTTCCGCGTTCGCGTCGATCTGCGCCTTGATCGCGGCGGTTTTCGCGGCATCGGCTTTTTCGTCCTTCGTCGCAGGGCGTTCCCTGGCGTCGATTTCGGTGGAGTCGATGCTGCGGTGGATCACGATGCGGTCTTTGAATATCTTCCCGGCGAACCTCGCGAGAAGGTCGTCGGCCATCTTGTCGATGGCAAAGTCGGCGAACGCCCGCGACACCGTCGATTCCGACGGAATGTCCGCCTTGGCCTCCCATCCGCAAAGTCTGCGCAACGCCGGAGACCTGCGCACTTCGCCGAGCGCGTCCTTGGTCTCCGGCCAGTTCCAGACGTGCTTCATGAGAAGGAGCTTGAAGATGGCAAGACGGCTCGACGGCTTTCTTCCGTTGCCGCACCATCCGTACCGTGCCGCAATCTGCCGCAGTTCAAGCGACTCCGCAACGCGGACAAACAGCTTCTGCTCCTCATCGAGTTCCCCAACCTCGTCCTCAAGGAAGTTGAAGAGAGATGGTTGTATCGTCAGCCAATGGTTGGAAAAAGTTTCGCACATGCCATTTTCGGTCTTGTCTTTCATGCGTGTATTATATCATATATATTGCAGAAATGCAATGGTAAATGCGAAATAATTGCAATTACCCCCCCCGAAAATATCAAAAGCCCTCTTGCGGAATGTCTGCCGAAAATGATATAATACCGACGCTTGATTCCTCGGCCGTGGAGGTCTGCCAGCGGGCGTCAGCAAGCGAGGCCGCTTGCCCCGTCAGACATGCGAAAGAGGGGTTTTGCAATTACCACTTTATTATTGCTGTGCTGGGAATCTTGGGAACCGGTTTGCATCGCTGAAAGATTTATGTGAGTATGTCCTTGCTTCCAACACAAAATTGGAGAGCTGATCGTTTTTTCCTAAAAACTTTGATTTTGAACAAACCAATCAAGTTTATGTCGTAGAGTTCTGTCCGCAGCGGGCCAGAAAGCACAGTGTGTACTTTATGCATAAAAACGTAGAATCGCTGAATAGAGGGCGAATAGAGAAATTGGTGAATGGAGCTGTGCTTAAGATTGCAGTATATCACGCGCAAACGGGAGATCTCTACGAGGAAGTCTCACGAATGGTGTTTTCGAC
>JAFRDO010000093.1 GCA_017403825.1 Kiritimatiellia bacterium
TCTTGATTCACGCGCACCTTGACGGCGGCAAGTTTCGTCTTGCCTTCTTTCGCGGTGAGATTCAGATGAGCTTCAAGGTCGGTTTGCGATGTAGCGTCAATCAGCGACTCGGCCTTTTGCGCGACGGCCTTGCCGCCGGTTTCGCCCGACACCTTTGCGAGAATGCCATCCTCAAACGCCTCTGTCGCCAGAAACTCGCCGTAGGCGCGAACTGCCGCCGAACAGAAGTTCTTTGTCCAATAGCTCGGCGATTCGAAGTCCGCCAACACGGGGCTTGCCGCGCCCTTCTTCATTTCGGCACATATCCATTCGTGTAGGGCGTGGATGTCTGCGAGTGAAAAACTGTGCCACATGGAGCCGCCGACGATCGGGTTCGGGTAGTGTTTCGTCAAGATGGGGCCAAGCATGTCGAGCGCGCGGACGTATGACGCGGCCTTGCCGCTTCCGTCCGTGTTCGTGGCGAAGATGAAGTCTGTGAAAGATTGCCTCAACATGGTGACGACTATTATACCAAATCCCCGTCTAAAACGGGGAAAGATTCACGCAGGAAGAAAAGAAAAGAAAAGAAAATGTCTCACCAGTGGTGAGACATTTTGGCGGCGCGGGTGAACGGCTGGCCGTTCAGCGTCACGTTCTCCACGTAGTTCGACTCCTTGACCGCCGCGAGGTAAGCGCGCGTCTTCGCGACGCCGGCATCTGTGAAACGGAGAAGCTGTGTTTCAACGGGCGAGACGCCCGTTGTCCAAATGCGCGACGGGGCTCCCTACCGCTGTGTCTCAACGGGCAAGATGCCCGTTGTCCCAGTGTGCAACGGGGCGCCCTACCCGCGGAAGTCGATGCGGGCGTAGGAGTCGCGCTGGACGCCGCGCGCGTAGCGCACTGCAGGGTAGCCGAACAGCATCGCGTAGAACGGCGAAGTGCGGCGAAGGCCGATCGTCTGCTCCAGCAGCTCGGGTATTTCCTGCTGCACCATCTTCAGGAATCCGCACCAACATGTCGCTATGCACGCCGCGTTCGCAAGCATCTCGAATTGCGCACAGGCGATCGTCACGTCTTCGCGCGGCGTGGCCACGCCTGGCGCCGTTTCGTCGGACGAGACTATGAGCATTCCGCTGGCCCCGCGGAAGAACATGTCCTCCTCTCCCTTGCGCAGCTTGATCGCGGGAACCGCCAGCCAGCGCGGCAGAAGCTTCGTTCCGTCGCG
This sequence comes from Kiritimatiellia bacterium, assembly GCA_017403825.1. Taxonomy (GTDB): domain Bacteria; phylum Verrucomicrobiota; class Kiritimatiellia; order RFP12; family UBA1067; genus UBA1067. The sequence continues at coordinate 1,205 of JAFRDO010000093.1, forward strand.
ATGACGTTCGATGGCGGAAATGAAATCGCGGCGGAAGGCGTCCATCGACTCTCGCGTCGGGAAGCACGTGAACGTGAGAGAGCGCGCGTTGCATCCTGTTGGCGCGTTTCCGAGCGCCAAGAGGATGCGCGAAAGCGTCGCGCGATCGACGTCCGCCGCAGCGAATTGCCGCATGGAACGGCGAGTGCGGAGCCAGTTCTCGACAGACTCGAGGCTGGGCAGCGGCAGCCCTTCGACCGACGCGGAGTCCTCAGGGCGCATGCCGTCGAACGTGACGGCGCCAGTCGGACACACGGCGAGGCAGTGCTGGCACTTCATGCAGCGGTCGGGAAAGGCCATGCGCGGCGCGCCGTCCTCCATCTTAAGCGCCCGGAAGGCGCAGTCGCGAACACATGCGCCGCATTTGACGCATTTGGCCTCGTCCACTTCAAAAATGCCTGCCATCGCCACTGCTCCCTTCTTGCGATTTTGTCACGCTCCGCGGCGGCTTTCGTCGCAGGGCTATGAGGTCAGATGCGTTCCCGTTTCTGACAATGTATATTATACCAAAAAGCGGCGCGGCGCGGCGGCAGATTCCGTGTTCGGGGATTCCCCCAATTTCAAGTGTGGGCGTGGGGCCGGTGTTGCCAGTTTGCAAGCGGGGCTACGGACTGTCGCACCATTTCCCACGCATGTTTTCAAGTCGCTGGACTATTTCCCGACTTTGCCACTTTGTCGGTAGCGTTCGGTATGGTGCGCGATAGGAATCTTCAATAAAATCAACATTCCCCCTTGCATGGCATCGTCGATTATGATATAATTATATCGTAATCGCATAAATGACATAAAGGGAGGTGCAATGCACATCGAGGCGGCAAACAACAACGGGACGAAGTACCTGAAGCTGGCGAGATGCCGCCGAGGGACGAATTCCAAGGGCAGAAGGACGATCATCAAGGAGGTCGTCCTGAACATCGGCCCCCTGTCGAAGTACGACGACGGGAAGCCCGGATACCTCGACAGGCTCCGCCAGTCGTTCAGGGACGGGACGCCCCTGATCCCCGAACTCGCGCCATACGTCGGCGGCTCCGCCGCGAACATGCACGTCATCAGGTACCGCGACGGCGACACGGCGTGCGAAGGCGAGCCGAAGAGGCTCGCCGCGTGCGTCCTCGACCCGTTGTTCTCCGCTCTCGGCCTCGGACAGCTCCTCGCGAGCGTCAAGCACGACTCGAAGATGCGGTACGACCTCCAGGGGATCGTCAGGCTCCTCGTGTACGGCAGGCTCCTCGAGCCCGCGTCGAAGTGCGCGACGATGGACCAGAACGGGAGCTACTACGAGCCGCTTGTGCGCAGCAGCAACCCCGACAACGTATACGACGCGCTCACCGTGCTGGACGAGAACGCGGAGAAGATATTCCGCAGGATGAACACGTGCATAAAGCGCGGCGTCGGGCGCAACCCCTCGACGGTGTTCTACGACGTGACGAACTTCTTCTTCGAGATCCCGGACGCGGACGAGGACGTCGAGGTGGAGGCGACCGACAAAGACGGGAAGAAGACGACCGAGACCGTGGTCGGGCTCAGGAAGTTCGGCGTCAGCAAGGAGAACAGGAAGCAGCCCATCGTGCAGATAGGGCTTTTCATGGACGACAACGGCATCCCGATATCGTTCGGGATGTTCCCCGGCAACAGGCTCGACCACCACACGCTGCAGCCCGCCATGAAGAAGACCGTGGACACGTTCGGGCTCGACCGGTTCATACTCGTCGCGGACAGGGGCATGTACTCCGGCACGAACATGTGCCACGTCACGGACGCGGGCAACGGCTACATAGTCTCGAAGAGCCTGAGGAAGAGCACGGCCGCGGAGCGCAGGTGGGCGGTCTCGCCCGACGGGTACACGGTCGTGAGCGACAAGTTCCGCCACAAGTCCCGGGCCAGGGAGCGGACCGTGTGCGACGAGAACGGGAGGAAGCGCAGGATAAAGGAGAAGGTCGTCGTGTACTGGAGCAAGGCCTTCTACGACCGCGACGCGTTCGAGCACAGGAAGTTCCTGGACTTCGTCGAAAGACTCAGGGCAAACCCGGCGGGGTTCAGGGTCACGGCGGCGCAGTCGAGGAGCCTCAGGCGGTTCCTGAAGAAGGACGTAGTGAACAGCAAGAACGGCGAGGTGCTGGACGGGACGAAGCTCGTCGCCATGATCGACGACGACAAGCTCAACGAGTTCAACGAGCTGATGGGCTACTACCAGATCGCGACGTCGGAGCTGGAGATGGACGACAGGGAGGTCATCGAAAAATACCACGGCCTGACGCAGATAGAGGACCAGTTCCGCGAGATGAAGGGCACGCTGGAGGCCCGCCCGGTGTTCGTGAACACCCCGGAGCACATCCACGCCCACCTCCTGGTCTGCTTCATCGCGCTCACGATGATGCGCCTCATCCAGCGGAAGGTCGCGGCGGCGGAGACGAAGAAGGACGGCGGCGGAGACCTGAAGTGGTCGTACGGCATGTCCGGCGCACGGCTATCCGAAGCCCTGCGCGACTGGCAGGTGCTGCGCCATCCCGGTGGCCTGTGTCAGATGTTGAACTCCTCCGGCGAGGACATCCGTCGCATCCTCGCGGCGCTGGGAGTGAGCCTTAGACCGACAATCTACACGGAAGGAGGGCTGACGGCGCTGAAGTCAAATGTAAAGGTGTTCTGAAATGTAGTCATATAAAATTATGGCTACTTTTTCACGCGGCCCGCGTGAACATTGGCTCAAACCGCACTTTTCAAAAATTCAAGTGGCAAAGTCGGGAAGGAGTTGGACGAGGCGAACGCAACGCAGTTCAACGATTCTCGTACACGAATTTATTGATTTCCGCATAAGATTTCAGCACGCACCTTGCAGTATGAAATAGAGGCAAGGTCTGTCCTTGTCCACGGGAGAAGACGCAA
>JAFRDO010000094.1 GCA_017403825.1 Kiritimatiellia bacterium
CTACAACTACATCGCACGGTGTTTTGTGCTGATTGATTTGAAGGTGGGTGAGATTACACCTGAAGATATCGGGCAAATGCAACTTTACAAACATTATTATGAACGGGAAATGTTGAGTCCGGGCGACAATCCGCCTGTCGGGATTGTTCTGGGTTCGGAGCGTGACGATGCCGTCATCGCCTACACGCTGAACGAACACGAGCGTAATCTGTTCGCCGTCAAGTACCATCTGAACCTGCCTACAGAAGAAGAACTGCGCCTTGAATTGCAGCGCGAACGCGCCGCAATCGAGGAGGCCATGGCGCTTCGCGCCCTGCCGCCGCCAGAGTCGGGAAGATATTCCGCACCTCGCAAGACCTCCAAAGGGGGCAAACGATGACATTTCAAGCTCAAAGCCAGCCATTGTGAGATCGTTTGAGGGTTGTTTTTTTGGTATACTATCGCCCAGAAAGCGAATGACGAATGAGAGGCAAATCGACAGATAGCGCCCTCAAGCGCGACATTCTGGAACGGCACGTTCCGGAGGAGGTTCTTGCACCGATCAATCATCACTTATTGCCGAAAGGAATGTGAAATGACGAAACATGGCGAAAAGGAAATGCGGAGGTTGTCGTAAGATGGCGAGGAATTCGGCTAAAGAGCAAGGTGCGATGTCGGCGGCGAGCGTTTTCAAGGCGATTGACAATGTCTTGAAGAAGCCCGGATGCGGGTGTTCGGGTTCACTTGATTACATGGAGCAGTCAAGCTGGCTGCTGTTCTTGCGTTATCTTGATGCGCGCGAGGAGGAACGCAAGCTTGAGGCGCGGCTGAATGGCAAGGTGTACGAGCCGGCGCTGCCCAGGAGACTGCGGTGGAGCGAGTGGGCATATCCGCTGGATGCCGAGGGCAAGCTTGACTATGAGAAGATGCTGAAGGGCGACGAATTGCTGAGCTTCGTCCGGCAGCAGCTGTTCCCGGGATTGAAGCGGCTTCGCGATGAGAACCCCGACACGAATTCGCTCCAGTATCGCATCGGCTCCATCTTCACCGAGATGACCTGCAAGTTCACGAGCGGCTATTCCATCCGCGAGGTCATCGACCTCATCCAGCCGCTCCGGTTCCAGACCGAAGAGGACCGGCACGAGCTTTCGGTACTTTACGAGTCGCGGCTGGGCGAAATGGGGAATGCCGGACGCGACGGAGGCCAGTACTACACGCCGCGGTCGCTGATCCGGGTGATGATGCGCGTCATTGATCCGCAGCTCGGCGAGAAGGTCTATGACGGCGCTTGCGGATCGGGCGGATTTCTCTGCGAGGCCTTCAACTACATGAAGGAGCGCAACAAGGACAATCCGAAGGCCTACGACATCCTTCAGCACAGGACCTTCTTCGGCGGCGAGGTTAAGGCGCTCCCGTATGTTACGGCGCAGATGAACTGCATTCTGCACGGGCTTGAGTCGCCGAACATCGTCTATGGCAATACGCTCGCGCAGAAGATCGCCGATTTTTCGGAGCGCGACCGCGTCCATGTGATCCTCGCCAATCCTCCGTTCGGGGCGGGCGTGAACAAGTCGGATCAGGAGAACTTCACCGTCCGGACGAGCGAGACGGCGCTCCTGTTCCTTGAACACTTCATCGCCAAGCTGAAGGTGGGCGGACGAGCGGCGATTGTCATCAAGAACACGTTCCTCTCCAATACGGACAACGCCTCGGTTGCGCTTCGCAAGATGCTGCTGGCGCGGTGTGAACTGGAATGGGTGCTGGACCTTCCGCAGAAGGTGTTTGCAGCGGGCGTGCACACGGTTGTCCTATTCTTCCGCAAGGGCAAGGAGACGAAGAAGCCGATCAACTACTATCAGCTCGACCTCAAGGGCGTGTCCCTCGGCAAGACGCGTCCGCTGAACGAGGACGATCTCGCGGAGTTCGAGAAGCTGGCGAAGGGTGGCAAGGTCAAGACCGCGGCGCATTGGACGGTTGAACCGAAGGCCGTCAATCAGGAGACCTGCGACCTTTCGGTGGTGAACCCCAACATCGAGGAAGAGAAGCTGCCGTCCGCAGCGGAGTGCAAGGCGAAGATCAAGTCGATCTATGCCGAGATCGGCGAAATCATCAAAGGGATGTGAACGGAGGACGTGATAATGCGCTGGACGATTGAACGGTTGAAGAACGCCCGCGAGTCGGAGGACAAGGTCGAATTCAAGCGAGCCGAGGGTGGAAATTTTGCCTATGATGGAGGCTCGCGCACAAAACCTGCAGAGCGCCGTCGTTGTATTCTTGGGTATATTATTGGTACAGGATCAGGGACACGATACAGTATCAGCGAGGACTTCAAAAAGGGATCTGAATTTTTAGGTGAAATTTTTGATTTGGGATTGGCAGAGTTTAATCGACGTCATGACACCGGAAATGTCCAAAAGACGGCGCCGAATGGGAGTTGAAAGAAACGCAAAAATGCCGATAATGCGCAATAAATCTAATAATTGTAAAAATAATTAACATTATAAATGGCCAAAACACGTCCAAGATTTCAAGCAGAAAGCATAATAAAGACCTGGCCTATGGTCCTGCTGGGGGATGTGTGCGAGGTCCGAGCAGGGGCCAATTATAAGGATGTTGAAGACCCTAATGGACGATATCCGATTTATGGAACTGGTGGAATTATGGGGCGTGCTTCGCAATATCGTTGCCCAGCGCATTCTGTCATAGTTGGTCGTAAGGGAACCTTGGACAATCCTTTTCTTGTTCATGAACCCTTTTGGAATATTGATACTTGTTTTGGGGTTGTTCCTTCAGGAAAGATTGTTCCTGAATATTTGTTCCGCTTTTGCCAAGGGTTTGATTTTTATTCTCTAGTTCCGGCATCGGGTAGACCAAGCACAACATCAGATGCGGTTAGGTCAATTGAAATCCCTCTTCCCCCTCTCTCCGTTCAGCGCGAGATTGTGGCGCGATTGGAGCGGGAACTTGCCGCGGTGGAGAAGATGAAGAAGGGCTTCGAAGCCCTTGCCGAAACCGCCAAGGCCGAATTCAAGGCCGAGTTGAAAGAGGTGTTTGAGGAAGATTGCTCTTGCGAAAAGACTTGGGATGAGGTTTTTTATACAACAACTGGGAAATTGGATTCTAATTGCGCGATCTCTGACGGGAAATATCCATTCTTTACGTGTTCGAAAGAAGTTCTTAGGATTAATGAATGGGCATTTGATTGTGAAGCTCTTTTGTTAGCAGGAAACAATGCCGCAGGGAAATATGATGTTAAACATTATGTTGGCAAATTCAATGCCTATCAAAGAACATATGTCTTAACGTTAAAGAACGCGGATTGGGAATATAAGCTCTTTCAGGCGCAGCTGGAGAATTTATTGCAATATCTACAGGATAAATCAAAAGGCACGGGTACTCGTTATCTGACAATGGGTATACTCAGGACATTGCGGTTCTATGTCCCTGAGCCGTTCGTCCAGCGCGAGGTGGTGGCGCGGCTTGATGGGGCGAAAGCGAAGGCCGAGAAACTGGAGGCGAAGGCGCAGGAGGGCGTGGCCGTCTGTGAGACAATGCGCAAGGCGATTTTGAAGGAGGCGTTTTCCCCATATGGTGCAGGAGAGGTAGCGTTATGAAATATTCGAATGCAGAACTTTGTGCGATGGTGGATGAATTCCGCGAATTTGCGGCGGAACCATCGTGGCTTGAATTCAAGACCGGCATGAAGGATCCGGTGCAGATTGCCAAATACATTTCGGGACTGTCGAACGTTGCCGCCTATGCGGGGAATACTCATGGCTATCTCGTTTGGGGAGTTAATGACGAGACGCATGAGGTCGAGACCTCGGATTTTGATCCGGATGTTGTAAAGGCGGAGAAGAATCAGCCATTGCGCCTTTGGCTCAAGTTGGTGCTCAAACCGCAGCTTGAATTCGAATTTTATCCGTTTGAGTATGATGGACGGAAGGGCGTGATTCTGGAAATAGAAGCGGCATATCGTCAGCCGGTCACTTTCCGTGGCATGGGTTATGTGCGCATTGGTTCGGCTCTGACTGAGTTGTCCAAGGAACCCAAGATTGCGGCGGCGATCTATCGCACACTTGGGCATGATTGGTCGGCGGATATTGTCCACGGAGCGGGAATTGAAGATTTGGATCCGGCGGCCATTGCCTATGCGCGTGAACTATTTGCCGACAGGCACAAGGGAGAACCGTGTGCGGAGGAATCTAAGTCTTGGGATATAGAGACCTTCCTCAACAAGGCCAAGATGGCGATTGACGGAAAGTTGACGCGTGCGGGCGTTTTGCTGCTGGGCAAGGCAGAGAAGGCGCACCTTGTTGCCCCGGCATTCGCACGCATTACCTGGCATTTAATGGACAAGGATGGCAACACGCTTGATTTCAAGCATTTTGGGTTGCCGTTTATCTTTGCGGCGCGTGATGCGTTGGCCAAGATTCGCAGCATTACCCTGCGAGTCATGCCAGACGATTCGTTCATCCCGGTTGACATCGCCCAGTATGACGCATGGGTGCTTCGCGAATCCCTGCACAATTGTATTGCCCATCAGGATTATGCACGGCGTAGTGACGTGGTCGTATCCGAGTTCCCTGACCGAGTTGTGTTCGCCAATGCAGGGGAGTTTCGCCCCGGATCAGTTGAGAAGGTGATTTACGGCAATTCAAGACCACGAGATTACCCCAATCAGCAGCTGGTGGATGCGATGGTGGAATTGAAGATGGTTGATACGCTTGGCTCTGGCATTCGGCGCATGTACATGACGCAAAAGAAAAACTCAATGCCGATGCCAGACTATGATTTGTCGGATGATGAAGTCAAGGTGACGGTGTTTGGCAAAATTTTTGATGAGCGATATGCACGAATTCTTTTGAAGAAGACGAATATTTCGCTTGATCGTGCGGTTGCATTGGATAGGATACAGAAGGGCGGAGTCGTGGATCGGGACTTGGCCCAACTGTTGAGACGAGAAGGGCTTGTGGAGGGACGTTATCCGCGCCTTTATCCAGCAGGCAAAATAGCGGAGAAAACAAATCGCGTAGAAGACTACCTTGAAGCCAAGGCCTACGACGATGTGTTTTACATGCAACGAGTGTTGGAATTTATTTGCGCCAAAGGCAAGGTGACGCGGAAGCAAATAAACGGATTGCTTTTGCGCCACATGTCTGGAACGATGGATGAAAAGCAAAAGTTGACGAAGATTGGGAACCTTCTTTCGCTGAAACTTAAGAAGCGACTCGGCTGGATTGAGAGTGAGGGCAGCACATCCGGGGCGTATTGGTCATTGACGAGTAAAGGGCGAGAAGTTTGCCGTAAGGGCAATCCTTCTTGTAAGAAGCGGTGTAAGAAGTTGTAAGAAATTGTAAGAAGTTGTAAGGAAGTGTAAGAAATTGAAAATTGAGCGTATTTGTTTGGATTGTATAAGAATTAGCGAATAGGGTTTTGTTAGCGTATGAAACGGGAATTGCGTGTATGAGGAAGCAAAGGAGGTGGCGTTTAAATGAACGAAGCACAAGTTCGACATGATCTGATAGACCCGGCGCTGAAGGCGGCGGGGTGGGAGTCGCTGCCGGCGAAGGTGGCGGTCGAGCAGACGATTGCGCCTGGGCCCGTCAGCCAGGAGGACGGGCAGAGCCACAATCCCGAATTCGCCGACTATGTGCTGATGTACGGCAACCGGCGGATTGCCGTCGTGGAGGCGAAGGCGTCGGACAAGAACTACCGCGCGGGCGAGGCGCAGGCGCGAAAGTACGCAGCGGCGCTGGGCGTGCGGTTCGCCTACGCGACGAACGGCTCGCAGGTCTTCTGCATGGATCTCACGTTCGGCACCACTTCGACGGTCGAGCTGGAAGGCTTCCCGACGCCGACCGAGCTGATGGCGGTGCTGGAGAAGGAAACGGCTTCGCTCTTGGAGAAGATCTGCCGCGAAATCCCGTGGTCGTTCGCAGGCAACCGCGGCATCCGCTACTATCAGGAGCGGGCTGTCGAGGGCGTCATCAAGGCGCTTGGCTCGGGGAAGAAGAATGCGCTCGTCACGCTCGCGACCGGAACGGGCAAGACCTTCATCGCCTATCAGCTTTGCCATAAGCTCGTCGCGGCGAAATGGACGCGGCAGGGGATGGGACTGCGCAAGCCGCGCATTCTCTTTTTGACCGACCGCAACATCCTCGCGGACCAGGCGCTCGACAGTTTTGCGTTCGCCGAGGGGGATTGCTATCGGCTCAAGGCGGCGGTGGACAATCCGCCGCTCGACCGCATCGTCTATTTTACGCTTTATCAGACGCTGCTGGGCAAGGAGGGCGAGTGCGAGAATGCGGCCGAGGGCGAGGTCGAGAAGCCGAAGGTGAAGTTCGAGAAGTTCCCGCGGGACTTCTTCGACCTCGTCATCATCGATGAGTGTCACCGCGGCGGAGCGAACGACGAGAGCGAATGGCATGCGGTGCTGGAGTATTTCGCAAGCGCGTCGCACGTGGGGCTGACGGCCACGCCGAAATGTGACACCAACCGCGACACCTACAAGTATTTCGGCAAACCAGTCTACACCTATTCTCTCCGTCAGGGCATTGAGGACGGATTCCTCACGCCCTACCGCGTCAAGAAGTGCGAGTCGACGATCAAGGACTACAGGAAGGTCGAAGGGGATCAAATATCCGATCCGGAGAAGGTGGACGGGAACGTCACCTATTCGCCGGACAAGATTCAGCGCGAGCATTTCGTGATTCCGAAGCGCGACCGCCACATGGTCGAGGAGTTGTTCAAGGTGATGCCGTTCGACCAGAAGGCGTTGGTGTTCTGCGCGACGCAGGAACACGCGGCGATAATTGCGCAGGCGATTCGCGAGGAGGCGAAGAAACACGGCATTGACTATCCGCATTACTGCGAGCGCGTGACGGCTGATGACGGCGCAACGGGAGACCAGTATCTTCGCGAGTTCCGCAATTCCGATCTGCCGGTGCCGACGATTCTCACGACGAGTCAGAAGCTGACGACTGGGGTGGACGCCTGCAATGTCCGTTCGATCGTGCTGATGCGCGAGGTGAAGAGCATGGTGGAGTTCAAGCAGATCATCGGACGCGGCACTCGGCTTTATGAGGGCAAGCCGTATTTCGTCATCTACGATTTCACGGATGCGAGCGATCGGTTCCAGGATGACGGCTGGGACGGTCCGACGATCTGCCCGAAGTGCGGGCGCGCTCCGTGCGTATGTGAGAAGGGCCCGCCCAAACCGCCGCGGCCCAAACAGGTCTGCAAGGTCTGTAGATGCAATCCGTGCGTCTGCCCCAAGCCGCCGAAGAAGTCCGTGACAATCGACCTCTGGGACGGACGGCAGATTTCCGCGACCTGGGAGGACAAGGTCATTCTCGACAACGAGATGCTGGATGTGAAGGAGTTCCTGGTCCGCTTTGCGAATGCAATCCGCCGCTTTACCAAGGACGAGCAAGGGCTTCGCGGCAAATGGCAGGAGATGGAGGAGCGGAGCAATCTCTTGGAGGAGTTGGCGGTTTTGGGCTTTACCGAGGAGAAACTGCGTGAGATCCAGCAGAAGACCGAGCGGCAGGAGTACGATGTCCTTGATATCACTCTTGATCTCGTGTATGCCGTTGCGCCGATCAAGCGGGCGATGAGGGCGGAACGCCTTGCGGAGAAGCTTGCCTTGCTCACTCCGCAGCAGCGGGCGCTTGCCGAGGTGATTCTGCGCAACTATGTGAATGATGGCGTCTGGACGCTCTCGATGAAGGGCTTCAGCGATCTCCTGAAGCAGCGCTACGGTTCTATCTCCGAAGCTCTGTCGAAGCTGTCCTTCCCGACGCTCGATCATGCATTGAACTATTATTCCGACATCCAGCACTGGCTCTACGCCGCGTAGGGAGCAGTGTGATGAAGTGTGGATATCTTAAAAGGGTCGGTCCATTAGTGGAGTAGAAATGATGGAGTAGAGACAATGGCGATGCCGCAGAGAGACGATCCGCCTACGCCAAGGCTACGGCGGACAGGTACGATAGAGGCGATCAAGCGACTTGAGCCGCCTTCGCGCGTGCGTTACGGCGCGCCAAGCGCGTTACTTGAATATGCCGTCATGCATGGAGACGAGGAAGAGGCCGAGCGCATCTGCGAAGAACTGTGCAAGCTGACGGACGAGGTTTGACGGCAGATGCGCGCGGTAGTGTGGTATAATCTGGCGAGGAGGAACGACAATGAAGAAGGAAACACAGACGATAGAGTTCAAGCAGTCGTGGCACGACGAGTATCTTGAGTGGATTTGCGGGTATGCGAACGCATGCGGCGGGACGCTCTACATTGGACGCACCGATGACGGCGCGCCCATTGGCGTTGTCAAGGCTAAGTCGCTCATGGAGGCTATTCCGTGCAAGATTACCGACACGATGGGAATCATCGCTGATGTGAATCTGCTGAATGAGGATGGCAAGGACGTCATCGAGATCAAGGTCGAGAAGTATCCATCCCTCATCAGCTACCATGGCAAGTACTTCTATCGTTCCGGCACGACGATGCGGACGATTTCCGGGAAAGAACTTGATCGGCTTCTGCTCAAACAGCATGGTAAGACATGGGATGCCGTACCAATGCACAAGCTGAAAGCACGCGATCTGGACTCCGGTGCGATACGGTTCTTCAAGGACGAAGCGGTCAGGCACAACCGCCTTTCCCGTAAAGAGTTGAATGTGTCGCGCGAGATACTGATGGAGAATCTTCATCTTGTTGACGATGAAGGGCTCTTGGCCAGGGCCGCTATGATGGCGTTCCATCGCGATCCCGAAAAATGGGTGACAGGGGCGTATGTGAAGATCGGGTATTTTGAGGACTCGGACTCTGACTTACGCTATCAGGATGAGGTTCACGGTCCGCTGATCCAACAGGCTGACAAGGTGGTTGATCTTGTTTACACGAAGTACTTGAAAGCGCTTATCACATACAAAGGCATCCACCGTGTCGAGCAATACATGTTCCATCCCGATGCATTTCGCGAAATCGTGTTGAACGCCATAGTACACAAGGACTATTCAGGCGGCAATCCGGTACAGATAAGCGTCTATCCTGACAGGATATATGTATGGAACGATGGAACATTCCCGCCGGAACTGAATACTGCGGCTAAACTGTTCGGAAAACATTCATCGAAGCCATACAATCCTGGTCTTGCAGGAGTGTTTTTCAAGTGTGGCCTTATTGAAGCATGGGGGCGAGGATTCGACAAGATCACGGCAGGATGCAAAGAGTACGGTGGACCGCGCCCAAGTTATAGGATAGGTGAAAGCGGCGTTATGGTGCTGTGCAAGGCGTGCCCCGCATATCTGGAATTGAAAAACGCAGGAATTGAACAGCTACCGCATACTACCCAAACAACTACCCAAAGCACTACCCAGACAACTGCCCAAAAGATTTTGGCGATAATCAAGGCGAATCCAAATGTCTCTAGGTCTGCCTTGTCACGGGAAATCGGATTGTCGCCAGACGGAATCAAGTGGCATCTCCAAAAGCTGAAGGAAGGTAATGCAATCCGGCGCGTTGGCCCCAAATACGGAGGCCATTGGGAAGTCGTTGAATGATGGATGGACAGACCTCATTGTTGGAGTGTAAATGGTGGAGTAGAGACTATGGCGATGCCGCAGAGAGACGACACGATAGAGGCGATCAAGCGACTTGAGCCGCCTTCGCGCGTGCGCTACGGCGGGCCAGGCGTGTTGCTTGAGTATGCCGTCATGCATGGTGACGAGGAAGAGGCCGAACGTCTCCGTGAGGAGCTGCGCAAGTTGACGGATGAAGTTTGACGGCAGATGCGCGCGGTAGTGTGGTATAATTTCAACAGCAGAATCTGAGAGGAGAATGCCATGACATTGCTAGAGGAAATACAGAACGGCGAGAATGTCGCGCTGGAGTTCAAGGAGGCGCGTCCGAAGGACTCGCTGAAGTTCACCAAGACCGTTGTCGCGTTCGCGAACGGGCGTGGTGGACGCATTCTCTTCGGCGTGGAGGACAAGACTGGGCGGCTCGTAGGCATACCACGCGACAAGGTGGCTACGGAAATGGACGCGATTGCTGATACGGTCGCAAATACATGTACGCCATCGGTCGCCATCGACCTCAAGCCGACGACCTTAGAAGGCAAGGTGCTGCTTGCCCTTGATGTCAGGAGTGGTGACAAAACGCCCTACTATGTGAAATCCCTTGGAATCAGAAAGGGTACATTCATCCGTATCGGCGCAACGACTAGAAACGTCGAAGAACACAAACTGAAGAGTTTAATTATCGCAGGTGAGAACTTGAGCTTCGACAAGCAGCCCGTCAAGGGCGCGCGCGTGACGTATACGAACTTCCTCTTGATTCAATCCGAGAAGCAATATGCAATGCCGTGTTTCATCGAGACTATCTTGAACCATCCAGCGTCTATGTTGCGCTGTATGACGACAGGCTTGAAATACTCTCGCCGGGTGAACTGGTGAAGGATTTCTCCTTGGAAGATGCCATGAACGGCTTTTCCAAGCTTCGGAACAACGCGCTTGGCGACGCACTTGAATACATGAAGGAAGTCGAGGCGTGGGGCGGTGGCGTCTCTCGCTATTTCACCGCGTGTGCGGCGTCTGGGCTTCCGCCTCCGACGGTCACAGAAGAGGCTGGCTTCTTCAAGGTTGTGTTCTGGCGGCAGACGAAGGGCGCAGGTGCATTTGATGACGCTTCGACCACGCCTGCAAAAACTACCGCAAAAACTACCGCAGAAACTACCGCAGAAACTACCGTAGAAACTACCGTAGAAACTGCAACTGAGAATCCTGTACAGAGTACATCGTATGGAGCGGCACTCACGATCTGGAAGTTGATCTGCAAGAATCCAGCGATAAGCATTTCGGCTCTTGCTGCGGAAACAAGTCTGACATGTGATGGCGTCAGATATCATATTCGTCGATTTACATCTGAAGGCAGATTGAAGCGCATTGGTGGCACAAAGGGTGGACGATGGGAAATAGTCGGCTGAAGATGATAGTAGATAGACAGACCCCATTGGTGGAGTTGAAGTGGTGGAGTAGAGACTATGGCGATGCCGCAGAGAGACGATACGATTGAGGCGGTCAAGCGACTTGACGCCTTGCGCACGAGAAAGGCGCTCTGGGAGGTCGTGCAAGGCTGCCTGACCCGCTGGAGGGTGGAGGACACGATACGGTTCGTCAAGCAGTCCTACAGGTTGGAGCACATGAGGCTTCTCGACTGCCAGCGGCTGAAGAACATGGCCGCGCTCGTCGTCGCGGTCGCCTATTTCGCGGCCGCGTGGCTCGGCAAGAAGGTGAAGCTCGACGCGCTCGCCAGGCACGTCGCCAAGGTCTCGCGCAAGATGTTCGAGGTGCCGGAGTTCTTCTACTACGCGATAGCGGACGGCCTCAGGTGGCTCTTCGTCAGGCACGGCAGGTGGCGCGGCTGGAAATGCCCGCGCGAGGAATGCGGCGACCTGCAGATGGAGTTCGAGCTGCTTTCGGGGTAGACTTAACCGCTTCCGCAACAAGCATGGCCGCAAAACCTTCGGAATTCCGCAAAAACCGCGCGGGCCTTTCCAAGGGCTCGACAGCGTTTCCCAAAGGTGGGGATATTCCAGCTGACTTGGCGATTGCCAGCGTGCCGTCGGATTTGGTATAATTTGCGGCAATGCCACTATTCGTTCCAAAGGACAGACGTTCGCTCTTCCGCCAGTTCCTGGCGGGAATGTACGATGCCGTCGTCATCACCGATCCCAACGGGCACATCATCGAGATCAACCCGCGGGCGGTAGAGTATTTCGGCTATGAGTTTGACGAGGTCCTCGATAGGCCTGTGTCCGTTTTCATACCCGGCCTGAAGCAGGACGTGGTTCTCCGCATCCGGAAGGGGCTGGAGGGCGACCGTCACGTGGTGATTGACGCCAACGGACTGTCAAAAGACGGGCGCAAGGTCGCCTGCGAGGTGGCCGTGTCGTCGATAGACCTGATGAACCCCGGCGACCTGATCTTCACGATTCGCAACGTCGAGCGCCGTCGAGCCTACATGAACGCCTTCCGCGCGAAGGCCAGCGCGTTCCAGGTCGCGCAGTCGGCGCTCTTCGCCTGCGATGCCGACGGGCGCATCTGCGAGGCGAACGATGCCTTTTTGGAGATGTTCGGTCTTGAGAGCGTTGAGGACGCCAGGCGTCATGTGTTCTCCGACTTCATGGCCGACGATCCCCTGCCTGCGAACTTCCGCAAGGCGCTTGAGGGCGAGACCACGGTTACGGGCATAGTCGCGGAGGGCGACGGCGACGACCGCGAGGAGGTCGACATCGTCCTGGCTCCCAACCTGCAAGGGCGCAAGGTCAACGGGGTGGTCGGCAGCCTTCTGCAGAAGGGCTGACGATGCGCCGTGCGCCCCAGCGACTTTCGGGCATCGTCTCGCTGACGGTCGGGCGTCCCGATCCAACCGTCCTTCAGGATTTCCTTTCACGCCGGTTTTCGCTTTCGCGCCGTGCGGCAAAGGCGATGATCGACGGGCGCAGCGTGTGGGTGAACCGGTCGTGCGTATGGATTGCCGGCTACAGGCTCCGCGTCGGTGACCGGATCGAGCTGCCGGAACGCGTCGTGCGCGGCGCGAAGGAGCAGGGAAAAGCATCGAGGACCGCCCCGGAGCGGGCGGCGATTCCGGCGAAGCGCCATGTGCGCGTTCTCTGGCGCGGCGACCGCTATCTTATCTGCGACAAGCCGGCCGGAATGCTCAGCTGCGGCTCGCCGGACTCGGTCGAGGATGTCCTTCGCGGACAGGAGTCGCTGCCTGGGCTGGTGGCGGTGCATCGCCTGGACCGCGACACGACGGGATGCCTCATGTTCGCCCTGGACGATGCGGCGCTCCATGCGGCTGTCGAGGTGTTCAAGACGCATCGCGTGGCCAAGACCTACAATGCGATAGCCGTAGGCCGTTTCCCGCACTTGCATCAGACGGTCGATTCGCCGATTGACGGGCAGCCGGCCGTCTCTCGGATTACGCGGGAGGCTGTCTCGGCGGACGCCTCGTTCCTTCGCATACGCATCGAGACCGGGCGGACGAACCAGATCAGGCGGCATCTTGCGTCCATACGCTTCCCCATCGTCGGCGACCGCACTTTCGGGCTGAAGTCCGCCCGCGACCCGCGGCTCATGCAGGTGCCGCGTCAGATGCTTCATTCATCTTCGATCGAGATGCCGAATCCGCTCGAACCAGGCAGCACCATCAAGGCTCATTCGCCGCTCCCCGCCGACTTCCGTGCCGTGCTGCGCCTCTTCGGCATGGGCAAGCGCCGGCCCTGAGCCCGCCTTTGCTTTTCCCGCGCGATTCTCCGGCCACTGTTGCCATTGCGCCACAGGTGGCATTATGCTAGAATATCATGCATGAAAGCAAAGGCATGGAGGCTGTACGGCGCGCGCGACGCGCGTCTTGAGGACATCGAACTGGAATCTGCCGGCGACGAGGGAATCGTCGTCGAGCTTGTGACCAACACGATCTGCCTTAGTGACTACAAAGGCGCGACCCTAGGCACCGGGCACAAGCGCGTGCCGCGCGACATCGCGACGCGTCCTACGATGTTCGGACACGAGGTGTCGGGCATCGTCCGCGAAGTCGGCACGAAGTGGAAGGACCAGTTCCATGTCGGCCAGCACGTCGGGCTTCAGCCGTCGCTGAACATTCCCGGACACGAGCTTGAGACCGTCGGCTACGCCTGGCACACGATCGGCGGCGAGACGACGCACGTGTACCTTCCCTCCATCGTGATGGAGATGGGGTGTCTCCTGCCGTACGACGGCGACGCGTTCTTCAAGTGTTCGCTGGCGGAGCCGATCTCGTGCATCGTATCAGGTTTCCGCACGAACTACCACAACGCGTTCTGCTCGCACGACCTGGAGGTCGGCATAGTCGACAAGGGCACGATGCTCCTGATGGCCGGCTGCGGCGCGATGGGCCTCGGCTGCATTGACATCGCGTGCCATTCGCCGGAGAAGCGTCCGAGGCGCCTCGTCGTCACCGACATCGACGACGCGCGGCTCAAGCGGGCGGCGCGCATGTTCGGCATGGCGTATTCGGACGGACGCGCCGACGGCACGGTGAACGGCGTGGAGGTGCATTTCGTCAACGTGAAGGACATGGCCGATCCCGTGAAGGGGCTGAAGGCGTACAACCTTGCGGACGACGCGCGCGCCGACAACCCGACGTCCACCGGCGGCGGCTACGACGACATCTTCCTCTTCGCGGCGGTGCCTGCGCTCATCACGCAGTGCTCCGACCTGCTTGGCTTCGGCGGCTGTCTCAACTTCTTCGCCGGTCCGACCGACCAGCATCTGATGGCGTCGTTCAACTTCTACAACGTCCACTACATGATGCACCACGTCGTCGCCAACTCTGGCGGGGACGTGAAGGACATGGCCGATTCCGTCGACTGGATCGGGAAGGGCCTTCTCCACCCGGAAGTCATGATCACGCACGTGGGCGGGCTCGACTCCGCCGCGCAGGCTACGTTCGACATGCTCAAGGTGCCGGGAGGCAAGCGCCTCGTCTACACCCACGTCAACATGCCGATGACGGCGATCGAGGATTTCGCGGAGAAGGGCAAGAGCGACCCGTTCTACGCCGAGCTGGACCGTATCTGCTCCGCCAACAATGGGCTTTGGTGCAAGGAGGCCGAGGAATACCTTCTCGCCAATGCACCGAAGGTGGAGATAGGCGAGCCGAAGGAGCTTGTCAGGGAGCGCGTCATCCGCCTGTCCTGACGGCATCTGAACGCTAGGCCGAGCGGACGCAGCAATTATGGTATAATGCGCAGCATGTCAATCGTCGTGCTAGGTGCGATAGACCTGAAGAAGAGGTTCAAGGTTCCCGGGCAGCGTCCGCTTGAGGTGTTGCGCGGCGTCAACTTCTCCGTCCGGCCCGGGGAGAAGGTCGCCATCGTCGGACGTTCAGGGGCCGGCAAGTCGACGCTGCTAAACATACTTGGCGGGCTGGAGCGCCCGACGTCAGGCACGGTGACCCGTCCGGCGAACATCGGCTTCGTGTTCCAGCGCTATCACCTCATGCCCGAGCTGACCGTGCTTGAGAACGTGCTGCTGCCGACGATGGCGGCGGTGCACCAGGCGGACGGGCCGCGCACGCGGCGCGCGACGGACCTGCTGGAACGCGTCGGGCTGGGCGGACGCCTGAAGCACTTGCCTTCGGAGCTCTCCGGCGGCGAGATGCAGCGCGTCGCGCTTGCGCGGGCGCTCGTGACGGAACCCGAACTTGTCCTGGCCGACGAGCCGACCGGCAACCTTGACGCGCTTACCGGCTCCGAAATCCTCCGAGTCTTGCAGGATCTTTCGGTCGGCAGTTCGGTTTCGCTGGTGTTGGTGACGCATTCGCCGGAGGCGGCTGCGATCTGCGACCGCATACTGACGCTTGAAAACGGCGTTCTCAAGTGAACGAACATACGGAAGGGGAAAGGTAAGAATGAGCATCTTCAAGGCATACGACATACGAGGCATCTACGGACAGGATCTCGACGAGGACCTGTTCTACGCCATCGCCCGTGCCTATGCCCAGTTCGCGGGCGTGCGCGGCGGCAAGGTCGTCGTCGCGCGCGACTGCCGCAAGTCGTCAGACTCGCTCTTTGCGGCGTTTGCGAAAGGGCTGGTGGACGAGGGCGTGGACGTTCTCGACGTCGGGCTGGCGTCGACGCCGATGAGCTACTTCGCCAACGGCAGCCTCAAGGCGGACGGCTCGGTGATGATTACGGCCTCGCACAACACAAAGGAATGGAACGGCTGCAAGCTGTGCCGCGCCGGCGCGGTCCCCATCTCCGGCGCGACGGGCATCAAGGACATTGAAAGGCTGGTCGCGAATGGCGTTGGCGGCGAACCGCCGTGGGGCGTCGGCGAAGTGACAAAGGTCGACATCTCGGCAGAGTATGCCGCGCACGTCCGCAAGTTCGCCCACATGAAGCGTCCTCTCCACCTTGCGCTTGACTTCGCAAACGGAATGGGAATCGCCGAAAGCGCGGCGTTCGCCGAGTCGGGCATTTCCTATGACGCGCTCTACGGCGACTACGACGGCGACTTCCCGAACCACGACGCGAATCCTCTTCACGCGGAGACGCTGAGGGACCTTCAGGCGCTTATCCGCGACAATCCCGGCAAATATGCATTCGGAGTGGCCTTCGACGGCGACGCGGACCGCGCCGGCTTCGTCGACGAGCTTGGCGAGATCGTTCCGATGGACTTCGTGACCGCGCTGATTTCGCAGGATCTTCTGGCGTCGGATCCCGGCGCCGCGTGCTTCTATGACCTGCGATCGTCAAAGGTGGTCGAGGAGACGATAGCGGCGGCAGGTGGAAGGCCGATGATGAGCCGAGTGGGGCATTCCTTCATCAAGGAGCAGATGCGCGCGAACGACGCGATCTTCGCCGGCGAGCTTTCAGGCCACTATTACTTCAAGGCGAACTTCACGGCGGAATCGTCGTCGATGGCGACCTATGCGCTCGCCAACATCGTGTCTGCGAGCGACAGGCCTCTTTCGGCGCTTGTCGCGCCGCTCCGCAAGTACAGCCAGTCGGGTGAGATCAACACCAGGACCGCGACGCCTCCTGCCGAGGTGCTCGCGCGCATTCGCTCGGCGTATGCGCCGAAGTTCCGCGTCTTCGAGCTGGACGGGGTGTCTGTCGACGCCTGGGATTCCGAGGGCTGGTGGGCGAACGTCCGCATGAGCAACACAGAACCGCTGGTGCGCCTCAACCTTGAGGGGCGCACTCGCGAAATCATGGAGGTCAAACGCGATGAATTTCTCGCTCAGATACGCGCTTAGCGCGACGCTGGCGGTCCTTGCGCTGTCGGGATGCACTCCGAAGGACGGCGCTAAGGAGCTGGAGCAGGGCTGTGCGGCCT
Organism: Kiritimatiellia bacterium; assembly: GCA_017403825.1. Lineage (GTDB taxonomy): Bacteria > Verrucomicrobiota > Kiritimatiellia > RFP12 > UBA1067 > UBA1067. Next base: position 16,869 of record JAFRDO010000094.1, read on the forward strand.
ACGAGCTGCGCGACCTGAAGAAGGCCGAAAAGCTTTTTGAGAAAAGCGTCGCCCTCTCGCCGGAGAACGTGGACGCGCTCGTATTTCTGGCCCGCGTCAAGCTTGACCTCGGGGAGCCGGTGGCGGCGCGGGAGTGGATTGGCAAGGCGGCGGTCCTCGCGGGCGGCGACATCGACGTGCGGCTGGTCCAGGCCCATGTCTCCTGGGTCTTGAAAGACTACGCTGTCGCTGCCAAGTTGTTCTCTGGCATTGCGGACGATGCGGCGCTTTCGCCGGAGGTCCGCGCCCAGGGATGGGCGGGCCTTGGCGTCGTTGAGATGTCACGGGAGAACCCGGACGTTGCGCGATGCGCCTTTCTCCGGGCCATCAGGCTGGACCGCCGCGCTGCCGCAGCCTGGTATCACCTCGGGCTGTTGTACAGGGATTTCGGCTACCAGGAGGCGGCGCTAGAGCAGTTCGAGATATTCGTCCGTCTCGAAGAGGCGGCAAGCCCGCGCGCCCAGAAGGTTCAGCGCAAAGTGATTCCTGCGATCAAGGAGGCAATCTCTCGCGCGGCCGCCGACCGTCCGGGCGTCTCCAAGCGCGACAGCGCGGCGTGCGCGACTGAGATTTCCAAAGCAGAGGCCGCATGGAAGAAAAACGAGTTTCGCACGGCGCGTCAGCGTTATCAGGCGGCCGTCGCCGCTGACCCTCTAAGTTATCCGGCTGCGCTGGGCTTGGCCAAGGCATGGCTCAAGACGGACGCTACTAAGGCCGGTCAGGCGAAGGCCTTGGAAAGCTATCGGCATGCCTGCGCGCTGCGTCCGGGCGCAATCTCCACCTTTCTGGAGGCCGGCGCTCTCGCCGTCAGGATCGGCATGCATGCGCAGGCCGTGGAGATATACTCCCGCGCCGTAGCAGCAGACCCCACGTCGTTCGATGCGCTTGACGGGCTGATCCGCGCGCTAAGGCGCGTCGGCGGGCGGACTAAGGACGCGCAGGCCTACCAGCTCTACCGCGAGTCGATTACGGCAAGCCGCAAGAAGTAGCCGATGCAGCTTCTGCCGGCAGACTACTGTATCGCATGCCTCACGCTCGTGCTGGCGGTAACTGGGCTTTTCCGGGGATTCTCCGGGACTCTCGCTTTCCTGCTTGCCACGGCGATCGCTGCGCTTGCCGCAGGCTTCGGCTGGTCATGGTCAGGCACGGTCTCCGACGTTGTGTGGCTCCGTGCCGCTGGCGTGCTTGTGGCTGCGCTGCTCGTGTTCGGCCTCGTGCGCCTCGTCGTGAAGAAGCTCGTTAAGGGGTTGCTTGCGCAGCCTGCGGACGCCGTGTTCGGGCTGCTGGTAGGCGCACTGGCTGGCGTCATGCTTGTTGTTGGCTGGGCTTGGTCGGGAATGTACCTGGAGTATTACGCCCTTGCCAGGGAGGCAGCCGCATATGTCAGATGACGAGCTGATGGCAGAGGCGAGGAAGTTCGAGCAGAATCTGCTGAACTTTTTCTGGCGTCAGGGCGTTTCACATTTTGAGGGCGAGGACCTCGTGCAGGAAACGTACATGCGGCTGTGGAAATACCGCCGCGAATACGAGCCTTCGGCGAAGCTCTCGACCTTCCTTTTCCTGTTGGCGAGGCAGGTGCGCATCGACGCGCTCCGCCGTCAGACGCGCCGCGAGCGCCGGGAGGAGCAGTGGGGACGTGAGCAACCGGCCGTGCAGACGCCGCCGGAGACCTGCGCGAAAGAGGACGTGCGCTGGGCGATCGCGCAGCTTACAGACCCACTTCGGGAAGTTGTAGAACTGGGAATCTTTCAGGAGCTGCCTTACGCCGAGGTATCGGCAATCCTGGGGATTCCGGTTGGAACCGTGAAGTCGCGCATGTCCAACGCGATCAAGAAGCTGAAGGAGGTGCTGGATGACAAAGGATCTTGACGAGACGTTGCGAGAACTTGGCGATGAATACCGTCCGGTCATCGACCGGCTGCTGGCGGCCTACACTCCGCCCCAGCGTCCCTTTGCCGCTCAGCCGGCCACGCCGTCCGTCGGGCGTACGGCGTCTGCCGTCGCTTGGGGCGTCGCGTTGCTCGCCGCGGCGTCGCTTATGGCCTTTCTTGGTTTCGGCCTGGTGTTTCGCGACGCTGCCCCTGCGAAGGTGTACGCCGTTCGGGTCTCGGACGCGGCGCGGGAATATCAGCTTGCGGTCATTCGTGACGACAAGGCGGTGCAGGAGATGATCCGCACGCAGCGTGCCGACGGTGGCTGGGGCAGCGATTTCCTCACGCGCCAGAACGCGGAGGCTCTCAGGTTCTGCTCCGGCGAAGAGGCACAGGTCGCCTACCGCAGGGCGGCCCGTAACCTGCGCCTTCGTGGACTGCGCTGAAAGCATGGTATAACTTGCGGCAAATGCAATCAGATTCATTTCGCTTCCTGATGCGCGTTGCGGCGATTGCGACGCTTGCGCTAGCATCGTATGCCGCCGTGCCGGTTGCTGACGTCGCAGTCTACGAGCATGCGCTATATAATGCCGTCTCGCTGGACGGCGCATGGGAGATGGCGTACCGTCCGTACTCGTGGGAGACGGTGGACGTGCCGAAGTTCAGCGGGGTCATGGTCGAGAATGCCGTGCCAGGCTACTGGGAGGACATGAAAGATGCGTTCCGTGCCGCTGGAATGCGTGACGAGTTCCGCATCAATCCGCTGTATTCGCGCCAGTCGTTTCCGATCTCAGAATATGCCGACGACATGACGCTGCCGAACATACGCGGCACGTTCTTCTACAGGCGGACGGTCGATGTCCGCGAGACAGGCCCTGCCGTGCTGGCGTTCGAGGGGGTGCGCAACCAGGTGCATGCCTGGGTGAACGGGACATTCGTTGGCTTCCATGCCGGCTTCTCGACGCCGTTCGAGCTGAACGTGCCGGACGGCGCGCTGCGTCCCGGCACGAACGAGATCGTGCTTGCGGTGTCGAACGACCCTAACCTAGGGTACTGCGGCGCCTACGTATGCGGACTGACTACGCGGGCGGTGTTCGGCGCCACGGGAGGCGTGAACGGCAGGCTGGAGCTGCGCTTCCTGCGAGATGGCCTAGCGGACGTTTATGTGACGACTGCGGCGGACCTTTCTGAGTTCACCGTACATGTCTCCGGCGCGTCCGCCGGCTTCCGCTACGAGATACGCGGCGGAAATCGTGTCATGGCAGAGGGACAGGCCAACGGCGACTTCACGCTCCCGGCGAAGGGGTATGACCTCTGGTCGCCGGAGAACCCGGTGCGGTACGACCTGACGCTGACGACCGCCAACGGCACCGTCCGCCGGAAGTTCGGCTTGCGCCGTCTCGTCGCTGACGGCGAGCGTCTTCGTCTCAACGGAAGGCCCGTCTACCTGCGCGGCGTGACTGAGCACTGCTACTTTCCGCAGATGGTGCATCTGCCGCGCGACATCGCCTACTACCGCATGGTCACCGCAAGGCGCAAGGAGCTGGGCTTCAACTTCGTGCGCTTCCATACGTTCGTGCCGCCGGAGGAATATCTTGAGGCGACCGACGAGTTGGGAATGCTGGTTCACGTGGAGACGCCCAACTTTGTGGCCGAGCCGGAGTTCGCGGCGATCGTCGCCTTCGCACGGCGCCACCCGTCGGTCGTCATCTACTGCATGGGCAACGAATGGCGCATAGACCGCCTCGCCGAGGTTTACCTGCGGGAGTGCGCCGACATCGTCCACGAACGCACTGATGCGCTCTTCTCCCCGATGAGCGCGATGCGCGGCGTCGAATACGTGCTCGTCAGTGGTAAGGACGATATTTCAAGCGTCCCGTTCCGGCATAACCCGAAGCGCATGGCGCGGCTTGCGGAATTCTGCGACGTATTCACTTCCTACCAGCTTGGGCTGGTCAGCTATTCGTCGCTCAACGAGGGGACTTCCGCCGATCTTGACGCCTGGGGCGACGCCTATTGCGGCAAGCCGCGCCTTTCGCACGAGATATGCATCGACGGCAGCTACGCCGACCTATCCACTGAGAGCCTTTATCCGGCGGACTCGCCGATACTGAAGACGGGAATGTTCTCCGGCTTGCGCCGGCATCTGGAGGAGCGAGGACTTCTCGACCGTGCCGACACATACTTCAGGAACTCGTGCGAATGGATGCGACGCATTCGCAAGTTCACGTTCGAGAAGCTTCGTGCGGCTGACCGCGTGGCCGGATTTGACTTTCTCGGCGATATCAACACCCACTGGCACACGTTTGGCTATTCCGTCGGCATGATGGACGAATTCTACCGGCTTAAGCCCGGCGAGACCGTCGGCAACGTCCGCCGCTACAACTCCGCCGCCGTGCTGCTCAGCGACCTCGGGAGCGACTTCAACGTGCGCGCGGGGACGCGCCGCAAAGTCGCGTTTTCGGTTTCCAACTACGATCGCGCCGTGTCCAATGCGACGCTCAGGGCGTCTCTCGTAGATGCCGACGGCGGCGGGACTGCATGGGAGGCCTCGTCCGGATGCGGAAAGATAGAGGTCGGGCGGGTTGCTCCGCTTGCGTCCTTTGAGGTTGAAATTCCGGCGACGAAGGAGCCAAGGAAGTACTTTCTTCGCGCCGCGGTGGACGGCTTTGCGGAGAACGAATGGGAGATATATGCGTTCCCAAGGTTTGTCGGGGAAACGGGTTCGAATCCGGCGCTTGTAGTAGACGACATCTCGCGCGATGGACTTCTTTCCGCGATGGCGGAGGGCAAGAGGGTCCTGCTTCTTGGCGCAGGTCCGTTCAAGTCGTTGCCTTCCACGTTCCGCATCGGCATGGCCGGACGCTGCGCCGGCGATTTTGCGACTGTGATAAAGAACGGACACCCTGCGCTTGCAGGAATGCCGCACGATGGATTCTGCGGCTGGCAGTTCAGGCGCCTGATGGAGGGCGGACGGTCCGTTCAGCTGGAGGCTGGTGTGCCGTTCGACCCGATCATAGACGTCGCGAGCGCGGTGAAGTTTGTGATACGGCAGTCGTCGCTGTTCGAATACCGCGTCGGCGAAGGGCGGCTTCTCGTCTGCTCGCTCCGGTTCGGGCGCGACGACCCGGCCGCGGAATGGCTGCGCGCACGGCTTGTGGCGTACGCCGGATCCGACGAGTTCGATCCGTCCGTCGCGATTTCGCCGGAGCAGTTGCGTTCGGTGATGGACGCTCCGCTCCTGAGAGGCACAGCCAACCAGAATCGCGCCCGCAACCCGAACGACCCGTCGTCATCGGTCCGGGCCGGCGAACTCGCCCAGCCATGACCCGGAAAACCGTCTGAGAAACGATGTCAGAATGCAGAAAGGAAAGAAGTAACATGAACTACTCGCAGGCAATGGAAAGGCTCCGCTCGTGCGGACAGGAACACGTCCTAGCCGGATGGAACCGGCTTGGCGCAAAGGCGCGTCGCGGACTTCTCGCGCAGGTTGAGCAGATAGACCCTGCCAGCGTGCGACGCTGCCAGGCGGCTCTCAAGGCCGGAGGCGCCACAGCCGACTCTTCGAAAGGCGTCGCGCCCAAGGTGGCGGTGCTCTCCGGCGCGTTCAGGCGCAAGGCGGTCGAGGCTGGCGAGCGGGAGCTTCGCGCCGGACGCGTCGCCGCGCTGCTCGTCGCCGGCGGACAGGGTTCGCGCCTCGGCTATGACGGTCCGAAGGGCTGCTATTCCATAGGCCCGGTCACCGGCGCCCCGCTCTTCTACTTCCATGCCCGCAAGATCCTGGCGCGTTCGCGCCGCTACGGCGCGCCGATTCCGTTCTATGTCATGACGTCCGAAGCGAACAACGCCGCGACCGTGAGGTGCTTCGTGGAGAACGCCTATTTTGGCCTAAACCCAAAGGACGTGTTCTTCTTCACTCAAGGTATGTGGCCCGGCATGACGAAGGACGGCAAGATAATCCTCGATGAGCCCGGACACGTCTTTATGTCGCCTGACGGACACGGCGGGCTTCTCGCGGCGCTCAAGAAGTCCGGTGCGCTTGACGACATGAAGAGGCGCGGCATCTCGAGCGTGTTCTTCTTCCAGGTCGACAACCCGCTCGTGGAGGTCGCCGATCCCGCGTTCGTCGGCTACCACGTCATGCAGAAGTCGTCGTATTCCCTCAAGCTCTGCGCCAAACGCGACCCGAAGGAGAAGGTGGGCATGCCGATGCGGTTCGGCAAGACCTTCCGCATGGTGGAGTACACCGAGATGACCGACGAGCAGTGCAACCGCCGCAAGAAGGACGGCTCGCTCTACTTCCTCTACGGCTCGCCTGCGATCCACGTCTTCGACCGCGCATTCCTCGCCCGCGAGGCCGCGAAGGCGATGCCGCTCCATCTGGCGTTCAAGAAGATTCCGGTGTTCGACGGAACGAAGGTCGTCAAGCCGTCCGAACCCAACGGCTACAAGTTCGAGAAGTTTATCTTCGACATCTTGCCCAACGCGACGCGAGCGGCGTTTCTGGCGTTCGACCCTGCGGACGAGTTCTCGCCTCTCAAGAATGCGGAGGGGAGCGATTCTCCAGCCACGTGCCAGGCCGATCTCCGGGCAAAGTGGCTGCGCGCGCTCGCCGAAGCAGGCGTCTCAGTGCCGCCGGGCGTGCCGCTGGAAATCGACCCGGCCTATGCGCTCGACGCAGCCGACATTCGTGCCCGCGGCCTGCAGCTCCGCCTATAATCTGCGAATGTGATATAATATACGCATGAAGATTTCAGGTACTGTTACGGCTATGGTGACCCCGTTCGCGAAGGACGGTTCGGTCGATTACGGCAAGCTCAGGGAAATCGTCGGGGAGCAGGTCGCCGCCGGCATTGAGGGCATTTGTGCGGTGGGCACGAGTGGCGAGTCGCCGACCCTTTCGCACGAGGAGCACCACAAGGTCATCGAGAAGACGATCGAGTTCGCCGCGGGACGCGCGCTGATTGTCGCCGGCACGGGGGCGAACTCCACTGCGGAGGCGGTCTCGCTCACGAAAGCCGCCATCTCGATGGGCGGGGCCGACGCTAGCCTGCAGGTAACGCCCTACTACAACAAGCCTAACGCCGAGGGTCTCTACCGCCACTTCATGACGGTCGCCGACCTTGGCCTGCCCGTGATTCTCTACAACGTGCCGGGTCGCACCGGACGGGAGATTCCGTTGGACGTAGTCGTGCGCCTCGCCGCGCACCCCAACGTCGTAGCCATAAAGGAGGCCGCCGGCTCGGTCGACCGCGTGAGCGCGATCAAGGCCGCGCTGCCCGACTTCACCGTCCTGTCCGGCGACGATTCGTTGGCCCTGCCCATGATTGCCGTCGGCGCGGCGGGCGTCATTTCCGTTGCGTCGAACGTGATCCCGCGCGAAATGGGCGACATGGTGCGCCTTGCGCTTGCCGGCGACTTCGTGCAGGCGCGCGGACTGCACGCCAAGTACTATGGTCTCTTCCGTGATCTGTTCATCGACGTCAACCCGGTGATGGTCAAGGAGGCTCTCGCGCTCATGGGCCGCATCGAGCCGGTGTTCCGCCTGCCGCTTTGCGAGACGGACGACGCGCGCCGCGCCCGTCTCAGGAAAACGCTCGAGGAGCTTGATCTCATATGAACGTCTACAATTCCCTGACCCGTCGGATCGAGGAGCTGAAGCCCCTCGCCGACAACACGATACGTCTCTATACCTGCGGGCCGACCGTCTACAACTTCGCGCACATCGGGAACTTCAGGGCCTACGCCTTCGAGGACGTGCTGAGGCGCGTCATACAGTTCAACGGGATGAAGGTGAAGCAGGTGATGAACCTCACCGATGTTGACGACAAGACGATCCGCGGGGCCAATGCCGCTGGCGTCGCGCTCACCGACTACACGAAGACTTACAAGGACGCGTTCTTTGCCGATCTCGGGAAGCTCAACATTCAGCCGGCGGAGGTCTATCCGGCGGCCACCGACCACATTCCGGAGATGATCGCGCTGGTAGAGAAGCTGATGGAGAAGGGCGTCGCCTACCAGAGCGAGGACGGCTCGGTGTACTTCAAGGTCCGCGAGTTCCCCGGCTACGGCAAGCTCGCCCACATCGACTTCGACAGCCAGCGCACGGGCCTGAGATGCGCGGCGGACGAGTACGACAAGGAGAACGTAGGCGACTTTGCGCTCTGGAAGGCGTGGGAGCCGTCCGACGGTCCCGTCGGCTGGGACTCTCCGTGGGGCCGGGGACGTCCCGGCTGGCACATCGAGTGCTCGGCCATGTCAATGAAGTACCTTGGGCCTACGTTCGATTTGCACACTGGCGGAATAGACAACCTCTTCCCCCACCACGAGAACGAGATCGCGCAGGCGGAGGCCGCGACTGGCAAGGAGTTCGTCCGCACGTGGATGCACTGCGCGCATTTGCGCGTCAACGGCGAGAAGATGTCTAAGTCGGCTGGCAACTTCTTCACGCTGCGCGACCTGATTGACAAGGGATGGTTGGGGCGCGAGATACGGTACGTGCTGGTGAACGCGCACTACCGCACCGGGCTCAACTTCGCATTCGACGCGCTCGAGGACGCGCGGAAATCCCTTGAGCGCATCGACAGGTGCGTCGAGACGGCGACGGAGGGAGAAGCTCCCGAATGGGCCTCCGCCCATCTCGCGGCGTTTGCCGACGCCGTGAACGACGACCTCAACCTGCCGAAGGCGTTCGCGGCCCTGTTCGCGCTCGTACGCGACACAAACGCGCACGGAGGAGGTCCGGTGTTGTCCGTGTTCCGCCGTATGGACGAGGTCCTGGGCGTGATCTTCTTTGGGAAGTCCGCCAAGGCCGAAGTCCCTGCCGACGTCCAGGCGATGCTTGACGCGCGCGCCGAGGCGAGGAGCCAGAAGAACTGGGCTGAGTCCGATCGTATCCGTGACGCTCTTGCGGAGATGGGCTGGCTCGTGAAGGACTCCAAGGCGGGCCAGACGGTTTCGCGGAAATGAGGGAGGCGGCAAGATGACGACGCATGTGAAGACTCAGGCGGACCTCGACGCGGCGACGGCGTCGGGCAAGGCGTTGGTTGACTTTTGGGCGACGTGGTGCGGCCCGTGCCAGATGATGGGGCAGCGCATCGAGGCGGAGCTCGAGCCCGCTATGCCCGACCTGACGGTCGTGAAGGTGAACGTGGACGAGGCGCCGGAGCTGGCCGCGAAGTTCGGCATCATGTCCATACCTGCGCTGTTCTGCTTCCGCGACGGACGCAAGGTCGCCGAGTTCGTCGGCGTCACCGACTGCCGCGATATCGCCGCCGCGTTCCAGCGCTAGCTGCGTGACCGGAATTTTCCCATCGCAAGAGAAAGGTATTGACCGATGAACGTTCTGCTTGTTGCCGCTGCTGCTGCCGCTGTCATGGCCGACTTCAGCCATGAGATCGGAAAGATTCGTCCCGAAATACACTCTTCGGGCTTCGGCCCCACGATTTGTTCACAGACGGCGCAGGACCTTGCCGACATAAAGGCCATGGGGTTCAAGTACGCCCGTACCCATGACTGGGCGCTCATAAATGCCAACGAGCGCGTGTGCGACTACTTCCAGATATTTCCGCTGATGCATCTTGACGCCAAGGACCCCAAGAACTACCATTTTGGTCCTACGGACTACCTGCTGAAGCGCACGCGCGAGGAGGCCGGCTTTGGGATATTCTTCCGCCTTGGCACGTCGATTGAACATTCTGGCCTGAAGGTGCACTTCAACACGACCATACCGGACGACTTCGACAAGGTCGCCGAGACGTTTGCCGCAACGGTGCGCCACTACAACCGCGGGTGGGCGGACGGATTCAAGTGGGACATCAAGTACTGGGAGATATGGAACGAACCTGACGGCATTCAAAACATGTGGACGCCGCCGGGAGGGCTTAGCGAAGAGGATTGCAAGTATCCGTCGGCGAAGCGCGACGAGTGCCGCGCCGCGTTCGTGAAGTTCTTCGTTACGGTCCTGAAGCGCCTGAAGTCGGAATTCGGCGATACGATCAAGGTGGGCGGTCCCGCGCTTTGCTACTACAACACGGTGTGGTTCAACGACATTCTCTCTGCGTGCCGCGACGCTGGCGTCGCGCCGGACTTCATCTCGTGGCATGGCTACGCCAACGACCCGATGCGGTACTCGAACGACGCTGACCTCGCCCGGCAGCTTTGCGACTCCTACGGCTTCACGAAATGCGAGCTGATCTTGAACGAGTGGCACTATTTTGGCGAGAACTACAGCTGGACCGACATGCAGCGTTGTTCTGATCCAGACGTCAAGGCGCGCATCTGGGATGGTCCCGACAGCCACAACGGCATTCGTAGCTCGTGCTTTACGCTTGCCGCGCTTGCCAACCTGGAGCGGTCGAAGATGACGCAGGCATATTTCTACGGTTGCCGCCACGAGGGCTCATGGGGCTTCAAGGACAGCCTCCAGCGCAAGTACAAGGTTTTCTACGCACTGAAGCTCTTTGGCGATATCATGAAGAACTACTCGACGATTTGCGAGAGCACGTCCGACGGCAGCATAACGACGTTCGCGGTCGGCGGAGAGTCCGGCAGGAAGGGGCTCCTCGTCATCGACTACGGCGGGATGTCGCGGCAGATCTCGGTGGATGTCAAGGGCATCGCTGCCGGAGCCAAGACGACATGCACGCTCCTTGACAACGCCCACGACCTGACGCCGCACGAGGTGGGGTTCAAGGACGGCAAGTTGACGCTTGTGAAGCCCGACTTCTTCTCGGCGGCCTTCTTCGTCGAGTTCGAGTGAGGCTCTAGCGGTATTCGATTTTTGCGTTGGTCCTGAGGTCAGCGACGAACGCGTCCATCGCGCGCCCTCTGGCTTCGTGGCGCAGAAGCTCCCTGAGCTGGTCATGAAGGTCGACTAGCGTCGCGTCGCCCGTCCGTCCGGCCTGACGCTGCGCGGCGTAAAAAGAGGCGATCTCGTCCTCGGTCGGCTCCGGGACGCTTGCACAGGCTTGTTCCACCAGCTTGTTAACTCGCGCTCCCTTTTCCAGCTCGCGGCGGAAGTCTGCCTCGGCGAGACCTTGCGCCGCGAGTGCCTTGCGATAGTTCTCCTCTCCGCCTATCTGGCGGACGACCTTCTCGACCTCGGCATCGACGTCTGCCTTTGAGACCGGCAGGTCGAGCTGTGAGGCGCGCATCAGCAGCAGCTTTGCGCCGATGGCCTGCTCAAGGGCCTTTTCCCGCAGTTCGGGAAGGCTCTTCTTCACCTCCTCTTCCGAAAACCCGTGGCTCGTGTAGAACTTCACGAGTCGGCTCAGCTCGAAGGTGACCGCGCCTTCACCGATCTCTTCTCCGTTGACGTATGCTTTCTTCATGTCTGTCCCATGTAGCTGCTTTTGTCGTGTTATTATAGCATAATCCCCAGAACTGTGTTTTTTGGTATAATGTCCGCCATGAGCAACTTGTACAGAAGCAGAGACGAGAAGGTGATAGCGGGCGTGTGCGCGGGACTTGCCCACCGTTTCGACCTGAACGCAACGGGATTGCGCTGGGTCGTGGCATTGGTGACGCTCTTCCTGTCGGGCATTCCGCTGATCGTCTATCTTGTCCTTTGGGCAACGCTCAAGGAGCGGTCTACGGCTGGCGTGACTGACGTCTGAATGGGCGTGCGGCCTTTCGGCACATCGGGATGAAGAAGCTGACAGTCGTGGCGGCGGGGCTCGGATACGGGCTGCTGGAGCGCGCGGGCATGACGCGCATTGCGGGGCTGGACTTCTCGCCTAAACCGAGCGTTTTCCCCGCCGTCACCTGCGTGGCCCAGGCGACTCTGCGCACCGGCCTTTCTCCGGAAGGGCATGGCATCGTCTCAAACGGCCACTGGTCGGAGGAGTTGCAGAAGCCAGTTTTCTGGGAGCAGAGCTGCCGCATCGTCAGGGGGGCTCGCACGTGGGAAGCCTGTCGCGCTGCCGGCGGCAAGGTCGGATTGTTCTTCTTCCAGCAGTCTCTTGGCGAGAACGTGGACCTGATCGTCTCGCCCGCGCCGATTCATAAGCATGGCGGCGGAATGATCATGAGCTGCTACACGAAGCCGGCCGGCATGGCTGACGTTCTTCGGAAGCTGTGCGGCAAGTTCCCGCTGTGGCGCTACTGGGGTCCGCTTGCGTCTCCTAAGGTCGGGCGCAAGTGCATATCGTATTTCGAGGCGATGACGGACGCGCACGATGTCGATGAGGCTTATCTCTACCTGCCTACGCTCGATTACGCCGCCCAGCGCAGCGGACCCGGTTCGTCCGCCGCGCGTGCTGCGCTGAAGGAATTCCGCCGCCAGCTCGAGCGCTTGGCCGACATCGCCATGCGCCGCGCCTGCACGTTGTCGGTAGAAGGCGACTACGAAATCTCCGAGGCGACGGCGGAGCCGGTGCTGCCTAACGTGGAGCTTCGCCGCGCCGGCCTTTTCCGGACGCGAACGGCAGGCGGGCGAAGCTATCCCGACTTCTACCAGTCGGAGGCGTTTGCGATGTGCGATCACGAGGTTTGCGTGGTCCTGGGTCCCTCGCGCGCTGCGGCCGTCAAGCTGCTGCTTGCGACGGGCGACTATGATGCGGCGGCTACGGCGGAGATCGGCGACAGGACTGTTCTCGTTGCGCGGGCCGGTTCGTGGTGCGGCTACGAATGGTGGACGGACTCACGCGAAGCGCCCGACTTTGCCTCGCATGTCGACATTCACAACAAGCCGGGCTATGATCCGAAGGAACTGTTCTTCTTCAACCGTGGCGTCGTGCGCGGAACGCACGGACGGAAGTGCGAGGTTGCTTATGCGTGAGGCGAAAGAATCGGCTGGCGCGAAGAGCGTGGCAGAAATCGTGGACCTTGCAAGCGCGTTCTATGGCAGCGCGACGCTGTTTGCGGCGCTTGATCACGGAGTCTTTGACGCAGTGGAGAGGTCCGGGACGCTGGCGGACGTCGCGAAGGCGACCGGATGCGACGAACGCGGCATAAGGCTGCTGCTTGACGCGTGCGTCGCCGAGGGGCTGCTCGTCAAGGCCGGAGGCGTCTATGCGAACACGCCGGCGGGGAAGGCTGCGCTCGTGCCGGGAGGCCCTGCGGATCTCACGAAGGCGATACGCTACAACCGCGACGTCTATCCGGCGTGGGGACGGCTTGCGGAGTTCGTGAAGACAGGCCGTCCGGTCGAGCGCCCCGAGATTCACCTGGGCGCGGACGCGTCGCGGACGAAGGCGTTCGCGGCGGCGATGTTCGGACGTGCAATGGGCATCGGGCGCGCAGTCGTGCCTATGCTCGGCTTGCCGCGCGAGGGCCGCGTGCTGGACCTGGCCGGCGGTCCGGCGGCATATGCGATACTTATGTGCCAGGCGAACCCGGGGCTGTCGTGCGTTACCGTAGATTTGCCCGCAATTCGCGACGAGGCGGCAGCTTACGTGGAGCAGTTCGGTCTCTCCGGCCGTATAGAGTGCCGCGCCGGAGACTATCATTCTGACGAATACGAAGCCGGGGCCTACGATGCGGTGACGATCTTCGGTGCCTTGCACCAGGAGTCTCCGGAAGACATCGTCGGCATCCTCGGGCGCGTTCGCCGCGCGCTGAAGCCGGGCGGACGCCTTTTTGTGCTGGATATGATGACGGACTTCACTCATGCGGCACCTAAATTCTCCGCGCTATTTGCCCTTAACATGGCGCTTACGACCGACAACGGCTGGGTGTTTTCCGACGATGAGCTGAAGGGATGGATGCGCGACGCGGGCCTTGTCCCGGGCGAGACTGTCCGCATCCCGCCGCCGATGCCGCATTGGCTTGTCTCCGCAACCAGGCCCTGATGCGGCGAAATGTGGTATAATAACAACCTTATGACGGTGGAAGAAGGGAGAATCCGGTGATCGAGGTAAGGAACCTTGCGTTCACCTATCGGCGTCAGCCGGTCCTCCGTGACGTGTCGTTCGTTGTGTCGCCTGGCGAGACGGTCAGCGTCGTCGGCGCGAACGGCGCTGGCAAGACGACGCTTCTTCGCGTCCTGGCGACGCTGGCCGTGCCGGATTCTGGAACTGTGATGATTGACGGACAGGACGCCCTGTCCCGTCCGTTGCGCTACCGCCGTCAGCTCGGCTACCTGCCTGAGCGTGTGGCGCTTTACGAGGACATGAAGGTGCGCGATTATCTGCAATACCGCGCGACGCTCAAGGGAGAGCCGGCGAAGCGCGTACGCCGCCGGATATCCGAGGCGGTAGAGATGTGCAGGATAGGCGATCTGATGCGCACGTCCATACACTGGCTTTCCGCAGGCCTGCGCAAGCGCGTTGCATTGGCCGACGCGCTTCTGCTGCGTCCGCGCGTCCTCCTGCTGGACGATTTCCTGGCCGGGCTTGACCATGACATGCGCATGGCGGCCGGGGAGATCCTGTCCAATGCCGCGTCGTTCTCCAGCGTGATTGTCACCGGGCACGAGCTGTGGGACTTCGCGAAGTGGACGAGTAGGTTCCTGGTGCTGCGCGACGGCGTGATTGCCGCCAAGGTCGAGACTGCCGGGCTTGAGCCGTCGGTACTGCGGGAGCGGGTCGAAGATGCCATGAGTGGAGGGGCTCGGTGAGCGCGGTTCTGGTGACATGGCGGCGGACGCTTGGCCGGGCTCGGAACCTTTATTCCACGGCGCTCGCGGTGGGTGGCTTCCTTGCCGTGGCCGGCGCGATATTCGCGTTCACTTTCGCCGATGCCGACGGCGGGCGGCTGCCGCTGTTTGCAATCTGGGCGCTGAGCGTCTCGCAGACGCTTCCGGCGCTCGCGGCGTTCTTGGCTATGGACGTCTGGAGCGATGAGCGGCATAGCGGTCGCATCGACATGCTTCTTACGGTGGCCGTGCGCGAGCGAGACTACGTGCTCGGCAAGTTCCTTGGAGTGTGGACGATGGCGATGGCGGCGGTTCTTATTTTTGCAGTGTCGTCGGTCGTCTTCCTGCTGGCCTTTGCGCCGTCCGCGCTCGCCGGGGCGGATTCTGCGGGGCTTTTGCAGGCCTTGTTCGCGCTGGCGGTTCAGGGTGCGCTTTGGTGCGCGGTTTCCGTCGCGCTGAGCGCCATGTGTCGCCATGCCGCCGCGGCCGCGTTCGCGTCGGTCGTGCTGACTGTCGCGCTGCCGCGCGGGATTTGGGCCGGGCTGATGGCCTGGTCGCCAGAAGGACGCCCAGCGTTCGGCGAGATGCCTCTTGATGCATTTGCAGTCGACGTCGCATCGGGATTCGTCCCGGTCGGCGTTTGCGCCGTTTACCTGCTGCTTGCAGCTGTCATTCTATTCATTGCCGCAAAATGCGTCGCGTCGCTGAGACTGGTCGGGCGTGGCGCATTTCCGTTGCGGCTTTCGGTCGGCTTCACGCTCCTGCTTTCGCTGGCGTTTGCCGTGCTGGCATCGCGTCTGGCGCTGCGGCTAGACAAGACGCTCGACCTGTCTGCGGAGGGGGCTTCCTCGGCGTTTTCGGCGCGGACTAGGAGCATTCTCGCCGAGTCGTCCGGCGACATAACGGCGACTTGCTTCCTGTCCCGAAGCGACGTCCGCTTCCGCGAGGTGGGACGGTTGCTGCGGGCGCTGAAAAGGGCGTCGGAGGAGACGGGCGGGGCTCGCTTCGAGATTCGCTTCGTGGATCCCCGCTGGGACGTCGGCGCGGCCGAACGGCTTGTCCGCCGCGGCGTGGCCACGGAAAGCCTGGTGTTCGAGAAGGGGCACAGGATGGCTGCGCTTCCGCTTGCGGACGGCATTGGCGAGCGGGCGTGTGCGGCGACCGTTCGGCGCCTCACGACTCACCCGCCACGTCGCATGATCTACTGGACCGTCGGCCACGGCGAGAGCGGGTTCGGCGTGTATGACGCATTCGGCATGAGCGACATTGCGCGCGACCTTGCGAGAGAGGGCTATTCGCATGCCCCCATCGACCTGACCGCCGTCGGACAGGTTCCCGACGACTGTGCGCTGATACTTGTGGCGGGTGCGCGTGACGATCTCTCCCGCGCCGAGCTAGGCCTGCTTGACTCGTATCTGCGCGGCGGCGGACGTCTGCTCGTGCTGACAAGCGCGGCACATGAGGGCGGGCTCGCCTCCCTGCTCTCCGCCTGGGGGATACGTCCGCTGGCGGCACAGCCCGTAGTCGGCGCGAAGACGATCTCCGGTTCGGACGTGATAGTCTCCAGCTTCGCCGATCACGCCGTCTCGTCGTCGCTCAGGGGTTCGCGTATCGTGCTTGAACGCCCGGTCGCTTTCGCCCCGTCGGTTGCGGCGGCTGGAGCCGATGGCGCCGACCGGATAGATTTCACGCCCGTAGCGCGCGTCGGAACGTCTGCGCTGGCTGTCGCCGTTGAGCGAGGCGCAAGCGCGGGGGCCGATCTTGCCATACGCCCGACCCGCATCGTCGCAGTTGGCGATGCCGGCTTCGTGCTCAACGGACAGCTTGCAGCCCGTGCCAACGCCAACCGCGACTTCTTCCTTAATTGCGTGGCCTATCTGGCCGGAACCGACGCGCCTGGCTCCGGCGGTGCCGAGGCGGGCGTGCTGTCGTCCGGCATGGACCGCTCGGCCAGGATGCGGCACGCGCTCGTCTCGGCGGCCGTGCTGCCGGGCGTGGTGTTCCTTGTTATGGTTGCGGTGACGCTGAGAAGGAGGCACAGGGCATGAGCAATCGCAGGGCGATACTTCTGCTGCTCTTTGCGCTCGTGGCACTGGTTGCGACGGACGTCTTTCTTGACCGTAATGCAGGCACGGTTGTCCGCACTGGCGGGCGTGTTACTCTGATCAATCCGACGTGGGAGGTGACTGGCATACGAATCGTGCACAACGGCAGCCCGGAAACGGTCTTGGCGAAGACTGACGAGTGGCGGTTGACCGAGCCGTACGCCGCGAGCGTCGACGAGCCTGTCGTGCTGCGTCTCCTGGACGCGCTGGCCTTTCAGCCGGTGACGGAGTCCATCTCCGACGCCGAACTTCTGCGGCTCGGGCGCACTCGGGCCGACTTCGCGCTCGAGGATCCTGTCGTGCGCGTTACCGTCTCCGGAGACTTCGGCGAGACTACTGTCTCCATCGGAGTGCCGACGCCGGCGGATGACGGGGTGTACGCTGCGGTCGATGGCGAGACTTCGGTGCTGGTCGTTCCCGCCGGGGTGTTGCCTGCCGTTGACGTTCCGGCGGATGGGTTCCGCCGCCGTTCGCTCTTTCTCGTCGGTCCGGAGTCGGTCTCCGCCTTCGACATCAAGCATGGCGCCGGTTCGATGCTGGCCTTTTCTCGCAGCAGCGACGGCTGGCGGATGGGCGAAGTGACGGCCGCATCGCAGAAAGTGCAGAATTTCCTTTCCGACCTGACGGCGGCTTCCGCCGTCGACTTCGTATGGCCGGTCGGGGCGACCAACGAGAGCGACAGGGCGTCCGTCTCGCTCCTGTCCGGCTACGGACTTGACCCGGACAGCGCGGTCACCGTCACTCTCAAGGGTATTGACGGCGTGGTGTGGCAGATATCGTTCGGCAAGGCGGCTGACGAGAGCCGGGTGTATGCGCTTGCGCAGAACGGGAGCGCAGTCGTAACAGTGCCGGCTGCGCTCAAGGACGCCGCCGCGCAGGACGCGGTCATGTTCACCGATTCGCGTCTCTTCCCCGTCGAGCCGCAGGCGGTCGCGTTCTTCTCGGTCACGGATGGCGATATCGTCTATGCGCTTGCTCGCGACGACAAGGGGGGGTGGCGCATAGAGTCGCCGATTGCCGCAGAGGCCGACGGCTCCGTAGCGGAGGCAATGCTTGCGCGAATACTCGCCCTCTCCCCGGCCGACGCCGATGCCGACGGACTCGGCATTTCGCTCGCCACCAACGCCGCGCCTGTAAGAGTGGCACGCAGCAGCGTCCTGGACGGTGGCTTTGAGAGGCTTCGTTCGCGAGAAATGCTCAAGATTGACCCGAAGGTCGTTCGGCGCATCGTGCGCACGTCGGGAGGAACGGACGGAAGTTCCGAGGCGGTCGTGTACGATCGGGAGCGCCGCGCTTGGAACGCGGAGACGGCAGGGGAGTCCGGAGGCACCGTCTTGGAGTCGGGCGTGGAGTCCGTGCTGGCCGCGATCAATCCGCTGACGGCGGAGCGCGTCGTGAATCTCAAGGTTGCGGCCGCCGACTTGGGTCGCTACGGGCTGGACTCACCGGTCCTTGTGATTGGCATCGACCAAGAACGAGCCGATGCGGTCCGCCGCAACATACTGATCGGAGGCGAGGCGGGTGACGGACGCTTCGCCACCGTCGGCTCGGCGGACGCTGTGTTCGTGCTGTCTGAAAAAGTCGTAGACGCCCTTTCCGCGCCGCTCGTGCAGGCAGGCGCAGCCAGCGAATAGCCCGCTTTGCTGTTAGCCAAGGCTAAACGCTTGAATCGCGGAGCAAAAGAGGGTATAATACACATAATAATTTCTCGTTTCACTAGAAACAACAACAGGAAAGACAGAAATGGCAAAGAAGATCATGGTTGACGGCAACACAGCCGCAGCCCAAATCGCGTTCGCGTGCTCCGAAGTGGCCGCGATCTATCCGATTACCCCGTCCTCGCCGATGGCTGAGACGTGCGACGAGCTCGCCTCGATGCGGAAGACGAACATCTGGGGCTCGATTCCCTCGATCGTCGAGATGGAGTCCGAGGGCGGCGCCGCCGGTGCCGTGCACGGCTCGCTCACAACCGGTTCGCTCACGACGACGTTCACCGCGTCGCAGGGCCTTCTCCTGATGATTCCGAACATGTACAAGATCGCGGGCGAGCTCGCCCCGACCGTGTTCCACGTCTCGGCGCGTTCGCTCGCGTCGAACTCGCTCTGCATCTTCGGCGACCAGGGCGACGTGATGGCGTGCCGCCAGACGGGCTTCGCGATGCTCGCCTCGAACAGCGTGCAGGAGGCTCACGACATGGCGATGGTCGCTCACGCGGCGACGCTCAAGTCCAAGGTTCCGTTCCTCCACTTCTTCGACGGCTTCCGCACTTCCCATGAGGTTCAGAAGATCGACGAGATTCCGGCGGACGTCATCCGCCAGATGATCGACGAGGAATACGTGGAAGACTTCCGCAGGCGCGCTCTCGATCCCGAGCATCCGACGATGCGCGGCACGGCGTCCAACCCCGACGTCACGTTCCAGCTCCGCGAGGTCTGCAACAAGTACTATGATGCGACGCCTGCAATCGTCCAGGAGTACATGGACCGCCTCGCCAAGCTTACCGGCCGCGCGTACAGGCTTTATGACTACGTCGGCGCGCCGGACGCGGAGTACGTTGCCGTCGCGATGGGCTCGGGGTGCGACACGCTCCACGAGACGGTCGACGCGCTCGTCAAGGAGGGGAAGAAGGTCGGTCTCCTCAAGGTGCACCTCTACCGTCCGTTCTCGATGGTCGACTTCGTGAAGGCCCTCCCCGCGACCGTCAAGGTCGTCACGGTCCTCGACCGTGTGAAGGAGCCGGGCGCGATCGGCGACCCTCTCTACCTCGACGTCGCCGCCGCGATTGGCCAGGGCCTGCAGGACGGCGTGGTCTCCTTCAAGTATCCGAAGATCCTCGCCGGACGCTATGGCATCGGCTCGAAGGACTTCACGCCGCAGATGTGCGCGAACGTCTACGCGAACATGGCGAAGGAGAAGCCGATGGACAAGTTCGTCGTCGGCATCGTCGACGACGTCTCCGGGCGCTACATCCTCGGCGACGACTCGTTCGTCGTGCCGAAGGGCGACCGCAAGGAGTGCATGTTCTGGGGTCTTGGCGCGGACGGCACGGTCGGCGCGAACAAGAACTCGATCAAGATCATCGGCAACTACACCGAGAACTTCGCGCAGGGCTACTTCGAGTACGACTCCAAGAAG
>JAFRDO010000095.1 GCA_017403825.1 Kiritimatiellia bacterium
GACTAACCACTAACCACTATGCTCCCCGACCCCCCACAAACTCTTCTCAGAAAGATCGCCGAATACGCCGACGGCGACGATGCCGCCGAATGGACGAAGTTCGCGGAACTCTACGAGCCCGTGATTCGCCTGTACATCGCACAATCCGGCACCGTCAGCGCGGCGGATGCCGATGACATCATTCAGGACATATTCATCAGGCTCGTCAATGTCCTGCGCAAGGGAGAATACAAGCGAGAGAAGGGACGCTTCAGGAACTACCTAGCGGCGATGGTGCGGCGGCTTCTCATAGACCGCCACCGCCGCGAGATGGCGCGCCCCGGCAGGGCGGCGTGCCCCTACGCCGCCACAATGGGAGGGTCGCAGTCCTCTGCGGCCGCAACGGACACGCAGGAGCGCGTCCCTCCCGTCGCACCCGACGGCCTTCCCTCTTCATGTCCCGACCCTGCCGCAATCGTTGACATGCGCCTTGCTCTCGCCCGCCACAATGCCGCCGTCGAACACGTCCTCAACCGCACGATGCTCGAAAGGCGTACTGTCTCCGCATACCGCGAATATGCCTTGGAAGGGCAGCCTGCCGTCGAAGTCGCCGCTCGACACGGCATGACCGTGAACAATCTTCGCCAGCTCAAGCACCGCCTTGACCGCATGATCGCCGCAGTGGAAGAGCAGTATGCTCGGTAGGGTTACGCGTCCCGCGCGACCGTATTTTATTTCCCGCCTAATTTTTCTGCGCCGCGTGCGTATATAGTTGTTAAGCGGCTGGTTGTCCGATGGGCGACGGCGGTCGGCATGACTAGCGATTCTTCCGCACTAGACTGCGAGATTTTGCTATAATACCGTCCGCTGTCAAACCGCAGGAAGACTGGTAATCATCTTGAAGGGATGGCACAACGCAAAGGCAGATCGTCTTGGCGCGTCCTTTGGGCGTGTCTTGTCGGTTTTGTCCCCGCGTCGCGTTTCCTTTCGGGCATACCAGTCGCCTCTGCGGATCACGCTGCGGGGACGTTCTTGTTTCGTTCGGGCGTTGCCGCAGAAAGGCCAAGAACGAAGAAAGGGAAAATCGGATGAAGAAGTTTGGATTCGCGGCAATAGCATCGCTCGTCGCAGGAATTGCCGTTGCCTACCCCACCAAACAGGAACTTGCCGAAGCAAGGCCGCTTGTTGCGGAGCTGATGAAGCCTGTGATGGCTGAGTTCAAGGCCAAGACGAAAACCGCCGCCGAGGTTGCCCAGATTTCCATACAATATTCTGAGTCGGCGACAGGCGAAGCCGTCAAATACCTCTTTTTGCGTGGGGCGGTGAACTATTATGTCAGGGGCGGCGAATTCGGAAAGGCGGCCGACACCGTCGATCTGCTCAAGTCTAAGATCGGGGGCGTCCCGCCGTCCGACATCGCAGACGTCATCTCGTCCGCGCTTGGTCGCGAGAACGCCCGGAAGGCACCGCGTCTCCAGTCGCAGCTTTTGCTTGCGCAGGCGCAGGTCAAGGCCGCAAAGGACGCTCGTAAGCTCGCGGTGCAGTTAAGGCAGATTAGCACGGACCCCACCCGGCGCCAATATGCCGAGGCGCTGGCACTTGGCGGAGACTGGAAAAAGGCACTCAGGGAGTTCTCGAAGGTTAGCGGCGACGTCGGCAAATGGACGAAGGGCGAAACTGACGGCACGGCGCGCGCGGCGGAGCTCGGCGACTTCTGGTGGAGCTACGAGCCTAGCTATGCGGGCGTTGAGCAGTTCTTCCGCGAGCGAGCGGCGAACTACTACCGCAAGGCAATGGATGGAGGCGAACTCGACGGGCTGAAGAAGACTCTTGTCGAGCAGCGCCTTGCCTCGCTTGCCTTGCCCGACGTAGCGACGACACCCTCGTCGTCGCAGGATGCCCCCATCGCGTCCGCCGCCGGTAGGGGGCG
The DNA here is from genome assembly GCA_017403825.1 of Kiritimatiellia bacterium. Lineage (GTDB taxonomy): Bacteria > Verrucomicrobiota > Kiritimatiellia > RFP12 > UBA1067 > UBA1067. The sequence goes on from JAFRDO010000095.1 coordinate 1,910, forward strand.
ATCACCGAGCGCCCCGACACCCGCCCAGACCGTCGGTAGGGCGGGCGCGCACCCCGCATTGAGCCCGCTTCGCGGCTCGCTCCGCTCGGGTTATCAGGAAATTAGGATTATCAGGAAATCTTCCTCTGGGCGAGTTGCGCCATTTGCCGCCGTTTGCGACGGCAAGCCATGTTTCATTGGATAAAGTTTACATTCGGCATGGCCGACACCGACCATGACAGGCGCGAACATTTCCTGATAATATTCTCGGTATAATACCTTCTGTGTCTCAACAAAGGAGGTAGTTATGCAATCAAACCCAACATCGTTGGCCGACCGAAAGGTGGCCCTGAACGAGTATTACGAAAACATCGTCGCGGAAATGAAGTCGGCGAGCTGCTGGTCCTCGCCAAGGACGAGGATGCAGGTGCTGGCCACAGCAAGGAACATGTTCCGGTGGCTGGCGTCCAGCGGCCACGCGACCCTGTCCGGCCTCGGGCTGGACGACGTGCGGGCCTACTACATGCACCGGGTTCAAGCGGTGACGTACCCGAAGTCCGCACGATACACGATGAAGCTGGCGTTCGGCTATCTTCGCGTCACGGGACGCATTGGCGTTGATCCGACGCCCGTGTTCGCCATCCAGACTCCGCGGCGAAAGAAGCTGCTGCCTGCGCTCGAGCCGGACGAAGTCGCCCGCGTACTCGACGCAATCGACCGCAGCACGCCAGTCGGCAAGCGCGACTATGCGTTTGTCCTGACAGGCGCTGCGACCGGGCTGCGTGTGGCGGACATCGCTGGGCTCAGGCTGAAGGACGTCGACTGGCGGAACGGGGCCATCGGCATCGTCCAGCGCAAGACGGGCATGCCAATGACCGTCCCACTGCTTGAGGGCGTCGGGGAGGCTATCTCGGACTACATCCTGCACGGACGCGGCGATTCGGCTTGCGAGCGGATATTCCTGTCGCATGGGAACGGAAACGCCGAAGTCTCTTCCAGCGCCATGTCCGGCATGTTCAACAGGCGGTGCAGGGACGCAGGCGTCCCGAGGAGCTCCCGCGACGGGCGTTCTTTCCACGCATTGAGGCGATCCGTGGGCAAGCGACTATGCAAAGCGGGAATCCCCGTCACGACGATCGCACAGGTCCTCGGCCACGGGGACGTTCTTTCCGCACAGAGCTACATCAACCTCGACGCGGAATCCCTGAAGTGCTGTGCGCTCGGTCTGGAACATGTGGGAACGGGAGGTGCGCTGTGGAAGTGACTCGCAGCATCGCGGAATGGGCGGATTCGCTGCTTGAGTTCAGGCGGGCGCAGGGATTCAGCGGCGAAAAGTACGGCCTGTACCTGAGATCTTTCGTTTCGTATTGCAACAGGGAGTTCCCCGAATCCTCGGAGGTCACCGCAGCGGCGGTGAACGGCTGGCTGGACGAGGAGGCGGAGAAGGGATTCCCCGGGGCGATGCCTGAAAAGGCCACCGTGACGAGAACGCTCGGCAAGTACATCCTCGCGTTCGGCGGGAGCGCCTATGTCCTTCCACGAGAACAGTACAGGACAAGAGTGCGATACACACCACATGTGTTCAGCGACGGGGAACTTGCCGCGCTTTTCGACGAAATCGACAAGGCGGCAGTGGCAAGACCCTGTCAGCAGGCCGTGAAAGGCGCATATTCGGTTCTCTTTCGCCTTATCTACACCTGCGGACTGCGCCCGCAGGAGGGGCGCCTGGCGATGGCCAGGGACGTTGACTTCTCCGCAGGGACGCTTTTCATACGCAAGTCCAAGTTCCACTCCAAGCGCGTGGTCGGGCTGTCGGCGCAGATGCTTGAACTCCTCGCCAAATACAAGAGACGACTAGACCGCATTGTTCCGAACAGCACGTATCTATTCCCGAAGCGCGACGGCCAGCCAGTCGGGAAGCACGGGCTCGCAGACTACTTTCGCGACAGGTGGCTGGCGACAAGCGGACGACTCCACGACGGGCCTGCTCCACGTGCCCGCGTCTACGACCTGCGGCACAGGTTCGCCTCCACAGTCCTCCAGAGGTGGATGGACGAGGGGCGAGAGATGTACGTCATGCTCCCGTTTCTCCGGGCGTACATGGGGCACTCGGAGATGTCGAGCACGCTCTACTACGTCCATCTGCTGCCGGAGAACATGAGGAGATCGGCGAAAGTCGACTGGGCGAAGCTCAATGCCATCGTTCCGGAGGTCGGGTCGTGAAAGGCAGGAACTTGAGGCTCTTCGAGCTAATTCGCAGCTTCCTCTTGGAATATCTCCCGAAGCGGAGGAACTACAGCGGCAACACTGTCAGATCCTATAGGACAGAACTTGACCAGTTCATCACCTTTGTCGCCAGGAAGCGGGGCGTGGAGATTTCCGAAGTAACGTTCGCGGACTTCGGGAGAGAGTCCGTGTGTTCGTTCCTCGAAGACCTTGAGTCCAGCAGGAACTGCTCCATCCAGACGAGAAACCATAGGCTGAACGGTATAAGGTCGTTCGTCTCCTATGCCGCGACAATGGACCTTGAGGTCGTTGCGGTCAAGCAGGCGCTCGAGACGATACCAATGAAGAAGACTGAGGCCCGCGAGGGCGTCCGGCATCTCACGGAGGCGTCCGTGGCTGAACTGCTCGGCACCCCAAACGGAAGGACACAGAAAGGCAGACGCGACCTGGCGCTGCTCTCCTTCATGTACGACACGGCGGCGCGCGTGCAGGAAACCGTCGGCACCAGGCTCGCCAATCTCAATCTCGGCGAAAGGCCTACCGTCACGCTCACGGGCAAGGGGCGCAAAACCCGCATTGTCCCCCTGATGAACAATACAGTGCGAATCCTCTCGCGCCACATAAGGGAGTTCCACCCCCAGGCAACATCGGATACTGACGCCCCGTTGTTCTTCGTCATCCGCAACGGAGTCCGGAAGCAAATGACTGAGGACAACGTCAGGAAAATCCTCAGCCATTACGGCGGAAGGCTTCCCGAACATGCGAGACAGGGATTGGGTAACATTCATCCACATCTGTTGCGGCATTCGCGGGCAATGCACCTGTACCAAAACGGGATGAGCCTTGAACTCCTCTCCCAATGGCTTGGCCATTCGCAGATCGAGACAACTCTCGTCTATGCCCATGCCGACGCGGAAATGAAACGCAGGGCCATTGAAAAGGCGACGCCACCGGACAGTCCACTTGGCAGACACATCAAACCCACGACGATGAAGTTGAATGACGACGACCTGATCAGACGGCTATATGGCCTAAAGTAAGAAATATTATCAGGAAATGTTCGCGCCTGTCATGGTCGGTGTCGGCCATGCCGAATGTGGACTTTATCCAATGAAACATGGCTTGCCGTCGCAAACGGCGGTAAATGGCGTAGCTCACCCGGAGGAAGATTTCCTGATAATCCTAATTTCCTGATAACCCAGCTTATCAGGAATTCCTGATAAGCTGGGGGATATGCGCACGCCGCACCCCTCCGGCCTTGTCCACCGCTGGTCGTTCACGGACGGCTTCGCCGATTCCGTCGGCAACGTCGCGCCGTTGAAGTCCGACAACGCCACTGTCGAGGACGGGCACGTAGCCCTGCAGTCCGGCTCGCCCCTCGAATTCCCTGCGGGACCGGTCCCCCTCGTGCCGTTCACGATTCAGGTCTGGGCATCGGCGACTGAAAAGGGGCTTGGCGCCGGCGATGATTATATCTTCAAGCTTACGCCGTCGGCTGAGGGCAAGAACGACAGCGTGTTTTGGCGGTGGACGGCAACAAAGAAATGGTTTTCCAGATTTGGAGCCTTTGGCAAGGAGCAGAATTGCTACGCCGAAAACGGATACCTTCTCACCGGCAAGCCCAGTCTCTACACACTTACGGCGGAGAAGGACGGCAAGGGTATGCTGCTCAAGTTCTATCGTGATGACACTGTCTACGGAACCATGAAAAC
>JAFRDO010000096.1 GCA_017403825.1 Kiritimatiellia bacterium
CTACAACTACATCGCACGGTGTTTTGTGCTGATTGATTTGAAGGTGGGTGAGATTACACCTGAAGATATCGGGCAAATGCAACTTTACAAACATTATTATGAACGGGAAATGTTGAGTCCGGGCGACAATCCGCCTGTCGGCATAGTGCTTGGTTCATCGGCGGATTCGGCAGTGGTGAAGTACACGCTTAACGAGCATGAGCGCAATCTCTTCGCGGTCAAATACCATCTTTCACTTCCGACAGTAGAGGAACTTCAGCGCGAACTCAAACGTGAACGCGCCGCCATTGAAGAGGCTATATTGCTTTTGGAGCTGAATGAGAAAGAGCAAGGGAAGCAATGATGCAACAATGCAAATATGTTCCCTATCGTGACGCTTACAAGCCCCTCGCAGCATTGAAAGCCGCCTCAAAAATCCGCCGCGTCGGCCCAGCCAGAGGCGGCCATTGGGAGGTCATTGGATGAAAACGGAATCAAAGTGCTTCCGCCGCCGCGTAGTACGTTATGGCGGACAAGTTGGCTTCACGAAGATGGACTCTGCCGAAATCCCGCGCATCAAAAAGTCGGCATTCTCGCAAGGTTAAATGGTATAATATGCGCATGAAAGGCAATGCTGAATGAACGCAGGCGAGAATCAGATTGTCGTGTATCAGCCGAACGCGACCGTTCGGTTGGTGTATGGGCGTATGCTCATCGACAATTGGGCGACGGTGGCGTTCGACCTTCCAGGGAAGAAGCGCAGGGGCGTGAAGGAGGCGGCATGAAGAAAGTTGCGCTTAATACGCAAGACATAAGAACGGCTGTCAAAACGATCAAGACCGCCATTCTGAAAAGTCGCTACATGGCGGCTCGCAAGGCGAATGTGGAACACTTAAAGCTCTATTTCCGCGTAGGGGCGTATGTGTCCGCCAATTCGCGCAGCGGAACGTGGGGAACGGGTGCAATTGCGGCCATTTCGGAAAGGTTGTCGCGAGAACTGCCTGGGCTGCGCGGATTCTCGCCAACGAACATGAAAAACATGCGCATTTTCTTTGAGCAGTGGGCGCTCGAAGCAAATCGTCAGTTGCCAACTGACGATTTGAAGAATAACCTTGGAGACGAAACGCTGCCCGCAATTCGTCAGTTGTCAACTGGCGAATTGACGGAGTCGGACATTGCTGCGTTTTTCAGCATTGGTTTTACACATCACATGGAGATTCTTTTCAAGTGCCGTTCCCAGGCCGAAAGGTGGTACTACATCAGGAAAACGGCGATGGAATTCTGGAATGTGGAAGACCTCAAACGCAGAATTCGTGCACGTGACTATGCGATAAACGGCAAAGCCGTCAACAATTTTGCTTTGACGATTCCGTCGGACAAACAGGTGTCGAAGGCGGTTCAGTCGTTCAAGAGCGAATATCTTCTTGATTTCGTCAACATCGTTGATGCGGCTGATGACGAAGAGACGCTCGACGAGCCGGTATGGATGATGGAAATGGTGGCAAAAGTCCGCAAGTTCATACAGGAGCTTGGGCCGGATTTCTGCTTCATGAATGTAAAGAAGCGGTTCGTCGTGGGGGAGTCCGAGTTCTTTTCCGATCTTGTCTTTTATCATCGGACGCTTAAGTGCATGGTAGCTATTGAGTTGAAGAAGGGCGCGTTCAAGCCCGCCTATTTGGGACAACTTGATTTCTACCTGGCATGTCTCGACAAGTATGTGAAGTTGCCGGACGAGAATCCGTCCATCGGACTCATCTTGTGTCATTCAATGGATCGGCCTGTCGTTGAACTTGCAGTTCGCCGCTATGCAATGCCAATGGGCGTGGCGACATACCGCACGTCGAAAGACGTACCACCGGCGTACAAGGCGTTGAAGCCGTTGCTGGATGGTTCGCAAAAGCTGTTGGAGGAACTGAACAGCGAAACTCCCGCCTCAATCCGCAAGGCGACATCGGAACGCCGCGAATATGGTATGGTAAGTGCTTCTGCTGCACAGAAGCACAAAGTGGGAATTACGCGAAAGTCGCGAAAACCATGCCTACAAAGCGTCTGAAATCGGGTGCAATAATAAACTGCTTCATTTAAATGAAAGGAACAACACATGAAAGAGAAAACAGTTTCAATTAACTCAATTCTTTTGGATGTAGAAAATCCACGTATTAATCCTGTTCGCGAACAGTCTGAGGCGATTAAGGAGTTAATGGAGAAAGTGGGTGATAGTAAGCTTTTTTCGCTGGCGGCAGATATTATAAAGAATGGGATTAATCCGTCGGACATCACCATGTGTGTTGAATACCGAACAGACAATGGAAAGAAGGTTTATATTGCTAAAGAAGGTAATCGTCGCTTACTGGCATTGAAGGGAATTGCAAAACCTCGAATCTTCAATAATGCTAAATGGAGTAGCCGAATGGAACGGCTCATTTACAAAGCGGGTGGTATTGGGCAAGCGCCAAAGAAAGTTCGTGTCCAAGTCTATGCGGATGATGAACGCGCTATAATGGATCATTGGATAGAGATAAAACATAATGGAGAAAATGGAGGCGCGGGGACAGTGTCTTGGGGATCGCCGGAGAAATCGCGCTTTTTTAGCCGAGGCAAGGTTGCTAACGTCACTATGGCTATTATGGATTGGCTTAAAGGCGACGCCTCTATTTCCAATGAGGATAGAGAAAAGGTCAAAGTGGTGCCCATTACGACACTTGCACGTATTGTTTCATCAGTGCCAGGGCGCACAATTTTAGGTGTAGAGATGCGTGATGGTCATTTGAGTGCGTTGAGGGAACCTGAACATGTAAAGCGTGATGTGTTGTCCATTATACGTGATTTAACGACGGCTTCGCCAACAAATCCGAGGAGAAAGATAATCAATGTAAGTAATGTTAAGAATACTAGACAAATAGAAGAGTATCTTGCACAGAAGTTTCCTACGCATTCTGAAGAAGATCGGATTGCTGTGCCAGTGCAGATTAACACAAGTGACATAAGAAGTGGCGGATTAGCAAACGATGTCGGCGGAGAGAGGGGGAATGGGCGTTTGTCGTCAGGATCATCTATCGGTGGCCCAGCATATTTGCGTAGACGGTTGCGCCAGGTGAAAGATGTGGCATCCAACGATAAAATCAAGAAGCTTGTAGAAGAGTTATGTGTTTTAAATGTGAAATCGGTACCTCTCGCTTTCTGCATAGTATTTCGATCTCTTTTGGATGTATCAATGACTAACTATGCGCGCAAAAACGGTATTCCCACTGGAAATGCTCAAGGTGCAGCTGCGAGTTTTAAGGCGCTAGCGGTAGAATGCAAGAGGAAGATAATTTCTACAAGAGAATGGAGCACTGGGGCGCCGCTTAATTGGATTAATGACGCTATTGCCAGATTGACAGGTGATAATCTTTTTTCAATCACAGAGTTAAATAATCTTGTACATGGGACCATGCAGATCCCATCTGTGGACATAATATTGACATATTCGCCACGGATAATACCTTTATTGATAGCACTGAATGGCGGCAATCCCCCCGAAGAAGGTTAATGTGCCATGAGTGCGAATCCTTCTCCGCTTCGTTATCCTGGTGGGAAGTTTAAAATCCACCAATTGATAGCACTACTCATCAGTAAAATTGATGGGGAGTGTGATACATATATTGAGCCATTTGCTGGAGGTGCAGGTGTCGCGTTGCAATTGTTATTGTCCGGTGTCGTAGAAAAGATTGTAATCAATGACTCAGATCAAGCAATTGCGGCTATTTGGAAGGCGATGACAAAAGAAAATGACGCCTTCCTTGACAAGATGTGGAATACCAGTGTAACATTGGATGAGTGGTATAGACAGCGTGAGATTTATTTTAATTCAAAGAAGAAATACTCTCTTGCTTATGGGTTTGCGGCGTTCTATCTCAATAGAACTAATCATTCTGGCATCTTGGCGTCTGGTCCGATTGGAGGGCGCGACCAAGGAGAGTGGAAGATAGATGTTAGGTTCAATAAAGAGGAACTTGCAAAAAAGATTAAGGCCATAGGGGAATTGAAAGATCAAATCCAGGTTTACAATAGGGACGTGTTTAGTTTTGTCAGAAATCAATTGCCGCGATATGAGGATAAAGCTTTTGTATATTTCGATCCCCCATATTATAAACGTGGGCAGGTTCTATATAAAAACTTTTTTAACCAAAAGAAACATGAGGAATTAAAAGAAGATATCGTCAACGGCATTGGTATTCCTTGGATTGTGTCATATGACAATGTTTCGGAAATTAGAAAAATCTATCGCGGTGTCCCATCAAGAGAATTCTCGTTAAACTATAGTTTGGCAAACAATGGGAGTGGGCACGAAATAATGTTTTTCTCAGATGGGCTAAAGCCAACGATGAAAGAGCTTCGGAGCATTGGTATGGCGGAAATGTTTGCCAAATAGATGGCATGATTGCAGGAGACACGAAATGAGGAGTGGAAACGATGTTGGTAACTCAGCGATTACTTGCGGGAGTTTTTGTTGCGGCAGTGGCTGTGTTATCGCAACATGTGAAGGGAGGAAATGATATGGCGACGTTGAATGATCTTGTCGGGCAGATTGAGAATGCCGCATTGCGCGAGCGCATTGAGGAAGAAATCAAGCGCGTCGTAAAGCAGAAGAAATTCGGACTTGTTTTTGAGGAGCATTTGCCGGAATGTACGCCGCTTTGGGAGATTCCTGTAAAGCGTGGCTCGCTTGTTGCCAAGAAAGACGGCAAAATGGATGATGTTTGGCGCGTAGCCAAGATCAAAGACGGCAAGGCTATCTGTGTTCGTGATGTGACAGCAGGCGAAACGAATGCAGTTGAATTCGAGTTGTCTGATCTTGTCACGGTCGCGCGGTTTGGAGAGCCGATATATCCATTCCTGAAGCCGCTTGGTTCGGTCACCAATGCACCTGATAATGACCTTTGGCATACGCTTATTGAGGCCGACAACTACCATGCATTGCAATTTCTGGAATACATCTACGGCGGTAAAGTCGATTGCATCTACATAGATCCGCCGTACAACACCGGCGCGAAGGACTGGAAATACAACAACAACTATGTTGACGACAATGATGCCTACCGTCATTCCAAGTGGCTGTCTATGATGCAGAAACGTCTTGCGCTCGCCAAGAAGCTTCTCAATCCATGTGATTCGGTCTTAATCGTCACAATTGACGAGAAAGAATATCTTCATCTTGGTTGCCTTCTGGAAGAAATGTTCCCAGAGGCACGGATTCAGATGGTGAGCAGTGTGATTAACCCAGCTGGAGCAGGCAGGCAGACAGAATTTGCCCGAACCGATGAATATGTATACTTTGTGCAGATGGGTTCATCGTCAGTTTTGCCGGAAAGTCGCACAACAACACAGGTGCCAATAATATGGGATTCATTAAGAAGAAGTAGCCTTGCCAATGCTAGAGGGGTGCATGGCAAGGGGGCTTGTGGCCCGAATCAGTTTTATCCAATCTATGTTGATGATACGACGGGGAGGATTGTTAAAATTGGCGATCCCATTCCAGAAAATGTTAATCGCGATTCTGCTCCTGTTATACCAGGATGTACGGCGGTTTTCCCTATCCGTCCGAATGGGAAAGAAATGAATTGGGGGATAAAACCAGAAGAAGCTAGAGTGCGGTTGAAGAATGGTTTTCTCCGTGCGGGCAAGCATACCCCTAATGAGCCGCAAAAGTATGTCATATCGTATGTTACTGGCGGTAACATTAAAGACATAAGCACTGGGAAGGCGGTTATGGCTGGGTATGACAAGGATGGGTGCGTTATTGCATACTATCCAACAGGTAGGGATAAGATGCCAACAACCAATTGGAATCGCCCTAGTCATGATGCACAACAATATGGTACGAAAATAATAAATCCATTGTTAGAAGGGCGATTCCCTTATCCAAAATCTTTATATGCTGTTTATGATTGTTTGCGTTTTGTGATTGCCAATAAACCGAATGCGACAGTTGTAGATTTCTTTGCCGGTTCAGGTACGACGCTTCATGCGGTGAATCTGTTGAATGCTGAGGACGGAGGTAATCGGCAATGCGTTATGGTGACGAACAATGAAGTGTCTGATGCCGAGGCGAAGAGTTTGACTGAGCAGGGCTACAAGCCGGGCGACGAAGAATGGGAACGGCTTGGCATTGCACGGTATGTGACTTGGCCGAGAACGGTGTGCAGCATTGAAGGGCATGACGTGAAGGGGCAGCCGCTAAAGGGCAATTATGGTGTCGAAATTGACGACTATATTGTTGACGAAGAAGATACTGTCGTGTCTAAGACAACAGGCAAGCCGACTAAGGCTAAGATATACAAGAAAACGAAGCGGCAGATGTATCCGAGACTTGCTGAAATGGCAATGGCGGATGGATTCAAGGCGAATGCGGCGTTCTTTAAGCTCGGGTTTTTGGATAAAACGTCAGTGTCGCTTGGGCGGCAGTTCCGAGAAATGTTGCCGACGTTGTGGATGAAAGCGGGTGTGCACGGGCCGTGTCCAAAAGCGTCGGGAGAGGTTGGCGACATGCTGATTCTGCCGAAGAACAAGTTCGCCGTGCTGCTTGAGGAAAGTGCGTTTAGAGCGTTTCAGAAGGAGTTGGCGCAAGTGGACGGAATCGAGACTGTGTATATCGTAACCGACTACGGGCAAAGCTACAAGTCTATGGCGAGTGCGCTTAAAGGCAAGACAACATATCAACTCTATCGTGACTATCTTGACAACTTCCGTATCAATAAGGGAAGGAAATAATCCATGAAGAAGGAACTTTTCCCATTTCAGAATATGGCGGTCTGGGATATGCGCAAGAAGGCCGCAGAGGCACTTGGCTCATACAGCAGGACAGGAACGCCGCAGATACTTTCTTTGCAGGCTCCCACAGGGAGCGGCAAGACAATCATGATGGCATCGCTGATAGAGGATATTTTATTTGGATCAAGCGAGGTGCCGCCAGGAGAAGTCGGGTTCGTAGAGCAGCCCGAGGCGATATTCGTATGGCTTTCCGATTCGCCTGAATTGAACCTACAAAGCAAGGACAAAATCGACCTTGGCGCTGACAGGCTTTCTTTCGGAACTACTACGCTGATTGAAGAGTCCAGTTTTGATAGAGAGATGCTGGAGGACGGAAAAATCTATTTCCTTAACACGCAGAAACTTTCGGTGTCGGGGAATCTGACCAAGAAAAGTGATCGTAGGCAGTGGACGATATGGGAGACGCTCGATAACACGGCGAGGGAAAAAGCGGACAGGCTTTATTTCATAATCGACGAGGCGCACCGTGGCATGCAAGGTTCGGAGGCGGGCAAGGCTAGTTCGATCATGCAGCGGTTTCTCAAGGGTTATCGCAAGAATGGAGTGGAAATGCGCCCGATGCCATTTGTGATTGGCATGAGCGCGACAGCTGAGAGGTTCAACCGGCTTGCGGAGGGGCTTTCTTCTACGATACATAAGACAATTGTGTCGGCTGATCAGGTCAGGGCGTCAGGTCTTCTCAAGGATAGAATTTTGATTGGCTATCCGAAGGATGCCGCGAAGCAAGACGACATGGCGCTTCTTGGCACGGCCACTGAAGAGTGGATGAACAAATGTGCGCATTGGGAGCAATACTGCCGCGAACAGCATTACAAGAACGTCGATCCTGTGTTTGTGGTGCAGGTTAAGGCAGGGACGGGCGAAGCGGTATCAGACACAAACCTTGACGATGTAATTGCCAAGATAGAAAAACGGACGGGGCGTCAGTTCTCCGAATGGGAAGTTGTACATACATTTGGCTCTATCGGTACAATCACGGCAAATGGTTTGAATGTCCATCCTGTGGATCCGAGCAGAATCGCGGACGATAGACGCATAAAGGTTGTGCTGTTCAAGGAGAACCTCTCAACCGGATGGGATTGCCCAAGGGCAGAGACAATGATGTCTTTCCGGACGGCGAAGGATTATACTTACATAGCCCAGTTGCTTGGGCGCATGATTCGCACGCCTCTCCAAAACCGTGTGAAAGTTGATGACTCGCTAAATGAAGTCAGGCTCTTCCTGCCCTATTTCGATGAACAGACCGTAACCAAGGTCATAGAAGAATTGAAATCTTCGGAATGCGGTGATATACCTGTCGTGGTTGAAGGTGAGGCGACGGGCGATGCAATCATGGTCCCTTGGAGCATCTATCCAAGGCGTAGGGCTGTAGTTATGGACCCAAATCAGCAAACTTTTGTATTCAATAACGAAACGTCACCGGATGCGACAAATCCAGCCGTTGAGCCTTCCCCACAACAGGTTCCCGATCAGTTGCACCCGATGCCTATTCCGTCGGCGACGACTGCTGCCCGCAAGGAGGAGGAGCAGACCAATGTCGAGCAACTTCCTTTGCCACTTGAGATTGACCGTGAAGCGATTATAAAAGCAATTAACACGCATGGCTTCATAACCTATGTCGTGCGTACCACACGGATAACTGATTACTTGCAGTCGCTTCTGCAACTTTCGGGACTTCTGGCTCGATCTGGCATTTGCCCGACAGCTAAAAGCGAAGTTGACTCGGAGATTGTTGAGCGCATTCGGTCTTATGCAGATGGACTTCGTGCGCAGGGACGGTACGATGCTCTCGCAAAGGAGATACTGGAATTTAAGCTCGCGGTAATGATATTTGATGCATTTGGCAACCAGGTCCAGCGCACTTCCCAGACAGAGATGATGTTCACGTCGGAGAGTGACCTTGATCCGCAGTTGCGGGCGGCTGACATGAAGTTAGGCAATTGTGGTTTCTCCAACAAGTACGGACGTAAGTATGCCACAGAAGATGACACCGAAACATACAAGATTGATGTCATATTATATGCTGCCAACGATGCAAATATTAGCGAGTTGTGCAAATACGCCGAGCAAAGATTCCACGAATTGGATGACCGATATAGACGATATGTTGCAGACAAGGATGAGCGCTGCCAGTTGGAATATAACAGCATTGTCGCCAATGGCGATATGGTCAGTAAGCACATATTCATGCTTGGACAGACGATAGGCAACGGCGCCAATTCGGATGGCAAATGCTATACGAACCATCTTTATGTGGATGACAGTGGTGTTGCGATGATACGTCTCAACAGCTGGGAGGATGGCGTGGTGGAAGAAGAGGAGCAGCGTGGCGATTTTGTATGTTGGCTCCGCAATGTTTCTCGGGCTTCGTGGGCTTTGACTATACCCTACGAGATAGATGGCGTAAGCAAGCCAATGTATCCTGATTTTATAATCGTCAGGAGGGATGCGATGGCGGCATCTGGTTATGCGTTTGATATTCTTGAGCCGCACAACCCGAGCCTTGCAGACAATTTGCAGAAAGCAAAGGGACTTGCAAAGTATGCGCAAGCGGAAACGAAGTTTGCCCGCATACAGTTGATACGCAAGATCAAGGACAGCTCAGGAAAGGATAAGTTTAATCGGCTCGATTTCTGCAAGGGCGAGATTCGAGATAAGGTCCTCCGTGCACAGACACTTGAAGAGCTGAACAATATCTTTGATGCTGACGGGTTTATAGATTGTCCTTAAACACAGTCTGGTTGCCAATAGAACTGTTATTGTCATTGTTCCCACGGAAAGGATACACAAATGAGCAAAAGCTTTTATTCATGGTTGATGCAATTCAAAAATGATGATACTGCCATTGGAGATCTTGCACGCGATGTAAACCGCGATAGCGAATTCCCTCGACGTTCGATTTCGTACAGACATTTGAAAAAGTATCTCGAAAGTAAGCAAGCCGTTGATGTTGTAATGAATGTGTTCATGGAAGCTTTTACCCAATACAAATCAGAGGTGGGCGGAAGTATTAGATCCTGTTGACACGGCAGAAAACGGGGGGTGAATGGCGATGCCACAGAGAGACGATCCACCTACGCCAAGGCTTCGGTGGACAAGTACGATTCTCCTTCGCTCTTGCGAGCTATGGCGGACAAGGAACCTGATGGAGCGCGTGCAGTGCGGTGACTTGACTTGAAACAAAAACGAAAACCAAAAACGAAAGGAGAACAAAGATGGCAACTAAATGCCGACATTGCGGAAGCACAAGTTACGGGCACGGATGTGCATATGGGCCGGACCGGCTTCATGAGCACCGTGACGACGAGAAGCATTGCGAGTGGTGCGGAAGCTCCAGTTACGGACATGGGTGCGCCTATGGCCCGTATCGGCTGCACAGGCATGGTCCGGGCAACAACAAGTGCATCTGGTGCGGTTCGACCTCCAATGGCTCGGGATGTCCGTATTCCCCGTCCCGCCGCCACGAGAAGTAACCGCACCAGGCGTTGGATGGCGAAGCCCGAAATAAATGATATAATTCTAACCCTCAAGCAGGGGAAGAAAAAGATGAAATCAAAATGTGTCATGAAATTCGGGCGAAAGCATCTTCGCAAAGTTAACGCGTGTCGTGCCGTCCTGTGCCTGGCGGCGCTGGCGGCCGCGGCGAATGCCGTGGCTTGCAGCGGTTTCGCCGTCGGCAAGAAGGTGAGCGCCACGGGACGCGTGATCGTGGCCCACAATGAGGACAACATTCCGAAGCACAGGATCCGCCATGCGATGATACCCGCCGGCGCACCGCAGTTCGACGAGCCGGGGCACGTCAGTATCCCCCCGGCGGAGCGGGCCTGCGCCTGCTTCTGGAGCGAGCTGAAGTCTGCGGACGGCGAGCCGTTCCCGGGTGACCTCTTCTTCAACGAGAACGGCGTAATGGTGTATTCCAACAACGGCGGCGTGTACGAGGAATGGGACGGCAAGACGTTTTCGCTTCCGGACGAGGGGTACTGGTCGTCCTGCACCGACGGCGGCCTTGGCATCAACCTTCGCTTCGCGGTCGCGCAGCGCGCGCGGACGGCAAGGGAGGGCGTTTCGATAATGACCAACCTTGTGATGACGTTCGGCTACGAGCCTCTGTCCCGCATCTTCACGATCGCGGACAAGGACGAGACCTGGCTCGTTCAGGTGCTGCATGGCCGCCGCTATGTCGCCCGCCGCTGTCCCGACGACGCGGTGGCCTCCTATCCGAACTGCCTTACGATTGGAGCCATCGAGCCTGGCGACGTCTGCTCGCCGTACATCGCGGCGCAGCGCGGCACCTTCGATTTCGCCGCGAGGTACCAGGGGCCGCGCACGTGGAAGTCTCCGTTCAACCTGCATCGCGGCCTCGGCCTCTACCGCATCGTCGCGGGGCTGGACGTGAAGGCTGGCGAGACGTATCCGTTTTCGCTTAAGCCGGCTCACATGATTTCCATCGACGACATCAAGCGCGGACTCAGTTCGCACTACGAGGGCACTCCGCACGAGACGAATCCGAAGCACCCGGAGAAGGGGCCGAAGGTCGTGGAGCCGATCTGCCGCCGCGGCACGCTGGAAGCGATGGTCTGCGAGTTTGGCGAAACGCCGGCGGATTGCGTCCTGCACATTGCGAAGGGGCGTCCTTGCGAAACGCCGTTCATGACGTTCCGTCCGTTCGGGGGAGCGCTTCCCGACGGCGTCGCGACCGGGGAGGAAGCGATCAAGCGCATAAGCGAGCATTACAAGGCGGCGCGGTGAACGCCTTTAAGAAAGGAGCAAAGCGAGATGGAGAGAGGAGAGGATTCCCTGAAAGCGGCGGCGGTTGCCGGCGGGGCTGATTCGGACGCGGCTAGCCAGGCCGCAGGCATGGTGTGCGGTGCGCTTGCCGATTCGGCGAAGTACGCGGGGCTGCACCCGCGCTTCGCCAAGGCATTCGAGTTCCTGCGTTCGCACGACCTGGCGGCGCTGCCGCTCGGCCGCAACGTAATCGACGGCGACGACTTGTTCGCGAACGTCATGGAGGCGACCCTGGAACCGTGGAATCCCGATGCCAAGCTGGAGGTCCACCGACGCTACTTCGACATACACGTGCCGGTTGACGGCGACGAGGTGCTGGGGTTCCTGCATGACGAGGAACACGCCAAGTCCGCCGATTTCAACGAAAAGGACGACTATGTGCTGTTTCAGGCTCCCGGCATGGCCAAGGTCGCGCTGAAGAAGGGCGAGTTCGCCATCTTCTGGCCAAACTTTGCCGCACATGCCCCCTGCAAGACGGACGGCGAGCCCTGCAAGCGGCGCAAGCTGGTAGTGAAAGTGCGGCTTTAGCCCGTCTAGCGCGATTTCTGAAATATGAAATTACCCCCTTGTCAGACACGTGCGAATAATGGTATACTTATTAGACTTGTTGTGAAAGATAAGGAAAACTACTAAATGCCGACTATCAATCAGCTGATCCGCAAGGGGCGCAGCCCGCTTGCCAAGCGTTCGAAGTCGCCGGCGCTGAAGATGTGTCCCCAGCGCCGCGGCGTCTGTCTCGTCGTGAAGACGATGACCCCCAAGAAGCCTAACTCCGCCCTCCGCAAGGTCGCCCGTGTGCGCCTGACGTCGGGCTACGAGGTGACGGCGTACATTCCCGGCGAAGGCCATAACCTGCAGGAGCACAGCGTGGTGCTCGTCCGCGGCGGCCGCGTGAAGGACCTTCCGGGCGTCCGTTACCACA
This sequence comes from Kiritimatiellia bacterium, assembly GCA_017403825.1. Classification (GTDB taxonomy): domain Bacteria; phylum Verrucomicrobiota; class Kiritimatiellia; order RFP12; family UBA1067; genus UBA1067. The sequence continues at coordinate 12,503 of JAFRDO010000096.1, forward strand.
TCGTGCGTGGCAAGCTTGACTCTCTCGGCGTCGCCGGCCGCAACCGCAGCCGCTCCAAGTACGGCATGAAGCGTCAGAAGAAGGAAGAGAAGTAAGCCATGAGCCGTAGAGCCACTAAGATCGAGAAGCGCGTCATACTTGACCCGAAGTACAATTCGGAGCTGGTCGCGCACATGATCCGCGTCGTCATGAAGGACGGCAAGAAGACCGTCGCCGAGCGCATCGTGTACGGGGCGATCGACAAGGTCGCCGCGCAGATGAAGGAAGATCCGTCCAAGTTCGTGAAGGAAGAGAAGACGTTCGAGGATCCGCTCGAGGTCATTTCCGCCGCGATTGACGCGATGAAGCCTCAGGTCGAGGTGAAGACCCGCCGCGTCGGCGGCACGACGTATCCGGTTCCCGTGCCGATCAACCCCAAGCGCCAGCTCTCGCTCGCCCTTCGCTGGACGACGCAGTTCGCGTCCGCGCGCCACGGCCAGGGCATGCCCGCCGCAGTTGCCGCCGAGCTGATCGACGCGTTCCAGGGGCACGGCAACGTGATCAAGAAGCGCGACGACGTGCACAAGATGGCCCAGGCCAACAAGGCGTTCGCGCATTACGCCTGGTAGGGCGGTCCGTCAACTTTCCAACAAGCAGCGAAAGGGCGCCACGGGAATCCGCGGCGCCCTTTGCGTCTCTCAGGTCGGGCGCGGATTATGATATAATATACAAACTATGAGGGAAAGATTCTTCACCAAACTTGACTGGGCGGCTTTCTGGACCGCCACGCTCATCACTTTTGTCGTTTACTTCCTCACGCTCGGCCCCTCCGTCGGGCTTGAGGACTCCGGCGAGCTGGCGACGGCGGCGGCGAACCTCGGGGTGCCGCATCCGCCGGGCTATCCGTTCTGGACGTTCTGCTGCTGGCTGTTCTGCAAGGCGTTCTCGTGGGTGACGTACATGGGCTACCCGACGCCGGCCTGGGCCGTCAGCCTCTGCTCGGCAACGTTCGGCGCGTTCGCGGCCGGATGCACCGCGATGCTGATCTGTCGCAGCGCAAACGACTTCATCGGCGGTGAGGGGGACGACGGCTCAGCCCATTCCGCCGGCAGCCCCTGGCTTTGCTTCGGCGGCGGCGTAGGCGGGGCGCTTACGTTCGCGTTCTCGCCGGTGGAGTGGTCGCAGGCCACGATCGTCGAGATATATTCGCTCAACGCGCTCTTCCTGATGTGGGTGTTCCTGCTCTCCTACCGCTGGATGCGCAAGCCGTCCGACAAGATGCTGTTCATGACGGCGTTCGTGTTCGGTCTCGGCCTCACGAACTATCAGGTGCTGCTCTTCGCCATCGTGCCGCTCGCGATCCTTATCGCGATGCGCGACATCGGGCTGTTCCGCGACGTGTTCATATACCTCATGCCGGTCGGGATGACGTGGCAGGTGCTGAAGATCGGCAGCCTCATGCGGGCGGACCGGTACATGCATGCCGACGTCATCAACAAGCACGAGGCGATAGTGGGCCAGGCGGTGACGACGCCGTCGACGACGGTTCTTGTCATCGCCGTCATCGCGCTTGTCGCCTCCATCGTCGCGGCGGCGGTGTTCAAGCGCCGGGGCGATGCGGAGCGCGCGGGCAAGGCCGTGCTGTACGGCGGCGGGAGCGCGGCGGCGCTGATGCTGCTCACCTCGTTCGTCTTCGTCTCTAAGAACACGTGGAGCGGCATCACTGCGCCGGTCGCGCCGCTCATAGAGCCGACGCGCTATGCGCTGATCGCCGCGTGCGTGGCGGGTTCGGTAGTGGCGGCGGCCCTCGCGGCGCTTCGCGACGACGAGCGGCTCCTCGCCCCGAAGTCGCTTAAGCTAGTCGGCATCGCTGCGGCGTTCGCCCTGGCGGCAGTCATCTTCGCGGCGGCGGTTCCGTCGGCCGGCGACGGCGGGTATGCCGGCGAGAAGTTCCCGTGGGGCAAGTCGACGTTCATGTTCTGGGTGATGATCGCGGCCCTGTTCGCGCTGACCGCCTTCACGCGCAAGGGGCTGTGCTTCGCGATTCCGGTGGCCGGGCTGCACCTGGCGGTCTTCACGCTGCTGACGCACGGCGCGATGAACGGCCTCACCCATCCGCAGAGCTGGTGGTTCGGCTGGCCGATAGCCTGGAACTTCGTCCTGCTGGCGCTGGCGTGGGTGACGCTTCCCAACGGGCGCAGCGTCGCAGGCGCGGCGTTCTTCGCCCAGCTGGGCATCTCGTTCTACGCCTACATGCCGATCGTCAGCGACCTCAGGAACCCGCCGATGAACTGGGGGTATCCGCGCACCTGGGACGGCTTCAAGCATGCGATCATGCGCGGGCAGTACGAGGCTATCGGCGTGCCGAGCTTCCCGTCCGTCGGCGCGTTCTTCGACTTCATGGGCACGCAGATGAAGCACTACTTCGGCGACGTCATGGTGCAGTTCACCGACCTCCTCGTGCCGTTCGCGCTGGTCCCGTTCGTCGCGGCGAAGTGGGTAGTCGGCAAGACGCAGCGCAAGGCGTTCTGGCAGTGGATGAGCGCGGCGCTTGCGTGCTTCCTGATGATGTCTGGCCTGCTCATACTGCTGGCGAACGTGAAGGGCGACGTGCAGGACGGCTTCATCCAGAAGGTGAAGTTCATATCGTCCCACGCGATGATCGCGCTCTGGATCGGGTACGGGCTCGTGTTCGCCGCCGTACTGGCGCTTCGGCGCTGCAGCGCCAGGGCGAAGCATGTGGCGATGGCGCTGGCGGCCGCCATGATCGTCGTCTGCGCCGCGTATCCGATCGTCCAGAACTACACCGACGACAGGCTCGTCTTCGAGCTTGGCGGCAGCGAGCAGAACGGGCACACGTTCGGCTGGCAGTTCGGCGCGTACCAGCTCGACGGCGCCAAGGCGATACGCGAGCAGCTCGTCGCCGACGAGGAGCCGCTGCCCGACCCCGACTGGCCGGAACCGATGGAGCCGTTCTCCATATTCTTCGGCGGCACCGATCCGGGCAGGTTCGTGCCGACGTACATGATCTACTCGGCGCTGTTCCGTCCCGACGTGTACCTCATCACCCAGAACGCTCTCGCCGACGACACCTACATGAAGGTCGAGCGCGACCTCTACGGCGACGAGATATGGATACCTTCGAGCGAAGACTCGGCCGAGGCGTTCAACATCTACGTGGACGAGGTGCAGCGCGGCGTGCGGCCCGCAAACGGCGACCTGAAGATTGAGAACGGGCGCGTCCAGGTGACGGGTGCGCTCGGCGTGATGGAGATCAACGGCATCCTCACGAAGATGATGCACGACCACGACCGCCTGCGCCATTCGTTCTACGTCGAGGAGAGCTACGTCATACAGTGGATGTACCCGTACCTGTCGCCGCATGGCCTGATCATGAAGCTAAACGCCGATCGGACGCCCTACGACGCGAAGCGCGCCGCCAAGGACATGGACTTCTGGGACTGGTACTTCCGGCGGCTTCTCGACGACCCGATGTACCGCCGCGACTTCGCCGGGCAGAAGTCGTTCTCGAAGCTCCGTGCGGCGATTGCCGGCCTCTACCAGCGCCAGGGCCGCTACCGCGAGGCCGGGCAGGCGTTCCGCGAGGCGTGCCTGCTGTATCCGGCGTCTCCCGAGGCGACCTTCCGCTACGCGCAGGAATGCCTGCTGCCGTTCCGCCGGTGGGACGCCGCCCTTGACCTGATGGACTATACCGATCGCATCGACCCGCGCAACAAGCGCACGGAGAACCTCAAGAACTACATCGTCCGCGTCCGCTCGCTTACGGCCGAGATGGAGCGGATCGAGGCGAAGCGCCGCGAGTCCGGCGGAAAGCTTGACGACGCGGACGCCTTCTCGCTCGTGCACTGCTACGCCGAGATGGGCCGCGTGCGCGAAGCCGCGCAGATACTGCACGGCCTCGTCGACAGGCTGTCTGACGCGCAGTCGCTCCGCTTCGCATCGACGCTCTTTATGGAGGCAAAGCTCGATGCGGACGCCGAGAAGACGCTCAACCGCTACCTTAGGCTGAAGCCGGCCGAGGACGCCTTCGCATGGGCCGACCTCGCCAAGCTGCAGCAACGCACTGGACGCAAGCAGGCCGCGCAGCAGAGCTTCATACAGGGCTACAACATCGACGCGCAGGGGTTGTTCCAGAAGCTGCAGAAGGACCAGGAGCTCTACGACATCGCCGCGCCGCTGTTCAGGCGCAAGTAGCAGGCGGCGGCACGGTGCTTTGTGAAATGCAACGCTGAGATGTCAGGGGAACCGTCCAGAGTGACCGTCGTCGTGGCCCTGCCGTTCGCCTATCAGGACGGAAGGGACAAGTACGACGGCATAATGCGTTACCTGCGTGACACCGGCTCCGATTGGGACCTGCGCCTTGTGCGCGACGTCCGTTGCGCCGCGTCGTTCCGGCGGGCTCTCGACGGGTGCGTGGCCGGCGTGATGTTCGGCGACATCGGCTTCAGGGACGGCGGGTCGTGCGATTCGGACGCCTTGCGGCAGGAGTGCCTGGCGCTGTGCGTCGGCACGGGCGTGCCGCTCGTTGGGATGGACTGGCATCTGGACGAGGTTCGCAGGCGCAAGCCTGCGAGATGCTCGTTCCTGAACATCGATTCGGAGAAGATAGGCGAGATGGCGGCGGAGGTCATTCTCGCGAACGGCGAATACGTGTCGTACGGGTTCGTGGGCCTGCACCCTGAACTCGCCTGGTCTCGCCTGCGCGGCGCCGCCTTTGCTCGGACGCTCAGGAGGGCCGGCAGGCGTCCCGTGCGCCTTTTCCGCGGCGAGCCGCAGGTTGACGGCGGCGACTTGCCGACGTGGCTGAAGGCCCTGCCGAAGCCGGCCGCAGTCTTCGCGGCCAACGACTGCGCTGCGGACATCGTGCTGAAGGTTTGCGCCAGGAGCCGGCTGCGCGTCCCCGAAGAGCTGTCGGTCCTGGGGGTGGACGACGACCCGGTGTTCTGCGTCCACACTCGGCCGACGCTTTCAAGCATACGTCCCGACTTCTCGGAGATGGGGTATGCCGCCGCGCAGGAGATGGATGCGCTCATGTCAGGGCGCAGTCGCGGCGTGCGGCGCATCATCTCCGGCGAGCCGACGGTAACGCACCGCCTCTCCACCGCGCCGAACTCGTCTGCGGGAATGCTCGTGCGCCGGGCGGACGAGATAATCGCCGCGCGCGCGCACGGCGACCTGGACTCCGACACCATAGCCGACGAGCTTAGGATTTCCAGGCGGCTTCTCGACCTGCGCTACAGGCAGATCAACGGAATGTCGGTGCGGGAGGCGATAATCGAGGCTCGCGTAAAGCGGGCCAGGCGGCTTCTGGCGTATAGCGGACATTCCATCGGCACGATATCCAAGCTGTGCGGCTACCGCACTAAGTCTTATCTGGGCAGGGTCTTCCTCAAGCGCGAGGGAGTCCACATGAGGGAATACAGACGGAGGCATTCGAAAGATGAAAATGAACGGTCTTGAAGGGTTCCTGGAAAAGGTCAGGTCTGGCAAGATGCCGCTTGGCATTGCGATCACGTTCACCGACAGCGCGGTGACGGAGCTGGCGTGCGCGGCAGGCTTCGACTTCATGTGGTTCGACGGCGAGCACGGCGAGTTCGGGCGCGAGAACGCGATGCAGCACCTGATGGCGGTGAACGGCACCGGCGTAGCCAGCCTGTACCGCGTGCCGGCTTGCGACCATACCGAGATCAAGCGGGTGATCGATTTTGCGCCGGCGGGCATAATCGTGCCGATGGTGATGGACGAGAACGATGCCGCCCGCGCGGTCTCCTACTGCCGCTATCCGACATGCGGCGGAACGAGAGGCTTCGGTCCGCGGCGCGGACTGAACTACGGCGCGGACGACTTCGCGAAGTACATGGAGGCTTCCGCTCACGATCCGCTCGTCATCATACAGCTGGAGCACATCGAGGCGGCGCGGCGGCTCGACAAGATCCTTGAGGTGCCGGGGATCGATTCCATCATAGTCGGGCCGTACGACTTCACGCTGTCCATGGGCAAGCCGGGACAGTGGGACGACCCGGAAGTGTCGGCGGCGTTCGACGAATGCTGCCGCAAGGTGCGCGAGAAGGGCATATTGCTCGGCTGCTATACCGAAGCCAACTTCGACTTGTGGAAGCGTCGCGGCGTGCAGTACATGGCGATCCGCAACGACACGAGCGCAATGTTCGAGGGCTGCAAGCTCCAGATGGCGCGCGCCCGCGAGGCGATCGGAGGCTGAATGAAGGTCAGTCCAGATGACGTAAAGCGGTCGCTTGAAGCGAACCGCGAGGCTTACGAGGCGATCCGCTCCGGGTTGTGCACCGGCATGACGGAGCGCGACGCCTTTGCGCTCGTGGCGGCGGCGGTCGACCGCGTGTGCGTAGACGAGCCGCACGAGTTCATCGGCGATTTCGTGGGCGGCGTGCGCACAGGCTCTATCGAGGGGCCGCCCACGGACTATGTCTTCAAGGCGGGCGACTTGTTCATTCTCGACCTTTCCGTCAGGCGTGGCGAGGTGTGGAGCGACACGTGCCGCACGTTCTTCCTGGGCGAGCCGACGCCGCGTCAGCGTGAAGCCTATGCCGCCGTGCTGGCCTGTCAGGACGAGGGAGTTCAGACCGTACGCGCGGGCGTCGTGGCGTCGTCGGTGCGCCCGCCGATGATCGACGTGCTGGCGGCCCGCGGATTCGGCGACCTGATGCCGCACCACGGCGGACATCTCGTCGGGCCGGAGCCATACATGAAGCCAGCGTTCGAGGACGGGTGCGACGGCATCGTTGAAGCTGGCGACGTCTGCACGCTGGAGCCGGGCGTCTATGTGTCTGGAGAGTGGGGAATGCGCGTCGAGAACGACTATCTCGTCACTGCTGACGGCGTGGAGAACCTCTTCGACTATCCGAGAGACATCGAGTATTTCATCATAGGAGGCAGCAGATGAAGGCATGGGTGTGGAAAGGGGCGAATAGGATAGAGCTTGAAACCGACTATCCAGATCCTGTGGCAAAGCCGGGCTGGGTGGTGCTGAAGGTGCGTTCGGCAGGCGTATGCTCCACGGACGTTGCGATCATCTCAGGGAAATTTGATGCAGGAAGTCCGCCTGCCGTGCTTGGGCACGAGATCTGCGGCGAGGTCGTCGAGGTCGGCGCGGACGTGACGGCGACGAGGACTGGCGAACGTGTCGTCGTGGAGACGTCCGTCGCATGCGGATTCTGTCCGAAGTGCCGTTCCGGCAACAAGCATCTTTGCAAGGACGCCGGGGAAATCGGCTTTCCTCCGTTCGACGGCGGATACGCCGAGTACGTCGCCGTGCCGCAGGGCTGCGTCAGGCGCATGCCCGAGTCGATGACCGACGACCAGGGCGCGATCCTCGAGGCGTCGATATGTCCGTTCGGGCGCATATACCGCGAGGGGCTGAAGGTCGGCTCCACCGTTCTCGTGCAGGGGGCGGGCGTCGCAGGGCTGGCGTTCATACAGTCCGTACGGCTTCAGGGCGCGCGAAAGGTGATTGTGGCGGCGCGGAATCCGCATCGGCTTGAGCAGGCGAAGAAGTTCGGGGCTGACGTCGCTGTGAACGTGAGGGAAGAGGATCTTGTCGCGCGCGTGCTTGAAGAGACCGGCGGCGAGGGCGTCGACCTTTCGATTGACGCGGCCGGCGCGGCCTCGACGCTGGACATGGCGGTAAAGGCGTGCGCGAAGGGCGGAAAGGTTATCCTTTACGGGATTCCGCCGGACGACGCGCCGGTGCCGTTCCCGGTGAAGGACATGATCTTCCGCCAGATAACGGTGGGCGGCGGAACCAACAACGAGCTTGCGTGGGCGCCGCTCATGGAGCTTGTCGCCGCAGGCAGGTTCAACATCGCCGACATGGTGACGCACAGCTTTGAGTTCTCGGAGCTTCCGGCGGCGGTCGATCTCGTCGGACGGCATCCGGACGACCTGATAAAGGCAGTCTTGCACTTGAACGTCTAACAAGGAGGAAAAAAAATGAAAATCGTAAAGGTAGAGGCGATACCCGTAAGGCAGAAGGGTGAGATCAAGGAGATCAACGACAGCGCGCAGGACGGCATCATCGTGCGCGTCACGACCGACGAGGGGATCGTCGGCTACGGCGAGGTCGACTCCGCGCCGTGGGTCATAAAGTCCATCATCGAGTCGCCGGTTTCGCACCGCACGTGCCAGGGACTTGCGAATGTCGTCGTCGGACGCGACCCGTTCGACTACAAGAAGATTTGGGACGACATGTACCTGCACTGCAACTTCTACGGCAACCACGGCGCGGCGATCCAGGCGATGAGCGGCATCGACATCGCCATCTGGGACATTCTCGGCAAGGCGCTCAACAAGCCGATCTGGCAGCTCTTGGGCGGCAAGTACCGCGACAAGGTGCGCTGCTACGCGTCCGTCCTCATGCCCTACACCGAGGCGGAGGCGAAGGAGGAGGCGCTCAAGTGGAAGGAGAAGGGCTACACCGCGATCAAGCTCGGCTGGGGCGGCTTCGAGCAGGATCTCGCGACCGAGGTGAAGCTCGTCAAGGCCGCGCGCGAGGCGGTCGGCGACGACATCGACCTCATCTTCGACATCGGCTACATTCCTTCGGACAAGGTGACGATCGACGTCGCTTCCCGCATCCAGCTCGTGAAGGCGATAGAGAAGTACAACCCCTATGCCGTTGAGGAGGCGCTCTGGCCGCACGACTACCTCGGCTACAAGCGCCTGCAGGAGTCGACATCCGTGCGGATCGTCTGCGGCGAGAACGAGACGACGCGCTTCGGCTTCAAGCAGCTCATAGACTACTGCAAGCTCGGGTTCATCCAGCCGGACATCACGCGCTGCGGCGGCATCACTGAGGCGTCGCGCATCGCGTCCTACGCCGAGGTGAACGCCATCAACGTGGTGCCGCACTGCTGGAGCTCGGGAATCGTCGAGGCGGCGTCGCTCCAGATCATCGCCTCCATACCGAACGCGGAACTGCTCGAATACTGCGAGCAGGATACGCCTATCCGCCACGACCTCGTGCCGGACGACATACCGGCAGTCGACGGCTATGCGACCGTGCCGACGAAGCCGGGCCTTGGCATCGAGGTTTCTGACGAGGCAATCGAATACTACCGCTGCGACAGCTACTGAGCGCAGGAAAAAGGAGAGGCAGGCGAACGATGAAGGGGAACAGGCTGACGATCGCCGTGATGTTCGGCATGGTGTTCATGGTGGGATTCGTCACCATGTTCACGGGACCGCTTGCGGCGGTCGTGAAGGCGCAGTTCGGGGCGTCGAACGCGCTCTCGCAGTTCGGTTCGTCGGCGAACTTCCTCGCCTACCTCTTCATGGGCCTGCCTTGCGGCATGGTGCTGAAGCGCAGGGGCTACAGGTTCACGTCGCTCGTGGCGGTCTCGGTCGGGATCGCAGGCGTCGGCCTGCAGATACTCGCCGGCTTCGTCGCCTCGTTCGCGGTCTACGTCGTCGGCGCGTTCGTTGCGGGCCTTTCGATGTGCATGCTGAACGTCGTAGCGAACCCGATGATGAACACGCTCGGCGGCGGAGGTATGGGCGGCAACCGGCTCGTGCAGTACGGCTGCACGTTCAACTCGGTCGGCGGAATGTCGTCGCCGCTCATCCTCGGCTTCCTGATCGGCAACGAGGTCTCCAAGGCGAACGTCCTCAACGCCTTGCCGGTGCAGTTAGCCGCACTTGCCTTCTTCGTGTTCGGCTTCATCGTCATACTGAATGCCGACATTCCTGAGCCGCACCTTGAGCCTGACGCGCCGTCGCCCTGGCGGGACATAATTTCAGCGTTCAAGTTCCGCCATTTCGCGCTCGGCGCGCTTGCGATGCTCCTCTTCGAGCCGGTCGAATGCGGCATCTGCAACATGGTGAACCTCTACCTGACGGCGGAAGGGACGCCGGCCTATGCCGGGGCGGTGGTGGGCGGCGCGATGGTCTCGGCCTACTGCGCGCTCATGATGGTCGGGCGTTTCGGTGCCGGGCTTCTCGGCAACCGCGTCTCGCCGCAGGCGATGGTTGGCGCTGCGTCGGCGGTGGCGATTGCGCTCCTTTCCGCGGCGGCTCTCGTGCCGTTCGTGAAGGTGCCCGTGCCGTTCGCGTCGGTGGCGCTGCCGCTCTCTTCCCTGCTGATGGTCGCGTGCGGGCTGTGCATCTCGGTGATGTTCGGCGGAATCTTCAACCTGGCGACCGACGGCCTGGGGCGGCTTGTGCCGGTCGCCTCCGGCATCACGATGTCGCTTGTCTCGGGCGGGGCGCTCCTTGCCGTCATCGGCGTCGTGACTGATCGCTTCGGCATCCTTTCGAGCTGCTGGGTGTTCGCCGGGTTCCTGGCTTACATCCTCTTCTTCGCCGTCTGCGGCTCGCGCAAGTGAAGCCGCAGATAAGACTGTAACAGCAGAAATTTTTGCAACTTTTATAAGCGTTTAAGCGCTAACTTTTGCAACTTTTTAGAATTCATATGGGGACAGTCCCCATGCCTTTCGATCAACGCCCGCTACGGCAAGGTGTTCTCCGCTCGGCGTGTTCGCTTCCCCACGGGTCGCGAACCCCCGCAAGGGGCGGTTACGCCGAAGGCATCGGCCCCCGCTCGTGGCAGATGAAGCGGTCGAAGCTCTCCAAACGCCCCACGACGCGGTGGGACGAGCTACTAACCGTCCGCTGACCCGCCAAGAACCGTAGTTTCCACCAAGAGAAAGGCGAGACAAGCCTAAATGACTGACCGCAGGTCATTGACCTACAGTCGGCGATGTGATATAATATGCGCCGTCTTTCACCCAATAGGAGACAAAGCAAGTGACAAAGCGGCAGAAGAACGCGCTGGAGACGCGGCAAAAGATATACGAGACGGCCTGTTCCCTCATCGAGGAAAAGGGATTCGCCAACGTATCCGTCGAGGACATCACGGACGCCTGTGGCGTTGCCAAGGGCACCTTCTACGTCTATTTCAAGCGCAAGGAGGACATCGTCTTCGAGTGCTGCAAGGCGTGGTTCAGCGACGTTGACCGAATGGCGCGCGAACACAAGGGGTCAATCGTTGAAAAGCTCGCGTTCTACTTCAATGGCTTCATGGAGGGCGTGACATGCGGCGGCGCGGAACTCTGCCGCCAGTGGGTGCGCGAGGTGATCAACCCGAACGACTCGCCGGGGGAGATGTGCGGGGGAAAGTACGCCTACGACCTCAAGCATCTGACGGCATTCCTCAAAGACGCAGTCAAGGACGGTTTGCTGAAGAGGAACACGCCCGTCGAGACGCTCGTGCACCTTTTCATGAGCGAGCTCTACGGCATGATGACGTGCTGGTGCATGAGCGACGAAAAGTTCGTGCCCGAAGAGTGGGTGGGCCGCTTCGCCAAGTTGCAGCTCCCCGCCATTCTCAAAGCGTATTTGAACGAAACAGAAAGGAACTGAAAAATGAAAGTACTGTTCGTCAACGGGAGTCCGCGTGCGAACGGCAACACGGCGCGTGCGCTCAAGGAAGTCGCTGACACCCTCGCCGCCGAGGGGATTGAAACCGATACCGTCTGGATCGGCAAGAAACCTGTGCGCGGGTGCGTCGCCTGCTGGCAATGCATGAACAAGGAGCTTGGACGCTGCGTGTTCGATGACGACGTTGCCAACCGCATCGTCGAAAAACTGCCTGAAGCCGATGCGTTCGTGGTCGGAGCGCCCGTTTACTACGGCCAGCCCAACGGCGCGTTCATGGCCGTGTGGCAGCGCGTCTGCGTCGCCGGCCGACAATACGTGACGGGCAAGCCCGCCGCCTCCATCGCGGTCTGCCGGCGCGGCGGCTCGACGGCGGCGTACCAGTGCATGAACATGCCGTTCGAGATGCTGAACTGCCCTGTCGTCACCTCGCAGTACTGGAACATCGTCTTCGGGCGCGAGGAGGGCGAATGCGAAAAGGACACGGAGGGCATGCAGACGATGCGCACGCTCGCCCGCAACATGGCGTGGCTGCTCAAGAACCTTAAGCGCCCCGACGCCGTCCCCTGCACTCCGCAGGAGCCTTGGCAGCCGATGCACTTCATACGATAAGGAAACAAGCAATGACAACTCGCAATCTCGGAAAATTCACGGTCTCATCCGTAGGCATGGGCTGCATGGGGTTCAGCCACGGCTATGGCGCGCTGCCTCCTGAAGAGGAATCGATCCGCCTCATGCGCAAGGCGTTCGACACGGGCTGCACGTTCTTCGACACGGCTGAGGCATACGGCCCGTTCGTCAACGAAACGCTCGTCGGAATGGCGATCAAGCCTTTCCGCGACAAGATCGTCCTCATGACAAAATTCACACCGTGCAAAGTCGGCGACCAAGACATAACAAACGAAGAGAAACTGACCGCCAAGGGCATCCGCAAGGCGCTCGAGGACTCCCTGAGGCGCCTCGGCACGGACTACGTCGACTGCTACTACGAGCACCGCGTTCCGTTGGCAAGCCGTCCGGAAGAGGTCGCGGAGGTCATGGGCGAACTCATCAAGGAAGGGAAGATTCGCGGTTGGGGGCAGAGCCAGTCCACGCCGGAGCAGATCAGGCGTGCCCATGCCGTCACGCCGCTTTCGATGGTACAGAGCGAGTATTCGATGATGGAGCGGATGTTCGAGGCAGAGGTGATCCCTCTCTGCCGTGAGCTGGGAATCGGCTTCGTTGCA
>JAFRDO010000014.1 GCA_017403825.1 Kiritimatiellia bacterium
CGTGGAGCCGCCGGCGCCGCCGCCGCCAACGACCATGATTGCGATGGTCGTCACGTAGTCGGGCGTCGTGAATCTGTATTCTCCGGGGCGATACATGTGCACGAACATGTTGTCGACGCGCAGAAGCTCCCCTTCGTTGCCGGACTCGTTGACGTTGCCGCGCGTACGGAACGACCCCGTAATCTCGCGCGTCGTCTGCTTGCGCCACGTCTGCTGCTCTTCGTCCCAATACGAAATGTCGTTTGCGGCGCGGATGCGGAAGTTGTACGGCATGTCCTGCTTGAGGCCGAACACGGGATTCGAGATCTTAGTCCCAACGGTCGCATGGTCGATCAGGATCGTCCAGTCATCCTTTCCGGGAGGCTCCTCGCCGTCCGCCCAGAGCTGATACTCGATGCGGCACTCGTCCGCGCCCGCGCCGCAGAACGTGACCGTTCCAGCGAACTGCACGTAGGCGTAGCTCACGTCGATGACCGTTTCAGGCATTCCAGAGCCAGTCTCCCAGACGACGACCGGCACGAGAGACTCCTTGCCACGGCCTACCTGCGTCCCCTTCGTCACGAATCGTTTCGCAGGGTCGTTCCAATTAGCCGCCTGCATCGTCGAGTCGTATTCCGCCTTGATCCAGTCGGCCGAACGGATGCCCCTGGAATAGCGGCACTCGTCAACCCAGCCGTTCAACGCACCAGTGCCGAGCTCCTGACCTCCGATCACGAGGTTGTCGTACACTGCCGTGTCGTCGTTCGCGACCGGATGCTTGAGCGTAATGGTTGACTGAAGGTTTCCATTGAGATAGGCGCTGGCGGTCTGGTTGCTGAACACAAACGTCCAGCAGGCCCACTTTTCGTGCGAATAGCCGTTCACATTGAACAGTGCGTACTCGTTCTTGACCGTGCTCCCGCCGTACGCGCGAATCTGGCTTGCGGAATTGCCGTCATGGTACTGGACGCCCCAGCCGTTGCTTGCATCTTCGCTCTTGCGGCTCACGAGATACGCCCAGCCGGGCTTGGAGTCCGCCAACTTACTCCAGCAGGAGTACGTGAACACGTTCCCGACACTTGTGCGGAGAATGTCGTCATGGTCGTACACGACGATGTTTCCGTAGGTGGAGGACGTGCCGGCTTGCTGCGCCACACGACGGCAGTAGCCGATACGCCCGTTGCTGTTTGCCAGCGAATTCGCGTGCGTCTCGCCGACGAGGTTGTTGGTCGTGGAGTCGACGACATCTACGATCCCGTCCGACTTCTCGTTCATGTGCCACACGCCGACGTACTTCTCGAAGACGTTGCCGGGGTCGGCGGGCGGATCGATGAGCGGGCTGCGGTAGCACATCGTGAACGTCGTCCCGTTGTTCATCTCCGGGAGGCGCACCCAGATGAGCGTCTGGCCGTTCGGATTCCACGTGTCGATCTCGTGCGGAATCACGTGCCCCTTGTCATCGACGAACGCGATGTCCTCGCCGTGGAAGCGATAGAAGTCGTCGTAGGTGAAGCCGTTCGTATCGTTCTTGCGGACATCGACCAGAACCGGGAAGCTCGTGAGCGTCTCCGTTCCCGTGTAGCCCGTCACCGTGAACGGCAGGTAGCGCTCGAAGTCGTTCGCCACCCAGTAGGCGTTGGTGCCGTCCGTGAAAAAGTGCGTCTCCGACGTGCCGATCGTCTCTCCCGTCTCGCCGCGGGTCGTGAACGTGCCGGTGACAGGCGTTGTCTCGACCCCGCTGTTTCCGACCGCGCGGAGCGCGTAGCTGTACGCCGTGCCCGCCGTCAGGTTCGTGACGACAGCCGCGAAATCGTCATTCAGCCCAAGGCCCGCCTTGAGTGTCGTCCAGTTCTCCGGCTCGCTCTCGCCAGTCGGCCAGAACTTGCCCTGGACGTCACAGGTCGTCGCACCGCCGATAGCCGTGACCGTGCCGCCGATCTTGACGAAGTCGTACGCAATCGTCTGGATGCCCGCCGTGCCAGAGACCGAAGACCATTCGACGTCAAACCAGCTTTCTGTCGTGAACGTGCCGGAGACGGAATTCGTATCCGCATTGTCGACGCCGACGGCCTGAAGCTTGTAGTTGTAGGCGGTGGAAGGGGCCAACTCCGTGAAGGTGGTCTCAAACGTATCGGCCAGCACAAGTCCATTCGTAAGCGATGTCCAATTCTCCGGCTCGCTTCCGCTTGTTGGCCAGACCTTGCCTTCGATGGCGCACGAGGTGGCCTCGCCCAAATTCAGCACCGTTCCGCCAAACGTCACGGAATCGTAGGTCGTCATCGCAACGCCAGGGGTGGCGCCGGAGTCGTTCACCCACGTTACGTCAAGCGCGTCCGACGGCACAACCGTGACGAAGTTCGGATTGTTCACCGTGTCATAGTCGGCCTTGACCCAATCGGCGCTTGCGGGGCCGGCGCTCAAGCGAACTTCGTCGATCCAACCGTTCCAGGCATTTTCGCCAACACCATCACCAATGCCAGCTACATTGTTTCCGAAACAAAGCGGCTGATTATTGTCAACAACTGGCGTGAAACTGACCGCTTCCGCACATTGGAACCCATTCGTGTAAACAGTACACATATGGTTATCACCGTTGTACGAGAAGGTTAGGTATGCCCATTTGTTGAACACGACGCCTTGAAGGTTGACCACAGAGGTGTTGTCATTGCCAGTACCGTAAATGCAGACCGAGCTCTTGTCTTTATTCTTATCGTTCATCTGGATGGCGAACGATCCCTTCTGTCCAGAGGCATTGTTGGCAACAGATCTCTTGAAAAAGACCTTGTCATAACGATACATCGTCGTGCCATGTCTGTACTTGAACCACCCGGAAATCGTAAAAGACGATCCGAGGTCAAGGGGGCCGTTGTCCCCGCTGTCAGGGACAAAAACGCCACCATAGATAATCTTGTCCTTGGCAGAATTCTTCCAATTATCCTCGTTCTTGGCGACACAAACCGATTTCCCGATGACGCCTGATTCATTTGCAATGGAACGGCATGCTTTCTGGCCGTCAATGCCTGCTGTGGCCGTCGAATTCGGATAGGTTCCGTAGGCGCTCGCATTGTTCGTTTCATTCAGGTGCCAAACGCCGACATACTTGCTCCAGGGGTTGGTGTCGTTCGTGACATACACACCGTCCGCGACGTTGTAACACATGAAGAATCTCGTGCCCTTCGTCATGGTCGGAAGCTTTACCCATACAAGCATCTCGCCTGTGTTTCCGACGGTTTTATTGATATCCCAAGTGTCCTTTTCAAGTGCAAGGCGCGTACCGTCTTCGGCAAAGAAAGCCAAGTCATAGCCAAGGGCCTTGCCATACCTGTTTGTTGCGGACATGTCGGCAAAGTGGAAGCCGGGAATGCCCGCTTCCGATACGCGCACCAGCACGGGGAAGTTCGTAAGGGTAGACGTTCCAGTATAGCCATCGACCTTCAGCTTGATTGAATGGGCGAAGTCGGCCATCGTCAATGAGTCCACCGCCTTCGCGCTGGATGCGGCAAGGCAAATCGCCGCTGAAAGAATCAGGGTAATCTTTTTCATCGCTCTCTTCCTCCTTTCCCCTTACTCGGCCCTTATCACCCTGAAGAACCGACAGTCGGCGGACTGCGCCGTCCCGATCGATATCTTCGCGCCGCTCTTGCCATCGACTACTTCCGCACAGCTGTCTTCCTGAAGATTACCAGGATCCGAGCCAGAAATTATGGTATAGGAGAGGAATGGCACGGTATCCGCCACCTCAAGCCAGACCTCGCCGGCAGTATCCAACAGGTCAAGCCTAGTGATTCGCGGCGGCATCACCGAATCTGGCACCGCAGAAAGGGTGCTTGCGCAGGATCCCTCGTCGGCAAGGCCGGCAGACGACACAGCGGCGAGGCTTGCGCTGGAAGAAGCCTTTTTCGCTACTACCGAAGGAAGCGTCAGGGCAGAAGCCGATGCAGGCTCAACCGTCACGCCGCTCCTGACGATGCCCCAGCGGTTGACGCGGAGCGGAACGTTGTCCTTGACTCCCGCCGGAATGCCGGACGCCGTGCGCGTGTCAACAAGGCACACGGCCCACTCGCCGCCCTCAAGCTCCGCATATTCATCGGCAGGAACCTGAAAGAGCGTGTCGCGGCATTTGCCGCCGCTCGCAAGCGGAGCCGCAAGTACAACACGGTCTTGCGAGGAAATCGTCGAGCCATCGGCATTGAAACCGGAGAAAACAGAGCCCTTAGGCGACCAGACAAGCGCATAGCACTCGCCGTCCACGACTGCAGAACCATCCGCATAGCGGTCGGTTCCAGATGTCGAGAACCGCAGCACCTTATCCTCAATTGACGAAAACGCAACGCCGGACAGCATGATTACACACGCCACCCACGTCATCCGCCACCGGAAAACTATATCGTGCCCATTCATAGGAACGCGACATTATAGCATTTCTGAACTATTGTTGCAACCGGGGGCTGCTGAGCCGCACGAAAAATCCTTCCCCTATTGAATTGGGTACACAATTAAGCCAAACTGCGCCTATCGAGAATTGAGAGGTTCCGATTCCACTACCCATTCAGATTTGCTATAATACGGACCGTGAAGGTGATAAAATGAAAGAAGGCGAAAACACTGTTGAAAGATATATCCGCGACGACCGGATGCTGTTCAGTTCGATTGTGAAGCATATCGCTCAAGCCGCGCCGAATGAGGATCCTTCGGATTTCATTCTTGCCTCAATCGGGCAGAGCGTGGGGGCGGACCGCTGCTATGTCTACCGGTTCTGGAATCCCGGCAAGTCCTCCATGTGCACAAATACGCATGAGTGGTGCGCCGAGGGCATCAAGCCCGAGATCGGCGGACAGCAGACGTGCAACCTCGCAGACCTCGTCGAGTTCAACGCCCACATCATGTCGGGGCGCGACTTTTTCTTCACGGACATCAACGCCATCGACTCCGGCTCGCGCGAATGGCTCGCGCCGCAGGGCATCCAGTCGCTCATCGTGACCCCGCTCGTGGGAGCCAACAACACGATCTGCGGGTTCGCGGGGTTCGACTTCGTCAAGGCTCCGTGCAAAGAGTTCACGGAACGCATCGTCTTCAACATCCACCAGGCGGCGGATCTGCTCCTCAACTGCCAGCGGATGCACGAGCATGGCCTGGCGCGTCGGGACATCCCGCAGCAGGAGGACGAGCACCAGAAGTACGACCTCGATTTCGAGAGAGCGCTGGCCGCGCTCCATGGCGACGTACACACCATGCGCCCGGCGCAGATGCTGGAGATCGTGCGTAAAAGTCTGGACGCCGACTTCTGCGACATCATGCGTGACATACGCCCGGAAGGCGGCGGAACGATTTTTGCGGGCCATGCGCTGACGCGCGACGGCGTGACGAACACGCGGGACTTGGCAATCAACCAGAAGGCCGCGCGCGCCCTCAACATGCGGCTCCTGACAAGTTCCGTCGTCACGCTCCGCGAAAGCGAGATTTCCTGGCTGGAGGAGAACATCGAGGCCGAAGATTTAATGTCCGACCTCGCGGGAAAGCTAAAAACGCTCCATTTCACCGGCGTCCACCAGGATGGAAAGCTCGTCGGCATCATGTGCGCCGGCTTTGTTGCCGACGATCACCCGCTCACGCCGCTCCAGATCGGCTTCCTGAGGCGTTCGGCCTTCGTCATCGTCTCGGCCCTGGAACGCATCTCGACCTACCATGAACTGTCCGTCGCGCTGAACGTCGCCAACCTCAAGGCCGAAGTCGTGGAGTTCATCTTCAAGCATGAGGACTACACGGAGATCATGGAATTCCTCGGCTCGAAGGTGTGCGCGATCACCGGCGCGCAGCATCTCATGCTGAGTTCCGACGACGGGTCGCGCAGCGACTGGTTCGGCGCGGACGCTCCGGAATGCTGCCGCAACTGCGTGAAGGCATCCACATGCGCCGGCAAGCAATTGCCGCAAGACTTCCTCGCGGATCGCGAGACGATGATATTCCTGGACGGGGATCCGCTGCCGGACATGAATCGTCCTCCATACTGCCCGATGACGTCGGCCGCCGTCGCGCAGTTCAAGAAAGGCGCCGGCTGGTGGCGCCTGGTGGCCGACTATACGCACCCGCACAAGCACAACATGGACATGGTCGCGCGCGGTCTGCGTACCGCGCTGGAGTTTCTGGCCATTGCGTATGACAGGGAGTGCCGCGAAAAGACGATCAAGCAGATGCAGGTGCATCAACAGTTCAGGGCTGACGCGCTCGCCTATGCGCTTTCAAGGGACAACTTGCCGGGCCTGATCGACCTTACGCTGCATCGGCTGCTCGAACTGACCGCATGCGACTACATCGCGATCCACTCCGTTGACGGAGACCATAAAATGCTGTATCCCGGCGAAAAGCTGAAGACATGTCCGGGGCGTTGCGAGGCCTGTTCGTTCTACAAGCTGACGATCCCGCCTGTAGAGGACGCCGACCATGTCATCGAGCTGAACGACACGAAGCACCAGGCCATCACGTCGCTTCCGACCGAATGTCCGGCGAAGTCACTTGAGGTCATCATAGTATATTGCGAAGGGAAACCCTGGGGCGGCATTGCGCTCCACTATACCAACCGGCAGCACAGGATTTCGGAGAACGACCGTCAAACGCTCAAAATCGCCGCCAACGTGCTGACGCTGGCCCTTGAACGCCACGCCGCCGCCGTCAGACTGAAGACCGAACACGACCGAGTGGTGGAGGCCGAGAAGACCAGAAGCTACTTCTTCTCGGCGGTTTCTCACGACATCCGCACACCGCTCAACGCCATCATCGGCTTTTCAGAGCTCCTGCAGGCCGGCGATGTTCCGCCGGAGGAGGCGAAGCAGAATCTCGACATGATTGTGTCGAGCAGCAAGATGCTCCTGCAACTTGTGGATGACGTCCTTGACCTCTCGAAGATGGATCTCGGAAAGCTCAATTTCAACCATGAGCCGACCGATGTCGGCGAACTTCTGCGTGAAGCCGTGTTGGCCTTCCGGCCGATGATGGCCAAGAAAGGCCAGACCTTCGTCCTTGAGATTGCCGACATGCCGCGCCTCATGGTCGACTCCTTCCGGTTCCGCCAGATGATGTTCAACTACATCAACAATGCGGTCAAGTACGCGGGGCCGTGCACAATCCGCATCACGTCCACCTACGAGGATGGTCGGCTCAAGCTGACGGTCGCAGATAACGGCAAGGGCGTTTCGCCCGATAAGGCCAAGCGTCTCATGCAGCCTTTCGTGCAGGCCGACATCAAGAACCGCACGGAGGGAAGCGGATTGGGCCTTGCGATCTGCAAGCGTCTTGTGGAACTTGCGCATGGCACGCTTGCGATCGACACCGCCCCCGGCAAGGGCTTCGTGATCCATGTCAAAGTGCCGATTGACCTCGCGCCCGAGGAGCAGGCGAGCGACAAGGTCGGCGCTCTATCGACGATTGAGGTGTCCCATCTACCCAAACGAATCCTTTTGGTGGACGATTCGCCCGTGAACCGCGCTGTGCTGAAGGCCATGTTGAAGAAGATCAACATCACGGACATCGAACTCGCGGAGGACGGCAAGGTGGCGCTTGACAAGCTCAAACGTGACCCAACGTTCGATTTGGTCATGTCCGACATGTGGATGCCCGTCATGGACGGTGCCGAACTCGTCAAACGCATCCGGGCGGACGAGCGTCTCGCAAAGCTGAAGGTGTGTTCGATCACCGCAGACGTGGAATCCTGCACGACCTACAGGGAAAAGGGCTTCGATTCGTTGCTCCTGAAACCCGTGACCATCAAGAAGCTGATGGATCTCTTTGCCGGCGCTCGTTTCCAAAACTAAATGCGACCTTCCCCGGGGAAGGCACTTTTATCGTCTGTCTATCGCCAACATGCCGTGAAACCTCGCCATCCATTCGGAACAACTAAATGCCACCAATCCCATCCACCACCTTCGGAACAAGTAATTGCGACTACCATAGTCACATTGAGTTTGGGAAGAAAGCAAATGACCTTCCAACGCACTTCCGGCTTTACGGGAAAGGCGTGATGATGATATAATATTCGCCAAACAATTCAGAGAATAGAGCGAGCAGAGACATGGAGAATGAAGATTCGTTGGCGAACAGCACGGATATGCATGGAAAGACGATGATTCTCCTCAATGATTCTACCATGTCAAACTGGGTGATTACAAGGAAAAGGAGCAAGTCATGAAGGAATGTTGCAGGAAATACCTGATTGAACAGTTCGGAGATGATGCGGAGGTCGTGGATGCGATCTACGCCGAGTATGTCTCCTCTGTCGGCGTCAAGCTAGCCGAAGCAGATGCGGCGCTAGTCGCAGACGCGTGGGACACGCTGGACAGGGTGGCCCACACCGTCAAGGGCAACTCACTCTCTGTTGGCGACCAGCAGATGGCCGATACGGCCATTGCGCTTCGAAGCGCCGCCAAATTGCAGGAACGCGACCAGACGGCACAGCTCATCGCAGACATGAAGGCGCTCGCGGAACAGCTCTGACTACTACTACGTAGCCATGGCAAGTTTCCTTGAAAGATCTAAGGGCGGCGTGATCTTCAAGATGAAGGACGATCCGCGCATCACGAAGGTGGGCCGCTTCCTCAGGCGCACGAGCATGGACGGGCTGCGGAACGTGTTCATCGGCGACATGAGCCTCGTGGGGCCGCGTCTGCCCGTCCCGAGCGAAGTGGACAACCTATTTCACATAGGAGGTGGAATGGCATGAAGGCGATCTTGACGGTGGTGTTCGCCGCCATTGAGCTTATGGTCGGTGCCGCGCCGATAAAGGTGACGGACTGTGTTCGCAACGCAGAGTTCGACTATTGGGCAGCGGCGGACGTGAAGTTCTGCCACATAGTTCTGCAACAGCTGTTCCGTGATGTCGGCGTGGAAACCGAGCACGTGCCGTTCGGCAAGGACGGGCACGTCGTCGAGACTAACGCGATCGTTATCGCTTCGGCGTTCCGCACCCCAGACCTGCTCGAGAACTACAACTTTCCCCTGCAGCCGCTTGGGCGCATGCACTATGCGCTCTACGCCACGCCGGCCCATGCCATGTCGATGATGTCAATGAAGATCTCCGACTGGCCGCGCATGCGTGTGGGCTACTCGCCCGTCTCGCAGGGACAGAACCAGGATCGGCAGAACTATTTCAAGCACGCGAATCTGTCGCCGGAATACGTCGAATATCCTACGAGCAAGGGGGCCGTAAAGGCCCTGCTCGACGGCGAGATCGACGCGCTCTTCCTGTACACACCGTTCAGCAAGCGTCCAGAAGGTCTGGTGGAGGTGGTGCCCATCGGCGAGAGAAACGTGTATTTCGCCGTGCGCAAGGACAACCCAGAGTTGTTCGCCAAGCTTTCAAAGGCATGGAGAGACTTCTACATCGACCACATCGACCTCATCGACAAGTGGCGCGAGGAAATACTGGGCTTCCAAAAGCCGAAGAACCGCGTGCGCGTCGCGGCCTACGAACGCGGCGACATTTTCGAAATTTCGCCTGACGGCGTGATGTCCGGGGCCCTGGCCTTGTGGATGAAGACGATTTGCGGCCATACGCGCTGGACGGCAGACTACGTGTACGGCAGTTACGACGAGAGCCTTGAGGATGTCCGCAACGGCAGGTTGGATCTCATCGGCGGGCTGGGCTTCACGTCCTCGCGCCGCAGCAGCTTCTACTATCCCCACACTTCCATCGGGATGCTGCGCGTCTACCTGTGGGCGCATCCGGGCAGCAAGTACAAACCAGGCCAACCTTCCACGTGGGACGGAATGAAGGTCGGCATGCTGTCCGGCGCGGTCAGCTCGGAGCGCGCGAAGCGCCAGTTCGAGCACGATACGATCAACGTGTCGTACGTCGAGTATCTGTCCGACACGGCAATGATCGCCGCCTATTTCAAGGGTGAGGTCGATGCGTGCATCGACGTGGATATGCCGGATCTGGCTAACGAGGTGGCCCTGCACCTTTATGCCTCCCATCCGATGTACATCTGCGCGTCGCTGAAGCGTACAGACCTGTTCGACGACCTCGAGCACGCTCTTGACTTGGTGTGCGATGACTTCCCGAAATACATGCGCATGATCAGCGAGCACCACTACGGCCACAGGAGCGAAATGGCCGCGCTCACCATGAGAGAGGCCGAATGGCTCAACAAGCGCATCGCATCGGGCAAGCCGATCACCATCGACTTCTCGCCGTGGCCGTTTCCCGTCATGGACGCCCAGGGGCATCCGATGGGGCTTATCGGCGCGTTCACCACGGAACTTTCGCGGAAGACGGGGCTTAGGGTCGTCCCGCAGGCGCAGACCGGCATCATGACGGCCGAAGCGAAGTTCATGCGAGGGGAGACCGAGCTGTGGATACCGTTCCCCGCCGAGGCGAAAGACGCCACATACGGTGCGAAGAGCGTGTTCGCCTTGCCAGTGCCGCAGTCCGTGGCGGAATTCTACGGCGCAAAAGACGAGTACCTCGACTTCGAGATGTTCGCCAACAAGCACGTGCCGCCCGAGCTCGTCTCCATCCTGCACAAGGTGGCCATGGGCATTGATGCGTCCCGCGCGCAGGAAATGTTCATGGGTGCCGTCGCCGAGCGTAAGGTGGTCCACAAGATATTCGGCATGACGCACGACGAGCTCCTGTACGTCATCTGGGCCGTGTCGCTCTTTCTGATGTTCGTGTTCGCGGCCTACGGGTTTGTCATGATCTGGCTCCTCAAGAAAGAGGCGCGCCGCGCCAACGCCGCCGCCGCGGTGGCCGAGGAACACGCGCATGCAAAGACGCGCTTCCTCGCGATGATGTCGCACGAGCTCAGGACGCCGCTCAACGCCGTCATCGGCTTCGCGGAATTCATGTCCAAGAAGGACCTTGAAGAGAAGCTCCGCGACGAGTACATCAAGGGCATTCTGTTGAGCGCGAACGCCCTGTTGAAGCTGATCAACGGCATCCTTGACCTCTCGAAGCTCGATGTCGGCGCCATGAACATGCGGTCGGGGGTGTGCGACATGCGTCAGCTCATGAACGAGTTGCCGGCCATCTTCGGCTACCAGATACGTCGCCATGGCGTGAAGCTCAATGTCGAGATGCCGAAGGACAAGGCGATTCCACTCCTGGAGCTGACGCAGCAGGGTATGCGCCAGATTCTCCTCAATCTTGTGGGTAACGCCGCCAAGTTCACGGAAACGGGAGCGATAACGATCCGCGCGGGATGGGATGACGCCACGCGTACCCTGCATTTGGAGGTGGCGGACACCGGTTGCGGCATCTCCGAGGAGAAGATGAAGAAGTTGTTCGACCCGTTCGTGCAGGATATTGCCAGCCGCATGAGGGCAGGCGGGAGCGAGATCAAGGGCACGGGGTTGGGCTTGCCGATTGTCCATCGCATGGTGGAGTCCGCAAAAGGGACCATTTCGGTCAAAAGCGAACTTGGTCGCGGCACGGTGTTCACCATCGACATCCCCGGTCTGGTGGTGCTGGAGAACGTGCCGCAAACGCCGCGTCCGGCGGAGAAGCTCGTCCAGACGGTACTACCAGAACACATCCTGGTGGTGGACGACATAATGATGAACCGCAAGATACTCGGCATCCACCTTCACAACATGAAGATCAAGGACATCCGCTATGCGGAGAACGGGGAAGAAGCCCTCGACATGATGAAGGAATGGGTGCCGGACATTGTCCTGACCGACATGTGGATGCCAAAGATGGATGGCTCGCAGCTCGCCGAGGCGATGCGCAAGGACGGGAGACTCTCGGAGATTCCCATCGTCGCCATCACGGCAGACGTCGATGTGGGCGCCACGTACGACATAAGCCTTTTCGCAAAGGTCATCGCGAAGCCTGTCAACGGCGAGAAGCTTCGCGCCCTCTTTGGAGACATCGCATCGTCATGAAACTGCTTGTTTCCAGCCTCCCTTACGATGGCGGCAAGAGCGACATCTCGGTCTATGTCCGGGAAGTCGTGCGGGCGTTGCTGGAGCGCGTCCCTCCCGTCATCTACGCCCCTCGCTGGACGCGCCGGCCGGGGAGGCTCTGGAAGCGGTATGCATACGGACTGGTCAAGTCTTCGTGGCTGTCCATAAGGACGGTCTGTGGAGGGTGCTAGTGGAAAACACATCTTCAAAACGGCATCTATCGGCATTCGCCGCATGGGCGTTCTCGTTCGGGACTGCGGTTGGTTGGGGCGCGTTCGTCATGCCCGGCACGACGTTCCTGCCGCTTGCCGGACCGTTGGGAACGGTCTTGGGCATCCTTGCGGGCGCGGCGGTCATGATAATCCTTGCATGGAATTACCACTACATGGTTCGCCGCATGCCGAGCACGGGGGGGACGTTCACGTTCGTCTTGCGAACGTTTGGTGGTGACCACGGGTTCTTCTGCGCCTGGTTCCTATGCCTTTCCTACGTGGCTATCGTCTGGGCGAATGCGACCGCGTTGACGATTGTGGCACGATGTCTGTTCGGCGATGCGCTTCGATTTGGATTCAGCTACAGCATAAAAGGTTTTGAGGTGTCGCTGGGCGACATCATGCTCTCGGTGGCGGCGATCGTGTCAGCAGCCGTCATCTGCTGCCGGAGGCGCACGGCGGGAGGGGTGCAGGCTGTGCTCGCGACGATATTCGCGGTGGGCGTTGCCGTGTGCTTCGCCGCGAGTCTCTTCTGCCACGGCGGTGGGCTACAGTCTATGGCGCCGGCGTTTTCACCTGACGGCGGGAAACCGCTCGCGCAGGTGTTGAAGATCGTCGCTCTTGCGCCGTGGTTCTTCGTGGGGTTCGAGTCCATCTGCCACCTCTCCAGGGAGTTCCGGTTCCCCCTGAAGCGGACGTTCGGCGTGCTGGCGGTTGCAATCGCCGCGTCCGTGGCCGCATACGCGTTTCTCGCTCTGCTGCCCGTCCTGACGCCCAGCGCGGGCGGCGCGGACTGGGTCGATGGCCTCGCCCGCCTCGACCACGAGAAAGGCCGCCTCGCGCTGCCGACGCTTGAGGCTGTAAGCTGTACGCTGGGGAAAGCCGGAACCGCGCTTTTCGTCGCCACCATCCTCGGAGCCGTATTCACGAACCTCGTGGGCGACATGTTTGTCGCGAGCCGTCTGGTGTGCGCGATGTCGGACGAGCGCGTGTTCCCGGAATGGCTGGGGCGGCGCGATGGGAACGGCGAGCCGAGCCGCGCCATTTTCTTCCTTGCCGGGATCTCATGCCTCATCCCTCTGCTCGGTCGCACGGCGATCGGCTTCATCGTGGACGTGGCAACCGTCGGCACGGTGATCGCCTACGCCTATACCTCGGCGGCCGCTTTCCACCGCGCGCGTGCCGACGGCAACGGCCCCACGAAGGTGACCGGCGCGTGCGGCCTCCTGCTCTCCGTCGTCATCTTCGCCATCTTCATTGTACCGAACTACTTCTCTGGGACGATGATGTCCACGGAGTCGTATCTCATCCTCGTCCTATGGTGCATTCTCGGCTTCCTCTACTACCTCTACGTGCTCAGGCGGGACAACCTCCAGCGCTACGGGCGTTCGCTGGTCGTGTGGGTTGCCCTGATCGTGCTGATTCTCGTGATGTCGCACATGTGGATGCGCCAGGGAATGCACGAGGCGATGACGCGGGCGTTCGACTCAATCGGCAAGTTCCAGGACAGCGTGCCCGACGTCGACGCCGCCGTCCAGGACGAGATGTGGAATGCACACCTGGACGGGCAGCTTGCGGACATGAACCGCTCGCTCGTGCAAAGCGGGCTTGTCCAGGCGGGCCTCATGATCGTGACGCTCGCCATCATGTTCACCCTGTTCACGATCGTGCGGCGCCACGAACGGCGCCTGGAGCGCGAAAAGGCGGCGGCCAAGAGCTACTTCTTCTCCACCGTGAGCCACGACATCCGCACGCCGCTCAACGCGATCATCGGCTACTCGGAGATGCTCAAGACGGGTCTGGACACCAAGGAGGAACGCGAGCAGGCCGTCGATTCGATCCTCGTGAGCGGAAAGACACTTTTGGGACTCGTCAACGACGTGCTGGACCTGTCGAAACTCGAGTCCGGAAAGATGAAGATCGCCCCGGAGCCCACGGACTGCCCGCGTCTCCTCCACGGCGTCATGGACGCCTTTCGCATCTCGGGCAAGAAGCCGGGGCTGGAGCTGCGCTGCGAAATCGGGGAGATGCCCGCGCTGATGTTCGACCCGCAACGCCTAAGGCAGATCGTGTTCAATCTCGTCGGCAACGCCGTCAAGTTCACGGAGATGGGCCATGTGACGCTACGCGCCGACTACGAATGTGCAAAGGACGCCGAGACGGGCGTGTTCAGCCTGTCGGTCGAGGACACTGGCTGCGGCATCTCCGAAGAGGACCAGAAGCGCATTTGCTCGGCATACGTGCAAGTGGGTTCAAAGCTCGCGCGCAACGGCGGCACGGGGCTCGGCCTCTCCATCTGCAAACAGCTCGTGAAAGCCATGGGCGGCGAACTGAAGGTGAAGTCTGCCCTCGGGCAGGGCTCCACGTTTTCGGTGGACATACCCGATGTGAGGATGGAGGGGGCGGTGCCAGACGCGCAGGAGCACGTACCTCCCGTGCAGAAGGCGGTAGGGCCGCACCGCATCCTCCTCGTCGACGACTCGAAGATGAACCTCATGGTCCTCAAGGCGCTTCTGAAGAAGGCCGGCGACTACGAGACCACGATGGCGATGGACGGGCAAGAGGCCTTGAAGCTTCTGGAGGAGTCTGACGCCAGGCCGTACGACCTTGTCCTCACAGACATGTGGATGCCGAACCTGGACGGCGAGGGGCTCGTGAAGAACATCCGCGCGAACGCGTCGCTCGCGTCGCTGCGCGTTCTCGTGGTGACGGCCGACGTGGAGGTCCGCGACAAGGCCGCCGAGATGGGATTCGATGGCATTCTCCTGAAGCCCGTCACACCTGATGCGCTCAAACAGACCTTGCTGGGGAAAGAGGGGGACGTAACGTGAACAAAGGCACCGTCAAATCTTCAATGCGGCATCTTTCGCTTCTGGGCGCGTGGGCGCTCGCCTTCGGCTGCGCCGTGGGTTCCGACGCCTTCGTCATGCCTTGGAACGATTTCCTGCCAAAGGCCGGACCACTCGGCACGGTGATCGGCATATTCATCGGCGGGCTAGTCATGGCCGTTGTCGCATGGAACTTCCATTACATGATCAACCGCCTGCCCGGACCGGGCGGTACGTATGCATACGCGGCGGAGGTTTTTGGCAACGACCATGGATTCCTCTGCGGCGTCTTTCTCGGATTTGCCTACTTGGCGATCGTCTGCCTTGACGTGACGGCGTTGGTGGTCGTGGCGCACTACACGTTGGGCGACGTATTCAGCTTCGGGTTCAGCTACACGATCGAGAAAAGCAACGTCTACCTTGGCGACATTCTGCTCTCCGTCTTCGCCATTGCCGTTGCGTCGGTCATCTGCTGCCGTCATCGCCTTTCGGGCGTCGTGCAGATCGTGATGGCGGTCGTCCTTGCCGCCGGTATTCTCGTGTGCTTCGTGTCGACGGCGCTGAACCACGACGGCGGATTCGGGACGATGGGCCCGGTTTTCGCTCCAAGCAACGGCAATGGCATTTTCCAGACCCTGAACATCCTCGCCATTGCGCCGTGGCTCTTCGTAGGTTTCGAGTCCATATCGAATTCGTCCTCGGAATTCCGTTTCCCCGTCAGCAAGTCATTCATGGTCATGCTCGCCGCGCTCGTCACGGCGGTGATTGCCTACGCGCTTCTGACCGCCATCCCGGTGCTCTCGTTCGGCGGAGCTTCTTCTGCCGGCTGGACTGGCGCCGTGGCCGATCTGGCCAACTCTGGAGTCGAGCCGGATTACCACGCATTTGACGTGGCCCGCCGGTTTCTTGGAAAGGCGGGCGGTGTAATCATCGGCGTGACGCTGGTATGCGCCATCTTCACGAACCTCGTCGGCAACACCGTCGCGGTGAGCCGCTTGGTGGCGGCGATGGCGGACGATGGCGCGTTGCCGTCGTTTCTTGGGGGGAGAAACGTAGACGGCGCCCCTCGCAATGCCGTTCTTGCCATTGCGGCGCTGGTTGCCCTCGTGGTGCCTCTCGGGCGGTCGGTCATCGGCGTGGTCGTGGACATCTCGATTCTCGGCGCGGCGGTGGCCTACGCCTACACCTCGGCTGCGGCGTTCAAGACCGCGCGCAAGGAAGGCAACAAGGGCACGCAGGTGACGGGACTCCTCGGGCTTGCGATTTCACTCGTGGTCATTTTCCTTTTCGTCATGCCGTTCGTTTCGCTCGACACCACCATGATTGCGACGGAATCCTACCTCGTCCTGATCATCTGGTGCATTGCCGCGCTCGCCGCCTTCTTGGCCGTCTTCCATCGCGACAGTGCTCGCCGGTTCGGCAGGTCGCCCGTCGCGTGGATATCCATCTTCATCGTCATCATGCTCCTGTCTGCGATGTGGACGCGCCAGAAGACCCTCGAAACGACGGATCAGGCGTTTGACACCATCATCAACCACCATGTCACGGCGTGCGAGGCCGGCGAGAAGGACGGCGGCGACTGGCGCACGATCCTGCGGACGAATCTGTCCCGTGTGAACAGCTCGATTTTCCACGGCAACCTCGTCCAGGGCGGGCTCAATCTCCTCGCCCTTGTCCTCATGTTTGGAATCTACTCCATCCTTCGCCGTCGGGAGCGCGATGCCGAGCGGGAGAAGTCCAAGGCAAAGAGCTACTTCTTCTCCACCGTCAGCCATGACATCCGCACGCCGCTCAATGCCATCGTGGGGTTCTCGGAGATGCTTGAATCCGGTTTCAAGACCGAAGCCGAGCGCAAGGAGGCGATTGACTCCATCGTGATGAGCAGCAAGACGCTACTGAGTCTTATCAACGATGTGCTGGATCTGTCCAAGCTCGAATCTGGCAAGATGAAGATAGCCCTGGAGCCGACCGATTGCCCGAAGCTCATGCACAAGCTCTTAGAAGCATTCCACGCCTTCAGGACAAATCCGGAGGTGAAGCTGCGCTACCGCGAGAGTCCCATGCCGAGGCTTATGTTGGACCCGCAGCGCATACGGCAGATCGTGTTCAACCTCGTGGGTAACGCCCTGAAGTTCACGGAGAAGGGCCATGTGGAACTTCGAGCCTTGTATAGCCGCGCCAACGGTGCAAATACGGGTACGTTTCAAATAGAAGTCGAGGACACCGGTTGCGGCATTAGCGAGGACGACCTGAAAATTATCGGATCGGCATACGTGCAGGTGGACTCGCAACGTTCCAGACATGGCGGCACTGGACTCGGGCTCGCCATCTGCAAGCAGCTCGCCATCGCCATGGGCGGCAAGCTCAAGGTGGAATCCACGCTGGGGAAAGGATCGACCTTCTCCATCGTAGTTCCCGGCGTCAGCGTTGCTGCGGCCGAATGCGCCGCTCAGGCGGAGACCTCAGAGAAATCCGTACCCGAAATCAAACACGCCGACTGGCCGAAACGCCTGCTGATCGTTGACGACTCGAAGATAAATCTCTTGGTCCTGAAGGCCCATCTGAAGAAATTGGGTGACTTCGACGTGGTAACGGCCAACGACGGGAAAGAGGCCCTAGACATATTATCGAGTCCCGAGACGAAGCCATTTGACCTCGTGATGACGGACATGTGGATGCCTAACTTGGACGGCGAGGGACTGGTCAGGGCAATCCGACAGACACCATCTCTTGCAACCCTTCCAGTGCTAGCTGTAACTGCTGATGTGGAAGCCTGCGGCAAGGCTGCGGGAATGGGGTTCAGCGGCATTCTTCTCAAGCCTGTCACCATCGACACGCTTGGCAAGGCTCTTTCAGGTGGTTTGTGAACAAGAAGAGCGGGGTGCCGTTGGGGAACTGGCCTCTAATGGCTGCTGAGCAAGGCCTCTAAATCATTGCGGGTGGAGACGGAGGCAAGGCGGGATGCCATGTCGTCGGAAATGAGGCATCTGCACAATCGCGCCAGGAACTGACGGTATCCCGCATGGTTGGGACTGGAGCAGACGATCACGACAAAGACGTGCGTTCTGGAACCGTCTATGGCGTTGAAATCAATCGAACAGCCATCTCGGAAAACGCCGATGCCCACAAGCAGCTTCTCCAATCCGGGAACGTATCCGTGCAGAATCGCAAAACCGTGCATTGCGGCGAAGCCGATGTCGCCCAGAGAGTGCGAAATGACGGTCGAGACCATGCCGTCAAGCTTGTCCATGGGCATGCCGTTCTTCTCGAAAACGGACGCGAGAACCTGGCGGACGGCGCCTTCGGCGGTCGTCTCGGTGATGTCGCAGACAACGGGAATGGAGTTGACGATCTTCTGCCACTCTGCATTGTCCATTGGAATGCCTTCGTTTGTATCGCTCATTTGACTCTTCTCCATATTGTAGTTGTAGTTGAGTGTTGTATTAGGGTTTGACGTCCGTATAGCCGCACAGCGCGCCCAGCGCCCAGTCGAGGGCGAAGAAGGAAACGCCCTTCAGGGCGTCCGCCGCCTCGAGCTGCGCACGCACGGAGTCCCGGTCGGGACTCGCCTCGTCCGCGCAGGCGGCAATTCCCGGGACGAGGGCGCACGCTGGCACCGCCGCCTTGCACAGCGCAAGGTCGCGTTTGAAGGCGATTGGGGACTCGGTGTAGATCATGGGCGAGACGAAATCCACCCACTCCTCCTTCACCCACCGGGGCCAGTCCTGGCCACGCTTCGCCGCCGCTTCGGGGGTGGGAAACACCGCAGCGGAAAGCGCGCAGCCCGGACGCGCGCGGCGAAACATCCGCGAGAAAGTCCGGACGAAAAGCGAGATGTCGTCCATCTTCTCGGCGGTCGCCTCCTCAGCGGACGGCACGCGCACGTAGTCGAGCTGGACGCCGACGACATCCTGCGGGATTGAATCCAGGAGTTCCTGCGCGCGCCTGCCGCGTGCTTCTCCGCCGTGAGGAACGGTCCACCGGCCGTCCGAAGACTGTTCGAACGCATTGAGCCAGAGATGGACGCCGACGCCCGCTTTGCCAGCCAGCCAGAAAAATCGCCTGACGCCTGTCTCCCCGGAGCCCAGCGCTTCGCGGCGGACGAAGAGCGCATTCAGGCCATGCCCCTTCATCCATTCCGGCAGCGCCGGCATTCCACCCGGAAAGCCGGGAGGATTCTGCAGCCATGCTCCGCGCAACTCGAACTTGGCGAGTTCCGTGACAGAGATGGGCTTCATGGGGCCAGGAGGATCCTGACAGGCCATGTTGGGCGACACCTTCTGGACGATACTCCTGAGATGCCTTGCCGCCGCAGGCGATGGAAGCGGCGGGATGTGCGAGAACCACGCACCGGCGGGCGTGAGCGTCACGGCCGGCGAACCGGCCGAGCCGTCGGGAGAGAGGAACCGGGCCACCACCTTGGCGGAAGCCGAGCCGTCGAAGAACGGCACGATGGTGTTGTCGGTGCGGTGGGGATATGGCGGAACGGCCTCGTCGAGGGGCTTGATGGCGCACCACGGCTGTCCGCCGTGCCAGGCGCCGGGCCGCAGGCCGAACGCCTCCGAGAGGACGGGGTCGGCCGAATAGTAGACGATGGCGCGGCCGCCTTTGCGAATAAACCCGGCGAGGAGCTCGGCATCGTCGGCGGGAAGCGACGAGGCATCAGGGACGATGACGAGCCGCGGGGCGGATTTCACGGCGGCGGAAACGGAAGGATAGAGGTCGCAATCAAGCCGGCTGCGGGAGAGCGTGGAGGCTACGCGGCGCGCAAGAGTTTCCATCCACGAGCCTGTCGGGCCCGACAGAACGGCGATTTCAGAGACGGGGGCGAGCGAGATGGAATTGACGACGAGCCTGCCCGCACCGGGCGAAGGCGAGCGCCACACGCTCACGCGCACCTCGCCTATCTTCGGCTCCTCGCCAACGGTCGGCACGAAGTTCCCGAACGGAACGCGCAGGCGCGACGTGGCGAGCGCGGCAGCGTCGACTTGGGCGGCGGCAAGCCAGTCGCCGCCGATTTTCAAGTGGAACGTTGCGGCCCTGACGGAAGCGGCCCCCTCGAAAAGCTTGATGTCGAGCGCGATGGCGCCCGCCGGCACGCCGGGGCGGGATGGCATCGGCTTCACGTCCACGAAGGCCCGGTCCTCCGCCGTTTTCGCGAAGTCCCACTCGAGCGACGACACGGCGGCCGGCGCCACCAGGGCAGCAAGGGCGCAGGCGAGCGACAGGAGCCTTTCCATGGCCCTTTGGAAAATCATCGCCACACGTACACCTCGCCGTCATTGGCAGGCGCCTTGACGGACTGGCCCGTTGGATTGTCGGCGGCGACAACAGTTGCGGATGCCGGAACGGGCGTCTGGGCAGAGGTCGGCGCGGGCGTTGGAGCCGCTGCCGCAGGTTTCAGCGCGGCAAAGGGATTTTCCAGCCTTACGGGAGCGTGTTCGTCGCCCATGTTGCCGTTGTTCTTGATGATGCGGGCGGTCTCGCGCCGGTTGTTCCGGATGCGCGAGCGGATCGCGTTTACCAGCGCGCTCAGAAGGAAGATGGCGGCAAGAATGCCGAACACCAGATGGAAAAGGTCGTTCTGAAGCAAGTCCTCCATATCGGTCAACCCTCCTTCGGCGAGATGTCCACGTCCTCGGCCGCCTGCCGCACGATCGCGGCGTCTATTTCGGAAGCCTTGGCCACATAGCCGAGCATCAGCGCGGTGTCGCAGATGTTAGTGATGCTTCTGGGCACGCCGCCGGAAAGGCGGTAAAGCTCGGACAAGGCCTCTTGGTTGAAGATCCACATGTCGCCGCCCGCCGCCATGACCTTGTGCTGGACGAACTCGATGGTCTCGGTGTGCGTGAGGGGGGCGAGCGTCCAGGTAAGCTGCACCCTGGCGCGCAGGGACTGGTAGGAACGCACCATGTCCAGAAGCTCCGGAATGCCGGCCATGATGACCGTGGCGAGCTGCTGTTCGCGTCCGTCGCTGGAGGCCAGGCGCAGGTTGCTCAGGTAATGGATGAGATAGAGCCCGTCATCGTCACCAAGATACTGCGCCTCGTCGATGAGAATCGCGTGGCGTTTCAGGGCGCCCGGCTTGCGGGAGAGCTCCTGAAGCGTCATGAGGCCGTCCGCGATCGAGGCGACCGTCCCCTTCACGCCCAGGCCGGCGATGACATGGCGAAGCAGCGCTAGGTGCCCCTTGGGGATGGCGTCGATGCGGATGTACGGAATGTCTGACTGGGTGATGCGCTCGGCCAGGTTGGACAGGAGGAAGGACTTGCCCATGCCGAACTGACCGGTGAGGATGCCGGCGACCCTTCCTTCCGAAACCAGGTAGAAGAGCCGTGCCACGCCCTCCTCGAACTGGCTCGAGAGGTAGAGCTGCTTAGGGTTGTATGAGTTGACGAACGGCGCTTCCCTGAGGTTCCAATATTTTTTGTACATGTCAATCTTCTTCCTTCATTGCGGTGGCAAACGAATATTTCGCGCGTTTTTTCGTTTCTGTCTCGGCGGCGGCGAACGAGAATTTAGCACGGTCGCTCCTTTCGGGCACGGGCGCGGGGCTGGGCTTGGGCTGCGGCACGGAATGCGAAATCTGGCCGAGTATGGACTGCGTCATGTCCATAATCACCGGATCTGCCCCATGGGAGAAGGACTCCGCGGCCTCTGGCGCCTCCTTTCGTTCGGCAGAAGCCAGGAATTCGCCAGACGACGTTGGGACAGCCTCGGGCTCCACGTCCTTCACGAACCCTTCCCGCGGCACGAACTTCAGCGGCATCTCGTATGGCAGGCGGACGTTCGCCGTCAGTCCCATGTAGGCTAGCACCTTCATGAAGTAGTTGCCCAGCCTGTCGCGGTGGAACTGGATCGCGACCGAGGACCTGTTCAACACCTCCCCCCACACCGTCTTCGCGGCGGCGGAGACTGGTTCCGGCAAGGCCACGATGGTGGTAAGCCCGGATTCTTCGAGTGTCGAGATGAATTCCGCGACGCGCTCTGGAGCGGCAGAAACAGGATGGACTTCGAGCCAGGGTCGGGCGTCCTGGATGAAGAGGACGGACGCCGAGACGCGGTGGGCCTCCGCGATGATCTCCTCAATCGATTCCCTGACGGGCAGTGCCTCACCCGGCTTGTAGGCATGGTAGAGGGCCGAGAGAGCGCCGATTTCAGTGGCCTTCTCCAGATCGTAGCCGACTTCGCGCGCCCGCAGCGTGACATAGTCTTTGGACTCGGTGAAGACGGCCAGGACCTGCTCTTCCAGCCGGTAGTAACTGTTCAGTATCGTGCCCGCAGCCACTTCGCGGCCTTCGTTCGAGGCGCCCATCAGAAACGTCACGTGGCCGACGTAGATGCCGGAGAACTTGTCATCCAGCGCAGGAATCCCGATGGGAACCTTCATGATCCTCTTTGTCATTTAGGCTCTCCTCCCCGCCGCCACGGCAGCTTCAAGCTCGCGCAGACGTTTCGCCATCGCGGTGATGTCCATCAGCGTGCCCACCACCATGTCGTGGCGAGCGCCCGAGCTCTTCATCAGCTCGCAGAAAAGCACGTCCACGCGGTCGGGCTTGAGCGAGTCGACCAGGATGGGTCCTCCGGAACCGGAATCAACCGCGTTCTTGACAACCCCGTTGAAGAGCCCGGCGTTCTGCCCCACGACTTCCGCAAGCGTGAAGCCGACCGTCTGCGGGCAGCCGACCAGCGCGTTGAAGTGGCCGTTGGCACGCACGATCTTCCCCGTAGCGGCGTCGACCGCGAAGACGGCGGCGGCGGTCCCCTCGAGGACGGCGTTGAGCTCCCCGCCCACGGAGGCGATGGCGGCGGCGGCGGCGCTTGCCCGCTCGCAGACGGACTTCACCAGCGCCAGCAGCACCTTTCCGTCGAATGGCTTGCCGATCACTTCCCACGCACCGCATTCATAGAGCTCTGTGACCGTCTGAAGATCGATGGCCGAGGCGGTCTCCACCACCACTGGCACCATATTGACGATGCCGCTTTCGCGCAGAAACTTCAGCACTTCCCATCCGTCCACCTCCTGCATGACGAGGTCAAGTATGATGGCGGAGTAGTTGTACGCGCCCATGCGCAGCATCTCGATGGCTCGGGTGCCGTCCGAAGCCTCGTGAACCTCGAAGTCGTTCTGGAATATGCTGCGGACGATTGACCGCACGACATTCGAATCGTCGATGATCAGGATCGGGGGTTTCGCGCTCCTGCGGGCTACATCATGCGTGCTGGGGTGATGACTTGGGATTATCATAGGTATGTTCCTTTACCATGTCGTGGATAATCGGAGTTGCGTCAGAAATGGCTTAAGAGGTAGAGAAGCACCATGTGGTCAATGTAGGACCTCATGGCCAGGATGTCGAATTCCACCGAAACCGTCAGCCAGTCGGTGATGTCGTAGCTGTAGAGGCCGCCAAAGCCCCAGATGGCCTTCCAGTCGGTGTCTAGGTCGTATACGGACCTGAAGGAAGATGAGGGGATGGAAGAGGATTCTTCGGAGGAGTCGGAGGATTCCTTGGCTCTCTCAATCTCCCTGGCTCTCTCAATCTCCCGGGCGACGTTCTTGTCGTCCAGCGAAAAGCCTCCGCGCCCGTCGCTCTTAGCGAAGCCGCCAACGATGTCGGCCCGGAACCGCATCTTGTCCGAATCCGTCTCGTAGCGCAGCACGCCCAGCGCGCGCTTGTCCCAGTAGGGCGTCCAGTAGAAGTCGCTGGCTTCGCTCGTCGTGGTGGTGTTGAATCTCAGGCCGTACCAAACCGTCGGCATGGACTCGGAGGACCACATGGACTCGAGGTTTATGAAGTACATCGCGTTGTCGTCACTGTAGGTCCAGTACTGCGTACGACCGGACAGCTTCCAGTAGTCGGACGGCAGCCACTCAGCCATGAGGGCGAGGGAGTCGTACGTGACGTCCTTTACGGCCGAGGCCACGTAGTCGTGGTCGAAGAGCGACATGACGGAGAAATTGTCCTCGGGGTTCCACCGGGCACCGAAGGAAAACACCACCTCGTCGTTCCTGCGCATCGGCGTGAAGATGCCGCTGTTGCGGTGATCCTGCAGGTTCGCGTAATCCACGTACGCGTAGCTGCCGGAGTAGTCGGGCTTGCGCGCCGACAGCCCCCCCCGAGCCGAAGAGAAACACCCCGGAATCGAGGCGCCAGTTCATGCCCAAGCGCCAGTCGTCGGTGTCGGCCTTGAACTTGTATATCGACTCCCCGTAGGTCACGTCGGTCATCGTCCGCGCGTTCCAGTAGGGCCGGACGGTCTGCTTGATCTCGCCCTTGTGGTATTCGCCGTACAGACCGACCCGGTCGTTCCAGTTGGCCCCGGCCTTCCCGCCGTACCTGACGATCTCCACCTGGTCGTTGGCCTTGGTGTGGGAGATGTCGATCTGCCCGTAGGGATGGGCGGGATCGAACCAAGGCTTTTCCTTCTCCTCGGACATCTGCCACTCGAGCTCCGACTCGCGCAAGTTGCCCGCGACCTGCTTCGCCCCCACGTCTTCGCCAGGATCGTTCCGGCGGATCGTCGTGTCGTTGCGGTCGTCGCGCTCCGCGTCGTGCGCGGACGTCCCGCCCGAGACCGTCTCCAGCAATGGGCGCATGCTGGCGGAGACGCGGTTGCGGAAGCGGTGGCGGATATTGTAGTCAAGCTTGGTGCACAGGTCTTCGGGATAGCCGTCCTTGCGCAGGCTGGCCACGATCTTGTTCGCCTCGTTCGGCTGGTTGAGGAGCATCGCCAGCTCGGCGCGCATCCGGCGGCCGAGGAAGTAGGGATGGAACTCATAGGCGTGCCGGACGACGTCCTCGCCCTCGTCCGCCCAGCCGGGCTCGTAGCGGCGCGCGATCATCGGGTCGTCGCCGGTCACGGTGAAGCCGGTGGTGCTCTGCACGAAGCCGAGGCTATAGGAGCAGGCGGCCTCGGAGATGATGCTGTCGCTGATCGAGCGCTTGGCGCTGATGTTGCACGCGCCAACCTGCCCCACCGAACCGAGGGGGTAGGCCACCATGGCCACGGCACAGTCGTTCGAGCCCATCTCCCTGCGGATCTTAGCGCGGCTATCGCGGAACTCGTGGCGTATGCGCCGGTCCCATTCGTTCATCGACTCGATCCGGTTGCGGTCGGCCTTCCACAGGCGGTTGTACAGAGGGTCTCGCATGTCGTCGCCCTCCTTGTCCACGGGCGCCTTCTTGTCGCCGGAGCGGAGCGAGGATCCGACGATCCAGTTGCCGGTGTCGGCGTACTGGCGTATCTCATCCCACCCAGGCCTGCTTGGCTCGAAAGATTCCGGTTCATCGGATGGGGTGAACAGCGCGAAAGGAACGCCGAACTCCTCCGCGACACGGGTGCCCAGCACCATTTGCGAGCGGCGGGCGGTGTCGAACGTCACCGCGAAGGTCAACCGGGGGCCAAAGGAATCCTCGTCATCCATGCCTTCTTCGTCCTCGTCGCCGGCATCGTCGTCTTCATCCTGCCCGGATCGCTTGCGCGCGCGGGCCTTTCCCGTCTCCTGAGTTTTCTTCTTGAGGTAATGCCGGCCCGTGATCATCCAGCCGATATGGTCGAAGAACTTCGCCGGGAGAGGCGCTTCCTCCTCGTCATCCTGCTCGTCGACGAGATGCCGCACTTTCCGGCGACCGTCCTTGGCGTTTTTTGCGGGGTTCCTCGCGGCGCCGATGATCCGGGGGATCTCGTCCGCCGATACCAGCTCCCAGCCGGCTCGCTGCAGCGAACGGATGTGCTCCGTCAGGCGTCTCACGCTCGTCTGCGGCATCCAGTCGCTCTCGGTGAGGTTGGAGTACTTGAGCGTCAACACGGAGCCCTTCGAACCCGCCTCTTCGAGCCGTTTCGCCTCCGCCAACGCCTTGGCGTATTCGCCCTGTGCGGAATAGAGGCGCGCGCGGTAGTAGTGTATCATCGGGTCGTCGCGGTCGAAATACTTGAACCACTCGCGCAGGACGCGCTGCGCGGCATCGAAGTTCCGCTCCTTGACCTCCACCTCGAAGAGCATCGCAAGCGCCCGCACGTCCTGGTGGTTGTACTTGAGCAGGACGTCCTCGATCTGGCTGCGGCAGATGTTCAACCGATCGGACTGGTAGCAAAGCTCGGCCAGGAGCTCGCGCGCCTGCATGTTCAGGGGATCGGCCTCGACCGCCTCCTGCAGCCAGTCGATGATCGTGTCGGTCTTGTAGCGCTCGGGGTTGTCCCGGTTGATGGCCACACACCGGCCCGCGAGCCGGGTGAGGTACTCCGCGCGCATGAGGCGGTTGGTGGTCGCCTCGATAAGCGTCATGAGCGGGGTCACGTCCTCCTGGCCCGAGATCTCCGCGATATCGGCCCGGAGCCGCATGGCCGCCATGTTATCGGGATCCAGCTCGAGAATCTCCCGGCAAAGGCGGTCGGCTTTCTCCAGCTCGCCCACCCGCAGCTCCAGCGTGGCCTGCTCGAGTTTTATGAGGGGGTTGTCCGAGACGAGTTCCGCGATGTCGTGGTATATCTTGAGCGACTCCTCGTCCTGAAAGCGGTTCGCAAGCATCTGGGCGTAGGTGCGCTGGATGTCGACGCGGTCGGGGTTCTCCTTGACGAGCCCCTTCAAAACCGCTTCGGACTCCTCGATCTCGCCCAGTCGCATCAGGTTCTGCGCGAACGAGTATTTGAGGTCGTAGTCCCGCGGATTGATGGCAAGGGCCTTGCGGAAGGCCTCGTCCGCCTTCACCCAGTCCTTCTCGAGGATCTCGTACTGCGCGACGAGCGCGTGGGGCTTGGCCTTCTCGGGCATCAGGTCGCGCATCCGGAACCACAGGTCGCGTGCGCGTTTCTGCTGGCCGGTCCGCACGTAGCACCAGCCGAGGCCCTCCCAGCCGGCCTCCAGCGCGGGGTCGCGCGAGATAGCCTCCTCCAGGTAGGGGATGGCATCGGCGAACTCCTCCTCCTGAACGCGCTCGAGTCCGTGATACAGGAGCGCCTGGGCGGGCGTTACCTCCGAGACGTCCGTCCGGCGGGACTCTTCGATCACGCGATTGAACTCGTCCTGGATGGTAGCGGCGCAAGCCGAACCGGCGGCCAGGAGCAGCGCCATCGCGATTGTCCGTCCAATTATCCTCATCGTGCCTCCTGCGGGTTACTTCTTGTCGGGCCAGTAGGTCCTTAGCACGTCCTCCGCGACGACTTTCGCGCCAGGGAAGGTCAGGTGGATGCCGTCCGTGTCGCGCACCGTGACCGCCGTACCCGTCTTGGAGATGATGGTCTGGGTGTAGCGTCCCGGCCGGATCGTGAGCACCTTGCCCATGTCGTACCTGTGGAACCGGTCACGGTACTTCTCGTCGCCCGCAATCTCGGCGACGATGCCGGCGACGAGCTGCAAGTGCTGATCGTTGGTCTCGGACCTCATCGGCGGCGTAAGCATCCACACGATGTGGGTTACGCCGCTCGCGTAGAGGGCGTCGAGAAGCTCCTCGATGCGGCACTTGTACTCGACGCGCCACTCGTCCGTCCCCACCACGGCCATGCTGCCCGTACGGCTCTCGAGGCTCTGCCTGTCGTTCGTACCCAGAGAGATGAACGCTGTCTTCGGCTTTATCCGCCCGCAGAGTTCCTTTGCCTTCGACGGCCAGTTGAAGACCGACGGCCGGGCAAGTCCGGAACCGAGCGACGAGAATGACTCGGCCGGGGTCACTTCCTTCGCCTTGAAGGCCTTCTCCATGCCCTTGCCGAGCATCTTCATCATCGAGTCGCCGATGAAAACGACGGGCGTGTCGAGCTTGACCGGCTCCCCAATCTTCGGAGTGTCCGTCTCCGCGCCAGTCGCCGTAATCGCCGCCATCAGGACGGCCGCAGCCATGAGTCTCCTTGTCATTTTACCTTCCTTGTTTTTCATTGCATGTTTTTGTTATTGCGGGTCATCCTTCTGGTCGAGCCACCGCCCGCGAACGCACGCGGCTCCCCGGCGGAGAAAATCAAGCCGGAGCATCGCCGAGAGACGTGCGACAGGACGCACGAGCGACTTCGTCGCGTCGCGGGCAACTCCGTAGTCCATGTTCTCGGCGTTCTTCTCCATCGCCGGCGCGTTCATGAGCACCGCAAGCGCGTAGAACACGGCAAGGCCGGCCGCCGCCCGC
Source organism: Kiritimatiellia bacterium (assembly GCA_017403825.1). Lineage (GTDB taxonomy): Bacteria > Verrucomicrobiota > Kiritimatiellia > RFP12 > UBA1067 > UBA1067. The sequence continues at coordinate 28,030 of JAFRDO010000014.1, forward strand.
CAAGTCGCATTTTTTCCTTCAGAGTCCTTCATGTCCACGCCTCCCTCAGAACTGGAAATAGATGAACGGAGCCACGCCTTCGGGGGCGAGTCCCAGGATGATGGTAAACACGACCGCCGCCAGGCCGCCCTGCACCCACGCGGGCCATCTGCGCACGCGGTCGGTGAGCCAGGCGAGCCGCGCTCCGTCGCAGAGCTGCAGGGCGAAGCCAGCCGCCAGCACCACCGCGCCGGCCGTCACCGGCAGCGTAGACTCCGCGCCTACGGCCCTGAACGCATTGAGGACCCCCTTGAAGGTCTCCATGCCGCCTGCGGAACCCGCCCTGAAGAGTATCCACAGGAAGGCGACCACGTGGAACACGAATATCCGCGCAAGCCACTTCGGCGGGCGGAAGGAAACGATGCGGCCGAGCATGCGCTCCACCGCCAGCAGCGCGCCGTGCAGGATCCCCCACAGCGCGAACGCCCAGCCCGCCCCGTGCCAGAGTCCGCCCAGGAACATGGTGAGCATGAGATTCGCGTAGGTTCTCGCCTTCCCCCTGCGCGAGCCGCCCAGGGGGATGTAGAGGTAGTCGCGGAGCCACGACGAGAGCGAGATGTGCCAGCGGCGCCAGAACGTCTTGAAGCTGTCGGAGAAATAGGGCGCGTCGAAATTGATCGGGAACTCGAAGCCCAGCAGCAGTGCGCAGCCGATCGCGATGTCGGAGTAGGCCGAGAAGTCGCAGTAGATCTGCAAGGTGTAGGCGTACACGCCCATGAGTGCGTCGATGGCGCCGAATTCCTCCGGCATGGCGAAGAGCGGGTCCGCGAGGTTCGTGGCGAGGTAGTCCGCGATGACCATCTTCTTGATGAGCCCCAAAAGGATGAGCACGCCCGCACGCGCAGTATCCAGCCTCGTCTCCGTCCCCGGCAGGTTTTCCATCGCCGGGATGAGGTGGCCCGCACGGACGATCGGCCCGGCAACGAGCTGCGGGAAGAAGGCAAGGTAGTTCGCGAAGTCGATCCAGCGCCTCGCGGGCTTGACCTCTCCGCGCGACACGTCGATCACGTAGCTCAGCGCCTGGAAGGTGTAGAAGGATATGCCCACAGGGAGGACGATCATGTCCAGAAACGGCTGCGCCGACTCCAGGAAGGCGATCCACGCATCGCCTCGGCCAAGCCAGCCGGCCACCTTCACCCCCAGCGGGGCGACCGCCCCGTTGAAGAGGAATCCCGTGTACTTGAAGAACACGAGCACCCCGATGTTGAGCGAGACTGCCAGCACCACCGGCAGTCGGCCCGCCTGCGCCCCTCTCCCGGCCATCCACAGGGCGAAACCATGGTTGATGACGGAAGACGCGAGCAGCATCAGCGCAAACGGCCAGCTCCACCAGCCGTAGAACACAAGACTGGCGGCGAGCAGCACCAGCTTCCTCAGCGAGACGAACCCGTTTTCGCTGCCTGCATGCCGCTCCGCCAGTGCCGCCAGGCCCCAGTTGAGGCCGAAGACGACCGCGAAGAACACGGCGAACGTCAAGGTCGGGAACAGCATCAGTCTTCCCGCCCCCTTGGCATGACCACTATGATCGGCTTCGCTCCCGTGCGGCCCGTGCCGGCGGGAGCGGCCTTCCACTTCTCGAATTTCTCAGCCTGGGTCGCCCAGGTCGCCTTGCCCGTCTGCAGATAGACACTGCCGCGCTGGAGCTCGTGCAGCACCACCTTGGCGTCGGCCTGCACGGCCTCCGCGAGCGGCTTGTCGCTCTGGATCAGGATGACGTTCGCGAACATGGCCTCGAGCGCCTTCTCCATCTTCGCGCACCACTCCTCCTCGGGGAGCCGCCTCACCCGCAGGCACAGGCCATCGAAGCCAGCCTTCTTTATGTAGGCGATGACGTCCGCAGGTTCGGGGTCGTTGTAGTAGCCGAGGTCCACGACCGGCATGAGCCGCAGACGGTGGTAGCGCGTGAAGACGCGCAGACTGTCTAGCGCGCGAGCGTCTGGAGAAGAGAGGGACCGATCCACCGCCTGCTGGCCGACGACCGGCGCAATCACGCCCACGTCGCCCGCCCGCCCGCGCAGGGCCTCGAGAACGTCGTGCGTCGGCGCGGGGTCGGAGGTGCCGTCCTCCCTGACGGTCGGCAGCAGGTCCATGACGACGATTGTCGGGTTCATCGGGCCGGACGACAGCACCTTGATGCGCGTCTGAGCCATGCCCGTCTCGGATGCGGAGGCCGCCACCCCCCACCAGCCATAGCCGAGCGCGCGCGGAATATCGAGGGGCGTGGAGAACGCGGGATTGCCGTTGACATAGCCGATCGCACCGTCGCCGCGGATCTCCAGCCGGAGCGTGAGGTCGTCTTTCGGACGGACCCACAGGACGCTGTCCAGCACCCGTGGCTCGCCGTTCTGCCATGCCTGAATGCGCAGGAATCCGTCGCTGTCGAACCCGAAGCGCACCATGCCCTGCGTCGAGCGCCGCGCATAGAGCCAGAACGCGCCGAGCGACTCGCCGATCCTCGTCTCCAGGAACCCGTCGCGGAAGAGGTCACTGCGCTTGAGCCTCAGGTTGGTCTCGGATGGGTCGGGCAGGCCCGGCAGCAGGTATTCGCCGCCGATCAGCGCCCCGTTGTTGCCGAAAACCTCCCAGCTGTCGGAGAGACCGGACTCCGAGAAATTCTCGGTAACGGGCTGTTCGAGCGGCATCAGCGACATGTAGTTGCGCCGCACCAGGCCGTTCTTGGAATCCCTCGCCACGCGCCGCAGGAAGTCGAACGCCGCGCTCGACTCCGGGAACGTCAAGATCCCGGAGTCCTCGATTTTGCGGCGGAACCACATCAGGTTCTGGCTGTTGGGCGCGACCATGCCGATGATGTGCAGCAGGTTGTCGTAGCGCTCGGACGCCTCGTTGAGGTAGTTGTGCAGTGCCACCCTGATGTCGATGTTGCCGGGCTGGCGTCCGACCCAGTCCTCGAGAATCGCGCGCGCGTCCGCGCGCAACCCCTTGTGGTCGAGCCAACGCGCCTGCGCGAGGGCGATCTCGCGGTTGAGGGGGAAGGCCTTCGCGTACCTGTCCAGCATCTCGCGCGCCTCGTCCTCGGCCTTGCCGGTCGTCATCAGGTAGTCGGCGAAGGCCGTCACCACGCCGATTCGCCCGGGGTCGAGTTCGAGGGCCTTCCGGTAGGCCTCCGCCGCCTCGTCGCCACGCGTCTCGCGGACGTTCAGCCTCGCCTTGTATTCCCATGCGTCCGCGCTCGTCGGCATCGCCTCCGTCCAGCGCTTGGCGACGGCGTCAGCCTCAAGGAAACGGCGTTCGGACAGAAGCCGCTCGGCCCGGACGGCGAAGTCCGGATCGCCGGGGTTCGAATCCTGCGGCTTCGCGTCGATCGTCGCGAGCTGGTAGTAGTTGACGGCGCCGTCCTTATCGTTCGGCACCACCGGCAGGAGCCCGTGCATGCGCTTCCTGAGGGCGGGCGTGACCTCCGAGCCGTCCGCAGCCACCACGATCACGCCCGGCAGCGTGTCAAGAAAGCCCACCGCCAGGCTCCCCGCCACGAACGACGCCGGGAACCTGACCGCTACCGGCATGTTGGTACACTCCGTATCCTTGCGGAACGACGCGATCCAGCTGCGCATCAACGGCAGGCTCGTCTCCTCCAGTTCGCTCGCGTCTACGTAAAGCCCCGCGAACCCGCCGTCCTTGAACGCCTCCGCCGACGTCTCCCGCGGGATGTTGCCGAACGGGTTCTTCCCGGAAAGCTTCAGCCGCGGCCATACGCCGCAGAACGCCTTGGCCGCCTCGATCTTGATGACGTCGAGATCCTCCACGAGCTGGAAGCCGGCCATGCCGTCGCTCGCCGAAAACCACGGCGGCGCGATTCCGTCGTACCTGAAGGCCTGCCGTTCAAGCTCCGCGAAGACGTCCGTCTTGTCGCGTATCGACTCTGCATCCCAAAACGCGAAACGCGGCAGCGGCGCCCTGAGACGCGCGGATATGATCTCCACTTCCGCCTCGCCGGGATGGCCGCTCCATACGCCCGCGCCGACGAATCCTGGCCTGGGCCGAGGGTTCCCAAGGCTCACGCCCCCGCCGAAGAGCACCCGCCCGTCCAGCATCGAGAAGAGCGCGCCGCTGCGCGTGATGAGAACGAGCGAGTGCTCGCGGCCCGTACCGATGGGGGATTCCAGGAATTCAACGGCCAGCCTTTCGCCGGCCGTGCGTCCCGGCTGGTTGCGCGTCAGGATGACCGAGCTGTCCGTTCCGAACGTGAGCATCACCGCGTCGTCTTCGGCCACGTAGTTCAGGAGCACGGTGAAGCCGCCACCATCCATGCGGAACTTGATTTCAAACGAGCCTTCCGCAAAGGCGTTGGATCCCATCACCAGCGCCTTCGAGCCGGTGGTGGAGCCTTTGTCTGAGACGATCGGGTCGTCCGGGGCCTTTGCCCGCAGGTAGACGGAGGGGCTGTTGGCGTCTGGCATGCACTCGCCCCAGATCGCGCGCCACCTTTCCTTTCCCACGTCACCCGCCTTCGGCGGGTCGTTCCAGCCGCCGGGTATCTCGCGCGGCCACACGCCGTCAAGGATGCGCACCAGCTCGTCGGCGCTCCACGCGGGATCCACCTTGAGCCGCGCGAGGCGGCGCGGGTCGGAGAGAGCGTCGTTGTAGCCGAAGCCGTCGATGATGAACCCCATTTCGTAGAAGTCCTCCACCGCCTTGAGGTTGGCTTCCCGCAACGGCTTGTTGTGCGCCTCGAACTGTCCGTAGTTCCCCATGGGGAAGAAGAACGCCCGCGCCGCGCATCCGAGCGTGTTCGTGAAAAACGAAACCGCTGCAGCATGGTCGGCGCGGATGCGCCTGTCGAACTCCTCCGGGGTTTCAAATCGCGAAAGATCCGGCAGCCATGCGGGCGCGGAAAAGAACATCGCCGTTCGCCCGTCCGCGCCCGCAGTGACCTCTCCCGTGCCGTGGTCGGACTCCGCCGCCAGGTCCCACGTGGGGTTTGATTTCATGCGCTCCAGGTACGGCGCGAGGATGACCCCTTCCGACTCCTTGCGCACGTCGTCCGTCACCACCCCCATGACGGCATGCCAGCGCCTCTTCTCCAGCAGGCCGCCGGCGGTGAAATACGAGCTTCGCCGCGAGTTCTCGAACGTGATCAGCAGCGACTTGGCGGGAAGGAGGCGCTTCTCCTTGTAGAACCTCGCCACGTCGTCGAGCGTGATCGGGGTGTACCCCGCCGCCATCAGCGCGTCTAGCTGCGAATTGAACTCCTTCGTCGAGACGAAGTCCCCGCCGGCTTCCGGATTTGTCGTGACGCCGCCGTAGGCGATGGCCACGAACGAATCGCTCGCGCGCTTTGCCATGTCCAGCGCCGCCCGCTCCGTGCGCTCACGCTGCTTCCAGTAGATGCTGTTGATCACGCCCCATGTCGCCACCCCCAGACACACGAGGCCAAGCAACACGAGCCAGGCGGTGCGGTTCTGGTCCTTGCGCATCGCCTGCGGACGCGCCCACCCGCTGCCCGGCATATTGGCGGAACTGGTTTTTTCCGGATTCTCGCTCATCCTCTCGTACCCCATTTCTTGCCGTCCAAAGTCAGGAAGCCCCAGTAGGTCTGCCAGCCGAAGAAGAAGATGTAGGAAAGCGTGAACAGGATTCCGGCATACCACCACCTACGGCCGCTCGTGATCCAGAAGTGGAGACACCACACCATCGTGATCGTGAGCACGCCGATCACATACGACGGATGCAGTGCCCCTTCCTGCAGGGGCGCAATGATAAGCGCCTGCACCATCACGACGGGCTCGGCGATCGGCATCCACATCATGGCGTACCACGAAAGCGCGGGAACGGGGTGCTTGCGCCACATGAACTTGCCCGTCTTCCAGATTTCGCGCAGATAGGACCTCACCCACCGCGCCTGCTGGCGTGCGTACTGCTTCCACCCCTCGGGGCAGATCGTCGTCGCGAGCGCCTCGTCGTCGTAAATGATCTTGTAGTCCTTCAGGATGAGGTTCGTGAGCGAACGGTCGTCGGCGTAGTTCCCGTGCTCGCCCCAGACGGTCGCGTTGATCCAGTCGTCCATCACGGCGAGGACGCACGTCCGCCTGTACGCCGAAAAGCATCCGGGCAGGCAGCTCACGGTGCCGAATACGCTTTCGGCCGCCTTCATGATCTTGTACGAGAAGTAGTACCTCACGTCCTGCATCCGCGTGAGCATGTTGACGTTCGCGTTCTCGATGTCGCAGTGGCCGGAGATTCCGCCCACCGTCGGGTCCACGAAGCCTTGCATCAGCTTGTGGAGCGAACCAGGGAAGACGAAGGTGTCCGAATCCACGCACACCATGAACTCGCCGCGCGCGAGGAACGTAGCCACCCCCCAGCCGTGGCAGAGGCCTCGGTTCTTCTCGAAATTCACCAGCACGAGCCCCGGATGGTTCGTCTGCGCCTCCTGGATGTGGACGAGCGAATCGTCCGAGGAGCCGTCGTTGACGCACACGACCTCAAGCTTGTCCAAGGGATAGCCCGAGGAGAAGATGCGCTCCAGGGTCTTGCGGATCGCCTGGCCCTCGTTGAAACACGGCACCAGCACCGTCAGCGTCGGCTCGAAGTCGGCTTCAGCCGGCGCCTTGTAGAAGGCGGCGAAAATGAAGCGCGTGATCACGAAGGCGCCGGCGATGATGGAGTAGATCGACACGAGCGGCTGGTAGAAGTAGTTCTCGATGCTGTTCAGCTGCAGCGTCACCGCCCACGCCAGCAGACCCACCGCGCCGATCGCCACGATGATGCCGAATATGAAATGCGGGGGATGGTAGATCGCCTTCAGACGCGCCTTCACCTCTTCCGGCGAAGGCGGCTCCATCGACGGGGCGACCGGGCGCTCCAGCGTGCTCTGCACCATCGCCTGGCGGCAGTAGGGACAGATCGTTGGCGGGGCCGTCCCCACGGTCTGGACGTCAATCAAACAGTGCGGACACCGACTGGAACGCACCTCCACCGAATCTCGGCGGCGGCTCCCGGAGACGGCGGGGCTGGGACTGGAACGCGTAAAAAAACTGCGCGTTCCCTCTCCCCCTGCCGTTGCCATCGATGTCATGCCGGTTGTCATCTAATCCACTTGTAACTTACCCTTCTTTGTGAATTCATTGAGGATATATTATATCAAATTTGATGCAAAAGCGTAATAGTGGAAATTCCCTGGAATACCCCCCCCCACCTTCGGAGTTAACACAAAAAGCACGGAAAACAAGCAATTTCATTCCGTGTATTCTGTGTATTCAGTGGTTTTGCAATTACCTCCTACTACTGCGCGAGGTAACCGCCGTCAACAGGCAGGCAGACGCCCGTGACAAACGACGCCGCTCCGCTAAGGAGGAAGCAGATTGCCGACGCGACCTGCTCCGGATCGCCCAGCCCAAGAGGCTGCCTTGCAGCGAGGGCCGCCTTTGCCGATTCGCCGGCTCCAGCCGTCAGAGACTCGAAAAGCGGCGTGCGGATATGCGACGGGCAGACTGCATTGACGCGGATCCGGCGAGGCGCAAGCTCGACCGCCAATGCGCGGACCGCCGCGTTCACCGCGCCCTTGCTCCCGGCATAGGGGGCGCCGCCTGGCCAACCGGCCTCGGCCGAGACGGACGACACCGCGACAGCGGAAAAGCCGTCGTTGGAAGACCCCTTCCGCGTCAGCCGCCGCATCAAAAGCATAAACGCTCCGTAGCCGACGGACATGGAATCGGCGAGCACGGCCGGGCTGACGACGCCAACGGGCACTACCGTGCAGGCGCCAGCCGCATGCACGAAGCCGTCCAACCGGCCGCCGTCGACAGCGCTGGCGGCAAGCTCATCGACGAATGCGGCGTCCTTCAGGTCGCCGGCGACAGCCATATGCGCGTCGGGACGCGCCATCAAGCCGCGCGTGCGCTCCAGCTCTTCGCTCCGGCGACCGGTCAGCACCACGTCCGCACCGAGCGCCGCCGCAAGAACAGCCGTCGCACGGCCAATGCCCGACGATGCGCCGGTAACCAGCACGCGCCGGCCGACAAGGCTCATCGGATTGCATGCAGTCGCGTCCATGTCGCCCAAGCTCCTCACGCCTGCCTCAGAAGGTTGTTGCGGTAAAGCGCCCGGACGGCATCGCAGTCAAGCGTATGCCCGGCGCGGAAAGAGACAACGGTGCCGCAGAAGCGGTGCTCCCCGGTAAGGGCGAGCGCCGCCATCAGGTCCAAGGCCGCCCGGTGCCAGACCGGCTCCAGGAACTTGTCGCCTACTGGGAAGCGCGGTTCGGTATAGTAGCGCTTCGGACCGTGAATAAGTATGTTGCGCTCATTGTAGCCCCAGTTGCGCGTCGCGGCAAACAGCTTGCCGATAGTCTTAACGAAAAGATACTGGCGGTGGGTCGCGTTCGTGCGTGCCAAAGCCGCATACCGAAACGTCTCGGGCGTTACGTCGAACAGCACGCGCTGGCGGCCGATCACCGTGTTCCAGGAGATGGCGCAGTCAATGCGCAGACGGCGGTCGCCGCCTTCCGCCGGAAAGAAAAGGAGAAAGTCGCCGCGGTTGCCGCCGAAGGCGACCGGCTCGCGAACAGTTACATAGGTCGCGTCGTCGGTCCCCTCCACGATGCCGGCGCGCTCAACCGTCTCGATCAGCGGCATCGACGACTGGTCGAAGAGCGGAGGGTCGCCGGAATAGACCTTCAGCAGCACGTCGTCAAGCCCCAGGCCGCACTTGAGCGCGATTATGTGCTCGACCATGCGCAAGTAGTTGTGCGGCGAGCCAGACCTCAGCACCAGGTTCTGCGCACTGGTCCAGAGGTTGGCGATGTCCACCTTTGTGTCAAGCTGCTCCGGCTGGTCCATGCGGCGGATCCACCAGCCCGGGCGCTCGCTCGGCGCGAACGTGATAGTCTGCCGTTCGCTGCCCTTGAAAGTTCCGATACCGGCGACCCGGGCTTCCCCGGCCAAAGCCTGCCGCCGCGCAAGAAACGGCGAAGGCGCACCCGCCTCCGCCAGCCGTGTCTCGTCAATCGGTTGATCCCTAAAAAGTCGGTACGCCGCATCAACCGATGCGGCGCTGCCGAACACGATCCTGCCGATCGCGTATTCGGGCATCTCGCCCTTCACCGTCACTGCGCAGGCGCAGCAGCGGCGTTGCCGCCAGAGGGCTCAGCACCATCGTCACCGTAGCCCTTGGCCTTCAGATAATCGACAACCTTGCCGATCGTGGTAAGCTTCTCGGCGTCTTCCTCGGGAATAGCCGCTCCAAATTCTTCCTCAAACGCCATGATAAGCTCAACGCTGTCAAGCGAATCGGCACCGAGATCGTCGATAAACGAAGCCTCCGGCGTAACCTGATCGGCGTTGACGCCAAGCTGCTCGACGATGATGTCTCTCACGCGTTCTTCAAGTTTTCCTGCCATGTTCTTTTCAACTCCTTTGTTGTTGGTGCTATTATTTTACCAAATTTCCCGATGAGTGCGCAAGGGGGTATCAGACCATACCCCCGTTGACGCTTATGACCTGCCCGGTCACATACGAGGCAGCGTCCGACGCAAGCCATGCGACGGCGTTGGCGACGTCCGTTGCTTCCCCGAACCGCTTCAGCGGAATGGTCTGGGCATACTGGTTCTTGACGTCCTCGGGCAGCACGTCCGTCATCTGCGAACGTATGAACCCCGGGGCGACCGCATTGCAGCGTATCTGCCGCGAGCCAAGCTCCTTGGCTACAGTCTTCGTCAGCGCGATGACGCCACCCTTGGACGAAGTGTAGTTCGCCTGCCCGGCGTTGCCGGTGATGCCCACGACCGACGCGATGTTGACGATTGCGCCGCCGGACGGCTGCCCGTCCGCCCCCTTGTTCTTCATCATCGGACGCGACACCGCGCGAGTGAAGAGGAACGTGCCCTTGAGGTTGATGTCGATCACCTGGTCCCAGTCGGCGTCGGACATCCTCATCAGCAGCCCGTCCTTCGTTATGCCGGCGTTGTTGACTAGGATATCGACCCGGCCGAACTTCGCAACCGTCTCCTTCACGCAGGCATCTACTTGCTCGGCGTTCGACACGTCAACCTTAAGGCAAAGCGAAGCGCCCGGACACGACTCGATGGAGCGCGCGCAGGCGACGACCGTGGCCCCCTCCGCGGCAAGCTTGCCCACTATCGCCGCGCCGATTCCGCGCGACGCGCCGGTGACTATCGCTATGCGGCCATCAAGCGTACCCATTTCACAGCCCTCCTGCGGTTTCTTCCAGCGACGTGACGTCGGAGACGTTGAACGTAGCCAACGTGGCGTCGATCTTCTTCACCAGGCCCGACAGCACCTTGCCGGGGCCGAACTCCACGAACGCCGTGCAGCCAAGCGCCTTGGCCGCCTCGACGTCTGCCGCCCAGTTCGTCGTGCCGGTGACCTGCTCTAGCATCGCCGCCTTGATCGCCCCAGGGTCGGACGAGTGGGGCTGGCCGGTCACGTTGGAGAGAACCGGGAAACGCGGCACGCCAAACGTGACGGAATCCAGCACGGGGGCCAGCTTCTCGCGGGCGGACGCCATGAACGGCGAATGGAACGCCCCGGCCGTAGCCAGCGGAATCGCCCGCTTGATGCCAAGCTCCTTGGCGGCAGCGGCGGCGGCGGTTATCGCGTCCTTCGAGCCAGACAGCACCTGCTGTGCCGCAGAATTAACGTTTGCGACTGTGCAGCCGGTCCGCTCGCAGAGCGCCTTGAGCTGGTCGGGCGACGCGCCGACGATGGCGATCATGCCGGACGGGGTTGCCTCGCAGGCCTCCTGCATGAAGCGTCCGCGCGCCTCCAGCACCTTAAGGGTGGAGTCAAAATCCAGCACGCCGGCGGCGCAGAGCGCCCCCCACTCGCCAAGCGACAGCCCGGCGGCGCAGGCGAAGTCAATTGCCTTGCGCTTGCGCAAGGCCGTGTACGCAGCATAGCTCACGACGAAAATCGCGGGCTGGCAGACGTTCGACTTCACGAGCTCCTCGGCCGGGCCCTCGAAGCAAACCTTCTTGAGGTCGAAGCCGAGGACGGCGTTAGCCTTGTCGAAGAACCCCATCGCCTCGGCATCCGCCTCGGCGAAGTCCTTGCCCATGCCGGGAACCTGGGCGCCTTGACCGGCAAACATGCAACAGTAACTCATAGGTTCTATTATATCATACTTTCAGGCTGCGCGCTCGCGGGCGTAGAGGAGCACGGCCATGGATACGATGGTTGCGAAGCCGAGGCAGCTCCAGGCGTCCGGTACCTGCCCGAACGCCATGAAGCCGAACGCGGAGACGAATATCAGCCCCGAATAGTCGTAGACGGCGATCTGCCGCGGCTCGGCGAACCGATACGCCCAGGTTATGCCGAACTGCCCGAGCGCCGCGCCTGCCCCCGCCCCGCCCAGCGCCGCCAGCTGTGCGCCGTTCATCGGCTTGCTTCCCACCGCAATGAACGGCAAGCACGCCAGGCAGGAGAACACCGAGAAGAACAGGACAATGAATGTTCCGCTGACGCCGCGGCGCCCGAGCCGGTGCAGCAGGGCGTACGCAAAACCGGCGAACGCCCCGCTCGACAACCCGACCAGCGACGGGAGCGTAAGGCCGCCCGAGAAGCCTGGCTTCACCACGAGCATCGCCCCCAGGAACGCCCCCATGACGCACAAGAGCTGCCTCGGGCGCATGCGCTCGCCTAGGAACACCCAGCAGGCGAGAAGCGTGAAGAACGGAGCCGTCTTGTTCAGCGCCATCGCGTCACACAGCGGAATGACTGAAATCGCATAGAAGTTGGTGAAGACGCCGAGCGTGCCGCAGAGGGCGCGCAACACGAGCGCCAGCCAGTCGCCCGCCGACATGGGGCCGCCGCGCCGCAGCGCAGGGTCGCGGCGACGCATCCGCAGGAACGCCGGCAGAGCCAGCGCCACCGCGACAAGATTGCGGAAGAACGCCTTCTGGATCGCAGGCAACGGCTCGCCCACGACGTCCGCCATGCGCACGAACATCGCCATCAGCGCGAACCCGAACGCGCTCAGGCAGATGCAGACGATGCCGCGACGCATGTCAGATGTGCTGCGGCGTCTCTATGCCTAGCAGGTTCAGGCCGGTGCGCAATATGCGGCCGAAGAGGGCGCACAGCCCGAGCCGCGCCTCGCGCACCGCCGCCTCGCTCTTCAGGATCGGCGAGTTCTGGTAGAAGCTCGAATAGAGCTGCGCCGTCTGGAAGAGATAGTCGGCCAGTACGGACGGCTTGTACGCCTCGGCAGCCCTGACGACCGCGCCGGGGAACTCCAGCAGCTGCAGGGCGAGACGCTTCTCGCTCGGCGTCTCGACCGCGAACGTTCCGCCGGACGGCCCCGACGCATCCGCGCCGGCCTTCGCCATCAGGGAACAGACGCGCGCATATGCATACTGCAAGTAAGGGCCCGAATTGCCCTCCAGCGCAAGCGCCTTGTCCCAGCTGAAGTCAATGTCCGTCGCAGGATCGTGGGAAAGGTCGGAGTACTTCACGGCCCCGTAGCCTATCTGCTCGGCGAGCTTCTCGTCACCGCCGCGGTCCTGCACGATCTCGAGCGCCCGGCGCTTCGCCTCAGTCAACAGGTCGTCAAGGCGTATCAAGTTGCCCTCGCGGGTCGAGATCGCCTTGCCCTGGTAGGACATGAGGCCGAAGGGAACGTGCACGAGCTTGACGTCCGTGTAGCCCATCTTCGCCGCAATCGAGAACCACTGCTTGAAATGCAGCTGCTGACGCGCGTCCGTCACGTATATGATGCGCTCGGGGACGTATTCCTCGACGCGCGTCTTGACGCACGCGAGGTCGCTCGTCGTGTAGTTGTAGCCGCCGTCGGACTTCCTGACTATCGCGACGCCAAGCTTCTCAGCCTCGAGGTTGACGACAAGCGCGCCCTCGCTTTCCACGGCAAGACCCATCTCTTGCAGCCTTGCGACGACGCCGGGCATGACGTCGTTGTAGTAGGACTCTCCGCGGTATGTGTCGAACTTCACGCCCAGCTTCGCGTACATGCGCTCGAACTCGCCTATCGAGATGTCGATGAACCGCTTCCAGAGCGCAAGGTTGTCGGCATCGCCCTGCTGGAGCTTCACCAGCTCGGCGCGGCAGGCGTCTTTCCAGGTTTCGTCGGCCTTGGCCTTCGCGGCGGAAAGCACGTAGCACTTCTCAAGCGCGGCGACGGTGAGGTTGGCGCGCTCGTCGTCGGAAAGGCATTCGCGGTAACCCTTGATGAGAATGCCGAACTGCGTTCCCCAGTCTCCGAGGTGGTTGTCGGCGATAACCTCATAGCCGAGTGCGCGAAAGATGCGGTCAAGGGCTCCTCCTATCACGGTAGAGCGGATATGGCCGATGTGCATCTGCTTCGCCGCGTTCGGAGACGAGTAGTCGATGACAACCCTCTTGCCCGCGCCGTTCTGCGGAATGCCGCAACCAGGCTTGGCGGCGAGGTCCGCAAGCGCGGCGGCCAGCCAGGCGGCGGATACCGTAAGGTTGAGGAAGCCGGGTCCTGCAACCTCCGCCTTGAGCGACGGATCTATGTTGGCGGCGACCTTTGCTGCGACTTCGCGCGGCGGCATTCCGAGCCGTTTTGCGATCTTGAGAGCGTCGTTGCACTGGTAGTCGCCGAACTTCGGATCCGTCGCGGGCGTCACCCTGACAAAGCCGAAGTCTTCCCCCGGAAACGCCTTCTCGAAGGCCGACCTCACGGTTGCGTCAAGTTTCATATCTCCATTGTCTTTCTGCCATACAGGATTTTGGTATTATAACATAATCTAGGGAGGAGGTCGCGGGCGCCGCCACGGCACTACTTGCCGTACGGGCTGTCGTTTGATACACTACAGTCATCTGTCCAAACCTGTTCCAACATGCAAAGAAGAAGGTTGTAATGAGCATCAAGGTATCGCGCAGATGGTTTATCGGCGGACTCGCCTCATACGGCGCGTTCGGCGGCAACCGGGTGTTCTGCGCACACGCCGGAAAATTCACGGGCGGCAAGCCCAACCTCACGTTCGGCGTCGTGAGCGACGTGCACGTGCGCCTGGGGCCGACCGGCGAAGGCTTCGCCAAGGGCAGCGACACCACAACCTTAATCCACACCCTCGAATGGTTCCGCGACCAGAATGTGGATGCCGTGATGATCGTGGGCGACATCGCCGACAAGGGCCTCGTGGACGAGCTACAGGCCGTGGCGGGCGCCTGGTTCAAGGTGTTTCCGGACGACAAGGCTCCCGACGGACGCCACGTCCAGCGTCTCTTCGTCTACGGCAACCACGACTACGAGGGCTTCAACTACGGCGGCTACGCGAAGAAGATCTGGGAAGACGAGACGGAGCGCGCCAAGCATGTCCTGCGCACCGACCAGAAGGCGAACTGGGAGAACATCTTCCACGAGGAATATTCTCCGATAATGAGCTGGAACGTAAAAGGATACGCCTTCGTGGGCGGGCACTGGACGGCCGACAAGTGCCGTGGCTGGGAGGAGACCGGCATCGGCGGAGTGGAGGAGTTCTTCGACGCGCACCGCAGCCTGCTCGATCCCAAGAAGCCCTTCTTCTACTTCCAGCACCCGCACCCCAAGGACACTTGCTACGGCTCGTGGGCCTGGGGTCACGACGACGGCCGGGCGACGCGCGCCCTCTCCGCGTTTCCGAACGCCATCGCGTTCTCCGGCCACTCGCACACTACGCTCACGCACGACCAGTCCATCTGGCAGGGCGCGTTCACGTCGCTCGGCACCAGTTCGCTCCGCTACACGGGCGGGGCCTACGCCAAGGCGCGCCTTCCCATGGGCTACGAGAACGGCGGAGGTGCCGCGGCATACGACGCCTGCAAGATCACGGGCGGCTACGGCAGCACGATGGACGGGCGCCAGGGCATGCTCGTGCGCGTGTACGACAGCCATGTCGCGTTCACGCGCCGCGAGTTCGTCTACGACCAGTCCCTCGGCGAAGACTGGGTGCTGCCCCTGCCGGCGGCGGAGCCAAAGCCCTTCTCGTTCGCCGAACACGCCAAGCGGTCGATCGCGCCGGAATTCCCGGCAGGCGCCGCGCTCCTCGTCTCGCGGGCGCGCGGCAAGAACCGTGGCGCCGCCGCAAAAGGCACAACCCCCGCCGTCCCGTCCGAGGAAAAGCCCATCTTCGTGCTCGACTTCCCGGCGGCTGATGCCGTCAGGGGCGGACGCGTGTTCGACTACGAGATCGTAGCCGCTCCTAAGGACGGCGGCGGGAAAGTGAAGCGCTACCTGATGGCGGACGGCTACAACATGTCCGAAGACAACCCGCGCACGCACCGTCCGCAGACGGTCCGCATAGCGGCCGACCAGCTGCCGCAGGGCGTCAAGTTCCGCTTTGCGGTGCGCCCGGTCAACTCGCTCGGCAAGCCCGGCCGCCCGATCGTCAGCGACTGGCAGCAAGCCGTCATCGCCGCTGACAAGTCATAACCGAAAGCGGCGCCGCCGCTACTGCTGCGGCTGGGCCGGCGACTCGTCCGGCAGCTGCTTTGTCACGTCAAGGATCCAGGCGGCATCCTTCCAGCATGGGTGCTTCGTGTCCTTGATGACCTCGCGCAGCACGGGCAGTTTCACTGCCTCTTCGCGGTTGAGTATGTCGCTGAACACGGTGTCGATAGTCTCCGGATCCTGGCCCTTGTCCATCAGCACGCCCGCAAGCAGCATGACGTTCTCGTCGGGTATGAGGTTCAGGGCGCGGTGAATGCACTCGTCCTTGCGGTCGGCGGGAACCTTGCGGAACAGTTCCACGAAGGCGTCGACCTCGGCGAGCGTCGGCGGATCCCCGGACGACGTCTCCATCCACTTGTCCGTCAGCGCGTCAAACTCCTCGACAATCTTTTCGGCCTCTGCCTCGGCCTTTTCCTCCTCGGTCGGCTCTTCGGCGGGCTCGTCGTCCCCGTCGGCAGCCGCCTTGCCGGCCTTCGCCCTGGCGGCCCGTGCGCCAGCCTTGCCCTTCTTGCCGGGCGCGACTTCCAGCGGAATGTCGCCCTTGAAGTCGTCCAGCAGCTCCTTGTCGTTCGGCTCCATACGCTCGAACTCGCGTTCAAGGTCCGCCTGCCCCGTCGCCGGACTGCGGACGGCAGTGCAAATCCACAGCGCCACGGCGGCAAGTGCCACGGCGACCAACGTCAATACGGCCAGTTTCTTCATCTTATGCCTCTCCTTGTCAGCGGGCGCCGCGCATGAACACGACGGCGGCGAACGTCTTCTTCAGAATCCAGAGGTCGAGCCAGGGCGACCAGTTTAGTATGTAGTGCACGTCAAGAGCGACACGGCGCACGTAGTCGGTGTTGCTGCGGCCAGACGCCTGCCACAGTCCGGTTACGCCGGGCTTGACGGACGAGAACGTGGCGTAGTCGTCGCCGTAGTAGTGCACCTCCCCCTCCACGATGGGGCGCGGGCCGACAAGCGTCATGTCGCCGGCGAACACGTTGAAGAGCTGAGGGAACTCGTCGAGCGACGTCCGGCGCAGGAACCGGCCGAGCGGAGTCACGCGCGGGTCGTCCGCCAGCTTGAAGTTCGCCTCCCATTCGGCCTTCTTCACCGGGTCGGACGCAAGAATCGCCGCCAAACGGTCGTCCGCGTCAACGTACATCGTGCGGAACTTCCAGACGCGCAGGGGCCGTCCCCACTTGCCGAGCCTGTTGTGGCGGTAGAACACCGGGCCGCGCGAGGTCAGCTTTATCAGCACGGGGATTATGACGAAGAGCGGCAGGGAGCAGATGAAGACGAACAGGGCCAGCGACTTGTCAAGCAACCACTTCTCGAACCGAAGAAGACGCATGCGGCGCTGGCTGGCGAACTCGATGCCGCCGCGTCCATCCACCGAGGTCGAGCGAGCCCCGGCCAAGGGCAGCGCGCCGGAAGGCGGAATGTACTCTATGTACGAATAGCGCTGCGCGTATTCGGGGTAGCGGGTGCGGAAATCGGTCATCTCCTCGCACGAGAACAGCACATGCGGCCTGGCGGACGCAGCGACGGCGCGGAATCCCGCGTAGGCGTCATTGTCCAGCGCCACAGAGAGCCGCCGCACTGCATCCTCAGGCCCGACGACTGCGGCGGGTATGCGAAAGATGCGGAAGCGCGAGATCACAATGCGCACCAGGTCTCGCATCGGCTGCACCAGAATGGCGGTGAACACGCCGGAGAACACGGTCACCACGCGGGAAGTCTCCTTGAGCGTCTGGTTGGTCAACGCTATGTAGGCGACCAGGGCCATGTGCGTAAGGAGCGCCGAAGCGATAAGCCTGCGCATCTCCTCAACCGGCGACACGGGCGCAGCCGGATAGGCGAAGCGGCCCTGATAGAGCCGAAACGCCACGTTCACAATGACGAACGCCACGAGCGCCGGCCAGAGCCGCAGGTAGAAAGTCCATCCGTAAAGGTAGCGCCCGACGCCAATGGCCCAGTAAGCCCAGACGTCGAACGCCCAGACCGCCGCCATCGTCACGACGTCGGTCAGCACGAGAACGAGAACGCGAAGCCTCGCCTCCGTCACTTGCCGCCTCCTATCACGTAGTCGGTCCAGTTGGGTATGTACAGCTCGGCCCCCTTGACGAGCGTCACCCACTCGGGGTGCGGGCCTTCGCCGTAGACGTCGACGTATCTCGCCGCGAACTCACCGAGAAGCACACCCACCCGCGTTACGGCGAAAAGCTCTTTTGGAAAGTCCTTCGGGCCGAACGGAGGAGAAAGGAAGACTATCTCGCCGGCGGAGGGCGCACGGCCATGGCGGAAGAGCGCGAGATACCGCTCGCCCTGACGGCCAGGCAGCACAAGTCGTCCAACGCGCCCCGGGACGTCCGCCAGGCTGCGGCAGTAGACGCAGGCCGACACGGCGTTCGACGCCGAGGAAGAGGTCATGTAGTGGCGGCGTATCAGGTTCTGCGTGTAGATTCCGCCAAGGGTTTCGCCGTCATCGACTATCCAGACCGACGGCTCCCCCTCGCCTACCGTCACAGTGCCTCCGGCATGGCGGATACGCGGACTGGACGGCCCTACGGCGCGGCAGACGGCATAGAGCGCGGCAACAGCGACGACGCTGGCGGCGGCGGCAATGCCGAGGGCGGCAATGTAGCCGCGCCAGGCCCTCCATTCGCCACGGCAGAGTCGCCAGGCCATAAGGCCGATGAAGGACGCCGGCAGTATCCAAAGCGCAAGCTGCGACAGCATCACGTTGAAGAGCGCGGCGGCGAAGAGCGAAACCCATACCGCGACGCCTGCGGCCGTGAAGCCGCGCCGGGCATGATGCCAGAGAAGTGCGATTGCCGCGAACCACCCGAGAATCCACAGCCAGCGCCCGGTCCATCCGTAGCCGACCAGATGCGTGAGATGATCGCTCACGAGCGTCATCTGCCAGGTGTCGCCACCCATCGACTGGTACCAGTGGGAATAGGCCGGCCCTGCCTTTTTTACGCCCCAGCCGTCTGGCGCATCGGCCATCATCCGCGCACCTGCGACGAAGATGGCGCTGCGGTCGCGTCCCTCGCCGCGACCCTCTATCGTACGGACCAGCCCCTTGGTGAACCTGGAGGAGCCCTGCGTGGCTACGGCGAACACTCCTGCCAGGACGAGGCAGCCCGCAAGCACCAGCACTCGCTTCAGCACGGGCCGCCCGGCCCGACGCAGGAACGTCGCCGCGAGAAGCACCGCGAATCCTGCAAGGAACGCCAGCATGCCGCCGCGAGAACCCGTCATGGCTAGGCCAGCTAACGACGCAAGCATCGAAACCAACCCGACCGACAGCCATACGACGCCACACGAAAGGAACAGCGCCGCGCCGACGAGCGCCGTGCCCGCCAGGAACGCCGCCGCCACATTCGGACTCCTGAACCAAAGCGAGAAGCGACCGGTCATGCTCCAGATGTCCGTCAGACGGTCAAGACGCTTCTGCATCTTCTCGCGATCCATCTGCTCCGGCTCGATTCCCCACAGCGAAGCAGGCTTCCCGCCGTATGCCGGCTCGAACGGGTAGGTGATGGAATGCCTGTTCTTGCCGCGCTGGTACGTCACAAGCCGTCCGTCGACGTACGTGAAGCGCCGGTGCCCAGGCGCCCGCACCACAACCTTGCCGTCCACGGCCTCCGCCGACCATCCGCGCGGCCCGCTGAAGCTCCCCTCGTCAAGCTGACGGAATTCGCGCAGTTCGCCGTCTGGCCCCATCATGCGGTAGTAGAACGGACAGACAGGCGCGAAATACGTGATTCCGGCAAGGTCAGTTTCAGACGGCGCGTCCGCAGCCATCGAGACAGCCGCGGACGATACAGCGAAAAGAAGGCTAAGCAGCCGGCGCATGCGTGTCAATCCTCCCTGAACCTCGCCTCGTACTTAGTGGACTTCTTGACCTTGACCCTATAATCGGTTTTCTTCGAGACAAGCTTGCCATTCGCGTCATACCAGCCGATCAGGCTGCAACCGCGCTTCGGCTTGGCCGTAAGCGTCACCTTCTTGCCGATCTTCTGCCAGCGCACCTGCACGACTTCGCCGTACTTGTCGCTGACAGTGCCATTCTCGTCGCAGGCCTTCAGTTTGATCCTCGCATATTTCTTGATGACGGACTTTGCCTTGCTGCGGAAGGATTTGGCCGTCAGCCCGCTGCCGGTAAACACCTTCTTCACCGTCGGCGACACCGAGCCGCGCGGATTCAGGTAAACGGCGCAGAAAGGATATTTGCGCAGAGTGGAACTTCCGTCCGACTTGGCGAACTCCTTTGACCGCGCTCCTGCCTTGGTTTTCGTTCCTATGCCAAGCACGAAGACATAGCCGCAGGACTTGCGCCATTCCTCAAAATCCGAAGAGGCTGCTATGTCGTTGCAGAGGGATTTGCAATGCCCGCAACCCGGATTCACCCACAGGACGACAAGCGGTACGCCAAGCTTTTCCGCATGTTTCTTGCACTTGGAGAACTGCGTCGACCAGACGCCAGTCTTCACCGCAGTCGTGGAATAGCTGAGCCCCTCATGCGTCTTCGTGGCACCGGAACCAACGAGACAAAGCCCCGCGCACACGGTGAAAATCAGCGCTTTGCGGAACATGGCAACACCTCCTGGCTGGGACACGCTATTCCTCTATGACGTCCGGGTTTTCCTTGCCGTACTGGATTATGTCCTCTCGGGTCTGGATCTTGCCGGCGAAGTCGTCGAACACGAATGCCATGTTGTCGCCCAGCGCGTCGATTGCCGTCTGGTTGCCGCTGTCGAGAATGACAAGGGCCGTCTCGACCTTGATGGAGTTCGGCATTCCGTTCATCTCAAAGATGAAGGGGTTGAGTATCTGGCCGTCAGTCGTCATATTGACGAGCAGGCCGATGGCTTCGGAAATCTGCTGCGGCGTGGTGTCAAAATCCCACAGCAGTTCCTGTATCGCCTCGAGCGACACCTCCGCAACCTCCTGGTTCTCGTCCGCCGCGAGCTGGACCAGTTCTGGCAGCACCTCTAATACGCCGCCTCCGCCACCGCCGCCTTCGCCGTCACCGCCACCGCCGGCAGACTTAAGCGCCTCGACGATCTGACACTTCGCATAAGACGACACCTTGGCACCCCCGCTCATCTTCGCAAGCAACTTACGGACTGCCGCCATCACGCCTCGGTGATCGAAATTCACCTGAGCGCGACGCATCTCGGTCAAGATGTCGCGCACAGCCTTCGACATCTCGACAGCGACCTCGCCCTCCAGGGTGAAGTCGATGTCCATGTCAAAGTTCCCCTTCTCGTCATCGAACGGATTCCAGTCCTCGTCAACCTTGGCATTTTTATTCTTGACCTCGCTTCCAGGCTTCGAAAGGCCCTTCTCGCGACGCTGCTTCGCCGCGATGCGACGGGCAGTCGCCTTGGAGGCGGGCTTCTCCTCGCGTATGACGCGGGAGCGCAGCACGCGGCCAGGCTTGCCGTCCGGCTCGTCGGCCTTCGGCGCAGACAGCCACCAGCCGCCTATGCAAAGGCCGACGAGAACGACCGTCAGGGTTATCAGTTTCCAGAGTTTCATCTGTTCTCCGTCATTGTGTCATTCAGTCGGCATAGACCTCGAACGGGAGCGAGAACGTCCAGGTGCGCACCCCGATCTTGACAGGCTTGACGATCGCGCCGCTGATCAGCACGTCTTCGCCGAGGCCGCCCGCGATGCCGCTACGCGTGTCGCGGTCGATCGTAAGCACGCCGAAGTGCTCGAAGCCGGCAATCTGCTTCTGCACGCCCTCTGCCTCGCTGGCAATCCATGCCGAGCACGATCCCGAAGAGACGCCCGTCGCGCGGTTAAAGGCGATCTTGACGTTGCAGGGGTTGACGCTCGCCACCAGGTCGTACTGCGTCGCGTCGTCCGCTTCGGCGACAAGCTTCCTGGATACGGCGGCGAACTTGTTGCCGACGAGCGTAACCGGCACCGCGCTCGGCGTGGCCGCATACGCGTAGCCTGCGCCCAGCAGCTCCGCCGGGAATGCGTTGGGCGCACCGGCCGCGAACGCCTTGGCCTTCGAGTTGTAGTAGCCCTGGAGGTTCGCCAGGAGGTCGTACCATCCGCCGACCGGGACAAATTCCATGCGCCAGCCCTGTACGCCGTCCTCCGTGGCGGAGGCGTCGTCGGAATTCCAGCAGACCGTCTTCTTGGAATCGACGATGGTCTTGTATTTCTTGCCGTCCAGATGGCTCTTGTCGGACTGCATGAACAGATGGAGTTCTGCAGCAAAGCAGCTGGAGGCGTTCGCCTGGTAGACGGGGATTACCATTTCGTAGCCCGTCTTCGACGACGAGTTAGGCACGACCGCGCAGGCCGTGGCCGACGCCGCGACCGCAGTCTTGTCGGCCAGGAGACCGGCGATCTTCGCCGCGCCCTTGTTGTCCACCGTGACCGTCAGGTAGCCGTTGCCGGCGGGAACGCCCGCTCCGGGCGCACCGCGGTCGGTTCCATCGACCGCGCCGGCGACGAGCGCCACCGTGTAGTAGCCGTCGAAGAGGAACGCAGTGTCGAGGTACTTCTGTATCTTGGCGTTGTTGCGGTAGAGCGAGCCGGCATACGAGATGCCGGTCTGGGCGCCGGCGCCCGAGGCGTCAGGCACGCGAAGCAGCAGGCTGGCCTTGCAGCCCGACTTGGCCCAGTCGGAATACTTGCCGTCGGTCACCGCGACAGTCAGCTCATTAGTGTACGGCGGCTCCTCGCCGCTGCCGGGCCAGACGTTGACAAGCGTCTTCTTCTTGGCGCCGTCAGAAGTCGTGCCGTCCCACCCCGCGCCTGCGGTGAACGAATACGTCTTCCCGGCAAGCTGGACCTTTGCGGACATCGACTCCGGCGAAGAGCTGGAGGAAGCGGAGATCGTCAGCGTGACGGCGGCGAACTCGGGGGCGCCGTTCGTGAGCTGCGTGCCGCTCTCGCGCACCAAGCCGTAGAACGTGCCGATGCGCAGGTTGCTCTTGTCCTCCTTCTTCTGCTTCGCGGCCTTGTCCTTGTAGACCGACGCGTATGCCGCCGCCGCATCCTTGTACTTCGCCGTGTTCACGATCTTGACAGTCGCCTGCACCGAGGTCTTGTAGTTCGGGAACGCCGCCTGGACCACGTCCTTCAGCCCGTCGCCGGCGGACGCCGACGAGGCATCCTTCAGCACGACCTTGAACGACAGGTCCTTGCTCTTGACAGGAATGGTCTTCGGGACGAGGGCAATCTTGATCTTCTTCTTGCCCTTGTCGCCGTTCTTCCAGCTGACGTAGCCGGAGGCGTTGATGTAGTTGACCCCTGCCTTCGCCGTTCCCGCCGAGAGGGTGTACTTCACGCGGCACGCGCCCGTCGCCTTCGTGCGGACGGCGGTGACGGTCACGGACGTCGCGCTGTCCTTGGCCTTGAACGTCGCATTGCTGAACTTCACCACGCCGAGGTCCTCGTAGCGGCCCTTCAACTTGTAGGCTCCGCCGTCGTTCGTGGAGGTCTTGTGCGAGACGATGAGGTAGTACTTCTTAGACGACTTGGGCAACAGCAGCCGCGTCACGGAAGTCACCTTCTTCGCGTAGTACGTGCCGTTCTCGTTCTTGATGGTGAACACCTGGTCGCCCTTGCCGTTGCCGTAGAGGCTGAACGTGTAGTGATAACCCTTCTTCGAGTAGAAGGAGAAGCAGTCGTTCTTGTCTGTCTTCCAGAGCGTGTGCTTCGTCTGCGTGGTGTACTTCGACTTCAGCGTCCATGCCGTCGCCTTCTTCGTCGAGTCGTCCTTCGGGTCCCACTTGTCGGTGTAGTAGATGTCGCTGACTTCCGTGGTCTTGCCGTTGGAAACCGTGGCGCTTGCGTTCTTGGGCGTCGTGTAGCCCTTGACCGACGTGAAGTACAGGGTCTTCTTGCCGGCCGACATGATGACGCTCACGCCGCTCGCGTACTGGGTGCCCTTCTTGGAGAGCATCCACTTGCCGCTCGCGCCCTTGATCGTCACCTTTAGCGCACCGCACTTCTTGCCGTTAGAGAAGTAGCCGACCGAATGAATGCGGATCGGCTTGTAGTCGAGACCCTCGCCGGCGGCCGGACGGACGACCACGTAGTACATTCCGTCGACGTTCGCCTTGAACGTGAACGTCTTGCCGGGCGCGAACGTCACGGCCTTGACCAGCGTCTTGTCAGACACCTTGCCGCTGTAGATCTGCGCGGCAAGCCGGTTGGTCTCGGTGTTCGCCGCATCGGCGAAGCTCGTTGCCAGCGCATATGTGACGCCGCTTGCCGCGCCAATCACGCACTTGGCCGACCAGCAGTCCTTCCCCAGCTTGAAGGCCGAGCTCCCGGCGGCGTCCGCCGCCTGCGGCTTCGAGTCCTTCGTGCCGGGAACAGGCGAGAGCTTCACGGTCTTGACCGTCGTCGAAACGGTGGAGGCCTTTATGCTGACCTTGTGGTACTTCGGCGTAAACTCGTCAAAGACCCCGTGGTCCTCGCAGACGCCCACGTAGTAGGTCGCCGACTTCGACGGAGTGAACACGACGCGAACGTCCGCGCTGCCGCTGCCCTTGGAGCGGTTCGTCTTGATGACGGTGCCCTTGGAGTCATAGAGATACGCTACTATCGGCACCTCGTTGGTCGCCCCGCTCGTCTCCACCACATAGTTCTTGCCCTTCTTGGCGGCTATCGAGAAGAGCTGCTGGTCGGCTACCATGTCAAAGTAGCCGGACCCGGGCTTGTTCAGGTAACCGGGCTTGAAATCCACGGACTTGCCGAGCGCAAGAGCCGTGGGCTTGTGCTTGGCCGGCGTCCTCGCCTTCTCCAGAAGGAAGCGCAGCTTGCCCTTGGCCTTGTAGCCCTTCGAGGACCTGATGCGCATCAGTACCGTCTGGTCGCCGTCCGGAATGAACGAAATCGCCTGGTTGTTCGCCTTGGCCCACGTCTTGTAGGGACCAAGTATGCCGAGGTTGAGGTTGTACTCCTCGTCGAACGAGAGCACGTTAGACGCCGTGCCGTCCAGAGTGCCGAAGCGATAGCACGAACCGCCCTTGAGCACGACCTTCACGTAGTAGAACTCGCCCATAAAGCCGTCCTTGAGGGTCACGGTCTGGGCCTTGTTCTTCGGCTTGATCACGAGCGGATTGGCCGCAACGCCCTTCGGTATCTTGTTCGCCTGCACGTAGTTGAGCGTCGCAGTCGCCCCATTGTCGCCCTCGACAAGAATGTAGTACGTCCAGCTGTTGGGCGTCTTGGACTTGCCCCAGTCGCCCCAGTTGTCGTCAGAGACGATGTCCGTCCAGGCCGAGGTGTCCCAGTCGTCGTTCCAGTCGTTGGACCATTCCTTGCCCGTGACGAGCCAGCGCGTCTCGATGCCGCAGTCTACGCTGTCGAAATGGGCGAGCGGCTCGTTGGTGTTCCAGTCGGTGGACTCCATCCCGTAGGCCGTGCGGATCCTGATGTTGCTGTTCGTGGAGTTGACGCCGGTAAGCCACACGGTGTACGCCTTGCCCTTGGACAGCGTCATCTTGTAGTAGCACCGGTAGACGGTCTTATTCTGATCGTCCTTGGTCTTGTAGAGCTTGACCGTCTTCTTCTGCACGGAAGACTTGGCCGACAGGCCCAGCGCGTACTTCTCCTTCACGGGATTGCTCGCGCCGAAGACCGAACCCGCAAGACACAGCACGCCAAGCGCCGCCGTCACAATCTGTTTCATCATCTTCAATCTCCTTGATCTTGTCTTGTCAGCCTGTCAGCCAATCTTCTTTCCACACGGTCTCCTGCGTCACTTCTCCGGGAATGCAGCCCCGGAGTAGATTCGCCCGCCGGAGAGCGCCGTGTCCTTGCTCGACTTGCCGACCTGGTCCTTGAACGAGAACGCGCCGCAGATGAACGGCATCTGAAGCTCCTCGCCCTCGGAGCAGTCGCACTCCGCGCTCCAGCCAGTCAAAAGCACCCCGTTCCAGGTTGCATCGATGTAGCTGGTCTTGCCGCCGGCAACGTAGTTGAGGCGGAGCGAACCGCTCAGGATTCCCGTGGCGCGGTCGATCGACAGCTTGAACTTGTTGGTCGCCTTCGTCACGCTGATCGAGTTCTTCCCGACCGAGACCGTCTGCACAGGAATCGCCTGCGCCTTGCCGCGGCCAGCATAACGGTCGTAGCCAGCGTACTCAGGAACCTCTACCTGGAGCTTCATCGCGGAGGGGTTCATCGACGACTCCGTGCAGCAGTCCTTCAGGCTCTTCGCCGCGTCGTAGAGACCGCCCATGAGGTGAATGTCCATGCTGTAGCCCGTGCCGTTGTCGCCACTGTGCGTCCACGTGCCGAGCGGCAGGACGGGCGAGAGGTCCGGGCAGCCGAGCAGGCTCCTGTTGCCGCCGTTGTCGCCGGCCGCGTTGGCCTTGATCTCCGCCACGATCGAGAAACGGTCGGCGGAAAGCTTCTTGAAGATCGGCAGGTATGCGTAGCCGCCGCGGCCGACCCAGTTGTTCACGCCCTTGGACAGGACGGCCGAACCGGAGATCGCCTGGCCGTTGGGCAGCTTGCCCGCCCACGTCATCTTGCCCTTAGAGGCAGCCTTAGAGGTCAGCTTCAGCGACACGTAACCGTAGCCGATGGGCGCCGCGAACTTATCGTTCGTCGGCTGCACGATCTCGCCGGTGAATGCACCGTAGACACCGTCGCCGCGGTAGTACGGCGTTCCGGACGGCACGATCGCGCCATTGTAGATGCCGACCCACGACTTGGCCGACGCGCTGCTGCTCCAGACCGTTCCGGAGGACTTCGCCGTCAGATCCTGATCCTTGAACGCCTTGTCTATGACAGTCGCCTCGACACGCCCGTTGGAGTATGCCTTCACCTCCAGGGCGTAGCCTTCCTTGGACGGCGTCAGAGTCGCCGTCAGCGTGCCGTCGGCGGCGGAAAGGTCCTTCGCGTTCCAGCTCTTGGACGAGAACGAGACCGTGCCGCCGTTGCAGGCGTACTTCGCGCTCACCTTGCCGGAGCGCGGGATCGTCACGTCCAGCGTGCCGGCAAGCCGCTTCGGGTCGCCGCCGGAAAGAACCATCAGGCTCGAAAGCGTCCGCGACGTCTTCACCGCAGTGTTGGAAAGCTTGCCGTACGTCTTGTCGGACGGCTTGACCGTGGTCGGATCGACGACCCGGAAGCTGACCTTGACCGGCATTCCCTTCACCAGCTTCTTGCTGCGCGTCGCGCATGCGCGGAAGTAGGCGGTGTAGGAACCGGCCGCCGTCGGAATGCCCGTCAGCTTCAGCTTCTGCCCGCTCACCTTCGCCTTGATGCCCTTCGGGAGAGATCCCTTGAACAGCTCGACGGAAAGCACGTCGCCCTTCTGGATATAGGCAGGATCGAACGCAACGGACGCGCTGCACGTCGAATACGTCACCATCTTAATCTGGGCGATCTTGTCCGAGACGAAGGCAGGCGCCTTGTCGTCAACGACCACGATGACTATCGACTTCGCGTTCTTGTCGGCCTTGAAGCTGCCAGACGTGGCGTTCAGCGACACCGTGGCCTTCTTCTCAGCCTTGGGCAAGCCCTTCACCAGAACCGCCTTGTCGGCGTAGTCGTCGGCGCCCCAGCCCACTTCCGACCCAAGTATGGTCTCGCCGGAGAACGAGACCGTGCTGACGGACGACTTGAGCCCGATGCTGTTGGCGAGCGGCTTGCCGTCGTTGGAACGGTGGAGCGTCATGGTGACGCCCGCGCTGCGCCGCGCGTAGACTGTCGTGTCGAACGTGGCGGTTGGCTCTGTGCCGGATATCGACACTGTGCTCTGGGTCTTTCCAGACTCGTCCTTGACCTTCAGCGTGTACGACGACTTGCCGAGCGTAGCGTCGCCGTTGTCGCTCGCCAGGCCTTCGAGGGCAAGCACGATTTGTCCGTCGCCGAAGTACTTGGACAGCTCCGCGCTCTTCTCGACCGTAATCACGAGGCTCTTGGGCTCGTTGTCGCCGTCCAGCCACGTCAGCTGCTTCGACATGAAGCCCCACTCGTCGTCAATGGCGAAGCGTGGCAGCAGCTTCGTCTTGTGGTCGTAGTAGAACGTGGACTTGTCGACATCCACGACGACGGTCGCCGAAACCGAACCGGAAACGCCGCCGCTGCGCATGACCGTCACCGTCCACTTGCCCACGCTCTCGCCAATGCCGTCTTTCGGCTCGTTGTCGTTGAAGGCGACCTTCGACGGCACCCACTTCTGGTACCCGATTTCGCCGTCGGCCGACGCAACAAGCGCGACGTCGCCGTTCACGGTAGCCTCGAACATTCCGTCATCCCTCTTCTTAAGCCCTTCGGGAAGCGGATCCGTCACGATGCCGGTGATGCGGTAGACCTTGCCGGCGTCAACGGACATATGGATGGAAGAGCCCTCGGCAAGAGGCACGGACGCGAAGTCCTCCTGCGGGTCAAGGGACTTAACGGAAGCCGTCAGAGTGAACTCCGCAAAGTGATTCGCGGTTGCGCTCCCGATGGCGAATGCAGCAGAAGCGATGTCCGCACCGGCAACCCGCAGATAGCACGTGCCCACTTCGTCGAACTCCCCGAGAAGCGCGGTGTTGGCATTGATTGCAGTCGTTACGGGCTTGCCGACAAGCTCGAACGCCCCGTCCTTCTCAATCATGAACTGCGCTACGACCTTGGCATCGGACGAGCCGGTGATCGTGACGTTCACGTCCGCCGCGCCCTTGAAGTTCGTCAGCTTGAACGTATCGCGCATGTCGGCGTGGCAGAGACGTCCTTCCACGGCCGTCCTGGTGCCGACCGGCAGTTCAGTGGTCTTGGCGGAAGGCGTGTTGTTACCGATTTCGTTCGCGTCAGCCGTCCCGGCTTCGGCGTCGGCAATCGCCAGCATCTCCTCGAAACGCTTGATGAAGTTGTTGAAGTTCGCCTGGTCGGCCTTCATCGGACTCGCCACGGCGCCAAAGTACGTCAGGCGCGCAGCAACGGTACCGTCGCTCTTCAACAGCACGAAGATCGGAACGTTGGTGCGATTGGGGTTTTTGTCCTCGTTGCGCGGGTCGTCCGCTCCGTAGAACAGGTGGAAACCACCCTGCTCAGGCGTCTTGTAAGCCAGGTCGTGGAACTTCTTGAGCGTCGCGAGCGCATCCGCGTCCGAAATGCCGTTGCGCGTCAGGTAACCGAGACCGCTGCGTACCACAGCATTGGTCAGCTTGGCCGGCGCACCGGACGCCGGATACTCCCATGCGCGCGCCAGCGTCGTCGCATAGGCATCTCTCGAGAAAAGCGTCGGGGACTCGCGGTCGTCGACGGTGGGCCCCTTGTAGTTCGGAACGTCCATCGCGACGAGCGCCACGTTCTTCGACTTCGCCCACGCCTGGAAGCGGTTCTTGCCGGTCGCATCCTTGAGGTCTAGGAAGTTGCGGTCGGTGTTTGCGCAGTCGGGGCACCAAAGCGATCCCTGCACGCTTACGAGCGTATAAGCTTTCGTCGAGCCGGTAGTCGCCGCCGCCTTGCCCGCCGCGGACGCGCCGCCGGCCTTCGCCTTCACCAGCGCCTTGGCCGCATCGATGTCGGCCGTCCACTCGCCGAATTCGGCACCCTTCCACCGCGGATTGCCTGTGCCGTTCTCCTTCTCCACGAAATAGATGGTGTTCCTGTACTTCGCCGCAGACTCGCCGTTAATGACCGCGATGAGCTTGTCGCCGGACGCGAGACCGGACGGAATCGCCACCACGAGATCAAGCACGGTCGCGCCCTTCGTCCAGCTGGCGGTGTACGTCTTGACAAGGTTGGCGTCTTTCACCGCATTCTTGTAGAGCTTCACGGAATCCGTTCCCACGACCGACTTCTTGGCACTGCTGCGCGTCATCCTGAGCGCCACTTTCTTCGTCGACGCATCCACCTCATAACGGTTCCCGTCCGAAGCGTCCGTCAACTCAAACCACCCGCCGACGGCCGGGGTGTAGCCCTTCAGGATGCTCTCGACCTTCTTTATGAACGTAGGGGCATCCATGCCGTTGCCGGAGAATGCGCCGCGCCACTTATTGCTGTATGACTTACTCTCGTAGTCGTATTTTTTTCCGTCACCCCAGTAGACGCCAACATACGGGAACGATGTACTGCCACCATCACGTTTTGCAACCTGTTTGGCTACAGCGGACTCGTTCTTGGCAGGCCCCGGATAGCCGCCACAAGAAAAGACCATGTAAATCTGGTACTTCTTCTGCCAGTTGGTGAACGTCTTGGTGCACAGTTCAACCTCCGTTGCCGCGCAGTGACCGCACCCGTTGTTCGCCCAGAAGACAAGCACGGGGACATCCTCCTCCAACGCCTGCTTCATCGCCTTGTCCAGCTGGCTGGTCCATTCGCCGCGAACGATAGCCCCCTTCGAATTATAAGGTATCTTCGCCCCCTTAGAATTCTCAAAGACAGAATCCGTTGCCGCAATGACCGTCAACCCCGCCATCGCGGCAAGGCAGACTACCACTTTCTTTAGCATTTCCTTCATTTTCTTCCTTGTTTTGTTGTTTTAGAATCAGTTTTGTTTCCCTTTTCCTTCAAATCTGCTTTCGGCTGCTTGACTTCGGCACTCTTTTTTGCCGCTCCACCCTTCTTCGCCGCTCCCTTAGAACGCGATTGTTTGCCAGAATCTACAGCCTTGACGCCTTTTTTCCCCGATTTGTCCTTCTTGTGCGCGTTCTTCTTCGTCTTCGGCTTTACAACATCAGCCGCCTTGACAAGGGCCGCAATCTCCTTGGACAGAACCTGCTGCTCGTGCTGCTGGCGTTTCCTCTTCAAAAGCGTATCTTCGTCAACGATCTCCTGAAACATCGGCAACCTGAAGTAGATACGTGAAAGAGCATAGTCATCGCCCTTCTTGGCATTCACCTTCAAGATCATAAGCCCGTTGTCGCCCTCGATTGGAGGGGAGAATTGACCTGGCTGAAGTTTCTGGGCCCATTTGACGAGATCCTCGTCCGGCTCAAGCTGCTGAAGGCCAAGCGTGCCCCAGTCTCCTCCCTCCTTCGCCTCTCGCGGCACTTCCGAGAACTGCCGTGCGACCAGCTTGAAGTCCTCCCCAGCCTTCAGCTTCTCCCACGCATTAGTCGCCCGTGCGTAAACAACCGCATTCGTAAGCGCCATCTCGGCGTTGTACGCAGTAATTCTCTTTATCTGCTCCTTCGCGTAATTTGCCGGCAGGTTCGGCGGATTCTTCTCAAGAATACGCTGACGGACGGCGTCCTCCATCGCCTGTATGCGCACAAATTCATCCATTGCCGCCGCGAACGACCCGACTTTGCGGCGCAGATTGTCGTAGGTCATGCGACCTCCGAATCCCGACAGAAACTTCTTCCTCGCCTTTTCAATCGCCGCCTTGTCAACCTTGATCTTCTCATTCCTGACAAACTCTTCGAATACGACCTCACGGACGAACATCTTCGGCAAAGCCGACCTAAGACGCTTGCGAAGCTTCGGTATGTCGCTCAACGTCATCTTGGGATTCGCAATCGTGCTAACCTTGACAAGCATCTCCACCCGCTCGTTCAGGTTCGTCGAATGCAATTCACGCCCGTTGACCGTAATAACAACGCGGTTACGCACCGGCTTTTCGTCCTTCGCCGACTTGTCGGCAGCCGAAGATGCAGGCTTAACGTCAGGCTCGCCGTTGTCCCAACAGCCAACCAGC
Source organism: Kiritimatiellia bacterium (assembly GCA_017403825.1). Lineage (GTDB taxonomy): Bacteria > Verrucomicrobiota > Kiritimatiellia > RFP12 > UBA1067 > UBA1067. Next base: position 59,072 of record JAFRDO010000014.1, read on the forward strand.
ACCAGCGCAAGCGACGCCAGAATATACCACTTGATTTTCATAGTACTACTTTATTATAGATATGCCGCGCACTGATGACAATGACAATTTTTTCAAAAAAAGAAGGGGCTGCGCAGTCGCGCAACCCCTCTTTTTCGCAATCACGTTAAGTGATTAGTCCTGGCAGACGCTGCAAGTAACATCCGAGCAAGCGCGCTTGTCGGCGAGCTTGACAGCGGTGGCAGTGCCCCAACCGGTCTTGGCCTGAGTCTCGGTGAGATTCGTGCCAACCTTGTCGGTGATGCCAGCATCCCACACGAGCGTCCACTTGCCATAGGCGGCCGTGTACGCGCAGGTGTAGGAGGTGTTGCAGCAGAGGTTCCACACATAGTTGCCGCAGACGGTCGTCGGATCGGCGCAGGGACCATTGCTGATCACAGCACCAGCCGGGAGCTGACCAGCGCAGTAGCCGGAAACAGCACCGAGCGTGATCTTGCCGTCGTGGTTGCCAACGAGGCCGAAGCCAGCGAACGTCATCTGAGCGACGTTCTCGCTGCACTTGTAGCCAACCGTGAAGGCCATCTCGGCCTTGTTGCGGTCCTCAGCCTTGCAGCCGATGCGGTTGAGCTGGATGAGCTCAGTCGTGTCAGCGTCGAGCTCCATCGGGCCGGCGTTGTCATAATCGAAGAACGCGACATAAGCCGTGTCCTTCCAATCATTGCACTTGCAACCCTGATCGCCGCAGGTTCCTTCCTCGACGTCAGTGGTGCCATAGACCATGCCCATGAAGCGACGGATCACCGGACCACGATAGGTGGCGGTGGAGCACTCATTGCACGCATCCTTGGCGACAACACTGCAGCTGGCGGTCGTGCGAACCATCACCTTCAGGCGATAGCCGAACGGGCAGTCAGTGCAGGAGGCAGCGGAGGCGATACCGGCAACAGCCGTGATCGCAAGCGCTATAATAACCTTCTTCATTGTTTTTGTTCTTTCTGTTTTTCCCTCGGCGCCTTCGGCAAACGGTCCGTCAACGCTTCAGGAGGTTAACCTTGCCCCTTCCTCAGAATCAAGGTAGCAGACACCATGTCTGAAACCCTTCCTCGGTCAAGACACGCGTATCATACCATATTTTCCCTTCACTTTGCAAGGGGGTATTTTAAAAAATTTTTTCGCCCCTCTCTAACCCGCCTCCGCCTTGTGCCGCAATGGTCCGATTTGCTATAATCACGACGGGCAAGCACCTACATATAAACGGAAAGGAACCAACATACCATGTCAAGTCATGCAAGCCAAATGGGAAATGCCGAACAGCGGCGCAACCGCATCGTCGCGCTGGCCGTCGCACTGGCATGCATCACAGCGTTCGGCGGCGGGATGCCCGTCCTGGTGCCTGCGCCGCGTCACATGAAAACGGACGAAGGCGAATTCCACGACAAGGCCGCCGACGCCGACGGGATTGCAGTGCAAGAAACGCATGACGCATCGCTGCCGCCGGAGAGCTACCGGCTCTCTGTCACGACCAGCAGTGTGTCGATTGCGAGCGCGGACGCCGCCGGCGCATTCTACGCCCGGCAAACGATAAGACAACTGGCGACGTGCGGCAAGACAGGAACTGACGGCACTGCCGACATCGCGATTCCCTGCGTGGAGATAGAGGATTCGCCGGCCTACCGCTGGCGCGGCGTTCATCTCGACGAAGTGCGTCACTTCTTCGGCAAGGAGAACGTGATGCGCATACTCGACCTGATGGCATACCACAAGCTGAACGTCTTCCACTGGCACCTCACCGACGACGAGGGGTGGAGACTTGAGATACCAAAGTATCCCGAGCTGACGCGGATCGGCGCGAAGCGTCCCAACTCATGGAAGCGCGGCGGCAAGCCGCACAAGGTGAACGGCAGGAGCGTCATCGACCGCAACACCGAAGCGTATGGTCCTTATTTCTACACGGCGGACGACGTACGCGAGATCCTCGCCTACGCGGCGGCGCGTTACATCACCGTAGTGCCCGAAATCGAGCTGCCCGGCCACGCCGGCGCGGCGGTCACGGCCTACCCGCAACTCGCATGCAAGCCGGAAGGCGTGCGCGAACGCATCTGGGACGCCGGCTGGGGCAACACCATCGACGTGTTTTGCGCAGGCAACGACGAGACGATCCGATTCCTGGAGGGCGTGCTCGACTGCGTGTGCGAGCTGTTCCCGTCAAAGGTCATACATATCGGCGGCGACGAATGTCCGCGCACTCGCTGGAAGGAATGCCCGAAGTGCCAGGCCCGCATGAAGGCTGAGGGACTGAATGACGCGAACGACCTTCAGGCGTGGATTACGCGCCACTTCGCGGACTATCTGGAGAAAAAGGGACGCCGCATCATGGGCTGGGACGAGATCCTGAGCGGCGACGTGCCGCGAAGCGCCATCGGCATGAGCTGGCGCACAAGCCAGAAGAACGGCACCGGCGACAAGCTGACGAGCGGCGCAGAAGGCGCACAGCGCGGACACGACATGGTGATGACCCCGCACCTGATCTGCTACTACGACTACAGCCAGGACCTCCCAGACGACCCGTTCCAGTACATCGGCGGACACGTCCCGCTGGAGAAAGCGTACTCGTTCGACCCTTGCGACGGCGTTGCGGACGATGCCCGGGCGCACGTGCTGGGAGGCCAGTGCAACAACTGGTCGGAGTTCACCTGGAACGAGCACGACCTCGCCTGGAAGATGTGGCCGCGCACCTGCGCGATGGCAGAGGCGCTGTGGACGGCGCCGGCGCCACGCGACTTCAAGGACTTCTTAAAGCGCATGGAGGTTCACCGCAAGCGACTTGTGTCGATGGGCGTGAACTGCGCTCCGTTGCGCTAGCCCGACGCCGACGACAAGACCAGAGCAAGAGGAACGACAGATGGAAAAACATGACAAGGATACGATCTGGGCCGCGTTGTTGCACTTCGGCATAAACATGTGGTGCGACCAGCCGGTAAAAGCATACAAGGACTACTCTCCGGAAGACCTTGCTATGCTCGCGTCGGCGGATCACCTGCGGTTCGACGAGGACGTCTGGCGGCGCGTCACCGGACGCATGGCCGAGGTCGGCATGAACATGATCGTCATCGACGTCGGCGAGGGCATCCAGCTGAAGAGCCATCCCGAACTGGCGGTCAAGGGCTCGTGGACCATCGACCGCTTCCGCGCCGAGCTGGGCCGTCTTCGCAAGATGGGGCTTGAGCCCATTCCGAAGCTGAACTTCTCGTCGGCGCACGATATCTGGCTGAAGGATTACAGCCGCATGCTCTCGACCCCGGAATACTACCGCGTCTGCGAGGACGTTATAGCCGAAGTCGGCGAGATATTCGACAGGCCGCGGTTCTTCCATCTCGGCTACGACGAGGAGAACTGGAAGTGCCAGCGGTTCTGCGCATACGCCGTGGTGCGGCAGGGCGACCAGTGGTGGACCGACTTCCTCAAGATATCCGGATTTGCCGAGAAGCACGGCATGCGTCCGTGGATATGGAGCGACTACGCCTGGGACCACGAGGAGGAGTTCATGCGCAGAATGCCGAGAAGCGTCCTGCAGTCGAACTGGTACTACGGCACGCATTTCGAGTCCAGCAAGAATGCGCACAGGGTGATCCGCTGCAAGACTTTCGGACGGCTATCGGACGCCGGGTTCGACGAGATACCGTGCGGCTCCAACTACGAGAGCGACGATAACTTCGGCACGCTGGTGGCCTATTGCGGAAAGACCGTTGCGCCGGAACGCCTGAAAGGATTCCTGATGGCCCCCTGGTTCGTCACCGTGCCGAGCAAGGAGAAGAAGCTCCTCGATGCCGTCAATCAGGTCGGCGCAGTCATCAAGACCCGCGCCTAGCCGCCGCATCTGCGCCCGGAACCAGATTTTTCGTGTGGGTGCGTCCGCAAGCGCGGGATTTTTTGTATAATACGCCATATGAACATGAAGCTGACGTTGCGTACCGGAACGATCGTTTCCGCCTTCGCCGTAATGCTGGCTCTCCGTGCAGAGCCTGTCAAGGTAATCTTCGACACCGACATGCTGACCGACTTCGACGACGTCGGCGCACTCGCCTGCCTCCATGCGCTCGCCGACGCAGGCGAGTGCGAGATACTCGCGACAGTCAGCTGCACGCGCGGCAATGCGTCCGTCGGCACAATCGAAATCATCAACCGATACTACGGCCGTCCCGACATTCCGGTCGGCGCGCCTAAAGGCATCGGCGTCCTGGGCGCGTTCGCAGGGGCAAGCGCAAAGGTCGATCCCACGGCACCGCTCGGCGAGCGCAAGGGCGTTGACGGCGGACACTACAAATACCGCAAGCTGCTCGCGGACTATCCCGGCTGGTACCGCTACGCCGATTCGGACGACGCGCCGGACGCGAACGAGGTCTACCGGAAAGCCCTTGCCGCGCAGCCGGACGGGAGCGTAGTGATATGCTCCGTCGGGTTCCTGACCAACATCCGCCGCCTTCTCGAAACTCAGCCCGACGCCATTTCGCCGCTGGACGGTAGGGCGCTCGTAGCCAAGAAAGTGAAGAAGTGGGTCGCGATGGCATGCCGGTATCCGAACGGGAAGGAGTACAATTCACAGTGGGACGCCGAGTCGTCGCGCATTGCGCTCGAACACTGGCCGACGCCAGTCGTGTTCTCCGACTGGTCCTACGGATTTGACATCTTCGCTGGCAGGGCCCTGGCAGAGTCGGACGCCTCCGGACGCAATCCAGTGCGCGACGTGTTCGCCGGGAACATCCCTTCGCGGGACGAGGTGCGCCGCGACCCCGCAAAGTGGCTTAGGGCCTGCTACGGAATGGGCGGACGAAGTTCGTGGGACGAGACAGCCGTGCTCGCGGCGGTCCGCGGCGAGACCAGCTACTTTAACGTCGTGCGCGGCACATACCGCATGGTCGGCAACGACGGCACCGACGAATGGGCGCCTTCGGAGGACGGCCCGCACATCCGCATCACAGAGAAGCTTTCAAAGACCGAGGTCGGCCGCACAATCGACGAGCTCATGTGCCGTCCTCCGGCAAAGGCAGTCACGGCGAGGAAGACGACGAAATGAAGAAAATAGTAGTCTTGGGTTCCACGAACACCGACATGGTGATTTCGGGCAGGAAGATTCCCGTGCCCGGCGAAACGGTGTCAGGCGGGCATTTCATGATGAGCCCCGGCGGCAAAGGCGCAAACCAGGCAGTAGCCGTTGCGAGGCTTTCGGCGAAGCGCGGCGCGTGCGTGTTCATGGCGAAGGTCGGCGACGACCTCTTCGGACGCGACACGGCGCGACGAATGAAGAAGGAAGGAATAGCCGCGCGGCTGGTCATAGACAAGAAAGAGCCTTCCGGCACGGCCCTCATCCTCGTCGATGCGAAGGGACAGAACGTCATTTCCGTCGCGCTCGGCGCGAACGGGACGCTTTCATCGGCAGACATCGCTCCATTCAAGGACGAGATCAAGGGTGCAGCGGCCCTGCTTATGCAGCTCGAAACGCCGCTCGACACAGTTGCATGGGCGGCGAAGGTCGCGCACAGCGAAGGAGTGCCGGTGATACTCAACCCGGCCCCGGCGCGGACTCTCCCGAAGACGCTCTACCCTCTTATAGACTGGATTACGCCAAACGAGACCGAGGCTGAAATCCTCACGGGCGTAAAAGTGATCGATGCTAAAAGCGCAGCAAAGGCGACGGCAATCCTTAAGAAACGCGGCGTCGGCCACGTAGTCATAACGATGGGCGCGAAAGGCGCATACTGCGGCGATTGCGGGAAGCTGTTCCCCTGCCGCAAGGTGAAGGCCGTCGACTGCGTCGCCGCAGGCGACACCTTCAACGGAGCACTCGCAGTCGCGCTCGTCGAGGGTCTCCCAACCGCCGACGCGATAGCGTTCGCGCAAAAGGCCGCCGCAATCTCGGTGACGCGACGCGGCGCACAGTCGTCCGTGCCATTCCGCCGCGAGCTACCCCCTACCCTCCTTCGCTGAAGCTACGGAGGATAAACCCACACC
>JAFRDO010000015.1 GCA_017403825.1 Kiritimatiellia bacterium
CCCCGCATGCGCGGGCACCTGGACGACCACGTGGAAGTGGTTGTCCATGACGGCGAACGCACCGACGTTCACCCCGCTGAACTCCGCCGCGCGCCTCAGGGCGTCCAGCATGTCGCACTTGGCCGCAGCGCCGGCGAGCAGCATCTGCCGGCCCGATATGCGCGACGTGACGTGGTGCAGCGCGTCGCGGTCCGAGAACTTGATCCTCCTTGTCCTTGCCATCTTGAATCTCTCCTTTCAGTTGTGGTTGTCGCGTCCCGGCGGGGACAGTCCCCGCGAGACGTGAGCATAATACCACATTCTGGGAAGAGAATTATTTCCCGACGATTAGCACCCCCCACGACGCCATAGGCGCCTGCCATTGGGGACAGTCCCCAGTGGGGTCGAGAAGTCTACCGAATTATTTGGGGACTAGTCCCCGCGCAAATCCAATTCGGCACCTGCTGGCAAGCATCGCCACTGCAAGGCAGGCTGTCATACCGAAGAATCCGTAGAGAAGCATGTGCGGTTTGCCGGGCCAGGGCAGCAGATCAAGGCCAAAGGTGACGGCGTAGTTCGCGGCAAGCCCGCAGACCGCGCCGAAGCCATTGACGCACTTCATGAAAATCCCCATGAAGAAGAGTGCGCCCAGTCCCGCCGTCAGCATCCCGATGTACCGCTGAAACTGTTCGTAGGCCGAGGCAAGGTCGCCATTGGCGAGAACGATTGCGAAACCGCCTCCGAGCAGTCCCGCCAGAACCGTGCAGACCTTTCCGCACATCAATTCCCGCCGTTCGTCCTTGCGCCCCTTCAGCACCAGCCGACGGTAGAAGTCCGTCGTGAACGCCGCCGCCGTGGAGTTGAGGTTCGCAGCCAAGGTGCTGAGCGTCGCGGCGGCGATGGCGGCGAGAGCACACCCCGCCACGCCCGCCGGCAGCCCGTTGGCGATGAACACGGGAAGGATCTGGTCATTCTTCGCCAGCTCAGGCATGCCGCCCGGCTGGGAGGCGTAGTACGTCCAGAGCGCCACGCCGGTGAAGAACAGAAGCGTGGAAGTTATGACCGACACGACGACCTGCAGGTACATCGAACGCGCCGCCGCCTTGACGTCCTTGACCGTAAGATACCGCTGGACGACCCGCTGATCGGAAGTGTAGGAGGCGAAGTTCGCAACCGTCCCACCGATGAGAACCACCCAGAACGTCGGGCGCGTCCAGTCAAGCGCCATGTCGAAAGCCCGGAACTTCCCGGCGTCCATTCCCTTGGCGATGCAGCCGGAGAGCCCTCCGTCCGTCCCGGACACCAGAAACGTCACGATGGCCGCCATCGCCCCGAAGAGCAGGAGAGACTGCAGAAAGTCGATCCACACGATTGCCGAGATCCCCCCGGCCGCCCCGTAGGCGATGGCGCAGAGGATGACCGCCACGATGGCCACGTTGACGTCCATCCCGGTCACGGCCGAGAGCGCCACGGACGGCAGATAGGCGACAATAGCCGTAAGCGAAACCATAAACAGGATAAACGCCGCAGAGGCGAACATGCGGCAGAGCAGATTGAACCGTACCTCAAGATACTCGTAGGCGCTCGTCACGTTCAGGGTGCGGAAGAACGGTATGTACCATCGGATGGTGACCGGCAGCACGATGGCTACGCCGAAGAAGATCGGCAGATAGCTCATGTCCGTGGAATAGACGAGCGCCGGAATCGCAAGGAACGAAAGCGGAGAGAACAGCGCCGCGAAGAGCGAGAGCGAAACTGCCCACCACGGCAGCTTGCCGCCGCCCTTGAAGTAGGCGTCAGACGAACGGTTGCCGTGTGCAAAGACAAAACCCGCCGCCGCGACCCCCGCGAGATAGAGAATCACGATGGCCAGGTCTATCGGACGGAGCGTCCCCATCACCAGATGCCCCAGCCTCCGTCAACGACGATGTTCTGGCCCGTGATGTAGGCAGCCTTGTCCGACAGCAGGAAATCCACGGAACCGACCGTTTCGTCGTCCTTCATCATCCGCTCCATCGGGCAGAGCGTGGCGTAACGCTTCTTGAACCCCTCGTCCACGCGCCCTTCCACGCCGCCGTAGGTCACGCAGTTGACCGCAATCTTATCCGGCGCGAACTGCACGGCCAGGCATTTTGTCAGGTGTATGAGCGCCGCCTTGGCGCAGGCGTACTGGAGCGGCGGACGGAACGGCCCCTCGTAAAGATGCGGGTTGAAGGAGTTCATGCCATACATGGACGACACGTTGACCACCTTCCGCAGTCCGCCACGCTTCGCCAGCGCAAGCGTAAGCTGGTACGGCAGCACCACGTCGATGCGGTACTCGGCGAGCCAGTTGTCGGCGGGAACGGAGCCGTCCTCCGCCACGCCGAGCGCGGCAAGGTCGCGGGCGTTGTTCACGAGCGCCGCAACGCCGACACCGAGCCCGTCGAGCGCGGAGCAGAGCGTCTCGACCGCCTGCCCGTCGCGGAAATCCACCTTGATGCCGAAGAGCCCTTCGCGCCCCGCAACGGTCTTCGCGATGTTCTCGTCGCTGCGCGAGGTGAAGACGACCGTACGGCCCTGCGCATGGAAGTGTTCGACGAGCCGCGAGCCGATCTTGCCCGTGCCGCCAGTGATGAGAACCGCCTCTTTCATTCCTGGTTCCCCCTTTCAAGTATGTCCATAACCTTCATCGTGATGGCGCGGGATTCGTTCTTCCGTTCGCCGCGCACGATCTCGACAAACGCCCGAAGCGCGTTGCGGAACATGAAGAACGTGCCGCCGAAATCGACTTCCGCCGCGCCCTTCGTGCCGAACGCCTGTATGCGGAAGCCGCACTGCGCGCCATAGAGCGTCGTGAACGTCGTGGTCATGCCGTTCGCCCACGCAAGCGACACGATCTTGTTCGTGCCGTTCGAAAGCACGTTGTGGGAAAGAATCGGCACTTGCCAGTTGAAGAGGTGAAGCGCCGGTTCCACGACATGGATGGCGTACTTCTTCCAGTCCTTGATGACGAACGCCTGGATGTGGCGCAGGTCGCCGATGTCGCCAATCTTGAGTCCGTCGGAGTAGGCAAGCGCGGAACAGGTGAATATCTGACCCGGCCATTTTTCAAGCGCGTAAATCTCTTCGGCCTCGCGGATCGTCCGCCCCAGCGGCTTGTCGACGTAGATCGGCAGCCCTGCCTCGATGAACGGCTTCGCCATCGCGTAGTGGTTCTCAGGATCGTCGCGCGCGAGCAGAACGGCGTCCACCTCGCCGATCATGTCCTCCATGCGCTCCACGACGTTCGGGATGAGCGACGCCTTCGCGACATGTTCCGAGATGGCACGGTCTTGCGTCCAGATGTGCGTGACGTGCGCATCGGCAATGCAGTCGTCGGGAAACTTCTGCTTCGACAGGTATTCCGGTATCACAGGAAAACCGCACTCCCTCATGTAGGCCATGTCGCAACCGTTGAAGATGGCCGACCACGAATAGGGGTGCCCGTTGCCTTCGCTCAGGCCAACGACACCAAGCCTCAACTCCTTCACTTTCCCTTCCTCCACTTGTTGGGCATGAAGATATCCGCAGGCACGGACTCAAACCGCGCCGCGATGCCGTCCACGACCTCCGCCGGGACACCCCGCCTGAAGTCCGCAACTATCTCCTTGAGCTGGGCGAGATTATCCACGCCGAACACGAGATGCGAAATCCCATGCTGCGCCTTGACATAGGCAAGCGCCAGTGCGCGGCGCGTGATGCCGCGTTCGCGGCAAAGCGCATCCAGTTCGCAAACGTAGGGTCTCGCCGCCGCAAGATGCGCGGGGATGGCTTCAACGTCCATCAGCATCAACCCCTGAACGAACGCCGAGCGCGTATGCACGTCCACGCCATTCGCCGTAGCCTTCGCAAGCACACTCGCGGCCCGCATGCGCTGGTCGAACACGCTGAACGGCGCCTGCATGAAATCGACCGCCCCTGCCGCCATGCAAGCCATCGCCTCGTCCGTCTCGTAAATGGAAAAGCCGATGTGCCGCGCAAGCCCTGATTCCTTCAATGCGGACATGGCCGACACCACCGCTTCGTCCCCGGCGGCGGACGGCACATGGCAGATGAACGCATCGAGATAATCGGTGCGCAGACGCTTTAGCGACGTTTCTGCGGCGGCTCTCAGCCGTTGCGGATAGTCGGCGGCGGACGCGCCCTCGAAGATGCCCGTACCAAACTTCGAGATCACCTGTACCGATTCGCGCGGCAGCGTCTTCCGCGAAAGGAACTTCCCCACGACCTCTTCCGCCGTACCGTACGCCGCCGCCGTGTCGATGGCATCCGCCCCATTCTGCGTGGCGTAGTCGAGCATGGCGACAGCATCACCGAGCGACGGTCTCGCACCGCCCTGCACGCCATAATCCATCCCGAACTGGACGGTTCCGATGCAAAGTCTCATTGTTCGCCTGCTTCCTCTTTCCATTTCGTCGCCATGACGACCGATTTCCTCTCACTGCGCAGTTGCGGTTCTATTTCACATTCGCGGGGTTTTCGAGCATGATGGCCCGCACCTGTTCGATGTCCGACTCCGTTACACCGCATGCCTTCAGGTAGGCGCATATCCTGTCGCGCAGGGTGTCGCCTTCTTTGGCATATTTTGCGAACCCGTCATCGAAGTGTCTGCTGCTGCGCCAGTACGTGCTGTCGGTGAACGGCTGGCCGGTCAGGTTGTCCACGACGTTCGGGATGTCCGGGTAGAACGTCGATTCCCAGTCACGCTCAAGATCCTCCTTCGCCACGCCGAGCGCACCGTTCAGCACATAGGCGAGGGAGCCGGTGCGGTCCGCCCCGCCAATGCAGTGGAAAAACACCGGATAGTTCTTCCTGTCGCAGAAAAGGCGAAAGGTCTCCCCCATGGCCTTCATCCCGTCCGGGGTGAATATCGACTTGTATGCCTGCGACGAACGGTGCACATAGGCCACAGACGGCCCCATCGGCGAGCCTTTCATGCCCGACACCTCGCGCGCCGTCCGGAGGTCGAGTTCGGTCTTGATGCCGAGTGAATTGGTGAGGAAGGCGATATCCTCGACGGCAAGGCGGTTGCGGCCAGGCGCATATCCGCTTACGCTGTTGTCGTTCATCGCCTCGCCGCGGAACACCATGCCGTACCGCACGCGCTTGCCGTCGGTCGTGCGCCAGCCGCCAAGGTCGCGCATGTTCTTCGTGCGCCCCTCCAGCGCAATCCAGCGGGGCGGAACGTCCTCGACGATGAACGTGCGTATCTCGGAGGCGGGCGCAGGCCCCGTCTTGCCGCACGCGCATCCGTTCGGGCCGATTGCAGAGCCACACTCCCATTCGCTGCACTTCACATTGCACCAGACACGCCACCAGTAGCGGCGGCCCGGCACGAGGTTGGCGTTCGCCAGAGTGTACTTGTACACGCCGCTGTAGTCGGGAATCAGCACCTTCTTGAGAATCCACCAGTCCTTGCCGTCCCGAAGCTCCGCATCCGCGCCGATGCGTATCAGCCACGGGCCTGACTCGCCTTCGGTCATCCGCCACGACACCGTGATGGACGCCGATTCGCCCCATGGCCCCTGCTCGCATGCGGCGGCGGAACGCCTCTCGCCCTGCGTAGGCTTCGCCATCACCACGCGCTGCGCCGCCGGAACGGACGGCAGCACAGCATTGTCTTCAGGCGCCAAAAGCTCCACCCGCCCATGGGCGGATCCGGCTGCAAGCGTCAGGATGCAAAACGGCAAAAACCACACAGGACATTTCATCTGGCACCTCGATGGCTCCTCTGGAGTCGTCTAAAGGCGGTGGTAACCTCCTCGTAGGGGCGTCCGTCCTCGCGCACGAGTCCGTAGTTGCCGTCCTCGCCCTTATCTTTCCATGTGCCAAGAGTCGGCATGTCCACCCACATGAAATAGTTCCAACCAATGCAGCATCCGCTCTCAATCAGCATCTTCAGAAAAAGCTCCACAGCCTCCGCCCTCTCTTTTTGCGTCGCAAGGCGCTGTCCGGCGCCATACTTGCAGGGCTTGTCGGTGTCCAGCCCAAGGAAACTCCATTCGGTTATGTAAACGGGCTTACCGACCTTTGCCTCCATCGCCTTGATGACTTCAGCAAGCGGACGACCGTCCTTCTTGTCCAGCACGATGCCGCGCGCGAGGTCGGCGTACGGATAGCAATTGAACGACACGACATCGCAGAATTCGCCAGCCGCCTTCCATACAACCTCATGCGCACCTCCAAGACCTGCAAAACGGCAACCAAGGATCAGATGGTTAGGATCGTGCCGGCGGATCGCGGCGCAAGCCCCTTCAAAATACTTGCGCGCGGCGACATGCAGGAATTCGACCTTGAGCGCTTTCGTTATCGGACGCCCAGCTACAAATGCCTCAAGGGCGATACGAGCGGAATGTGTCGTTGGCTTCTTTATCACCTCGTCAAAGAGTCCTTCCTCAAGCGATCCCCGGCACCACCAGGCGAGTTCATTATCGATGAAATAGCCGAAGAGCCAGGGATCGTCCTTCGACACCGCACAGTTCTTCTTCGCCCGTTCCTCGCAAAGCTCTTCATAGCGAGGCGAGAACATGTTTGGCAGATACGAACCGGGACAACGTCCCTTGACAATGTAGAGATCCGGGTCGGCATCCGGCGCCCTGCACATCCTGCCGCTCACGCTGGCGCTGCGCATGTACGCGAAACCACGTCCCCTCATCTTTTCGTTATACTCGCCGTTGCCGAGCAGATTGAAACCCCAATCCTTCAGCCGACGCGTCGTCTCGTCCATCCATTCCACATCACTGCGGTACGCCTTCTTGCAGTATTCGTGGTATGGCGAGTAACCGAGCGTTTCACAGGTGAGTCCTCGATATGAAACATGATCGCAGCCCATCGGACGGAATCCGCGGCCTTTCGGATCTACAGCCCGCCACACACCATCGCGCTTCTCCACGCGGAAGAACCCGGTCGCCTCCGTCGTCGGACCGGCAAGAAAGCTCCAACCGTCATAGTCCAAAGCGTATCCCGTCGCCCCTATAGCGGCGGAAAACACGGCGCAAAGCGCTACGCCAAACCGACGAAAGGCCGTAGAGATCGCCCCTCGACAAAAACCGTTCACCGGATGTTGAGGAGGGTGCCGGGGCCGATGGTCGTGAGGTAACCTTCGGCATCGAGGTACAGCCGCTTGCCGTCGCCCGTCCGGAGGCGGCGACGCTGTTCCAGTGTGAGGGCGTCGGCATCCGTGCCGATGCGTATCGACTTCTCGGCGAAGCCGGTGACAGTGACCTTGTTCGTGCCCGTCCATTCCGCCGCGCTGGAATCGGCGAACGTGAGCGTTGCGCCAGCGCCAAGCGTGATGCCGCCGCCGTTCTCGCCGACCGTCAGAACGCCAAGGCTGTTCGTCGTGCCGTCCGCCACCGCCAGCGTACCGCCGTCGAGGGTGTAGGGACTTGAAGCCGACGCCAGCGAAGATGCGTTGAAAAGCCAAGTTCCGCCCTTGAGCAGCGTCGGCGTCGTGCCGACGTTGTACGAGGCGTTCAGCTCCATCGTGCCAGCCCCCGTCTTGTACACGCCGAGCACATCCGGTTCGCTCGCATTGCGGCTGATCGCGCCATTCATGATAAAGTCGCTGCCATCCGCCACATCGTTTACGGCAAACGTCATGGTGTTTCCGCCAGCCGCCTCTTCCGCCGCGCCCCAAATGCTAAGCGGAAGGCCAAACGTCGTCGCGCTCGTACCGCGCACCGTCCAGACCGCATCCTGCTTGTAGCCGGCACGGACGAGATCGTCGCTGCGTTTCTGCACCGAATAGAATTGCGCATCGTCCGTGAACGTCATCAGGTTCACGACAAGCTGTCCCAGCGGAGCAGTCGAGACGTTATAGGCGCGGAATTCGCCACCGATAATTTCCACGCGCTGCTTGTAGCCAAGTCCCCAATACGTCTGCTGCAGGAACCTGCCGCCTCTCTCGATGCGAATCAGCGCGGCATCTCCAACCCACATGGTTTCGTAACTGTTCTGCGCTTTCAGCTGGACAATATCGCCGCCGTTCAGCACCCGCAGCAAACCATCGGTGAGTGGCAGCACATGACCGTTGGAACTTGGCGGCGCATAGCGCATCTTCGTATTGTCAGTGCCCTTGATGACCAGCTGCGCCTTGCAGCCAGGCACCGCCGTAGAACCCGCCATATTGCGAATGCCGGGATACCAGCCCATCGTCGCAATCTTGACGTTGTATTCTGACGTGAACTGCAACGAGAGGTCATGCACCCCGTATGAACCAACGGCGTCACTGACGGTCACGCTCACGCCGCCGTTACCCTTATATGCGGACATGTCCTTGCCGTACAGGTCGGCATATCCGCTGCCGTTGTAGTACGCCGCACCTGTAGCCTGCATCTGGACATCGTCACCATTCTGGCGAAACGCCACCAGCACGCAAACGATGCGATTCGTCACCCCTGCATTGTACGAACAAAACCGCTGGAATTGGCCAGTTGCCGACTGTCCATCCGGTGCGATGTCATACACCTGCAACGGAACCCGCGTTCGGTACCATGCACCTATTGATGCACCGCCGATGATTGCCGTGACCGAATTCGAAATTAAATTGGCAAGCTTCTGCCCTTCGGCCACCGTCACCCAATCAGTCGGAATCCACTCCGCATGAGAAGTCGTAAACGTGTCATAAGTCGTATCCCCGTACACCGTATCCGTCGCCTCGAACTCGACCGTGCCGGAACCTTGCAGTCCATAGTCGCTCAACTTTGAGGTCTTTGCCGCATTGGCCGACGGATCGAAGAGATGCGTCGGATCGCGGAACGTCAAGATACCGTTGGCGTCAGCTTGATAACCATGTCCAATGCTGCCGGTCTCGGCACGTTCATAGACGATGTGCGTGTAGGCACGGGCATAAAGGACGCCTCCGATATTCAACCCGCCCGCAAAACGAACGGTCGGCAAACCCTTTACGCGGCTCATCGTAATCTTGTTGATGCCGTAGCCGTTACTCGCATTGGGTTCCGTAACACCCTGATTGGTAAACCTGCCGTAGGTGACCGGGTTGGCGATCACGGCATCGGCATCGTCACCAAGCTTGCCAATGCCAAGGGTGTCATTCCAATATCCGGCATAGACACACCTTCCTGCAATGTCTGCTCCACTCTGTTTGAGCTGGAACTTGACGACACCAAACAGATGGGTGTCAATCTTGTTTTGACGCTGCGCGGTGATGGAGCCATCCGCCTCGCGTCGGATGTGGTAGGTGGGGATGTCGTCGGACGATGCCGAGCTCCACCATCCCTTGCTTCCGGAATTGCCCGTTTTGAGCGGCATCCAGTCTTCCAGATTCTGATTGGCGAAAAGCGTAACATATTCCGTACCGATGCTTCCGCCGCTGCGGGAGAGCGTGTTGTAGTCCTGCACCGAGCTGTAAACATTAAGATTCCATGTACCATGAACTGCGTTGGAAAATACAAGTTCGCCCGTACCCGCCATTGTGACATACGCCAAGCTGCTAAAATCGATCTGGTCGCCCGTCATGACAATCGTTCCGCCATCGACTGGATGCGCGGTGATATTCGACACGACGCCGTCCGCATACGCGAACTCCAAGAGCCCCGTCGCGGCGTCGCCCAGCGTCGCGGGCGTTGCCGAAGCGTCCCATGTCAATGTCACGTCCCCCGCCAAGGCGGAAACTGCCAGACCGAACGCCGCGCAGAACGCGCAAACCACCGAAGAAATCAGTTTCATGACTTACAATTCCTTGTGTTGTTTTTGATGGACCCATCCCACCGACATGTATTATATCACATGCAATAATTATTTTTGAGCAAAAAACAATGATAAAATTCGGCAAGGGTGCACCGAGAAAATTATGCAGGCGCCCCAAAATTTCCGCTTGCACTTTCGGTACGCATATACTATAATATATGCCATGAAAAGCAAATCATCGAAAAAGGTCCGTTCCCGCGCAGAGATACTTGCCGAGATAGCAGC
>JAFRDO010000016.1 GCA_017403825.1 Kiritimatiellia bacterium
CAGATGGAGTTTGAGCTGCTTACGGGATGACGAGGCGCATAATCGCGGCAAACCATGCCCGAAAAACCTCCGAAGCCCGCAAAAACGCGCGAGGCTCTCGAAGAGCTCGGTAGCGCTTCCCAAAGGTGGGGATATTCCAGTCGGTGCGGCGATTGAAACCGACGTGCGATTTTTGATATAATCAATTCCATGTTCAACAATAAGGTCTATCACAAGATCGACGCCCTGTCAGGCTCGGTCGCGACATTGCGCGCCGAGGGCGTCAGGTACGGCGAGATAGCCGAGGTGGCCTCCCGCGCCGGCACTTCCCTCGCTCAGGTCATCAAGCTCGACGGCCCCAACGTCACCCTCCAGATCTTCGCCGGCGCGCGCGGCGTCGACACCTCGGCAAGCGTCCGGTTCCTCGGCGAGACGATGAAGGTCCCGTTCGCCGACGCCCTGCTGGGCCGCGTCTTCACCGGCGCATGCGTGCCTCGCGACGGCGGCCCCGCTGTCGAGGGCGATCCCTCGCCGATCGGGCAGCCTTCCGTGAACCCGTCGAAGCGCATAATGCCGCACCAGATGGTCCGCACGAACATCCCGATGATCGACCTCTTCAACTCGCTCGTCAAGTCGCAGAAGCTGCCGATCTTCGCACGCGCGGGCGAACCGTACAACGAGCTCCTCGCCCGCATCGCCCTCCAGGCCGACTCAGACGTCATCGTCATCGGCGGCATGGGCCTCAAGTACGACGAGTACCTGAAGCTGCGCAACACGCTGGACGCGTCCGGCGCGCTCGCAAAGACCGTGATGTTCGTTCATACCGCCGCCGACCCGACGGTGGAGTGCATGCTCGTGCCCGACGTGTCGCTCGCAGTGGCGGAGAAGTTCGCGCTTGGCGGGAAGGACGTGCTGGTGCTGCTCACCGACATGACCTCGTTCGCCGACGCGATGAAGGAGATCGCCATCACGATGGAGCAGATCCCATCCAACCGCGGCTACCCCGGCGACCTCTATTCCCAGCTAGCCTCGCGCTACGAGAAGGCGGTCGACTTCGACGGTGCCGGCTCCATCACCATTCTCGCCGTGACTACGATGCCAGGCGACGACGTGACTCACCCGGTGCCGGACAACACGGGCTACATCACCGAGGGGCAGTTCTACCTGAAGGGCGGGCGCATCGAGCCGTTCGGCTCTCTCTCCCGACTCAAGCAGCAAGTCAACAAGGCGACTCGCGAAGACCACCGCACCGTCATGGACGCGATGATCAAGCTATACGCCCAGTACAAGGAGACTATCGAGAAGCAGTCGATGGGCTTCCGCATGTCAGACTGGGACCGCAAGCTCCTCAAGTACGGCGCCGACTTCGAACGGGAGATGATGGACCTCTCGGTCAACATTCCGCTTGAGGAAGCGTTGGATCTCGGCTGGCGCATACTTGCTGACAACTTCGACCGTTCCGAGGTGGGAATTCCGTCCAAGCTTGCCGACAAGTTCTGGCCTAAGGGCTGAGCGCAGGGCGACCGCGCGAGAAGGTGAAAGGCAAGGCTGGAGCGCTTACTGCACTGTTTGTGGCCTATGCTGTGATGGCGTTCCCCGACGGCATCGGCGTGATGGCGGCGCGGTTCGGCATGGAGGGTTCCGCCTCAGCGCTTGTGTTCCTCTGGTTTGCGCTTCTGCCGATTCCCGCCGGAAAGCTCTGCGGCAGGTTTGGCGGACGGCGGGCCGTTGCCTTTTCGCTTGCCGCAGCCCTGCCGGCGCTTGCCCTGCTGTGGCGGGGGAGCCCGCGGGCATGGCCGGCGGCCGTTGGTTTCGCGTTGGCAGGAATTGCCAATGTGCTCCTGCAGACGTCAGTTCCCGTCTGGACGGCGGAGCTGTTTGGCGCGACCCGTCTCTCCGGCGTGATGACGGCGGGGCTCTTCGTCAGGACTGCGACTGCCATCAGCCTGCCGTTCGCAATTGCCGCGCTTGCGTCGGCAGGCGACTGGAGGCTCGTGTTTCCGCTCCTTGCCGCCGTAACGGCGGCCGCGGTCTTGGCGGTCTGCCGCAGCGGGCCGAAGTCGGACGTGCGTCATGCATCCGCTGCGGATACCGTCACTTTTGGAAGCGTCGGCGTCTTGCTGAAGGATCGTCCTACCGCATTGGCAGCACTTGCGTTTGCCGTCGCAATCGTGGCGGACATTGCGTTCAATCTCTCCGTGCCAGACGCCATGGCGGCGCGATTCGGCGGCGGTGACGTGGAGACTGGGCTGACTTATGCCGTGCTGTTCGGGGTGAAGCTGCCTGTCATGCTTTTAGGCTCGATGCTTTTCGCAAGAAAGGGAGTGTCACCGTTTCTTCTGCCGGCTGTCCTTGCAGCTGTCGCAGGAACGCTCGTGCTGTTCCTTGCCGGGACGTTCCCCGTCTACCTGTGCGGCGTGGCACTCTTTGCCGTCGGCTACGCCAACGTCTACGGCTTTGTGTTCGGTGTGGCGGCCCCGCGCCATTCCGATTCCATTCCCTCAGTTTCCGCGCTCCTCACGATGTCCGTTGCAGGCGGAGCGCTCGCCTCGCCGCTTGTCGGAGCGCTTTCGCATTTCGGCTCCAGGTCGGCGGAAGCCCTTGCCTTTGCGCTGACCGTCGCACTGTTCGGCCTTTTCGCGGCGGTGCGTCGTAGAATATGATACAATGACTGGACATGGACACGGTTCTTTTCTTCGTCTATTCCAACAAGTACATATGCGCGAACCGCATAGAGGGCGCGAGACGCTATGCCGAGAACACGGGCTGGAACATTCAGGTCATAGAGCGCAACAGCGTGGACCGTCCGCTCGACATAAAGGGGATAATCGACTTCTGGAAGCCGATCGGCATCATCGCCGAATGCGGGGGCGGAGTTCCCGAGGTCTCGCGCAAGAGCGTGGGGAACGTGCCTATCGTGTATCTCGACGAGGATCCCAATGGCGACAAGGGACGTGCGCTCTACGTGAACTCCGACTCCTCCTTGGTCGGTGAGATCGCCGCGAAGGAGATGCTGTCTCTCAACATGCCGCACTACGCTTTCGTCGGTTGGCGAATGCCGCGCTTCTGGAGCGAAGAGCGTCGCGCCGCGTTTGAATCTGCGCTGAGGCTGCATGGGCGAGACTGCATGACGTTCGCTTGTCCGCCGAAGGTCTCCGCCCTGCGTCGGCGCGAGCTTCTCAACGCGTGGGTGAAGTCCTTGCCGAAACCCTGCGGCGTGTTCGCCGTCAACGACCCTGTCGGGGAGGAGATTCTTGCGACTGCGGTCGCGTCCGGCATTTCCGTGCCCGACGAGCTTGCGGTGATAGGAGTTGACGACGACCCCGTGATATGCGAACGCACGAAGCCGTCGCTCTCGTCGATACGCCTTGATTTCGAACAGGGAGGATACATCTGCGCGGAACTTCTCGACAGGCGGCTGAAGGATTCTCGCTTCACCCATGCCGCGCTGAAGTTCGAGCCCGTGTTCGTGAACAGGCGCCAGTCGACGCGGAGGTCCGCGCTCACCGACAGCCGCGTGGCGAAGGCCATGGAATACATCAGGCGGAACGCTTGCGACGGAATAGGCACCCAGGAGGTTGCTCGGGAGATGGACCTCTCCCGCCGCATGGCGGAAATAGTGTTCAAGCGCAACACGGGGCGCACGATCCACGACGAGATTACGTCCGTCAGGATGGAGCGCGTCGAGCGGCTTCTGGCGAATCCCAGGCAGGACATCGCAGCAGTGGCCGGTCTCTGCGGCTGGGCTTCGGAATCGGTCCTGCGCAAAAGCTTCAAGGAGCGCCACGGCGGTCTTTCCATGCGCGAATGGCGCAAGAAGAATTCGATTTGCCACTGAGAACGTTTCGTACAATCGGCGTTTTTTATTGCGCTAAACAGGCGGTGCGCGGATTTTGCCTGTGGTATAATAAAAGCATGGAGACAATGTCGGTTCCTGATTGTGGCTAACGACACGTCTAATAAAGCAGAAAGGGGACAAATCATGAACAGATTGACAATCGGTGCGGTGGCGGTTTGCTTCGGATTGATTTGTGCGGAAGTAAAGGCCGCGACGACCTACACGTGGAAGGCTTCGCCGGTCGATGCCAATTGGAACACTACGTCCCTCAACTGGACGACCGACGGCACAGACTCCGTGGCTTGGGTGAACAACGCCGACGACCCGAACAACGCCGTCTTTGGCGACTCATCGTCGAAAGCAATTACCGTCGGGGGAAATCGACGCATATATGATTTGACCATCAACAAGGGCGGGTACAACTTTTCGGGCACTTCATGCAATCTGATCATCTATGGCACGATGACGGTGGATGGCAACACGACATTCGGGGGCAAGTTGTCCAGCGGTGCGGCAGACGGCTCGCTCCGTCTCACATCAACAACATCAACCTCGTCATCGGAATATACCATGAATTTCAATAGTTCACAGAATGCCTATACAAACATCTACCTGAACGGCACCTTCGTCTTTGTGCCGATTCTCGACGGTGCCTTGGGGCCCAAACCCACCACGCCGACGGAGAGCATTTCCGTCACGGACGGCTCGCCGACGCTTTTTGGCGGCACCTACAACAACAAGTCGTTTACCGTCAACTCCAACCGTATCGTCAAGATCGCCTCTGGGAAATCGCTAAAAATTGCCTCCAATTACACGTTCACGCTCGGAGGCCCGGTCATCGCGGAGCCGACGTCGGGATACGACTACAGCCGGAACACCTACGTTCAGGTTCGCGGCAAAGCTGGTTGGGAGGGCCTGATAGTCTTTGACCCCGGCGCGGGCGTCACTAACGCTTTCGGACGCTTGAAAGTCGCGGGCAGGGGAAAGCTCGCGAGCGGAGTGACGCGCGTGACGGGACCGGGAGGCGCGACCGAGGATACGGCCATTCTGTATGTCGCCCGTGGCTCCTCTGCCACCGAATACAGCGACAAGTGGGGCAACCTTCTGGTCGATGGCGGCGAACTCTATGCGTCGCAACAAGTCAATGTGAACGTGAGTTACTATGGCCAGGTGACGGTAACGAATTTCGGCAAGGTGTACATGCCGAAAGTTGACTGGCTCAACGGGAGCAGCGGGCGAGGCAAGTTGACGATTGCGAAGGACGGCGAGTTTACCGTGAACCTCCTGCGCATCAGCCAGTCTTCGAGCCTTTCGGAAGTCCATCTTAACGAGGGCGGTCTGCTTTCGGCCACACACCTCTGCATCGATCCTTCAGGTACGCGCAAGGGCAAGTTCCGCTTCAACGGCGGACGCCTCCGGTCAAGGGAAGCCAAGAACCCTTTCTTCGCGAATACCAGCGGAACGTCATTGGCTGAAGACAAGGCGGCCTATGTCACCTTTGCCGTAGGCGAGAATGGTGCGGTGTTTGACACGGAATTGAAGAACCTCTATTGGAACCGCCCGCTTGTGAGCGACCCGGCGGAGGTGGGCGCCAAGGATGGCGGACTGCACAAGATCGGTGGAAACATCCTCATTCTCACGAACACCAACTGCTACAACGGCGTCACATGGATCGAGGGCGGCGACGCGCAGTTGCGCGTGGACAACGCCCTGCCGCCCGGCACGACGCTGCGCCTTTCCAACGGCGGGTTCATCACCGCATACACGTTCGAGAAGGAATCTCCGGCGCGTTCTACGGTCCAGTGGATCGGACGCGTAGAAGGGAACGGCGCGCTCAAGTACATGACGCAATCGCATGTCACGAACTCGATTGCGCCGTCGGTGGACGGAACGATCAAGTTCGAGTCGCGCTGCGACCTGAGCGGCGACTACGAGGTTGTCGGCAATGCGAGCGGTTGCAGCTGCCTTCAGGTTGCCGCGGGACAGAGTGTCTCCGGCTTGACGCTGACAGTCAACGACTTTTCGACGTTCGACAGGGATGCGCCGAAGGATCAGTATCAGATCCTCTCTGCGCCTGACGGCTACACGGGCGAGTTCGTGCTTCCGGAAGGGTTGCCGAACGGATGGGGCTTGAAGTACACTGCCACCGGCGTGTATCTCAGGGCGACCAGAGGCTTGGTGATTTCGATCAGGTAAGGGAAACAATGGTATAATATGCCCATGACGCTTCTTAAAGACAGGATTGTGGGTTTTCTGATGGGAGTGACCATCTTTGCGTCTGCGGCGCTCGCCGCAGACGCGCCGTTTCATGTCGCCGTCGATCCAGGCGTCGCCGTCGGTCCCGTCAAGCCTGTGAACGGCGTGGGGCAGCCGCCGATGGTCGGCGCACTGGACAAATGGCCGATGATGCATTATCTCAAGGAGGCCGGCATCCCCTATTCGCGGCTGCACGATGTCGGAGGCAGGCTTGGCGGCGGGCTCTTCGTTGACATCCCGAACCTCTTCCCGGATTTTGACGCCGACGAGAACGATCCGAAGAGCTACCGTTTCGCCTACACCGACTCGCTCATGAAGGCGCTTGATGCGAATGGCGTGGAACCGTTCTTCCGTCTTGGCGTGACCATAGAGAACTGGGTGAACAAGGGGCTCCCGCCGCTCAGGACCAAGCCTCCAAAGGATTTCGCCAAGTGGGGACGCATCTGCGAACACGTCATCAGTCACTACACGGAAGGCTGGGCGAACGGCTTCAAGATGAAAGTCGAATACTGGGAGATATGGAACGAGCCGGAGGGCGCGTCCATGTTCGGTGCGCCGTTCAAGGAATACCTGCGCCTCTACGGAACGGTTGCGCCGCAGCTTAAGAAGAGATTCCCGCACCTCAAGATCGGCGGATACGCCAGCTGCGGTTTTTACGCCGGCGTCGACGCCGAGTTCGTTGAGGCCGCCGCCATTGCGCCCAACATGAAATATTTCGTGGAGTGCGCCCGCAAATTCCTCGCGGCGGCGCAAAAGAACGGCTGGCCGCTCGACTTCTTCTCGTTCCACTCCTATTCCGCTCCGCGCGAGGCCCTGCGACAGGTCCGCTACGCAGACCGTCTGCTGGACGAATACGGATTCACAAGGGAGAAGACGAAACGTGTCTTCAACGAATGGCTGCCGTTCGCAGGACTTGAGAACCTCGGCACGTCTCGACAGGCGGCGGCAATAGCGGCCGAGCTGATAGGGCTTCAGAACGGTCCGTGCGACGTCGCCTGCGTCTATGACGCCCGGTGCAGCACGGGACAGTTCTCGCCGCTTTTCAATCCGCTCACCCAGAAGCCGCACAAGGCGTACTGGTCGTTCGTTGCGTTCAACGAGCTGCGCAAGCGCGGTACGGCAGTGCGATCGGTGGTGCGCGACGAAAAGGGAAAGGACGCCGCGTCGAGCATCTACGTCGCCTCAGCGCGGGGAGCGGACGGTTCAGTCGCCGTGATGCTTGCAAATCTCGGTTCGCAAGAGAAGCCGTTCGCGCTTGATGTGGGAGGCGCGCGCGCGTCTTGTCCGAGATGCCGCATCATCGACGATTCGCGCACGTGGAAGGAGATTCCTCTGCCTGACGCGCTTCCGCCGCGTTCCGTCCTTCTTGTCGAAGTCAAGTCCTACTGAATGAATGGGAGCGTGCCTGGCATGAAAAGAGTCCATTTGGCAACGGCGGCGGCGATTGCCGCGACAACGGCGTTCGCTGCGGAGTTTCGCGGCGTTGACGACGGACGGGTGCTGACCAACCCCGGCATGGGGCTTACGATGCACTACTACTCGAACGTGCCGACAGCCTACGGCTCGGAACTTGAGCCTGGCGACGACATGGCGTGGTTTCCGGGATGCTCCGTATGCTATCTGAGGCTCCCGTGGAGCATGCTGGAGCCTGAGGAAGGCGTCTATGACTGGTCGACCGTTGACACTCCTGCCCAGCGCTGGATCGCCAGGGGCGGGCAGATCGCCCTGCGGTTCACCTGCTCGGAAGACTGGATGTACTACGCGACGCCGAAATGGGTCAAGGAGGCCGGGGCTAAGGGGACTCAATACCGCCTTTGGGCCGGGAAGGGACCTGTCCGCACGCCAGACGGCAAGACGCTGCCTTGGGATCCCGATTTCGGCGATCCGGTTTTCTTCGCCAAGCTGGAGAAGTTCCTTGCCGCATTCGCTGCGCGATACGACGGGCGGCCTGAAGTCGCGTTCGTCGACATCGGCTCCTACGGACTGTGGGGCGAGGGGCACACCTTTGGCTCCAGTCGGGTTCCGGAGGAGAAACGCGCAGTGGACATTCCGCGGCACATCGACCTCTGGTGCAAGTATTTCAGGCGGACGCAGCTAGTCATTTCGGACGACATCGACGGCAACGCCAACCAGTCCGGCAAATATCCGATCTTGGACTATGCGCGGTCGAAGGGCGTGGCGTGGCGCGACGACTCGATCCTCGTGGAGCCGCCGCCGCGCTCGTGGTATCATGCCGACCAGGCCGAGCGCTACTGGCGCACGCTGCCGGTAGTGCTGGAGCACGAGCATTACTGGGGCAGCGTGCATCGCAAGGCGTGGTCGCAGGAGCTTCTGGTGAAGTCGGTGGAGGACATGCACGCGAGCTACATGTCCATTCACGGGAAGCCTCAGAAGCTGCTGGACGAGAACCGCGATGCGTTCGGGAAGATCGCGCGGCGGCTCGGCTACCGCTTCGTTCCGCAGACGGTGGCGTGGCCGGACGCGGTGAAGGTCGGCAAGGGCGGCAAGACGTTCGAGGTTTCGTTCTCGTTCGTGAATCACGGCGTCGCGCCGTGCTATGGTGACGCCTATCCGTGCCTGACAGCCAAGGACGCCAAGAGTCGCATAATCGCAGTTCTCGCGGACGATGGCTTCAATCTCAAGGGGCTTATGCCCGACGCTTCCAAGGAGCATGCTGCGAAGTTCAGGCTGGGGCGTTTTGATGCGCCGAAGTTCCCGGCGTCAGGCACGTTCGACCTCTACCTCTCTGTCGGAAAGGCGGACGGTACGCCCGTCTACGAGTTGCCGATAGGCGGTGATGACGGACATCGCCGTTACAAGATCGGCTCCATTGCGCTCGATGCGGTGAAATGAGCGCAATGTTTGGCGGCGGCATGCCGTCGCGACATGCGGAGGTGCGGCGATTGAAACCTACGCGCGTTTTTTGATATAATTAGCCTGATGCTCAATAACAAGGTCTATAACAATAGACGCTTGATTTCCAGCTGTCTCGTCCTCCTTGCCGCAGGATCTCTTTTCTTTGCTCCCTTGGCAGCCATGTCCGCCACCGGAGAGACCGGTGGCGACGAACCCGTCCCCGAAATCACACCAGTTACCGTTACGTGGAACTTCAATGTCCTCGAGGGTTGGCCCGAATACAGCAACACCGACGAGGAGCCCCCCTTCAGCGGCGAAGTGAACGTCTGCAGACGCACGTGGACGCTTTCTGATTGTTACATTCTTCCGGAGAGTGATGTCGGCGACGACGACGGCTGCCTCTCCATCTACAAAGCCGGCTCTTACGCCGTCTCTCCCGCCTTCGCCGGCATTGTCACCCAGGTGACAAGCGTCTTCCGTCCCGCCAGGGCCAATTCCCAGCGTAAAGTCTCTCTCCTGGCTTCCACCGATGGCGGTGCATCTTTCTTCACGGTCGCCACCTACCCGCTTGGCGATACCAAGATTCACTCCTACACCAACACCACCGTCTTCAGCACGCCCCTCGACGGCGGTGACTTCGGTGTCATCTTCTGCGCCACAAATTCCGGCAGCGGCACCGTCCAATTTCGTCGCCTGGACATCGAAGGCACGTCCACCTGCCCCGATGAGCCCGGCATCGACACGTATTCTCCCTTCGGCGCCTCTGTTGCCGAGCAGCCCCACGGCTGCCTTTCCGGCGTCGTCCTCTATCTTTCAGCCGGCTACGGCTACACCGCCGATGCCGATACGAATGGCTGGGTCACCGGCTGTGGTCTCGTGAACGGCATGGTCGAGGACTTCGGCAACCTCGACCAGCTTAACTTCTTTGCGCTTCAGGCGTGGAAGGCCGGCGCCACCGTTGTTCCCATGCGTCCTGTCGGCTATCAGGCCAACGAGGTCGTCATCGACAACGTTGACACCGATCCTTCGCTCGCCTCCCGCGTCATCTACGGCGGCGCCTGGGCCAATACCGCCCAGACCGACTGCTACTACGGCAGGGCCGGCGAAGTCGGCTACCGCTGGACGCATGCCTGCCCCACCGGCACCACCGCATGGGCCTCATACCGCCCTAACTTACCCGTCGCGGGCGAATATCCCGTCTACGTCTGGGCGCGCCCGGACTCCGACCGCGTGCCCCAGCTCTACCGCGTTCACCACACCGGCGGCATCACCGACGTCCGCGTCGACCACCGGCAGGTCGGCAACGGATGGGTTTGGCTCGGCAACTACTGGTTTGACGCCGGCACCGGCGGCTACGTCAACATCTCAAACTACGCCCCCGGCTTCGAGGATGGCGTAATCATCGCTGACGCCGTCCGCTTCGGAAACGGCATGGGCGACATCTCCCGCGGCGACGCCGGGGTTTCCGGACTCGAGCGCGAACTCGAAGGCGCCCGCTACTGGATCCAGCGCATGGTCATGGATTCCCAGGGGCTCTCCGATGACATCTACGACTCAGACGGCACGGACCGAGACGACAACGCCTTCGCCCCCAACCGCATGGCCTGCGCCATGTGCCGCACCAACAACTGGGAGCGCTGGCGCCGCCTTTACCTCAACTTCCAGTCCAACGCCGCCGATCCTGACAACGATGCCATCGATGCAGTCGCATTCCATGGCGCCGATTCTGATGCCGAGGTCCTGAAGTCCATACGCGGACGCGAAGGGCTGGCCAGCTCCACGCTCCGCGACGCCGTCCGCCACCTTGCCACCAGTTACGCTTCCGACCCCAGCCTGACAGTCAGCGAGGTCTTCGCCCCTGACGCCCCCGTCGCCATTGCCGTCACCAACTCCGGGTTTTGCAACGCCACTGTGTCATGGCAGATGCCTGCCGCCGAAAACCGCCGCTCCGACCCACACACCGGCTTCCTCCTGTATGTTTCCACCGACGGCCACGCATTCGGCAATCCCGTCGCCATCTCGTCCACCGACGACGAATGTTCCCGCTTTTTCGCCAACCTGCCGGCCGATATCACTTACTACTTCCGCGTCTGTGCCATCAACGCCGGTGGCGAATCTCTTCCATCTCCCGTTGCAGGCGTCAAGCTATCTGACGAAGGCTCCGTGGCCGACGTCCTTGTCGTGGACGGTTTCAGTCGGGTTGACAGCGGTCTTACGCCATCGCTCAGGTACGACCGCATTGCAGGCGCTGGAAATCCCGTCAGCGGCAACGTTGCCCTCGTCCGCCCCAAGATGATCAACTCATTCGACTACGTCAAGGAGCATGGCAGTGCCATTGCCTTGGCAGGCTACTCTTTCGACTTCATGAACGCCTCCCTCGTCAACGCTTCTGTCCTCGCCCGTTATCCAAAGGTCGTCTGGTGCCTTGGCGAAGAATCAATGGCCGATGAAACGTTCTCCTACGATGAGCAGCAGCTCATCGCCAAATTCCTCGCCAATGGCGGCGCCTTGTGCGTGTCTGGCTCCGACATCGGCTGGGATCTTGGCGAAAAGGGCTCTCCCTCCGACAAGGCATTCCTGGAAAACTGCCTCCACTGCACCTACGTCTCAGACGACTCCGGGAGCGGCATTGCCAGCGGCAAGACCGCCACCTACTTCAAGGAGCTCTCGCTCCCGTTCAACTACACTAACAACCTCGCAAACATCTATGCCGCAGAACGTCCCGACATACTTGCTCCCGTCGGAGATGCCTTCGTCGCCGGCGTTTACGACGGCGTCCCGAACGATCAGGGTTCCATCATCACCTTCTCAAACAGGGTCTGCCGTACCGTGGTCATGGGCTTTCCGTTCGAGACAGTAACTGACGAAACTCAGCGCAACAGGCTCATGAAACGGGTTCTCAACTTCTTCGACGAAAACATGATCTCCCCCTTATGGATCGGCAACGCAGCTTATACCGTTGGCGTCGGCGGCAAAATCGAAATAGACCTCAAGTCCCAGGTCTCCGGCTTTCCGTCTCCTTTCATCAGACTCGTCAATACCCATGATTCCCGCACCAGCGAACCAATCGACGAAACCACTTACACCGCCACCTCTGACTACTTTTCCTTCGTAGCCCCCGACGTCGGTACCTTCGTCTTCAAAATCCGCGCCGAAAACGGAGCCGGCTACATCGAGCAGGAAGTCGCCATTACCGCCGGCGAATCTCCCGTATGGAGATCCGTTGGCGAAATCCTCGTCGACCTTGATGCCTGCGTCGTCACCAACGTCTACTCTCTCGTCTCCGGCTGCGATCCGGCAGTCGCCCTTGACGAGGACAACACCTTCGCCGACCCTTCCACATACTCTTTCAACGAAGCGACCGGCGACCTCGAATTCAATTCTTCCTACCCCGTCACTAACGTCGTGGCCTTCGTCGCTAGCAACAGCTCAGGCTCCGACTCCATTTCCATCACCAACGTCATCCGCCGCCTCGACACCGACGGCGACGGCATTCCCGACTGGTGGGCAGCCCAGTACTTCGGCGGCCCCACCAGATGCAACCCCAACCTAGACTCCGACAGCGACAACTTCACCAACTACCAGGAATTCCTCGCGGGCACCGATCCCACGGAAAGTTCCTCTCTGCTGGCTCTGGGAATGGACATCAGTTCCGATGGAATCCGGCTCTCCTGGCCATCAGCCGCAGGCCGCGTCTATTCCGTCTGGACCACGCCTGCCCTGACCAACGACTTCTCGTTGGTGGAAGGGAACATTGAGGCCGATCCTCCTCTCAATCTGTATACGATTCCAAAGGACGAGAATGCCGAGGAACAATCTTCCGCCTTCTTCCGCCTTAGCGTCACCTATCCCGGCCATTGAGGTTCGCTTTACGCCAGGCTTTTGTCAAGTGACGGGAAACGCGGCGCTTGTCATGGCTTGAGCAGGTGCTTGCGGAGGGCGATTGCGACGGCTTCTGCGCGCGTTGCCGCGCCTATTTTCAGGAACAAAACGCTCACATGCTCCTTGACCATGTCGAGACTGATGCCGAGTTGTTTTGCGATGTCGATGTTGGAGAGTCCGCGTACGATCGATTCCAATATCTCTGTCTGCCGCGGTGAAAGCGTGGGTACGGGAGGGTTGCTTTCCAGTATGCGCTGAATCTCCGGCGATATGACCTTGTCGCCTGAGGCAATGGAACGAATGGCGGCGACAAGCTCTGGAAATTCCACGCTTTTCATGATGGCGCCCCTGGCGCCGGCCGCAAGAGCATGGATGATGCCATCTGAAGTTCCGAAGGTGGTCAGTATCATCACTTTCGTGTTCGGGGCAGCCGCAAGAATGTTCTTTGTGGTTTCAACGCCATCCATGCCTGGCATCATTAGATCGACGATTACCACATCTGGATTCAGCTTGAGCGTCTTGGATACGGCCATAGCGCCATTGCTTGCGTCGCCTACGACCTTTATGTCCTTCTTTGTGTTCAGGAGTGATGCTAGCCCCATTCGCAAGATTGCGTGGTCATCGACAATCAGCACTTTTATCGTCTTGTCATTCATTTCTGATGTGGAACCTTTATTGATATTGCAACTCGTGTGCCAGAGCCGACGGCGCTCTCAATGTTCAGCGTGCCGCCCAGCTGCTCTATCCGTTCATGGATTCCTTGGAGTCCGAAGTGCCCCTGCAATACCCCCGGATAGTTTTCCGGGTCAAATCCGCTGCCGTTGTCTCGCACGGAAAACTTCAGTTCGCCGCCGTCCAGAACGCCTGTAACATGGATGCTGGATGCATTCCCGTGGCGTATGGCGTTCAGTACTAGTTCGCGTATGATGCACAGAAGAATGTGCGCCGTATTGTCCGAGAGCCGCGTGCGCGGAATGTTGAACCTGACCGCAATGCGTGAATCGTTGACGTACGGAAGAAGAGTGCGTTTGATCGCCTTGTCCATGCTCTTTTCTTCCAGGGCCTGGCTTCGAAGATCCCACAGGCAGTTTCTCAATTCGTTTCGGCATGACATGAGCGTTCGCGCGGCGAAATTGAGATGCGAAAGCATGTCCGCCGGGGCATTTCCTTTCAGTTCTTTCGCCGTTTCAATCTCCATCGAAACGCCGGTAAGACTTTGCGCCAGCGAGTCGTGAAGCTCCACGGCGAGTCTGGTTCGCTCTTCGACCTTGAGGTCTGACTTTACATGTTCGATCTGCTCGCGCAAAAGTTCACGTCCGCGACGTTCCGCAAGTTTGTTCAAAGACCTGTTCCACGCGAAAACGCCAATCAATATGGCCAAGAGAGCCCCGATGACGGACAGCAGCCGTCCGCTTGTCCACCATGGCGGATGTGAAATGATATGCACGTCGGCTGGTGTGCGCACGACCAGCGCGAGTCCCTCCACATGCGGGAAAGGTGCATTTGGCCGCCAGTTGTCGATCTCGATGAGACAGATTCCGGCGACTTCAATCATGCATCCAATGTCGATTCCCTCAAGTGCATGAGGGCAGGCGTTTGCATCAACGGGAATTATGTATTTACCGCATTCCAGAGTCATTCGGCTATATGTGCTTTCCGGAGAAGGAAGGCTTCGCACAAGACCTTTGATGCGGATGGCTTGGCCATGATATTCGGTTTGCACTACGGACATCCCCCGCCAGTCGGTCAAAAGCTGTTTTGCCGTGACATCCTTCGGCGGCGGTTCCACATCTTCGGGGATGGAGTTCGTGCGCCATATCGCACGCGAGAGATTGATTCTGTAGAGGTCAGTCTCAGGGATTCCGACGGCCTCGATGCTTGTGCCGTACGCAGGCGGATTGCGGTCTGCGAGATCGACGCGTACGATCAGCCGATCAGGTGTGCGCAACAAGATGCGGTCGCCGTGCCACACGGCAATTACGCGGCCGGCAACGCTGCGTCGGTCCATTCCGTTGACAATGGAATGGTGCGTGTGGCGCGTTGAGAAAAGGCTGGGGACGCCGAAAGGATCCTCAGGAGCAGGGCGGAGCACGGCGATGGTGTCGCGTTCGGGAAAGAAGATATAGCGTCCGGACAGGAGACGTGGCGTGGTGATTTTTGTCGAGCAGAGCCCGGCAACGGCGATTTCGGCGCCGATGAGGTTGTTCAGAAGCGCTGTTTTGGGTTCCGAGGACGGGAAGCAGGCGTAGATGGATTCATGTCCGCTCTGAATGACGAGAAACCCCCAGAGGGGATCGATTTCGTCGCGGAAGGCGTCGCGCACTGTCCCAGTCAGCCGCACGAAATGGTTGTCGTACTTTCCTTCGGATATCCCAGCCGCTGTGATTTCTTCGGGTTGAGGGGCATCGCCATGTGAAAGGACAGTGATTGCTTTGCACATTGCGTCGAAGCCACAGATTCCGGTTACATGAATTCGATCGCCTGGCTGAAGCACACATTCCTTTACATTCCCCTTGTGCAGAATTGCTGTGCCGGTTTCGTCCTTTACGGCATAGAGCTTCTGGTTTGAGCGTAACGGAAGGATGACGGTTGCCGTGAGGTCAAAGGGAACGTCTTTGTTCCCTTCCCACATCGTCGCCGTCAGTTCTGCTGCATTTCGGATGGTGCGTATGGTTTCAGCGCCATTCGAGCAGAACGCCAGAACGGACAGGAATGCAACGGTCGATATCGTCAGGGTGCATTTCATTTGTACCGCAAATTGTATCATATTCATATGCCAACCTCCTATCCCCCACTAAAGTGGGGGTTGAGGTAAAATCTGTGTTGTGATATATTTTCAAGCATCGACCTAAAATAGAATGGAGTTGATCATGGCAACAGCAGTTCGCGAAGGAATGTGCATGGTGAAACTAAGCAGGCCGTTGGCGCTTGCCGTAACAGCGGTGGTGTTTGTTAGGTACACGGCATCGGCGTCGGTCGCCCCCGATCCGTCTGATTCGACCGTGCTGGTGGCGGACGTTGCCGAAGGCGTCACCGAGACCTACGCGGACAAGATTGCTCCGTCTTACGCGAAGTTCGTCAAGACCGGCAAAGGCACGCTGATCCTGACGGCGAAATCCTCCGAAAGCTCGTCCACTGACTTTATGGGTTCTGTCGAGGTTCGGGAAGGGGTTCTCCAACTTAATGAGTTCTACGCAATCCAGGCCTGTAGCTACAACAGCGATACCACCAAGTACAAGGTCTCCGTTTCGTCCAATGCGCAGATTCGGGTGACGTTCAATTCTTCGGGACAGACGGCCAACGCCCTATACAACGTCGCAATTGAAGGTGACGGTCCGGATGGCAGAGGTGCGTTTGTCTTTGACGGAGGCGGAAACGGCGACAGCTTGATACGCGTCCTTCATCTTACTGGCGACGCCTCCATCGGCGGGACAGGACGCTTTGGCGTTGGGTACTACGGCAAGCTCTACCTCAATGGGCATACATTGACTGGAACGAACAACGAATATATGTTCAGGTGTGTTCAGGTTATGGATGGGAAAGAAGGTCATTTCGTCAAGCGCGGTGGCACGGTGACGCTGCAGAATGCCGACACGACTGTATATTTGCACGGCAGCGCCGCGAACACTTTCACGCTCTCCAATGCGACAATGACCATCTGGAGTGCGCCGGCCCTGGACTCGCCTTGGACGCTTCGGTCGATCGACTCGTCCTCTTTCAAGGCGCATGGAGCAATAAACCAGTGGCGAGGACCTATTGTTGGTGACGGCAAGGACTTCACTGTCATAGGCGACACGGTGGGGGCTGTTTGCAACTTCTACGGCACGATCACGAACTTCAGCAGTTTTGCAACTTCAAAATGGAATGAGAATTTCACGCTCAATCTCGTCAATGCGAACCACTACTTCAACAATTTGGTCCACTATCATGGTGATATGGTCGTGACTGGCGGCGCTCAACACGTGTTTGGCAGTCTCTTGGTCAATCACGCCGATTCAACCAAGGCGGCCTCGTTGACGTTCGTGGGTGCAGGCGAGGTGGTTGTGACCAATGGCGCGAGCATGAACAGGGTCTATACGGGCAATGGCGCCCCGATTCCGGCGCGCATGGCAATTTCTGGGCGGACAAATTTCCGAGGCGAATCCGGAACAACGTTCATGGTTGGCGATGATTCCACAGCGAGCTGGGCAACGGAGTATCCCAACTACTGGGGGTCCCTTGCCGTGACGGACGGGGCGACGATGACCAACGATATGCTGCAGGTCGGCTATCGCGGGGCGGGCGCGCTCTATCAGCGCGATTCCGACGTGTATGCCGGCCAGAAGCTCTACCTTGGCTACGGATACGGGAACAAGAATAGCGTTCTCGCCTATGGCTATTGGGGGGCGGCCAACTCCCAGCTGACTTTGGCGGGAGGCTTTGAAATGGCGTATGCGGCAAACTCGGCTGCGTTCTTCGTGCAGCGCGGCGGGCGTACCGACATCACCGACAGCAGTGCCACATATTTCTCGCGGCAAGGCCATGCCGGTGTCTATGTCGGCAACGGTGGCGTCTTGAACAATCTGAACGGCAACTTATTCTTCGGAGGCTCGGGCGACGGAGGATCCGCATCCGTCACGGTTGACGGCGAGGGATCGCTCATAGACCTCACCGGGCGTTCGGTCAGCTGGATGTGCCACAAGAACTTCAAGACGTTCGTCAACCTCAACAACGGCGGTACGTTGCGTGCCTACAGGTTTCAGTATGAATCCTATCGTGGAAATCTGGAGACTTCGCGTACCTATCTGTCGTTCGACGGCGGCGTTCTGGATGTCGCCCCCACCGGCGAAAATGCGGACTACAAGGTGTTCATGGAATGGACGTCCGGCTCCGGTCCGGTCTATTCATATCCAGACGTCTGTACGGTCTTCGGCGGAGGAGCGGTCTTGGGCGTCACGCGTGCGGATGCCCAGGTACACTGGACTTCTCCTCTCCTGAAGCCGTCCGGCAAGTCGGTGACGGCCATCGCTCTGCCGACGGACGCCGATTTCGGCACCACGACCCACCTGGGCGCACTTCGCGTCGTGATTGAGGGCGATGGCGAGGGCGCGAGCGCATTTGTCGATTTCGACGATGCGACAGGCACGCCGTCAAAGATCGTCGTGACGTCGCCCGGCATCAACTACGTGGAGGGCACGACGGCGAAGGTCATTGAAATGCGCGCGAACAAGGAGTGGAGTTGCGCGGTCACGCTCGGTGAACTTACGGGTGGCGGTCTCGTCAAGACTGGCCCCGGCACGCTGATTCTTAAGGGCGAGGCGACGTATGAAGGTGCGACAACCGTCCGGGATGGCACGCTCATTCTGGGAACATTCCCGTTTCCGCAGGGTCAGCCGATGGTGCTGGCGGGCGGCAAGTTCAATGCCGCGGCTCGCGACGTCATGGTTTCCGATGTCTCCGGCTACGGCACATACTCGAGCGACAACGGGCGCCGCGTCACCATTACCAACAAACTGTCGTTCGCGGTGGCGGATGCGATGGCTGGGCGTCAGCTGACGTTTGAACATGTGGAGCCGGTTTTCAACGCCGGCGCAACGATAGAGGTAGATGCAACGGGGCTGCCTGATGGCGGCGAGAACCTCCGGTTTGTGCTTGCAACGTCCGACAAGGCATTTGCCGGAGAGCAGCCACTGTTCGATGCGCCCAAGGGATGGCGGCTCCGCTTCTCTTCCGACCGCAAGAGCATCATTCTCGGGCGCGAACGCGGACTGCAGTTCATACTGCGCTGATAGAATTGGAGGTGTTGCAAATGAGGGCATTGATTGCCGGATGCGTGGCGGCATTGTCGCTTGTGTCGTTGGCTGATACGATAAAGGTTGCGTTCCCGTCAGGGAACCAGAAGAACTACGAGAAGCACACCAAGGTTGCCGTTGGCGCGGATGCGGGCGAGGGGAATGATTTCGTCGTCACCTGCACCTCGACTTCGAGCTGTGAGACCGCTTGGCAAATCGTGTCTGGGAAGATGCCGATCTCGTCTGACACGGCGGGATTTGCCTTTGACTTCGAGATACAGACGGATGCGGACTGGCTTACGCCGGGTACGAGCGATTCATGGGGGAGTGCGGTGACGTGGTATGACACGAAAGGAGAAAAAGTCGCCAAGCGCCCGTTCGATGTAGCGTTCCGCAAGGGCGGGTTCGTTCGCTTCCGCTTTAGCGGAGAGGTTCCGGAAAAGGCGGCGTCCGCCACGGTCGAGGTTGGCGTTGACGGCCCGAATCTGCCGCCGGGCGAAAAGGTGATTGTGCGCAATGCGGTGTTCACGACCGTGCCGCACGGAAGCGCGATTCCGCCGCAGATCGTCTATGACGTCACGCCACCGCTCGTCTACAGCCGTTTAGAAAGTCCTTCACCCGATCCGAACCTTGTGGTGAAGTATGCGATTGTGGATGACGGCGAGATCGATTGGAATACGGTGACGGTCAGCAATGCGGGGGCAAAGGTCATCGTGCCGTTCGTCCGGAACGGGAACGTGCTCACGCTTAAGCCCGGGCAGCCGTGGTCAAAGGGAATCAACACGCTCATTGTTTCAGCAAAGGACAAGGCCGCCAACGTGACTGTGTCGCACAAGACGTTTCTGATCGGTGAGCGTCCCAAAACGCCTGTCATGCGGCTTCGGGACGATGGCGTGACGCTTGTAAACGGGAAGCCGTTCTTCCCAATCGGAATCTATGGCGTTAAGCTGCTCGAGTTTAATTCATGGGACTTTGACCGAGCCGTTGGCGATCTCAAGGCCGTCGGGTTCAACCTGGTACATTCATACACCCACGGACGCAAGGAAGAGTTCCAGTCGGCGGTGAGGAAGCACGGGCTTTTGAGCTGGACGTATGCGTTCGGGGCGGCAAATGGCGATGCATGGCTTGTCGAAAAGGCGCAGACAGACCCGTCCATCCTCGCTTGGTACACGGGTGACGACACTTCGATGCACATCAAGCCTTCGGAACTGCTGGACCGGGACGAGGCCGTGCATATGCTAGATGGTTCTCGTCTGAGCTGTCAGGCGGATGTGACGGGCGGCGATCAGGTGAAATCTCGCTATCAGCCGTATGTGGAGTTCTCAGATGTGTTCATGCCGGAATTGTATCATGTGCTTAGCGAAAACCCCGCGTCCGACCGGCCTTGCGTCGCAAGGGTTATTCGCGACATGGAGAAGGCGAAGGACGACATCGCGAAGTATAACGGCGGCAAGCCACGGGCGCTTTGGCCTATTCTCCAGATTTTCCATGGTGGGCGGCTCTGGCATCGTTTCCCGACGGCCGATGAGATATACGGGATGAGTTTCGCTGCGCTTATACACGGCGGCAACGGCATCACGTGGTTCCATTATGCAGGGCAGATCGACCGCGAACGAGGGTTGCGATATTCCGGCGCGTTCCAGTCGCAGGAGACATGGGCCATCATGACAAATCTGTCGACGCGAATCGCCTCGCTGTCGCCCGTGCTTCTTGAGCGTACACCACGGCAGCCGGCAGTGCCGGAGATTCTCAGTGGCGAAAAGACTGATCATTGCGGGCGACCTTCGGTTAGCGTTCTCGTCAAGAATCATAATGGTATGACTTATGTGCTTGCCGTCAATGCCTCGCCTGAAAAAGTTCGGGCGCGGATTTTTGCGCCTGTTCCCGACGGCGAGGGGGCGGTTGCTTGGGAGAGTCGGCGCGTAACGGTCTCCGGCGGAGCCTTTGAAGACGACTTTAAGGGATTCGGCGTACACGTTTATCGGTTTGTCAACGATTTGAAGCCGTTCCCGAATCTCTCTGCGCCGCGGGCGATCACGCAGGGACCGCATGACCATTTCCTCGCCAACTACTTCGGGATCAACGCATGGAGCCCGGACAACCGTTATGTGCTGGCGTTGGAGACGGACATCAAGGATACGCTCCCTGACGGACGCCCCTGCACGCTCGGCGTGGTAGATACGGAGGACGGCAACCGCTTCATCACCGTGACCACCACCCGCTGCTGGAACTTTCAGGAGGCGGCTATGGCGCACTGGCTGCCGTGGGCGAAGGATACGTTCGTGTTCAACGACGTACGCGACGGGAAATTCTGCGCCGTGGTCATGAACTGGCGGACGAAAGAGGAGCGCCACTTCCCGTTCCCCGTGAGCGCCGTCGCCGAGAACGGCGAATGGGGTCTCTCGATCAACTACGCGCGCCTTTTTCTCACGCGGCCGGACTATGGCTATTGCGGGGAGGGACAGGATCCGCGCAAGGGCGTCGTGTTTCCCGAAGACGACGGGCTCTGGCGCGTGAACATGCGCACGGGAGAGGCGAAGTTGATCGTCTCGTGTGCCGACGTCAAGGACAAGGTTCCCGAAGTGAAGGATCCGAACGGCATGAGCTACATCTGCCATACCGTGATCTCAAAGGACTTCAAGCGCGTCTACTTCCTCTCGCGCTCGGTCGAACGGTCGATGGAGGGCGTGAAGAAGTTCAAGGGCGTCAACTGGCAGACGACCGCGTTCACATGCAACGCTGACGGCTCGAACATTCGCCGCTGCTTCCCAGACGGCTGGGGCTCCTCTCACTTCAACTGGAAGCCGAACCTCTCGCCGCACGACGCGGCGACAATGATCGTAACCTGCAATTGGCAGAACAAGGTCTATACGCACGCGGAGTTCACCGTCGGCGAGGAGGAGAAGGCGCATCAGGTGGGCGGCGCCGCGATGAACTTCGACGGCCACTGCATCTACACGCCGGACGGCGACTTCATATCTGGCGACGGCTACTGGGACAAGGACTTCTACCGTCACTGGAAGATGGTGCGTCTTGCCGACAATGCGGTTAAAAGCATAGGCGACTTCTTCGTGCCCGAGCCCTATCGCGACATCTACTGCCGCTGCGACCTGCACCCGAGGTGGCGTCCCGACGGAAAGCAGCTCGGCTTCAATTCGGTGCACGAGGGCTCTCGCCAGATATACGTAATGGACGTCGTCGCCGTGCAGGCTCCCGCCAAACGCTGACCGCATCGGCGGAATATGTTATAATGTCACGACAAGCTTCATGACCGGAAAGTCGTGAAGACGTTCATTGCACTTCAGGAAGGAAACAAATGAAAGCATTGTATGGAAATGTTGTTGCGGCGGCGATGGCGGCAGTCGCGTGTGTCGCTGCGAACGGCGCGGAGGTGTCGGTGGACGCCGGAAAGGAAACGGGGCCCGTCAAGCCGGTGAACGGGGTCGGGCAGCCGCCGATGATCGATGCGATAGGCTCGGCGCCGATGTTCCACTACTTGAAAGACGCAGGCATTCCGTATTCGCGTCTGCACGACGTCGGCGGGTGGCTCGGCGGCGGACTGTATGTCGACATCCCGAACCTGTTTCCGAACTTCGACGCCGACGAGACAAAGCCGGAGAACTACCGTTTCCAGTTCACCGACGCCTTGCTGGTGAACCTTGAGAAGAACGGTGTGGAGCCGTTCTTCAGGCTCGGCGTCACTATCGAGAACTTCGTCGGATATGGCAAGACAGGCACGTTCCCTGCTGTCAACATAATCCCGCCGAAAGACCCTGCGAAGTGGGCGCGCATATGCGAGCACGTTATCCGCCATTATACCGAAGGGTGGGCTAACGGATATCGCATGAAGATCACCTATTGGGAAATCTGGAACGAGCCCGAGAACCATCCGGACGACATGAAGAACCCGATGTTCCGCGGTCCGTTCGATGAGTACATGAAGCTCTATGGCGTTGCCGCGACGCACCTGAAGAAGTGCTTCCCGCACCTGAAGATCGGCGGCTACGGACACTGCGGCTTCTACGCGGGCGTCGGCTCGGACCATGTGCCCGCCTCTAACTCGTCGCCGCGCAGACAGTATTTCGTCGACTGTTCGCACAAGTTCCTCGCGGCGGTGCGCGACAACGGCTGGCCGCTGGACTTCTTCTCGTACCATTCCTATTCCGATCCGAAGGAGGCCATGCGCCAGGTGCGTTTTGCCGACGAGCACCTGAACGAATACGGCTTTACGTCCGACAAGTGCGAGCGCATCTTCAACGAATGGCTGCCGTTCGTCGCGCACGACAACCTCGGCACGGCGCTGCAGGCGTCCGCCGTCGCGGCGGAACTGATTGCGCTGCAGAACGGGCCTTGCGACCTCGCGTGCATCTACGACGCCAGGTGCGGCGTCGGCAACTATGCGCCGCTCTTCAATCCGCTCACTTACAAGCCGCACAAGGCGTATTACGCTTTTGTGGCGTTCAACGAGCTCCGCAAGCTGGGTCGCGCGGTCCGCTGTGTGTCGTCCGACCCCGACCTTTACGCTGCGGCCGCCGCGAAAGGCAATCGTGTCGCGCTGATGCTGGCCAACTACTCGAATCGTGCGATTCCGCTGGCGATCAAGGGCGTTGGAGAGTCGTGCGAGTGTCGCATGACCGACGAAACCCGCACCGACGAGCGCGTTCCCGTGCCGGCTGAGATGCCGCCGCGCTCCTTCGCCGTGCTCGTCTCCGGCGGCAGCAACTAGGTTTCGATCCGAGGCATGAGACATGAGGCGCTTCTGCTTCTTTGACCTGGACGGCACGCTGGCCGACACAGATCCCGACATCAGGGGTGCATGGAAGGCCGCGCTTCGGGACCTCGGGCTTGAATGCCCTGAGTTCGACGAGAAGTTCGTCGCCGGTCCGCCGATCGACGAGATGACGCGCATTCTTTTTCCAGACCGATTCACGCAGGCGCTGGCAGACGCCGTGCGGCAGGGCTTCGCCGCGCATTACGACCACGATGGCTTCCCAGAGACTAAGGAGTATCCTGGCGTCCTCGATGAAGTGCGCCGCTTAAAGGCCGAGGGCCGCACTGTCGCAATCGTCACCAATAAGCGATTCTCGGCTGCGTCGGCCATGGCGCGGCATTTCGGCTGGGTCGCTGTCTTCGACGGCGTTTACGCCGGCGACATGTTCTGCGTGCCGGAGATTGCCGCGCGCTTCGGCGCCACGCCGGGCGTAAAGGTCCGCAAGCCGGACCTGCTGCGCCGCGTGATCGCTGCATACGGCGCCGCGCCCGACGACTGCGCGATGGTCGGCGACACGTCCAGCGACTTCGAGGCGGCGCGGGAGAACGGCATCCTTTCCGTCGGGGTCGCCTGGGGCTACGGCACTCCCGCCGAGCTTGCGCAGGCCGACGTCGTGTGCCGTGCGCCCGGCCAGCTGCCGTCGTCGCTGGCATAGCGTTTTCGCAAAATAATGCTATAATATCCAAACAAGCCCTAAGGGAGGGCGTTCGCCAACAAGGAAAACAAGGAATTAGTAATGAAGATGTTAGTTGCAGCCGCAGTTCTCTGTTCGTCGCTTGCCGCATTCGCGAACCAGTCGGAGATTGCGAAGTGGGATCCTAATATGGCGCAGAAGTGCGCAGTCGTAGACACGAACGGCGTGAAGTGGATCGACGGACGCTACCTGCCGATCGAAGGGCGCATGTTCGACGACGTGGACAACTACTACGACAGGCTGCCGTCCAACCTGACCACGCGGGTCAACGGGGGCGTCCGCTCAATGCGGCACCATACGTCCGGCATGCAGTTCCGGTTCTCGACCGATTCGAAGAACCTGCGCTTCAGGTGGAAGCCCTACAATCCGGGTCTGTCGATGGACCATATGCCGTCGACTGGCGTGAGCGGCATCGACGTCTACCGCTTCGACGCGAACGTCGGCAAGTGGCGGTACGTGAAGACGGGACGCATCTGGGATGCGCAGAAGGGCGGGTCGCTCGACATCGGCTGGACGCCTGGCACGCCGTGCCTCGTGAACCTGCCGCTCTACAACGGCATTCGCGAGTTCTCTCTCGGCATTGACTCACAGGCGACGATCTCCGCGCTTCCGCCGCGCAAGAGCGGCGTGAACAAGCCGGTGGTGTTCTACGGCACCTCGATCACGCACGGCGGATGCTGCTCGCGTCCCGGCCTGGCGTTCCCCTCCATCGTCGGACGCTACCTCGACGTTCCGATAGTGAACCTCGGCTTCTCCGGCTCCGGGCGCATGGAGATGGAGATGGCCGACCAGCTTGCGAGAATAGACGCCAGCTGCTATGTACTGGACTGCCTCTGGAACATGGGCGGCGCAGGAAACAGCGAGGACTATAACGACATACGCGACAGGAGCGCCCCGTTCTGTGTCGTGCGGGAGCGTTACGAGCCGTTCATCCGCGCGTTGCGCGCGAAGCGTCCTGGAGTGCCGATCGTGATGGCGGAGCAGTGCGACGTGTACTGCAATGGTCCGAGTGACAAGGACAAGTTCGTTCGTGCGCTCTACGACAAGCTTATTGCCGAGGGGTGGACGGACCTCGTCTATCTGCCCAAAGACGGCATGTACACCGGCGACATGGAAGGGACCGTTGACGGCTGCCATCCGAACGATTGGGGCATGGTGTCGATGGCAAAGGCCTTCGGCGCCGCCGTCAGGAGTGCGCTGAAGCTCAAGTGACGCACGTTGTCTGGGACTGGAACGGGACGCTGCTGGATGACACGCAGGCGGCGCTCGACACGCTCAACGCCATGCTCGCTCGGCGCGGGGGGCGTCCGA
This sequence comes from Kiritimatiellia bacterium, assembly GCA_017403825.1. Taxonomy (GTDB): domain Bacteria; phylum Verrucomicrobiota; class Kiritimatiellia; order RFP12; family UBA1067; genus UBA1067. The sequence continues at coordinate 25,359 of JAFRDO010000016.1, forward strand.
TCACTTTGGATTCGTACCGCGACAATTTCGCGTTCCCGGTGAAGCCGTACTACGAGTCGATCGGCGTATGCCTGGCCAACGAGGACTGGGACGCGCTTGCGCGCGAATATCACGACGTTTACGCCGAGCAGCCGAAGCTCCTGAACGTCGAAGCGACTGCGGCGCTTGCGAGGGTCCGCGCGGCTGGCGTCGGCCAGTCCGTCCTGTCCGCCCTGCGTCAGGATCTCCTTGAGGCGGCGCTGGAGGAACACGGCATACGCGGCTACTTCGACAACGTGTTCGGAGTTGACAACCTGAACGGTGAGTCTAAGCTTGGCCGCGCCCGCGAGCTGCTCGCCCGCCTGGCGTCGGCTGGAACGGCCGCCTCCGAGGTCGTAGTCATAGGCGACTCGCTCCACGACAAGGAGGTCGCGGATGCCCTGGGCGTCAGGTGCGTCCTTTGCGCGCAGGGCAGTCATGCGGCCTGGCGACTTCGTCAGGTCGCTCCGGTCGGTGACACGCTTCTTGACGCGCTTGACATCGCGCTTGGCGCAGAGGGGGTGGCGGCCCGTGGCTGACGGCTCCCAGCGCGCATTCTGGTCGGGACACTTCGCGTTCGTGCTTGCCGCCGCCGCGTCGGCCATCGGGCTCGGGAACCTCTGGCGCTTTCCCTACCTTGCCGCCAGGTACGGCGGCGGCGTGTTCATAGCCACGTATCTTCTTTTCTCCCTTACGCTCGGCGTCACGCTGCTTGTCACCGAGATAGCGATAGGACGCAGGTCGCGCCAGAGCCAGCTGACGGCGTTTCGCGAGCTCGGGTATCCTCGCTGGAATATCGTCGGCGTTCTTGCGACGGTCGTGCCGCTTTTCATTCTCCCCTACTACAACGTGATAGGCGGTTGGGTGATGCGGTACTTCGTAGCCTATGTCTCGCTTGTAGCCGGCGGCAGCGGACTTGAGAACCCGCAGGCGTTCTTCGACTCGTTCATAGCTGCGCCGTTGGAGCCGTTCGTCTACATGGTTGTCTTCACGTTCGTCACGTGCGCCGTGATCGTCATGGGCGTCAGGAACGGCATAGAGAAGTCGAACATGGTCATGATGCCCGTGCTGTTCCTGATGGCCGTGGGGCTTGCTGCCTACGTGGCTTGCCTGCCTGGTGCGGGCGAGGGCATCAGGTATTACCTTGTGCCAGACTTCTCGTCGTGCGGCAGCATGGGCAAGGTGGCGCTCGGCGCGATGGGGCAGATGTTCTACTCGCTTTCGCTCGCAATGGGCATAATGATCACGTACGGCAGCTACATGAGGCGCGGCGACTCCCTGCCGCGTTCCGCCGTAAGGATCGTGGCGGCGGACACGTTCGTGGCCGTGCTGTCGGGCTTTATGATAATTCCTGTCGTGGTGATTTTCGCTGCGCAGTCAGGTTCGGGACGTGCCGCTATCGACGCAGGCCCCGGCCTCATGTTCGTGACACTCCCGAGGGTGTTCGCGTCCCTCGGCGCGGCGGGCGCGTGGGTCGGTCTCGCGTTCTTCGTGCTAGTGCTGTTCGCGGCGTTCACGAGCGCGATTTCGATGAGCGAGGCGTGCGTCGCGGCGGTCTGCGACTTCTTTCACATCGGGCGCAACGCTTCGGTTGCGGCGATTTGCGTGTGGTGCGTCTGGATCGGGTCGCTCTCGGCGTTCGGCTACGGACGATGGTCGGCGTTCAAGCCGTTCGGCATGCCCGCGCTAGACTTCTTCGACAGCTCGATGAACGTGCTGACGCCGATCGTAGCGACGCTTATCTGCGTGTTCGTCGGCTGGGCGGCCAAGCCGCGGCTCGTGACAGACGAGGCAGGTATGGGTGGGCGCGCGGCGCGGCTCTATAGCTTCATGATCCGCTATTTCGCTCCGCTGCTGCTCGCGGCGATACTCCTGTCCGAAGTCTGTCGCAGCCTCGGCATCGGCGGCTGGTCCATCTGAGGCATAGTTTCTTTGCATAGGCCTTGCGGCGGCTGCTCGTCCGAACCGCAGTTTGCGGGCACCCCCGACATGATTTTGACGCGCGAGCATAGCTCGCGCCTGTTACCGCCTGGGGTCAAAATCACGTCGGACCCGCAAACGTGTCTCTCGTCCGACAGCCGCCTCCAGGCCTCGGCAAAGCGGTGCCATTTCTGGCTTCGAAACTAGCGCAAATGATGCTGGCACTTCTGACGGAGCCGACACGGAGTCGGGCTTGAAGCCTGATGAAGCGACGGGAAAGCAAGGGAAGCGACCCGATTTTCGGAGAAGGCTTTCCCGCGGCAACGGAACACTCTCCAAGCAGGCCGCGGGAAAGAACGGCGGAGAAAATCGATGTCGCACCCCGCGGCTTTCCCGGCTTTCAGGCCCGTATCCGGGCCGGAAAGAGCGGAATCACCAGCGAAAGACCGGCTCCGGGTTGGCTCCGGCCTGTGCGAAAAGAAAATCGGGATATATGCATGTGTGCGCAAAATTATCACCGAGCAGATAACTCTCTTGCAGAGTCGCGGCGCTTCGTTGCGTCGGGAATGTGGTATAATGTTCACCAATGTATCCGGACATATCGCTTTGGCTTTCCATAGCCTTCATGATTGTCGGCTTCGCGGCACTCGCGTGGTCGAGCGACTTGTTCGTGGTCGGCTCTTCCGCATTAGCGCGGGCAATGGGCATATCGCCGTTCGTCATCGGTATGGTGGTCATCGGTTTCGGCACTAGCGCGCCGGAACTTGTCGTGTCGATGCTGTCGGGCTTCTCCGGCCACGCCAACCTCTCGCTCGGCAACGCCTACGGCAGCTGTGTCTTCAACACGGCGATCATTCTGGGCGTGGCGGCGCTCATCGCCCCGCTCGCCGTGAAGCCTTCCGTGTCGCTTGTCGCCGGCCCGGGGCTGGCTGCCATTTCGCTCTTTTCCCTCTGGCTTTTGCGTGACGGCGCATGCGGACGCGTCGAGGCTGCCGCGCTGCTGGCGACGTTCGCAATCGTCATGCCCCTTTACTGTTGGTACGACCAGTGGGTCAAGGGAGCGATCGGGAGAAAGTCGCCGTCCGCGGGCTTGCCGGCGTCGGAGGAGCACGCCGGCCTTGCGAAGCCAGTGCTTCAAGTGCTCGCTGGACTGGTGGTTCTGATTGGCTCCGCGCATATTCTCGTCTGGGGCGCGGTGGATTTCGCGAAGGCGTTGCACGTGAGCGACCTCTTGATCGGACTTACAATCGTTGCGGTCGGCACGTCTCTTCCGGAGCTGGCAAGCGCGATAGCGTCGGCCCGCCGTGGCGAACATGAATTCGTGCTGGGCAACATCGTAGGATCCAATCTCTTCAACATGCTGGCGGTCGTTGGGCTGGCGACGGTGATTTCGCCGGTCACGCCGGAGAACGGCGGGTTCTCTCGCTATGTCCTGACCCGCGACCTGCCGCTGCTGACCCTCCTCTCGCTGTCGATCACGGTCTTTGGCGTCAACTGGCGCAGTCCGCGCAGTCCTGGCGCAATCACGCGTCCGAAGGCGCTCGTCTGGCTTCTTGTTTTCGTTGCCTACACGGCGCTAATGTTCATACAGGAGACTCATGGCTAATGTAATCGCAATCGATGGCCCGTCCGGGGCCGGGAAGAGCAGCGTGTCGCGGCTCGTCGGAAAGAAGTTGGGCTATCTGCACGTCGACTCCGGCGCGCTCTACCGCATCATGACCTGGCAGTGCCTGGTGCACGGGGTGGATACGTCCGATCCTGCGGCCGTCGTGAAGTTCGTCAGGAACGTTACGGTGGAGAGCCGTCCCGAGGACGGCGCCATCGCCTACTATGTCGGCGGCGAGACGCCTGGTGATCGCATACGCACGCCCGAGGTGACGGCTCACGCGTCGGAGGTCGCGCGGCTGCCCGAGGTGCGCGAGATCATTACGTCCGCTCTCCGCGGCATGGCGTCCTGCGGGAACCTGGTCGTCGAAGGCCGCGACATCACGACCGCGGTCTTTCCGGACTCTCCGGCGCGGTTCTACCTGACTGCGAGCGCAGAGGCGCGGGCGCGGCGGCGGCAGAAGGAGGAAGTCGAGAAGGGGATCGCGAACCAGTCGGCGGAGACGGTCAAGGCGTCCCTCCTTGCGCGAGACCGCATGGACTCCTCCCGCGCCTGCGCTCCGCTGCGCAAGGCAGACGGCGCGCTTGAGATCGATTCCAGCGACATGACGCTCGAAGAGGTCGTGGAGACCGTTCTCGCCGCACTGCCGCCGTCGTGGCGGTAACAGGGCCGTGTCGACGTGACGGTTTGCTAGCATGGCGACATGGCGCATTCGGCGAAGATGAGCGACTCCATGTGCTCGTCGCGCCATCTAGCAGAATGGGCCGCATCATAGGCGACAGTCGCCGGATGCGCTGCCGTTTCTTGTCCGCTTCATGACGTTTGCGAGCGTGACGGTGGCGAGGGCATTCTTAATCGTTGCGTTGAGGTCCGCCCAGATGCTGCGGGCTGGGCATTTCGCGTGGCGTCTGCAAGTCTGAGGCGCCGTTAGGCATTTCAGTATGGAGACCGGGCCGTCGAGCGTCTCGGAGATGTCCAGAATGGTGATGTCTTCCGGCGGCCTTGCCAGGCGCAGCCCGCCGCCAACGCCGCGCTCGGCGCTGATGAGATGGGCACGCTTCAGAGGAACTGCGAGCCTGCTTATGAACGCAGCCGAGATGGCTTGCGACGCAGCAATCGCGCCAATCGTCCGCGGCGATTCGCTTTGCTCGTGCTGCGCGATGTCGAGGAGAATCCTGAGACCGTACCGTGTCTTGGCTGATATTTTCATTTGTCCGGAAGTATATCATATAGGGTGACGATGGGCAATGCAGAAAGATAACCGAACTGGTTGACATTTACGGCTGCGGTTTGGTATACTACTCGCCAATGACAACCAAAAAGGTTGTCTATTAAGGAGAAAAATTGGGTAAGGAGAAAAATTGAGATGAGAGTTGAGACGAGCAACACCATCCGAAAGGCTTGCGGTAAGCTGCCGCTAATTGTCGTCGCTGCGTCATGTGCTTGCGCATTGTCTGCCGCTGAACTGCCCGTTCCAGTTTCCTCTGAGGTGGGGACTGGCTTCTGGATGGAAAACTTTGCCGCCGCCACGAATCTTGCGCACAAGACTTCCATGCCACTTGTGCTGTTTTGGGCGAACATGAAGTGCACCTACTGCGGATACCTCGAAGAGGCCGTCAACACAAAGGCGTTCAAGACATGGCAGAAGGCCCATGCCGACTACATCTACTGCTATGTCCAGGGCGTGAACAGCGTCGATGTCGCGCCCAACGAAGGTGTGGACGTCCGGCAGTTCGCCCGTAGTGCCGCCGGCACTCTCGATCCTTCCAAATACATTTCCTCCTATCCGATCATCTGCCTTTACTGGCCACAGAAAGCTGGCAAGGCGAAAGTCTCGTCGTTCGTCGGGCGTACCGGCAAGATGCTCGTTAAGGCCAGCGGGAGGACGCTTGCCCAAGAGCTGGAGGACAGTGTTTCGCAGTTCTTTTCGACTTATGTTGCCCCAAAGACTGAAATCGCATTCCGATGCGGGGATTCGGCCGGCACGTTGGGACTGGAGAACCGCAACGACAGGCTGGAGGCGGATCCGTCGACAAGGCGCGTGCAAGTGCCGCTTGTCCGCAATGGATCCATCGTTGGCAAGGTGCGGGGAACGCTCGTCATCGAATGGCCAGGCGTCATCAAGCCGGTGGAGAGCAATGCCGTTGCATGGGCCGCGCTTGAAAAGAATGTATATGCGCCTGTCGATCTCGCGCTTCCTGACGGTGTTGAGTTTCCGGAGGGCGAGCGCATCGTTCTGACCCTTCTGGACGGCGCTGGAGCGCCTGTCGCCACAAATGCCATCACGTTCGTCGGCGCCAAGGCGAACACAAACACCAATCCGTTCTGGCTCGGCGAACGCGACGTAAATTCGCTCGGCGTCGCCGAATGGACGCATGACTATGACCTTGTCCGCGCCAGGATTGCCGCCGGCAAGGCGGACTACACGCTCGCGCTTTTCTCTGGCACGCTGTGGTGCCCTTATTGCAGGGGGATAGACGAGTCGCTTTTCCAGTCAGACGAGTTCAAGGCATGGTGCGAGGCGAACCGGGTGCAGGTGGCGCTCTTCGACCAGGCGCAGCTGCCGGCGAACGGCGGCGGATCGCAGCTGCTCACATACATCCCGAGTGTCGAGCACATCGCCAACAAAGACGTCGTCACGGGGGCATCCTATCTTTCGCGGCATGGCCTGCGCGACGATGCCGATGACGTGGTGCATGTGCGCGAGCGCACTGTGAACTACTCGACGGTGAAGTGGCTCACGCCGGAGACGGCCAGCGTCCGCCTCAGCAACCCGACCGTGCTCCTGATCGACGCCAACGACAACGTGGTGGGGCGGTTCAACGCCTGGCGCGACCGCAATAAAGTGTTTGACCACGCCCTCGGCAACAAATATTACGAGCCGTCCGAGAACCTTGCGCGTCTTGATGACCTGCTCATGCTCGCAAAGCGCGGCAGCGAACGGCAGGATTACGCATCTACGACGACAAACGTGCTCAAACTCGGCGGGACTGCCGCCTCGCATTTTCAGGTGAACGACGCTCGCGACCATTACTTGCTTAAGCCGTCTTCGCGCGGCAAGCTCGCCGTTTCCGTGTCCGGCAAGACTTCCGACCGCCAGGTTCGCCTGGCTTTTGTGTGCGATGGCGTGGAGACGGCGTTTTCCACGAACGGGGAACTGTCCGTCGAAATCTCGCGTGCAGAACTCGCGGCTGAGCGTCTCGTACTGCGCGTGAGCGCGCCTGACTTCACCGACATGGCAGCAAACACACGCTTCGGAGCCGGCTCGTCCTTTGATGCAACTCTGAAAAGTTCGTTCGAACCAAGTCAGGACGAGGCTACGGTCTACACCACGTTCGACTCCTCGGCCGTGCTTTCCAGCTATGTCGTCACCAACGGCCAGAAGGTGACTGTCAAGCTGTCCTCTGGCAATCTGCCAAAAGGCGTTGCCCTCGTCTGGGATGTGGCGACGTCTTCTGTCATCGTCAAAGGCGTGGCCGCCTCGGAGGGAAGCTACCCAATCACGTACAAGGTGACGATCAAGGACAGCACGGGAGCGACGGTTCTCTCGGAAAAGGCAGTGGGAGTGGTGAAGGCCAACGTTCCTTCAGCTGTCAATCCCTACTACGGCAGCGCGTTCGTCGCATCCGTGCCGATCTACACTACGGACATGTGGGGGGTCAAGACGCTCTCCTCGTACATACGGATATCGCAGACGTCGAAAAAGACGCTCAGCGTCAAGCGCTTTGCAGACGCGGCCATGTCGTTCTCCGGTGGGTGGAAGAAGCTCAACTCCAAAACGGGCGCGCTGAGCACATCGCTTAAGAGCGGAAAGACTAAAGTCTCCATCTCGCTCTCTCCTGCCGGAAAGCTCTCCGCGGCTATCAACGGGGACCGGGGTGAGGTTTCCGTAGCGAATGGCTACAAGCGCTTCGCCGGTTCGTACACCGTGACGTTGCCAGTGTCCGAGACGACGGCGTGGTATTACACGTTCGGAGCCGGCTACCTGACGTTGAAGGCAAAGACCCTAAACAAGCGAAAGGGTCTCATCGACTACGCAGGTGCGCTTCCCAACGGCGTCGCCGTCAGCGGCTCTGCATATCTCGGAGGGGATCCCGACGACCCGGATTTCGCATTACTGCCGATATACAAGCGTTCTTCTCGGAAGCTCTCTAACGGAAGCAAGAAATACAAGGCGTACGACGCGCTAGTTGCCGTGTTGCGGATCCGGGCCGACGGCGAGACGCTTTACGCCGATCCGGAGAGGAACCGCATAATCCTTGCGCCGGATGGCGTCAGCGCGCTATGGCGTCGCTCCACGTCTGCCGCCGACAACTCGCTTGAGGCGACGATGTCGATCTTCGGCGGTTACTACGTGCCGGGCGCTTCGCTGAACGACTGGCTTGCGCTTTTCGACCTTGGAACCGAGAAAGACCTCTTTGCGACCGTTGACGGCGCAAAGGCGCCCGCAGTCTGGAAGTTCTCGCCCGAGACAGGCGTCATCACCGGCACGGCAAAGGTCGCAGTTGACAGGCGCACGGTAACTGCATCGTTCGGGGGCGTGATTCTTCCTGGCTGGATCGACTGCGGATGCGGCGACGAACTTCCGGTGCGCCCTTTTGCAAGCGGTACGTTCTACTACTCCAACAGCGTGAACGGCTTCTCGACGCCGGCCTCACTTGAATTCGACTTGAACGCGCCGCAATGAAGATAGAGTATCAGGGCAACTAAGAAGAGGCCTCCGCGACAAACGTCGCGGAGGCCTCTTTCTGGAAAAGGGTCAGCGCAAAAACCGTCATCAGTGAGTACGGCGGTGAAATCTATGGTGCGGATTCAGACTTTTCAGTGCCTGTTCGCATATCATAATCATGGTATAATATTCACATCTAATTAAAGATGAAACAGATGGCTAGTGAAAATGACAGAGACGTGAAGCTGGAGCGGCTGCGCGCGTTGCTGCGGGAGACGGGCGGAGCGGTTGTGTCGTTTTCGGCGGGCGTGGATTCCACGTTTCTCCTGAAGGTCGCGCACGAGGAGCTTGTCGAGAGGGTTGTCGCGGTTACGGTTCGGTCGCATGCTTTCCCGAAGCGGGAACTGGACGAGGCGGTGGCGTTTTGCCGTGCCGAGGGCGTCCGCCACGAGATCCTGGACAGCGACGAATTGGACATTCCAGGATTTGCGGAAAATCCGCCGGACCGGTGCTATCTCTGCAAGAAGGCGCTGTTCGAAAGACTGCTTGCATTTGCACGTGACAACGGGCTTTCGTCGGTGCTGGAAGGGTCGAACATCGACGATGACGGCGATTATCGTCCGGGCCGCCGCGCAATCCGCGAACTGGGCATATCAAGTCCGCTTCGCGAAGTCGGCCTGACGAAGGACGAGATACGCGAGTTGTCGCGGCAAATGGGCCTTCCGACAGCCGACAAGCCGTCGTTCGCCTGTCTCGCCTCGCGCTTCCCCTACGGCGAGCGCATCACGGCCGCTGGCTTGAAGCGCGTGGAGCGGGCGGAGCAGTATCTCCTTGACCTTGGCTTCGAACAGGTGCGCGTCCGCTCGCACGGCGACCTCGCGCGGATGGAACTGTCTTCGGCGGACATCCCGAAGGCCGTTGCGCAGCGGGAGAAGATTCACGCCACGCTAAAAGGCTTCGGGTTCGCGTATGTTGCGCTGGACCTTTGCGGCTACCGCACTGGCAGCTTGAACGAGGTGTTGCCCGCGACCGATTCAAGGAGAGGATCATGGGCAAGCGCTTGACGGGTTTCGACTATTCGCGGTCGATGTTCTACATGGTCACGATCAAGTGCTGCAATGGCGTACATGCGCTTTGTAAGATCGTTGCGCCAGGCAAGTGCCAGTTGAATGCAGTTACGCGCGCGATGGTAAACTGCATTCGCAACTTCCATCTTGGTTGCGAGCAGATTGCGCCGATCGAGTGCTTCTCGATTATGCCTGATCATATTCACTTGCTGATTAGGATCGTGGATAGGAGCGAGATGCTTAAGGATGATGCAGCCGGCGCAAAGGCGCGCGCATTTTCCCAAAGCGGCAATCCCATTCGCCTCTTGCGACTGGAGACGATTGTTGATCTTCTGATGCAGGCTCTTGAGGGCCGCTATCGCGAGGTAACGGGTCTTCGCGAGCAGGTTTTCGAGGCAGGATGGCATGATTGGATAGTTCTTGCGGAAGGCCAGCTTGCCGCCTTTACGCGCTATATCCGTGAAAACCCACGCCGATCCTTTCTTCGCTCCGAGAACCGCCGCTATTTCACGTGCGTGCGTCGCGTTGCGTTCGCTGGGCGCGAGTGGTTCGCCTACGGTAATGCGGCAATCCTGGAATTGCCAGTAATCGAGCCGTTCCGATGCTCACGCAAGTGGGAGGAGAATGGAGCGGAATGGAGTGAGGCCATTGGCCGCGCCGAGCGCATCGGCCCTGGTGGCGCTGGCTGCGGCACTTTCTTGAGTCCTTGCGAGAAAGCTTGCGGCAACGCCATCTATCAGGCTGGAGGTTCGCTCGTCGTGCTCTCGCCAGAGGGCTTTGCGCCAAGGTGGCATCCGCCACGCAATAAGGAGGCGCTTTGCGCACAAGGGCGAATGCTCTTCCTCTCGCTGTGGGAGCCTTGCGCCGCAAAGCCAGATAATGCCATGCTCTATAGGCGCTGCCATGAGATGGGTGATATTATCTTAGGAGCAAAACGCTTAGGCAGGAACAAAGCGCTTAAGGCAAGTGGCGATTTTGCGCGCACTGCTGAAAATGGCATGGTCGGCGATGGGCATATTGGCAGCGTTGAGGCAGACGTTACTCTAAGAGTATTGCACCTACAAAAGAAAGCAGATGACTATGCAACCAATCACCAGAGACGAGGCGGTGACGCTGCTGAAGCCTGAACGGCGGGAGGAGCTGCGCGAAAGGGCGCACGAGGTGACGGAACGGTGCGTCGAGAAACGCTTTGACTTTTGCTCCATCATCAACGCACGCTCGGGGCGCTGCTCGGAGAACTGCAAGTGGTGTGCACAGTCTGCGCACTGGAAGACCGGCTGCGAGACATATGGTTGGGTTGGGACCGAGGCGTGCGTGAAGGCGGCGAAGGAGGCGGCGGCGAACGGCGCGGACCGCATCGGCATCGTCACTTCAGGACGCTGCCTTTCGCACGATGACGTGGAGAACGTCTGCGCCGCACTCCGGGAGATGCGAAGGGCGGAGCCGGACATCGGCCTTTGCGCTTCGCTTGGGCTCCTCTCGGAAGACGACCTCGCGAAACTCAATGCGGCGGGGCTTCAGCGCGTTCACTGCAATCTCGAGACCGCTCCGTCGCTCTTCCCGTCGCTCTGCTCTACGCACACGATTGCGGACAAGCTCGCGACCTTGCGCGCCGCTAAGAAACTTGGTTTCCAGATCTGCTGCGGCGGCATCATCGGCATGGGCGAGACCGACGAGCAGCTCGTGGAGTTCGCCTTTGCGCTTAGGGAGATTGCGCCAGACTCTATTCCCGTCAACGTGCTGCACCCTATTGAAGGGACGCCGCTCGGCGACAGGGGCATTCTTGATCCGGAGCGCGTCGTCGATTCTGTCGCGCTCCTGCGGCTCGTGAACCCATCCACTCCGCTCCGCTTCGCTGGCGGGCGCCGCGACATGAGCGACGAGACGGCGGCGAAGTGCATCTATGCCGGAATGTCGGCGGGAATAGCGGGGCCGCTTCTCACCACGCCAGGCGCGGACTTCGACGACGACCGAGAACTGGCCGTTCGCGCCGGATATTCCGTCGGACGCTAGGCGCCATTACTCCGGCAGCAGGGAATCGGCGAACGGCACGAGCGGACGTCCGCGCAGGAACGCTCCGCCGTCCATTGCGGAGCCGCCCTCCGGCTTGACCTCGATAAGCTGGAGCGCGGTATCGTGGCACTTCACGACCGGGCCGGCCTTGTCTACGGCCAGCACCGTGCCCGGCGCTGCCGACGCCCATCCCGGGTTGAGGCGCATGATGCGGGCGCGCAGGACCACGAGCCGCCCTGACATTCCCTTCCTGCGCAGGCGCGGCGGCAAGAAGGTGTAGCAGCCGGGCCACGGGTTGTATGCGCGTATGCGCCGCTCGATCTCGATCACCGGCGAGTCCCAGACGATGCGTCCGTCCGCCTTGGTGAGCTTGCGGGCGTATGTGGCGTGCGTGGAGTCTTGCGGAACCTCTGGAGGCAGCGCGTTGTCGGACATCAGGCGCAGCGCCTTCGCGAGGGTGACGCCGCCGGCGGTCGCCAGGTCGTTCATGAGCGCTCCCCCGGTGGTGTCGGGGTAGATGGGCTCGAAGCTCTGCAGCATGATCGGCCCGTCGTCCAGTCCGACGCCCATGTGCATCACGGTGACGCCGGTGATTCGCTCGCCGGCGGCGAGCGCGGCGACGACCGGCGCGGCGCCGCGGTACTTCGGCAGGAGGGAAAAGTGGCAGTTGATGCAGCCGAAGAGAGGCAGGTCGAGAAGGGGCTTGCGCAGAATCTGCCCGTACGCCACGACGGCTATGACGTCCGGCCGCCATTCGCGTATCGCGGCCATCGGACCTGCCTCGTTCACGTTCTCGGGCTTGATGATCCTGTCCGCCAGACCGCGTTCGGCGGCGTAGCGGGCCAGCTGGCACGGGGCGAGCACCTTGCCGCGCCCTACGGGTCGGTCCGGCTGGGTGACGACGCCAACGACATCGAGAGCCTTCTCGCGCAGAAGCGCGTGGAGGCACTCGGCCGAAGCCGCAGACGAACCCATGAACACGACTCTCATGGGGCGATATTATACCACAAATGCGGTGCATCATTGCGAGTGCGGCTGAAAATTTGATATAATGCCCGCATAACAAAAAGGAGACCGTTACATGAAAATGACAAGAAAGGTTCTCTCTTCCGTTGTTGCCGCGCTTGCGGCGGGCGCACTCTTCGCCGAGACTGAAGTCGTCGATGGCGTGGAATGGACGTATCAGGTAAAAGACGGGAAGGCGGAGATATACAACGATTGGTATGTCCCTGCAATCCCGGTTGAGACGTCTGGCGCGATTGCAATTCCTGCGACGCTCGGCGGTTGCCCCGTTATCAGCATCGGCTTTTCTGCGTTTTATGATTGTAGCAGTCTTACAAGCGTGACGATACCAGATGGCGTAACGCGCATTGGGGATTATGCATTCTGCGGTTGCTCCGAACTTGCCGACGTGACCATATCAGAAAGCGTAACGGACATAGGAGAGTGTGCGTTCAATGTGTGCTCCGAGCTTGCGCGCGTGTCGATACCGGACGGTGTGATGAACATCGGGGAGTTGGCGTTCAGCTATAGCGGGCTTGCCGACGTGACTATAGGTAGCGGTGTCACGAACATCGGATATAATGCGTTCCGCGGTTGTGACGGGTCATTTTCGGTTGCAGCCGGCAATCAGTCGTACAAGTCGGTTTCAGGCCTTCTGTTGACGAAGGACGGCAAGACGCTTGTCTATGGCGGGGGTGTTGATGTGACGATACCGAACGGCGTTACGAACATCAGTGACTCTGCGTTCTATAACTGTGATAACCTTACGAACGTGACGATATCGGCCAGCGTCACGCGCATCGGGACGTATGCGTTCTATGGTTGCGGCAGTCTTGAGAGCGTAACAATGCCAGATGGCGTGAAGAGCATCGAGTCTAATGCGTTCGGCGATTGTACTGGGCTTAGGAGTGTGACGATCGGCAACGGTGTTGCCAGCATAGGGTATAGAGCGTTCTACGACTGCCATAATATTACGAGCGTGACGATTCCTGACAGTGTTACGAGCATAGAAGATGAAGCCTTCTTCGACTGCTTTTGTCTTAAAGACGTAACGATCGGCAGTGGCGTCACGAACGTTGGGGTCATGGCGTTTTCCAGTTGTGGATTGGTGGGGTCATTTTCGGTTGCGGCCGGCAATCAGTCGTACAAGTCGGTGTCGGGGCTTCTGTTGACCAAGGACGGCAAGACGCTTGTCGCTGGCGTTTGTGGCGACGTGACGATACCGGACGGTGTCACGACCATCGGGTCTTATGCGTTCCATGGTGCAAATCACCTTGAAAGTGTAACAATGCCCGACAGTGTGACGACCATCGGGGAATCTGCATTCGACTGGTGCACCAATCTTAAAAGCGTAAAGATGTCGAACAGCGTGGCCAGCATTGGGGCTTGGGCGTTTGATTATTGCACCCAGCTTGAGAACTTGACGATTCCCGACAGCGTTACAAGCATCGGGCAAAGTGCGTTCCGGGCCTGCATTGGTCTCATCGATGAAACTTCCATGCCTGGCGTCGAGTTGGTTGGCGGCTGGGCGGTTGGCCGCGATGACGAGCTTTCAGGGAGTCTGGATCTCGCCGGCGTGCGGGGCATCGGGGACGCCGTGTTTGAAGACAGCGGCCTTACGGGCGTGAAGATTCCCGGCAGCGCAACCAGGATCGGGTACAGGGCGTTCGCGAATTGCAACGGGCTTGCGAGCCTGACTATCGGCAGCGGCGTCAAGAGCATCGGGGAGGAGGCGTTCGTCGGCTGCACCGGGCTTGCGAGCGTTACGATACCGGTCAGCGTCACGAGCATCGGGTGGCGCGCGTTCTGCGGTTGCAGCGAGCTTGTGAGCGTCAAGATGCCGAAGATTCCGGATGAGGACTTCTTCTACGAATGCCCGAAGAGCCTGGTCATAACCTATTGGGGCGACGGGTGCGTCCTCAAGCTCAAGTCGAACAACTCGAAGTACGGCACCGTGAGCGGCGGCGGAACTTTCGAGAGCGGCGCGCGAGTGACGATAAAGGCGACGGCGAAGAAGGGAGACGTGTTCGCAGGGTGGTTCGCCGACAAGTCGTGCAAGACGCCGCTGAACCCGCCGGGCTACGACAACCGCGACCCGAAGGTGAAGATCGTGATGCCGGCGGAAGACACGACGATCTACGCGAAGTTCGTGACGGCCGCTTCGGACAAGAAGTCGCTGAAGTTCTCGGACGCCACGAAGAAGTTCAAGAAGACTGCGGTCAAGGTTACGGCGGGCTCGGCGTTCCCGAAGAAGATCGAGTTCACGTCCGCCTCGCTGCCGACGGTTACGGCGAAGGGGTTTCCGAAGGGCCTTTCCATCGACAAGACGACCGGCGAGGTGACGGGCGTGGCGACGGTGCCCGGCTCCTACACGGCGACCGTTACGGTCAAGGATGCGGCGGGGAACACGATAACGCAGAAGGTGAAGATTTCCGTTTCCGTGCCGTCGTGGGCGAAGGGCACGTTCTGCGGGCTTGCCTACCCCGGCATCTCCGGCGGCCTGTGGGCGTACCTTGAGTTCACTGTCGACAAGGCCGGCAAGGTGTCCGGAAAGGTGACCTACAAGGGCAAGAGCTATTCGTTCAAGTCGTCCTATGAGTCGTGCTCGTCCTCGAAGGCGAAGTTCTCGCCGACGGTGAAGATCGGTTCTTCCACCTTCAAGCCGAAGACGGTGACGGTCAAGAAGATGAAGATCGGCGACCTTACACTCGTCGAGGCGTCCAACGCGGCGGAGACGTTCTTCGCGCAGAAGAAGGCGGAGCTTGTGAAGGCGGGCAAGGAGCTCGCGGAGATCATCGGAAAGAAGTTCACGTTCACGAAGAAGGATGCGAACTCCGGGCTCAAGAAGACCAGGGACAAGCTGACGGTGGTGATTTCGGACAACGACGGCGTGAAGGTGTCCGGCACGGTGAACGGCAAGAAGCTCACCGCCATCGTGCGGCCGCTGATCGTTTCCGAAATGGTGACGGCGGACGGTGTCAAGACCTACACGATGACCGTTGACATCATCGAGCCTGACTACAAGTACGACCGTACGCTGGTCTTCACGGCGACGGTCGGGCCGGGCGGCGTTGCGGTGAATGTTGAATTCGAAGAAGAGTGAGGCTTCGGTCCGCCCGCCTGTGCCTCGGCGACAGATGACGCATCTGCTCGACGACCCTTGCCTGAAGCCTTACGAGGCGGCTGTTCGCGGACGCTCGCGCCGCGCGTTTGACCGCGCGGCCGAGCTGACGCAGGGAAAGTGTTCGTTGGCCGACTGGGCGAACGCTCACCGCTACTACGGGCTCCACCGCGACTCCCGCGGGTGGGTCTTCCGCGAGTGGGCGCCGCATGCGACGTCGATGTGGCTTGTAGGCGACTTCTGCGGATGGAAGATCGACCCCGAGTTCGAGGTGTTCCGCATACCGGGTACTGACGTCTGGGAGCGGCGCATCGGCGCACGACGCATCAGGCACGGCGACAAGTACCATCTTGAGGTCCGCTGGGACGGCGACTGCGGCGAGCGCATACCGGCATACGCGCGTTTCGTGACGCAGGACCCGGAAACCAAGCTCTTCTCGGCGTCGGTCTGGAATCCGCGGAAGCCGTACAAGTGGCGGAACCCGAGGCCCGTTGTCCGGGCCGGCGAACCGCTCCTCATTTACGAGGCTCATGTCGGCATGGCAGGCGAGGAGCCGTGCGTCCACACCTACGCCGAGTTCCGCGACGCCGTCCTGCCGCGAATCCGCGCCGCAGGCTACAACACCGTCCAGCTGATGGCGGTCATGGAGCACCCGTATTACGGCAGCTTTGGCTATCATGTCTCCTCGTTCTTCGCCGCTTCCTCGCGCTTCGGCACGCCGGACGACCTGAAGTCGCTCGTCGACGCGGCACACGGAATGGGGCTGCGGGTCATAATGGACCTGGTGCACTCCCATGCCGTGGCGAACGAGCGCGACGGACTCTCGCGTTTCGACGGCACCGACTACCAGTACTTCCATTCCGGCGCGAAGGGCTGGCATTCGGCATGGGGCAGCAGGTGTTTCGACTACGGCAAGACTGACGTGCTGCACTTCTTGCTGTCCAACTGCAAGTTCTGGCTTGAGGAGTACCGCTTCGACGGCTACCGCTTCGACGGCGTCACTTCGATGCTGTTCTGGAACCATGGACTGGGCGACGCCTTCACCAGCTACGACATGTACTTCAACGGCTCCGTCGACGACGACGCCTGGGTGTATCTGCAGATGGCGAACCGCGTCATACACGAGGTCGAGCCGTCCGCGACGACCGTTGCCGAGGACGTCTCGGGGCTGCCTGGCGTAGCCGCGCCGGTCACGGACTGCGGCATCGGCTTCGACTACCGCATGGCGATGGGCGAGCCCGATTTTTGGTTCCGCCTTGCTTCCGAAGTGCGCGATGACGACTGGCCGATGGGCGGCATCTACTGGGCGCTTACGGACAAGCGTGCCGAGGAGCGTGTCGTGAGTTACGTCGAGTCGCACGATCAGGCGCTCGTCGGCGGCAAGACGTTCTTCTTCCAGCTCGCTGACGCGGCGGTCTACTACGGCATGGGACGAGACCAGCACGGCCTAGAAACCGACCGCGCCGTCGCGCTCCATAAGATGGCCCGTCTCGCCACGTTCGCGCTCAGTGGCGGAGCTTACCTGAACTTCATGGGCAATGAGTTCGGGCACCCGGAGTGGATAGACTTTCCGCGAGAGGAGAACGGCTGGAGCTACGCCCATGCCCGCCGCCAGTGGTCGCTCCGCGACGACCCTGCCTTACGCTTCAAGGCGCTAGGCGACTTTGACGCGGCCATGCTCGCCGCCGTGGGTCCGGCATGCGGGGCGGCGCCGACGCTGCTTGCGGCGAACGAGCCCGACAAGGTCCTGGCGTTTGTCAGGGGCGAGCGTCTTTTCGTGTTCAACTTCAATCCGGTCCGGTCGTTCGAGGGCTACGGCGTGATGGTGCCGCCGGCGACGGAATGGCGGCATCTCCTCGACACCGACGAGCCGCGGTTTGGCGGACAGGGGCGCATTCGCGGCGGGGGTGGCTATGTCCCGACGCTCGTCCGCGACCGCAGTGAGCTCGTGCAGCAGATACGGCTTTATCTCCCGGCGCGGACGGCAATCGTGCTCACGCGCGCATGAGCATTGACTTCGACTGCGATTTTTAGGATAATACGAGCATGAAAACGGCTCTTGGCAAGGGATTTGTCCGGTCGCTCCTACTGCTTTCGCCTCTGGTGCTTGCGGGGTGCCTGACTTCGCGTGTGCCGGAAGTCGCGTGCTGGAATATCGAGTACACGGCTGATGCTGCTACGGCGGCGAAGGCGGACGACGCCCGATTAGGCATCGTGCGCGTGTCGCAGGTTGTAGTCAGGGCGCCTTATGCTGCGAAGGGGATTGCGGTGCTGCGCGCCAACGGAACCGTCGCGTTCGATCCGTACAACGAGTATGCGGCCGGTCCCGCCGCCCTACTTAAGGGCGTCGTCTCCGATGCGATGGTCGCGTCAGGGCTGTTCAAGGCTGTCGTCAGTGAATCGTCTTCGGTCAAGGCTTCGCTGCTCGCCGAGGTCACTGTCACGCGTCTGGCGATCGACTGCCGCGAGGAAGGCGTGCGGCGTGCGTCGGCGGAGCTGCTGCTGCAGCTGGTGGACGGTCGCGAGATTTCGGCGGCGGTGAAGGGAGCCGGTGCAGCCGACGCGGCGGACGGCAATTACGGCGCAGCGCTTTCGCGGGCGGTAACCGATGCGCTTGCCGCTGCTCTCGGGCAGCTTTGACGGGAGGCGATGGCTGTTTTCTCCAATGTCGGCATGAAGTCCGTCGCGGTGGCGTCGGGCGTGGCCGGATGCCTTGCCGTGCTGGGCGAGACATGCACGTGCGCCTTCGGCATGCTGTTGCATCCGCGGCGGTTCAGGTTCGGCGATGCTGCGCTGGCGTTCCAGCGCGCCGCGTTCGACGGGTTGCCCATTTCTGCGGGGATAGGCTTTCTGCTCGGCGTCATACTGGCGTTCCAGTCCGCCGCCGCGCTCAAGATGTTCGGGGCCGAAGTGTATGTTTCCGATTTCCTTGCTATTGCGCTTTTCCGTGAGCTAGGGCCCCTCGTGACGGCGATCATACTTGCGGGGCGTTCAGGGAGCGCGTTCGCCGCCGAGATCGGAACGATGAAGGTGGACGAGGAGCTGGACGCCCTGACGACGATGGGGCTGCCTCCGGTAAGGTTCCTGGTGATGCCGCGAGTGGTGGCGGCCGTGCTGGCGATGCCAGTCCTCACGATCTTTGCGGAGCTTACGGGTCTTGTCGGCGGCGCGGCTGTGCTTTCGATGATGGACGTGCCGCCTACGGTGTTCTGGAGCCATGTCTCCGGCGCGTCGACCCCGCTCTCCATATCGATAGGAATCATAAAGGGCTTGATCTTCGGGCTTCTGGTCGGCCTGATCGGCTGCACCGCCGGAATGCGCACGAAGTCAACCGCCGACGGCGTGGGCGTGGCGGCCACGGCAGCCGTAGTCGGAGGCATAGTCGCAATCGCAGTGTCGGACGGCCTGATGGCCGTGCTGTGCTACATATGGGACCTGTAATCAGTCTTGAGCATGTGGACGCCGGGTATCCCGGCGCCGTTATCCTGCACGACGTCACGTTCGACGTCGCGCGAGGCGAGGTGTTCATTCTGCTCGGCGGGTCGGGATGCGGAAAGTCAACGGTCATGAAGCACATGATCGGGCTGAACCCTGTGCTGTCCGGCAAGCTGTCGGTGGCCGGACTTGAGTGGACGCGGCGAAACCGTGCCGCGCTTTGCCGCAAGATAGGCGTCATGTACCAGTCTGGGGCGCTCTTCGGCTCCATGACATGCCTTGAGAACGTGATGCTGCCCTTGGAGGAGTTCTCTAAGCTGGGCAAGGGCGAGCGCCGCGCCCGCGCCCGTTCGCTCCTTGCCGACGTGGAGCTTGAGGACGCGGCGGACAAGATGCCGTCGGAGATTTCCGGCGGCATGCGCAAGCGCGTTGCCATCGCCCGGGCGATGGCCCTTGAACCGGAGGTCGTTTTTCTCGACGAGCCGAGCGCGGGGCTCGACCCCATAACGTCGTCGTCGCTCGATGACCTCATTCTCAGGCTCCGCGGCGACAAGGGCATGACGTTCGTGGTCGTAACCCACGAGCTGCCTAGCGTGTTCAAGATAGGCGACAGGGCCGCGATGTTCGATCGTTCGCGCAAGGCTATGGTGGCGCTCGGCAGCCCGAAGGAGCTTCGCGAATCGTCCGCAGACCCGTTTGTAAGGAAGTTCTTCAGCAGGGGAGGTTCAGATGGCATCTAACCACGCAAGCTACGCCACGATCGGACTGACGGTGGTCCTCGGCATCGTAGCAATAACCGCCACGCTCGTGTATATCGGCGGCGCCGGCGGCGCCGACAGGTTCATGTTCGCCGAGACGTACTACGACAGGTCGGTGAGCGGCCTTTCAGTAGGCAGCACCGTCAACTTCCGGGGCGTGAAGGTCGGCGAGGTCAAGGAGATAAGCTTCGTCGGCAACAAGTACGAGACCAGCGATGACGACGCCCAGCGCATCTACATACTGATGGCTTTCCGTTGCGACGACCTGGCCCTGTACTCCGGCAAGGCAAAAAGGCTTTTGGACAGGGGTTTGCGCGCGACAGTCACCGCCAGCGGCGTGACTGGACTTTCGAGAATCGAGCTCGACCTGCTGAAGCAAGCGGCTCCTCCTCCGCCGATAAGCTGGCAGCCGAAGAACCTGTACATACCGCCCGCGCCGTCGCTGATGAGCAGCTTCTCCGATTCTGCCACGAAGGTGATGAACCAGATCAACAAGATGGACCTCGATGCGGCGTGGAGCAACATTCATGTCGCAGTGGAGTCGGTTTCCCGTGCCACGGAAAGCGCAATGACGACATTGGAGACGCGTCGGGCGGACTTCTCGCGGATCATCGAGAACATCGCCGAGGCGTCCGAGTCGCTGCGGGAACTCGCGGCGGAACTGAAGCGCAACCCGTCGCTCCTGCTGCGCGAGCGCACAGAAGCCCCGCTTGACGAGACGAGATGAAAGCTGGCGGCCGCGACATGCCAGGTTCCGGCGTCGAACTGCTTGCGCCGGCGGGGAACTTCGCCGTCGCGCGCGCGGCGTTCGCTGCAGGGGCCGATGCCGTATACTGCGGGCTTGCGGACTTCTCCGCCAGGGCGTTCGCCGACAACTTCTCGACTGACGACATGCGCGACCTCCTGCGCCTGGCTCGCTCGCAGGGGCTCAAGGTCTACGTCACGTTCAACACTGTGATTGACGAATGTGACGCGGAGCGCGCCGTCCGCACGCTGGCACAGCTCGACGAACTGCGCCCCGACGCCATTATCGTGCAGGACATCGGAGTCGCCCGCATCTGCCGCAGGCATTTCCCGAATCTTTGCCTCCATGCCTCTACGCAACTCGTGGCGCACAACCTTGAGGGCGTGCTGGCGTTGCGCGAGCTGGGCTTTCGCCGCGTTGTGCTGGCGCGAGAACTCAGTCTGGCTGAGATAGAGTCCATTGCCCGCCGTTGCGGCGTAGAGATAGAGGTGTTCATTCACGGCGCACTTTGCTATTCGCTTTCCGGGCTCTGCCTCTTCGGGGCGATGGAAAAGGGACGCAGCGGCAACCGCGGGAAGTGCCCGTACTGCTGCCGTCAGGGATTTCCCGTTCAGTCTGCGGACGGCGGTGCGGCGGTTTCGCACCCGTTTTCAATGAAGGACCTTCGCCTCGGCGAAGACGTACGCAGACTTGCCGACGCAGGCGTAGCGTCCCTCAAGATCGAGGGACGCATGAAGTCCGCGCTTTATGTCGCGAGCGTTACGCGCTACTACCGGCAGATCCTGGACAGGGAAGATGCAAGAAACGGGAAGGGGGTCTCGGTCGAGGATCTGGAAACGGTCTTCTCCCGCCGCACGACGGAACTCTATTTCCGCGGCCAGCCCGGGCAGGTAGAGTCTCCGATCGACACGGGTTCGCCTGGTCACGTCGGCGCGCCCGTCGGGACGGTGAAGCATGTTACGAAAGACCGCGACGGACGAAGCTGGCTTCGCTTCCACACCAGGCGAGCGCTTGAGAAGCATGACGGGCTGCAGTTCGAGGCTGTCGGCGCTGACGGACGCCGCCTTGGCATGGGGATAACCGAAATGCGCCAGTCGATTTCGCGGCGGCCGGTCCTTGAGGTTGACGCTGGGACCGACGTGGAGATACTGCTTCCCGACGAGCGTGGGCCCGCCGGAGCGGGCGCGACTGATTGGTCGGCAATCAAGCCGGGAAGCACTGTATTTTGCTCGATGTCGAACGCGGTGAAGCGAATGTTTCCCACGCCGTCGTTCCGTCCGAGCGATCTCCCTGGCGGCTGCACCCTGGACGTTGAAGTTGGCCTTTCCCGCGACGGCATCTCATGCCGTGTTGCCAGTCCTGTTGCCGTTTCGGTTTCTAAGCCGCTCGCACTGGAAAAGGCGAAAGCTCCAGATCGGACGGCAGAGGGCGTGCGCAAGGCCTTCGCCAAGCTGGGAGGAACGGATTACAGCCTAGGACGCCTGTCGGTGAATGACCCTGACGGACTCTTCGCTCCGCCGAGCGTGCTGAACGACATTCGCCGCGAGCTTGTGGAGAAGCTCGATGCGGCGCGGGCTGAGGCGATGCGGGAGCGGGTCGGATCGGCGCTTGAAGACGTTGTGCGCCGAGGAGAAACGCATGAACGTCCGACCCCGTGCCGCCGCCTGAAAATGCGTCCCGACCAGGTCATGCCGCCAGGAGAATGGGACGAGGTCATTGTGACGATGGGCGAGGGCGGCGATCGCGTCGCGACGCCCGTCTACACTGCCGAGCCTGACTTTGCCAGGTTGCGCGCAGACGCAAAGCGCTTGATCCGCAGGGGCTGCGTCCGCTGGGAGGCGAGCGACTTGGCGACGCTGCGCATGCTGCGTTCGCTAGGCGTCGAGGACGTGACGGCCGACTGGACTCTCTATGCGTTCAACACCCAGGCTTTGCAGGCTCTCGCCGACCTTGGAGTGAGCCGTTTCGTGGCCAGCCCCGAGAACGCACAGGACAACATGAGGGCTCTTGCCGGGAGTGGCTTTGACGTAGAGTTCGTTTCGCAGCAGTCGACGCCGCTGTTCATTTCGCTGACGGAACCGGCCATGCGTCCGCCGGATCTGGCTGTGTTCCGCATCGGACGCGTGTGGGTAACCACGCGTCCGACGCCGCGAACGTTCGCGGCGCCGCCGGGAGTCTCGACGCGAGTCGACATCTCCTGGGATCAGTGACCCGCGAAAAGCCCCGTCGGCTGCCGCTGAATTTTCGTGCTGCTACTTGAAGTAGCGGTTGTAGAGGCCCTGGAACGCCTTGCCGTGGCGGGCTTCGTCCTTCGCCATCTCGTGAACGGTGTCGTGGATGGCGTCGTAGCCAAGCTCCTTCGCGCGCTTTGCGATGGCGAGCTTTCCGGCGGTCGCGCCGCATTCGGCCTCCATGCGGCGGCGGAGGTTCTCCTTTGTGGAGTCGGTGACGATGTCGATCGTCTTGCCGAGGAGTTCGGCGAACTTCGCCGCGTGCTCGGCCTCCTCGAACGCTATGCGCTTGTACGCTTCGGCGACTTCTGGATAGCCCTCGCGGTCCGCCTGGCGCGACATGGCGAGATACATGCCGACTTCGCAGCATTCGCCGTTGAAATGGTCCTTGAGGCCCTGCGTGACCTCCGCGTCGTCGACTATGCCGTCGCCGACGTGATGCTCGGCCACGAAGTCCAGTCCGCCGGACTGCTTGAGGAATTTCGCGCCCGGAACGCCGCACTGGGGGCACTTCTCCGGTGCCGAATCGCCTTCATGCACGTACCCGCATACGGGGCAAACCCATTTTGTCATCTCTGCCTTCCTTTCTTTCAGTGCTTTCGCGTTGGCGGGTCTGGCGGGAATCGAACCCACTACCCGCGGTTTAGAAAACCGCTGCTCTATCCGAATGAGCTACAGACCCAGTTGATTGTAGTGGCCCGTAGTATACCAAGTTTGCATTGACGCCGTCAACACGACGGAATTTATTGTATAATATCGGCAACCAAGGAGGGCATCATGACAAGACGTGATTTTGCAAAGGGCGTCGCTTCGGCGGGGCTGCTTGCCGCGGCGGGAAGGCTGGCGGCGCAGTCGCACGAGCCGACGGGCGTGGCGGAGCTTGACCTGCGCCAGTCTGAGATCGACGCGGTGACGCCGCAGGATTTCGCGGCGTACTGCAGCCTGGAGCCTGGCGCCGCCGGTGCGGAGGCGCTGTCGGCCGCGGTTTCGCGCTTTCCCGTGCTGGGGCGGCTTGAGGCGGCGTTCGACAAGGTGTTCCGCGAAGCGAAGGACACGGTCGTGACGGACGCGAACAGGCCGGCCGTGTGGTACCTCTACAACATGGGGCTGATCGTGAAGACGCCGAAGACGATGTTCTCGATTGACCTTCACCACCGCCGTGCGGAGGAGTTCGCGCCGTTCCTGGACTTCGCGCTCATCACCCACAATCACAACGACCACTACACGGAGCGGTTCAAGGTGGCGATGGACAGGGGCGAGCACAAGCCGGTGGTGAACAACTTCTTCGACAACTATGGCGTGAGGGACAGGAAGTATGGCGGCTACACGAGGGCGAAGTCGAAGACGTTCCGGTTCGGCGACGTTACCATCATAACGGGCCTTTGCGACCACAACAGCTACCTCATAGACTACACGACGCCGTTCGAGGTGCAGGTGGGCGACTTCACGCTCTACCATTCTGGTGACTGCTGCAGCCACGAGAAGCTTGGCGTCACGCGCCGCCCTGACTTATGGGTGTTCCACCCTTACTGCGGCATGGATCCCGTGAAGGGCGCCGTCGAGACGGTTCGGCCGAAGAAGGCGGTGATCGCTCATCTGCAGGAGCTGGGGCATGCGAAGGGCAGGTATCGCTGGACATACCGCGATGGGATGAGGGCGAAGGCCCGCCTTGAAGCCGCCGAGTTCCCGTCCGTCATGCCGCTGTGGGGCGAGCGCCTCGATTGCCCCACCTGACATTCTGTCCAGTAGACGGTGTACTCGCCATTGTCAGGGTTGAGCCAAAGTCAATCATCATCGATGATATAATATGGGGGCGTACTTTGGAGCGTACTTGGGGGGCGCACCTTTGATCAAAATCATCATTGGCCGCCAACGCGCCACGAGACGCAACGGAAAACGGAAAGGCAACGGAAATGGCTCAAAAGCAATGCGATGAAAGCAAAAAAGACCGCTCGGCGCGGCCTTTCAATCTGGTGGAGATAAGGGGAGTCGAACCCCTGACCTTCTCAATGCCATTGAGACGCTCTACCAACTGAGCTATATCCCCATGTAACGAAGTGGAAAAAAGTATATCATAATCTGCCCTAGGAAGTCAACCGGGGTGCCGCGCCTGAAGTTCAGGCGCGTTTTTTTATGGTATAATATGCAAGATTTGTCCGCACGGGGGCGGACGGCAGACACCGAAAAAGAAGGAGTGCGTGTGGAAAAGACTAAGAGATACATGGTCTTCCTGCTGGTGATGGCGGGATGCGGCGGCATGCTGTTCGATTTCGGCGGCACGATCATCGGCCCTGCACTGCCTTACATCGGGCCGGTAGAAGACAACCCCGGAAGTCTCGGCCTCTTTACAACGGCTCAGGTTTCGCACCTTTCCAGCGCGGTCGTCATGTGCGCGGCAATCGCATGCCTTGCGGCCGGCTGGCTTGCGGAAAAGTTGGGTCGCAAGCTGATGATGCTCATCTCCGCTGCCGTCGCCGCGCTCGCGTGCCTTCCAATCTGCATAGCCGAGGGGAACTATGCGATGTTCTTCCTCGGGCGCGCGATGCAGGGCGTGGCCGCCGGCTTCATCGGCGTAGTCGTGCCCATGTACCTTGCCGAGTGCCTGGATGCGAACAGCCGCGGGAAGGGCGCCGGGATGTTCCAGCTCCTCGACTTCATCGGCATAACTTTTTGCTCTGTCGTGGGGCTGGTCGTGGTCCACACGATAGGCGCTGCGGACGATGCGTCCGTCACTGCCGCGCAGAAGTCCCTCGCATGGAAGACGATTTTCTGGTCGAGTGCGGCACCTGCGATACTCTTCTTCCTTGGAGCGCTCGGCCTCAGGGAGTCGCCGCGCTGGCTTTACCGCCGCGGACGCAAGGAAGAGGCCCTTGCGGCCCTTGCCGCGAACAACGGCGAGGCGAAGGCCAGGGAGATTCTAGACGAGATGATGGCGAGTGATGCGGCAGAAGCCGCCGAGAAGGCTGCGCTTGCGGCCGCGGCGAAGGGCGACACGCTCTTCCAGAAGAAGTATGTGCTGCCGTTCTGCATCTCGCTTGCCATTCTCATCTGCAACCAGGCGATAGGTTTCAACGCCATCCAGTATTTCTCAATTCCGATGTTCATGAAGGCCGGTCTCTCTCAAGCCACGGCCAACGCCGCCAACTTCGTCGTTTGGCTCGTGCCGATTCCGGTCACGGCAGTCGCGCTCAGCCTCGTTGACCGCAGCGGACGCAAGACGCTCCTCAAAATAGGAACGGTCGGCATGGTGATTGCGCTTGCCGGCGTGGCCTCCATGTTCCTGCTGCTCGAAAAGGGGATTGCGTCAGGCGGAAACTTCGCAGGATGGATGACGGTCGGCGGCATCGCGTTGTTCGTCGCATCGTTCTCCATCGGGCCAGGCGTTGTCGTGTGGCTTGCGCTCTCGGAGCTGATGCCGAGTCGCATCCGGGCAAACGGCATGGCGATCGCGCTCTTCGTGAACCAGATGGTTGCGTTCGCGATAGCGGACGCTTTCTTGCCCTGGCAGAAGGCATGCGGATATGCCGCCGTATTCTACTGTCTCGCTGGCTTTGCATTCCTCTACTTCCTTGCGGCAGCGTTTCTGCTGCCAGAGACCAAGGGCAAGACGCTGGAGGAGATCGAGGAATACTGGAAATAACGGAGGACCCGAAATGAAGAAGCTCGCATTACTTTGCGCCGCATGCGCGGCAATCGAACTCTCTGCCGCTCCCGCCGCGAAGATGGAGCCGGTGGCCGCAGGCTTCCCGCAGTGGCAGGGGCTTGTGCAGAAGAACTACATACAGGGGCGCGAGATCACGCCGTCCGACCTGCGCCATCGCGTGACGATCGTGATCGACGTCGAGGACTGCCCCGCGCTGAAGCACCAGATGCTCCTTGCCAGCAGGTTCCTGTCGCAGACCGGGCTTGTCGGGCTCGAAGGCAGTGACTTCGAAAGGCGAGAGGATCTGCCGCGCAACGTGCTGATCGTCGTCTCCTGCCACGGGCTGCTCAAGAACCCCGATGCGCTCAAGAAGGCCCTCAAACCGGCCGACAACACCGAGTCCGGCCTTTCCTACTTCTACTCGACGCAGACTCCGTTCTACGAGGGAGTCTCCCTCGTCGGCGGACCCGAGACCGAAGGGCAGCGTCCCTACATCTACGTAATGGGTCCAAAGGGCACAGCGCCTCTCTATCAGGGTAAGCTGAACGAAGCCGGCATCAAGGCCGCCAGCAAGGCGATTGGCGAGGCGAAGGCGCAGATTGCGAAGGGTCCGGAGTGGAAGCCGTTCTACGGAACCGTCTCGCCGGAGAAGTACCCCGCGATCGCCGCCGCGATAGCCAAGGGCAAGCCCCTCGCTCCTGTCGCCGTCGCGATCCAGAAGGACATCCTCTCGAAGGACGCGGAGAAGGCGACTGACGCGCAGATCGTGTACGACGCGCTGTCGCAGACGCGCAGTGACCTCTTGTCCCGCATTCGCCTCGAGGCCCGCGCGTGTCCGCACCGGGCCTACTATGACTTCCAGAAGCTCGTCAAGTACTGGCCGTCGGAGAAGAAGAAGCTGGACGACGTGATGCAGCGGCTGAAGGCGATTCCTGACGCAGAGAAGCTGTCGAAGATGTTCTGCAAGGTGATGACGTGGGCCGAGCCGGACTTCGTCTGCAAGAACAAGGGCGAGGCCAAAAAGATAGTCGAAGAGCTGAAGAAGATGAAGCCGGTGCTGGCGAAGATGAAGGAGTCGAAGGTGATCGTGGTGCAGAACGGTGCACTGCTGATGGACTCGCAGCTTGACACGCTCATCGAGACGATTCCCGACAAGATTGCCGTGAAGTAGGTGGTTCAGGCGAAACCTGCTGAAATTGGCCGGTATTTTTTGATATAATTTCACGAACGTATGGAGAAGATAGACACAGCGCAGGCGAAGGCCGCCGTACTCACGGCGGCCCTGCCCTACATTCAGGACTTCAAGGGCTCGGTCGTGCTTGTCAAGCTCGGCGGGTCGGTGATGGAGGTCGAGGAGAACCTTGAAAGCCTGATGGACGACATCGCGTTCATGAACGCGACGGGCATGAAGGTCGTGATCGTCCATGGCGGCGGCAAGGCGATTACGAAGGCGATCAAGATGAGCGGCCACGTGCCGGCGTTCGTGGACGGGCTGCGCGTCACCGACGAGCCGACGATGGAGATTGTCCGCAAGACGCTCAACAACGTCGTCAACCCCGACATCGTGGCGCGGCTTTGCAACCGGGGAGCGAACGCGAAGCCCCTGCACGGCAACTGGATATTCGGGGCGAAGAAGATAGCCGAGCCCGACCGCGGCTACGTTGGGGAGGTCGTGCGGGTGACGGCGCGCGCGGTGGTGGAGATGCTTGACGCGCACATCATACCGGTCGTGACCCCGCTTGGAACCGGTGTTGATGACGGCCACCTCTACAACATCAACGCCGACTATGCTGCCGCGGCCCTCGCCAAGGAGCTTCAGGTGAGGAAGTTCATGCTGGTGTCGGACGTCCCGGGTCTGCTCAAGGATCCAGAGGACCCTCAGACTCTCCTTTCGACCCTGCACCTCGGCGACGTGGAGAAGCTGACGTCGGACGGCACGATTTCCGGCGGAATGCTCCCGAAGATCAGGAGCTGCTGCGACGCGATCCGCGCCGGGGTGCGCAAGGTGCATCTCGTCGACGGTCGCATGGCGCATTCGCTTTTACTTGAAATATTCACGCGGGAAGGCGTGGGAACGGAGATAACGGAATGAGCAACAAGACACAGGAGATACTCGGGCTTTACAAGTCCAAGGTGATGCCGACGTATGCGCCGTCGGTGGTGATCGCGTCGGGGAAGGGAATTACGGTCCGCGACGTGGACGGGCGTTCCTATTACGACTTCACCAGCGGCATCGGTGTGCACAACGTCGGCCACTGCCACAAGAAGGTCGTGGACGCGATCCGGACCCAGGCCGCGACGCTGACGCATGCGTCCAACCTGTTCGCTAACGTGCCGGCGACGCTACTTGCCGACAAGCTCGTGGAGATTTCCGGCCTCGGCGGCAAGGCGTTCTTCTGCAATTCCGGTGCCGAGGCCAACGAGGCGGCCATCAAGTTGGCCCGCAAGTGGGGCGCGGCGAACGGCGGACGTTACGAGATCGTCACCATGCGCCAGGGTTTCCACGGGCGCACGCTTGCCACGCTCGCGGCGACGGCGCAGGCGTGGTGCCAGGAGGGCTACGACCCGCTGCCCGTCGGCTTCGCATACGCCGACTTCAACGACATTGAGTCCGTAAAGGCTGCCGTGGGCGACAAGACAGTCGCCGTGATGCTGGAGGCCGTGCAGGGCGAGGGCGGCGTGTTGCCCGCGACTGATGAGTTCATGCGGGGCGTCCGTGCGCTTTGCGACGAGAAGAACCTGCTGATGATCTGCGACGAAGTGCAGTGCGGCATGGGCCGCACGGGGTCGTGGTTCGCGTGGCAGGGCTACGAGGGCGTCAAGCCAGACCTCTTCACCTGCGCGAAAGCGATTGCGGACGGAATCCCGATGGGTGCGCTCGTCTCCAACGCAAAGCTCGCTGACGTCTTCACCCTGTCGTCCCACGCCTCCACTTTCGGCGGCAATCCCGTCGCGGCGGCTGCGGCGAACGCGGTGATATCGGTCATCGAGGACGAGGGCCTTCTTGAGAACGCGGTGAAGGTCGGCGGGCTTCTGCGCGAGGCCCTGCAGGGGTTCGTCGATTCGTACGACAAGCTGCTGGAGGTGCGCGGCAAGGGCATGCTCATCGGTCTTGTCGCCGACTGCGACGTGAAGCCGATCATCGAGGCGTTGCAGAGCCAGGGCCTCCTCGCGCTGTCCGCCGGCAAGAACGTGGTGCGCTTCCTGCCGCCGCTGACGCTCGGCGAGGACGACCTCGAGGACGCCGTGGACATGATTTCCGACGCACTCGACGAAGTCTTCAGCGACTGACTGGGCAAGGCTTCCACGGCGCTTGAGGTTTTTCAACAACAATACAAGGAGGTATGAAAATGAGAGAACTTTTGATTGCGGTTGCGGCATGTCTAGTAGGGACTACCCTGTCTGCCGCGCAGTGCGAGGGCATGACGCAAAAGGGTGAGCGCTGCAAGCGCGAAGCCGACCCAGGCTCGTCCTACTGCATCGGGCACGCCGATCAGGCGAAGACCGCCAAGAAGGCCAAGAGCGAGCCGAAGGCTAAGAGCGAGCAAAAGGCTAAAAGCGAGCAGAAAGCTAAGAGCGAGCCGGAGGCCAAGGACAAGCAGAATGCTCAGGGCGAGCAGGAGCTTAAGGACGACGGAACCTGCTGGGCGATTACGCAGGCCGGGACGCGCTGCAAGCACAAGAAGGACGGCGAAAGCGACTATTGCAAGCAGCACTCTCCCTCGGTGAAGCCGTCCCATCCCGTCACGCAGTGCCGCGCGCTGACGTATAACGGCAAGCAGTGCGTCCGCAAGCCGGTCGAGGGCAGCAACTACTGCGCCCAGCACGGCGGGAAGTGAAGAACGCTTCCGTAATGCGGTTTCTCACGCTGTCAGGAAAGCAGGAAATCGCATGAAGCAGACAGTTAAGATTCTGGTTGTTGCTGCGCTAGCGGTGTCCGCCGCGGCGCAGGGCGGAGCGCGGTGGGACGAAGGAACGCCGCGCATTAACGGTCCGAAGGCATACGGCGCGACGCCGGGCCGCGCATTCCTTTATGCATTCCCAACGTGCGGTAGCCGTGATGGATTGAAGTTTTCCGTCTCCGACGGAAGTCTTCCGCCTGGGGTCTCACTTGATGCGAAACTGGGCATGCTTTCCGGCAAGGTTGAGAAGGCAGGTGAATACCAGTTCGAGGTTTCTGCCGTCAATGCGTTCGGCTCGGCCCGCAAACGGTTCTCGCTCGTCATCTGCGACCGTCGTGCGCTGACGCCACCGATGGGGTGGACGAGCTGGAACGCGTTCACCAGCGACGTGGATCAGGAGCTCATGGAGGCGACGGCGGAGGCACTCGTGAAGAAGGGCCTTGCGGCGCATGGTTATGTCTACGTGAACGTCGACTCATGCTGGCAGGGCCAGCGTAACGCGACGAACACAGCCGCGCTGCAGCCGAACGAGAAGTTCCCCGACATGGGCGGCATGGTGAAGAAGATACATTCGCTCGGCCTCAAGGCCGGCATCTATTCCACGCCGATGGTGCACGCCTGGGGATCGCGCCGCGAGCGGCTTCTTCTCGGTTCGACCGACTATCCACTTGACCCGGACTACTTCCACCCGCACTTCGGCGGCTGTGGCAAGAAGGGCTACGAGAAGGAGGACGCCCTGCAGTTCGCGGAATGGGGCTTCGACTGGCTCAAGTACGACTGGTCGCGCACCGAGCCGCACCACACGCGCATCATGCGCGAGGCGCTTGACGCGACAGGGCGCGACTTCGTTCTCCAGGTCTGCACAGGCGCCAAGCTGTCGAATGTGCAGGAGTTCGCGGCATGCTGCGAGCTCGCCAGGGGTAACAGCGACACCAGGGACGTCTGGAAATCGCTGACAGAAAAGGTCATGCGCCGTGCGGACGGCTGGCTGCCGCATGTCCGGCCGGGTTTTTGGTACGATCTCGACATGCTGGCCGTAGGTGCGATGCGCATCGACAGGAAGGAGTCCGTCGTGCATGCGCCCCGTCCTGGACAGGCGCTTCCAAAAGAAATGAACAACAAGTTGACGCACGACGAGATCGCGAGCCACTTTGCGTGGTGGGCGATAATCCCGGCGCCGCTGTTCCTCTCTTGCGACATAGAGCATATCGACGACTTCACGCTCTCGCTCGTCACTAACGACGACCTTATCGAGATCAACCAGGACTATCCGGCGAAGCCCGCGACGTTTGAGGACGTCGACGGCGGCAAGCGCCGCATCTGGCGGCGCGAACTGTCCGACGGACGCAGGGTGCTTGCGTTCTTCAACCTGACCGATGATGGGGAGTGGCAGCTCTCGCATCCGCTCGGCGGCGCGTTCGCCGTCCGCGACGTCTTCGCCGGGACTGACATGGGTGCGTTAGACAGGATCGAGGCATCGTTGCCGGTACACGCGGCGAAGGTGTACCTGCTCGGAATCGCAGAGTAGCGCTGTCGCGTCGGGGCTGCTCGCTCGGTGTCGCGCGCTCCACCCGGAGCCGACTGGACGGGCCGGCGTGCAACCGAGAGGACTTTCGGCGGGCGGGACAGGGCTTGGGTGTTTTTGGTATAATACGCTGCACCATGGCAGAGGAGAAGAAAGAGAAGCTGCTTGAGACCGAGTCTGTCCGCCAGCGGATAGCCGAGCTGACGGCCAAGGTCGGCGAGATGGCGGACTACATACGCGTCGAGGAGCGGCGCGCGAAGCTGGCAGGGCTGGAGGCGGAGCAGGCCAAGGCGGAATTCTGGAACAGTCCGGCGAAGGCCCGCGAAGTGATCGCCGCGACGAACGCCGAACGCGCCTACGTCGGGCCGTACGACGCGCTCGTAAAGACTGTCGAGGACGCCGGCGTGATGCTGGAGCTGGCGGAGATGGAAGAGGGCGAGGCGCAGCAGTCGGCTCTCCGCGACACGCTTGCTGAATGCGAGAAGGCCGACTCGTTCTTCGGCAAGCTGCGCCTGCAGTCGCTGCTCGGCGGCAAGTTCGACCAGTGCAACGTGTTCGTCAAGCTCCACGCCGGTCAGGGCGGAACCGAGGCGTGCGACTGGGTCGCGATGCTCTACCGCATGTACCAGCGCTACGCCGAGTCGCAGGGATGGAAGGTCGAGGAATATGACGTGCAGCTGGGCGAAGAAGCCGGCTACAAGGACGTCTACTTCCGCGTGGAAGGCCCGTACGCATTCGGAATGCTGAAGGCCGAGCGCGGCATCCATCGGCTCGTGCGCATATCGCCGTTCGACGCCAACAAGCGTCGCCAGACAAGCTTCGCCTCGATGGAGACTGTCGCCGAGATAAACGAGGACATCGACGTGGAGATCAAGGACGAGGACCTCAGGATCGACACGTACCGCTCCGGCGGCGCGGGCGGCCAGCACGTCAACAAGACCGACTCCGCCGTGCGCCTCACCCACCTTCCGACCGGCATCGTGGTCGCCTGCCAGAAGGAACGCTCGCAGCACATGAACAAGGAGAAGGCGATGAACATGCTGCGAGCCCAGCTCTACGAGTACTACGAAGACCAGAAGAAGGCCGAGATGGACCGCTTCTACGGCGCGAAGAGCGAGAACGGCTGGGGCAGCCAGATACGCAGCTACGTCTTCTGTCCCTACACGATGGTTAAGGACCTCCGCACCGAGTACGAGACCAGCGACGTGAACGGCGTGATGGACGGACACCTGCAGCCCTTCATTGAGGCGTGGCTCCAGATGAAGGCGAAATAGCGTCAGCGAGGTCTGCGGTGGCGTTCGAGAACGGAGTTGACTGGAAGCCCCTGGCGCCTGACCAGCGCGGGCGTCACGCAAACCTTTCCTCGGCCCTTGACGCCGCGTTCAAGGACCTCGTCACGGAGCGCAACGCGTTCTTCGACTCGCTTGTGGACAACTGGGGTCGACTCTTCCCGTCGCTACCGGCCGTACCCGGCCGCTACGAGGACGGCAAGATATTCGTCTACGTGCGCAATGCGCCGACGGCGTTCACGGTGCGTCCGCGCCTGCGCTCCGTCGCGGCCCGCCTGGCGCAGCTGCCGGGAGCGCCCAAGCGCATAGACCTTCGCCTGGAGATCCATGCCTAGTGGCGTCCCATCGCTTCTGGCGGCGCTTCTTGCCGCAGCCTTCTCGCGTCCGATGGAGCGCGTCTCGACGATGGACCCCGTGATGACGCGGAGCATGTACGACGCGCAGGCCGTCCAGCTCGTCTACGAGACGCCTCTGACCGTCGACTACCTGGCGCGGCCATACCGTCTTGCGCCGGGCTATTGCGACATGCCGAAGGTTGATGCCGACGGGCTGCGCTATGTGTTCCGCACGCTGCATGGTCCGGCGGAGGCCGTCGTCGCGTCCCTTAAACGGCTCGGCGATCCCGCGCTGACTTCGCCGAACGCCTGGATGGCGAAGGAGATCGCGTCCGTGAGCGCTCCCGATTCCGCCACGGTCGAGGTTCGCCTGCATCGGCGGACGCACTACTTCCCCTGGCTCATGGCGATGGCGCCTGCGGCGGTCGTCGGCGCGGATGGCGAAGGAACCGGTCCATTCCGCCTTGCGTCGTGGTGGAAGAACCATGAGATGGTGTTCAAGCGGCGCCAGCCCGGCGGAGATGGCTTCGACGAGGTGCGCTATCTCGTCATCGACGACGCCAGCACTCAGTGGCTGATGTTCCTGAAGGGCGAGATAGACTTCCTCGGCGAGGTCTCGCGCGACAACTGGGATTCCGTCGTCGGTCCGGACGGACTTCTCCTGCCATCCTTGGCGAAGATTGGGGTGAGCCTTCATTCGACGCCGTCGCTGGACGTGCTGTATGTCGGCATCAACATGCGCGACCGTGTGCTTGGCGGCAACCGCAGCCTGCGTCAGGCGCTGAACGCGGCATTCGACTATCCTTCCTGGGAACGTTTTTACAACGGTCGCATCAGAGAGTGCGACGGACCTGTCCCGCCGGGCATCGGCGGACGGCTTGAGACGCCGTTCCCGTATCGTTACAACCCTGAGCTGGCGAAGCGCCTTCTGGCGGAAGCAGGCTACCCCGGCGGCATCGACCCCGCCACCGGACGCCGCCTTTCGCTGACGCTGACCATCGGCCGCCCGACGCAGGACAGCCGCGAGGCAGGCGAGCTGATGGCCGCGTTCTACGACCGCGTCGGCATACGGCTGGAGCTCCAGTACCTTACGTGGGACGCGTTCCTGCGCGCGGTCAACGAGGGCCATGTGCAGATGTTCCGCATGGGGTGGGTGGCTGACTATCCTGACGCGCAGAATTTGCTTCAGTTGTTCTACTCCCGCAACGTCAGTCCCGGGCCGAACCACGCCAACTACGAGAACCCCGAGTTCGACCGCGAATACGACGCCGCGCTTGACTCCGCTAACGAGAAGGAGCGAAACGCGCACTGGCGGCGGTGCCAGGAGATTGTCCGTGAAGACTGCCCCTGGATATTCACCAACTTCAACAAGAACTACTCCCTGATCCGCTCGCGGGTCGGCAACTATGTCCCGTCCTACTTCCCCTACGGGCAGGAAAGCCATTACACTGTGAAGGAGACGCGATGAGCACGCTCTACATTGACAGGTCCGTCAGCGACGGCAGTCGCGGCGACTGGGTCGAGTCGCTCGCCTTGGACGGCGTCGACAGGATCGTCGTCGGTACAGGCCCCGGATCGTTCGCCGGCATACGCTCCGCGCTGGCGTTCGCGCAAGGCTACGCGCTTGGACGCCGATGCGAGGTTCTCGGTCTGCCTTCCGCCTGCGCTCTGGCCGGCGACGGCCCGCTCGCCGTGGTGGGGGACGCCAGGCGCGGACAGTTCTGGGTGGCGCTCTTTGACGGGTTTCGTCCCGAACGTGACATATTCCAGGTCGGGGAAGCGGAACTGGCGTCTGCCGTCCCGGCCGACCACGCGGTGACGACGCCGGACGCCGCTCGCATCGACGCGCTGCTGAAGGAAACGTTTGGCGCTCGCTATCTTGGCGGTAGGGTCCCCACGGACGACGGGCTTCGCCGATTCGCGGAGGCAAATCCATCGGTCTTGCGTCCCGAGCCGCTGCCGATATACCTCAACCCTGCCGTCCGCTGACATGAAGGTTTGGAGATTATGAAGGGCACATTCGAGGTCGGTTCGGTCGAGGAGACATGGGCGCTGGCGCGGCGGCTTGCGGCGGAACTTAAGCCGGGCGACGTCGTATGTCTCGAAGGCGACCTTGGCTCCGGCAAGACCACGTTCGTGCAGGGGCTCGCCGCCGCGCTCGGCGTCGCCGGACGCGTCACCTCGCCGACGTTCTGCCTGGTGCAGGAGCACGGGTCGGCTGACGGACGCCTTCTCGTGCACATGGATCTCTACCGTCTGGCGTCCGAGGACGACGTGCTTGCGATCGGCTGGGAGGATTTTCTCGCCAGGGGGGCGATTCTTGCGGTGGAATGGCCGGAGCGAGCCGGGTCGCTCGTTCCTGAAGATGCGGTGCGCGTTTCGTTTGCCTGTCTGGACGGCGAAGATGCAAGGAGGATAGAGATTTCATGAGCAACTTGTTCTACGAGTCGGTAGCGCAGGTACTTGAAGTGGACGGGGTCGGCTTCGACACCGATTTCCGTCAGGTGCCGGGCTGGTGTTCGCTTCAGGCGTTCGGGCTGCTCGTGCTGATGGAGAACGACTGGGGCGCGCCGCTGGACATCGTGCGGCTGAATGCGGTACGGACTGTCGGGGACCTCTACTGCGAGGCGTTCATCGCCTTCGCCGCCTCGCTTTTCGGCGTGGACCGCGCGTCGCTCTCGCCAGACAGCGCCTATGGCTCCATCCCTGCCTGGGACAGCGTAGCCCACCTTCGCCTGGTGATGGAGGCGGAGAAGCGTTTCGGCACTCACTACCCGCTGGAGACCATTCCGGGCTTGCGGACCATTCGCGATTTTTTGGTATAATATCTTCATCCATACAGACAAGGGGGAGGCATGGGCGGATTTTGCGGAGTTGTTGCGAAGGAGGATTGCGTAATCGATCTCTTCTTCGGCACGGACTACCATTCGCATCTCGGCACGCATCGCGGCGGGATGGCGGTTCTTGGCAGGCGGGGTTTTCAAAGATCCATTCACAACATACAGAACGCGCCGTTCCGTTCAAAGTTCGAGCATGACATCACCGGTTTTGAGGGAAGCGTCGGCATAGGCGTTATTTCAGATACCGATCCCCAGCCGCTCGTGATGTGCTCGCATCTCGGCACGTTCGCGATCGTCACCGTGGGGCTGATATCGAACATCGAGGAGCTCAAGCGCGAGCTGTTCGTGGGCAACTCGGCCCAGCTCCAGTATTCGACGACGAGCGGGATGGTCGGCCCGACGGAAGTCGTGAGCGCCCTTATTGCCACGCAGCCGTCGATAGTGGACGGCGTGCGCTACGTTCAAAGCCGTATCGAGGGCAGTTGCTCGATACTGATCTTGACGGAGGAAGGGCGGCTCTTCGCCGCACGCGACCGCTACGGGCGCACGCCCATCGTGGTCGGGCGCAAGGAAGGCTCGATGATTGCGCTCATGGAGTCGTGCGCGCTGCCGAACCTGGGCTACGAGTACGTCCGCGACCTCGGGCCCGGCGAGATGGCGGAGCTGACGCCCGACGGCGAAGTCTCGACCGTGATCCCGCCAGGCGACAAGATGGCGATCTGCGCGTTCTTCTGGGTGTATTACGGCTATCCGGCGTCGTCCTACGAGGGACGGAACGTGGAGATGGCCCGCTACCGCTGCGGCAGCGCCCTCGCGAAGCGCGACGACACGGTGGCGGACGCCGCATGCGGCATTCCGGACTCCGGCACGTCGCATGCGCTCGGTTACGCGCACGAGAAGGGCATAAAGTTCGCGCGTCCGTTCGTAAAGTACACCCCGACCTGGGCGCGGTCGTTCATGCCGTCCGACCAGAAGCAGCGCGAGAAGGTCGCGGCGATGAAGCTGATTCCGATTCCCGGCCTCATACGCGACAGGCGGCTCGTCTTCTGCGACGACTCGATCGTGCGCGGCACCCAGCTCGGCAGGCAGGCCGACCGCCTCTATTCCGAGGGCTGCCGCGAGATGCACGTGAGGATCGCATGTCCGCCGCTCCTCTACCCCTGCCGCTTCATAAACTTCTCGCGCTCCAAGAACGAATACGACCTCATCACGCGCCGCTACATACGCGACAACGAGGGCGAGGGCGCCGACATCGACAAGTACCAGGACGAACGCGGCGCTCCGTACCGGGAAATGGTTGAGTACATACGCCGCAAGTTGAATCTCACGTCGCTGGCCTTCCAGACGGTCGACGACCTCGTTGCGGCGATCGGGTTGCCGAAGGATCGCCTTTGCACCTTCTGCTGGACTGGCAAGGACGTGTCGTGCGGCGGTTCCTGTCCCGGCTGCCCTTGCCACGGCTGATTGCAACGCTAGGAGAGGACATGAAAAGGTCAGCAGCGTCTTGGGTTCTGGTTTCCGCCGCCGTAATCCTGTCGAACGCCGCAATTGCGTTCGCAGGCTTCTCGATCGACCGTTCGGTCATGTCGGAGGCGTATTGGAACATCTGGAACGAAGGGGTCCAGGCGAAGATCGACGCCGACATCGAGAAGTACCGCAAGGCCGATGCAACCGTCGAAGTCGCCGCGCCGGACGGCGCCGAGGTGAAGGTGGAGCAGGAGAGCCATGCGTTCTTCTTCGGCGCGCACATCTTCAACTTCAACCAGCTCGGCAAGAAGGAGTGGAACGACCGCTACAAGGAGCTGTACGGCACGCTCTTCAACTCCGCGACCGTCGCGTTCTACTGGCGGACGTTGGAACGGTATCCCTACGCGCCGCGCTTCGAGGAGCGCTACGAGGACACGGAGAATTTCTGGAACAGCTGTCCGCAACCGAAGGAACAGCCGCACTGGCGGCGTCCGCCGCCGGATCCGGTGATCTCGTTCCTGAAGACGAAGGGTTGCCGCATCCACGGGCATCCTCTCGTGTGGGGAAGCCCCCACTGGCATTCGCCGACTTGGCTCTGGAGCGATTACTGTCCCGCGGCGGAGAAGCGTGCGCTTGAGGCCGCGAGCGGCGTTACGGTGCCTAGTTTCGACTTCCACAAGGAGATCAGCGCGTGCGACCGTCAATGGACGCGAGATTGGACCGACGCTTGGAAGAAGATATATGCCAAGCTGACGGACGAGGAGATTGCCGCGCTCGTGCCGACCTACATCAAGGCCCAGGCCGATTTCTACGAGCGGCGCATCCGCGACATCGCCGCCCGCTACGGCAGCCGCGTCGATTCGTGGGACGTGGTGAACGAGAGCGCGACGGACTTCGACAAGTTCGGGCGCAAGGCCGTGCGCGGCAAGCCGTTCGACAGGAGCTGGTACGGTCCGATGCCGGCGGACTACGCCTACAAGGCGTTCGTGTGGTCGCATAAGTACATGCCTGAGACCGCCTGGCTGAACATCAACGAGTACAACATGGTTCCGTTCTTCGACCAGATCCGCGACCTCGCGGCGAACGGCGCGAAGATCGACGTGGTAGGTTCGCAGATGCACCTGTTCAATCCTGCGGAGAGCGTGTCGATCGCCCGCGGCGAGTTCACTGAGGAGGCGTACAAGAAGACGCACCCCGAAGCCGTCGCGGAACGCTTCCGCGTCCTGTCGCAGGCGGGCAGGCCGATACACCTCTCGGAAATCACCATCACCGCGCCAGACAGTTCGCCGCGCGGGCAGATGGTTCAGGCGATCATCATGCGCAACCTCTACCGCGCCTGGTTCTCGGTGGAGAAGATGAACGGCATCACGTGGTGGAACGTGGTGGACGACTGCGGCGCGCCGGGCGAGCCTTCCATCAGCGGACTCTTCACCCGCGACATGCGTCCTAAGACGGCGTACTTCGCGATGGACGACCTCGTGAACCGGGAGTGGAAGACGAAGACGACCGTGAAGGCCGCCGGCGGCAAGGTGACGTTCAGGGGTTTTCGCGGACGCTACCGTCTCAGCTGGAAGGATTCCGACGGCAAGGAGCGGACAACGCTTGCGGAAGTGAGGTAAGGGGGCTTATGCACATCAACAAGATCAATCCTTCGACGCTCAAGATCACCGACATGCGCTTCGCCGACATCGACGGGGCGCCGAAGCGCTGCACGCTGATGAAGCTCAACACGAACCAGGGGCTCGTCGGCTACGGCGAAGTGCGCGATGCATCGAGCCGCACGTACGCCGCGATGCTTAAAAGCCGCATCCTCGGCGAGAACCCGTGCAACGTGGAAAAGGTGTTCAGGCGCATTAGGCAGTTCGGCGGCGACTCGCGCCAGGCTGGCGGCGTCTGCGCCGTGGAGCTGGCGTGCTGGGACATCTGCGGCAAGGCGTGGGGGCTCCCCGTGTGGCAGCTCCTCGGCGGCAGGTGGCGCGACGAGATACGCTGCTACTGCGACACGGATTCCGAAGGCGGCGGCAGGGACATGGGCGCGGCGCTCAAGGAGCGCATGAAGATGGGCTTCACGTTCCTGAAGATGGACCTCGGCATAGAGCTCCTGATGAACGTTCCGGGAGCGCTGATCGCGCCTCTGGGCTATCTCGGCTACATGAAGAAGATGAAGCATGTTGTGCAGACGCCGCATGGCTCCATCGACCCGCGCTCCATGCGTGGCGAGGCGTATGACCTCTTCAACACGGCGCACGGCTTCACGGGCATCCACATCACCGAGAAGGGGCTGGACTTCCTTGAGAAGTACATGGCCGACGTGCGCGAGGTCGTCGGCTGGGAGGTGCCGATCGCCATCGACCATCTCGGCCACATACCATACGAGGACTGCGTGCAGCTGCTGAGGCGGCTTGAGAAGTACCATCTTTCGTGGGCCGAGGACGTGTTGCCCTGGCAGATGACCGGGCAGTGGAAGCAGCTTCACGCGGCGACCGTGACGCCGCTCGGCACCGGCGAGGACATCTACCTGAAGGAGAATTTCAGGCCGCTCCTCGAATCCGGCGCGCTTGCGGTGGTGCATCCCGACCTGCTGACGGCGGGCGGAATGATGGAGACTAAGAAGATCGGCGACATGGCCGAGGACTGCGGAGTGCAGATGAACATCCACATGGCGGAGTCGCCGATAGCCTGCCTCGCGGCGGTGCATGTGGCGGCGGCGACCAGGAACTTCATGGCGCTTGAGTTGCATTCCGTCGACGTGCCGTGGTGGGGCGACCTCGTGAAGCCCGTGCTCTCCTACAAGGGCGGCTTCATCAAGGTGCCGACGAAGCCGGGCCTCGGCATCGACGAGCTGAACGAAAAGCTCATCAGGAAGCAGTCTTGCGCAGGCTTCCCGCCGCCGTGGGCGCCTACGAAGGAATGGGACGGCGAATGGTCTAACGACAGGCGGTGGTCGTGATTGCGAAGAAACACAGGATTGCGGTGATCGCCGGCGACGGCATCGGCCCCGAGGTCATCGCCGAAGGCGAAAAGGTCCTGAAGCGGGCGGCCCGGCTCGACGGGACGTTCTGCTTCTCATTCACGCATTTCCCGTGGGGGTGCGAATACTACCTGAAGACTGGGCGAATGATGCCGGCGGACGCGCTGAAGACGCTGGCGAAGTTCGACGCGATCTTCCTCGGCGCGGTCGGCTTTCCCGGCGTGCCGGATCACGTTTCCCTCCGTGAGCTGCTCCTTGAGATCCGCCACGGCTTTGACCAGTACGTGAACGTGCGTCCGGTGAAGCTGCTGCCGGGCGCGCCGTGTCCGCTCGTCGGCGCAAAGCCGGAGGACATCGACATGACGTTCATCCGGGAGAACTCGGAGGGCGAATACTCCGGTTCCGGCGCGTGGCTTTACCGCGGCACGCCCGAGGAAGTCGTGATACAGAACGGCGTGTTCTCCCGCAAGGGCACCGAGCGGATCATTCGCTATGCCTACGAGCTCGCGCGTCGGGAGAAGAAGACGCTGACCTCCATCTCGAAGGGCAACGCGCTCAATTACTCGATGGTCTTTTGGGACCAGGTGTTCAAGGAGGTCGGCGCCGAATACCCCGACGTGGAGACTCATTCGCTTCTGGTGGACGCAGCCTCGATGTTCATGGTGAAGGATCCGAAGCGCTTTCAGGTCGTCGTCGCCTCAAACCTCTTCGGCGACATACTGACCGACCTTGGCGCGGCGATTTCCGGCGGAATGGGGCTCGCGGCGGGTGCGAACCTGAATCCAGAGCGGAAGTTTCCGTCGATGTTCGAGCCGATTCACGGCAGCGCGCCCGACATTGCGGGGAAGGGGCTGGCGAATCCGCTTGCGACCGTGTGGAGCGCGGCGCAGATGCTGGAGTTCCTCGGCCACCGGAGCTGGTCTGATAAGGTGCTTGGCGTGATCGCGAAGATGCTGAGGGAGAAGATTTCGCTTACGCCCGACATGGGCGGCACAGCGACTACCGCGGAATGCGGCAGTGCCGCGGCGCGGCTCCTGGGAAAGTAGCCATGACGCCTGCCGCGATAACGCTGACCGTATTCCTGATTGCCCTTGGGCTTTTCATCGCAGACTTCCTGCCGATGGGGCTCATGGTGTTCATGGTGCCGCTGGCGCTTTACTTCTGCGGCGTCATCGATGTGAAGGAGATATTCGCTCCGCTTGTCGGACAGTCCATAATACTTGTCGTGGCGATGAGCGTGATCGGCGCGGCGCTGTTCAGGACGGGCATGGCGGAGCGGATCGGCAGGCTGCTGTTCCGGTTCTGTCCGGGCGAACGGTCTCTCATGATGGTCGTGACGCTGTTCTCGGGCGTCGTGTCATCGTTCGTGTCGAACACGGGGACCGTGGCGATCCTGATACCGATCGTCATGGGCGCCGCCGCCTCGCACCGGGTGCGCCCCAGCCGGCTGCTGATTCCGCTGACGGCGGGCGCGACGCTGGGCGGTAACATCTCGGTGATCGGAAGCCCAGGGAACCTTATCGCAAAGGAGACGATCGAGAAGTTTTCCGAGGGCGCGATGAGCGTGAGGTTCTTCGAGTATGCGGGCGTCGGGATTCCGCTTCTCGTCGCGGCGGCGGTCTTCTATGCGCTGGTCGGCCCGAAGCTGCTTCCGTCAAAGGGCGATGCCGAAGCTGGCGGCGGTGGTGCGCAGGGCGCGGCGCTGCCTGGCTGGAAGGGCTGGTTCACGGTTGCCGTGCTGCTCGGGACGGTTGGGGCGATGATTTGCGCGGATTACTTCAAGTGGCTGCCGCCGATGCACGTGACGGCTTGCGTCGGCGCGGTCGCAGTCGTCCTTTTCGGCGTGTTGACGCAGAAGGAGGCGTTCGCCGCCTTCGACATGCAGGCGGTATTCCTGCTCTCGTTCATGACGCCCCTCGGCAACGCGATGATGAAGACCGGCGCGGCGCGGCAGATTGCCGATGCCGTGGTGTGCGTCGGCGGAGGGCACGGACCGCTTGTGATGATGGCCGTCCTCTGGCTGACGGTCTGGGGACTGACTCAGGTTATGAGCAACACCGCGACCTGCGCGCTGTTCTGTCCGATAGGCTGGACTATCGCTAAGACACTCGGGGCCGACCCTCGCGCCGTCGTGATCGCGATCCTCATCGCCTCGTCGGTCGCAGTCTGCACGCCGCTCGCTATT
The DNA here is from genome assembly GCA_017403825.1 of Kiritimatiellia bacterium. GTDB lineage: Bacteria > Verrucomicrobiota > Kiritimatiellia > RFP12 > UBA1067 > UBA1067. The sequence continues at coordinate 68,101 of JAFRDO010000016.1, forward strand.
CCGGCGAACTCGATGATCCTCGAGCCGGGCGGACTGCGCTTCAAGGACTTTTTCAAGCCCGGCATCTGCCTTTCCGCGCTGGCGTTCGTCCTTTCGATGCTGCTGCTGCCGGTCATCTATCCGTTCTATCCTGCCGCCGCATCTTGATGCAGGCTCTCAATTTTTCTCACATTTTTTCAAATCTTTTCGGCCAACTCTCACAGCCGTTGTAGTATAATATACGGCATCAGCAAGTCACGGAAGGAACTGATAATGAAGATCAAGACCGACAGCTACATGTTCGAGATGATTCGGACGGAGCTTACCGACGCTGTGGGCGACGCAAACGTCGACGTGAAGTTCGCCGACAAGTTCGGCCACTCCATCGACTATTACTGGATTCCAGAGATGTGGCATGACCGCGGCAAGGAGTGCCCCAAGGCGGACTTCATCGTCCACCCCGGCAGCACCGAAGAGGTCGCCAAGGTGATGAAGATCGCCAACCAGTACAAGATTCCGGTCGTCCCGTGGGGCGGCGGCTCCGGCTCGCAGGGTGGGGCGCTTCCGATCTACGGCGGCATCATCCTTGACATGAAGCGCATGAACAAGTTTTACGGCGTGGACAGGGAGAGTTACACCGTCCGTTGCCAGACTGGCATCATCGCGCGTCATCTGGAATGGAACTGCAACAAGGAGGGATTCTCCACGATGCACCTGCCGGCGTCCATCTCCTGCGCTACGATCGGCGGCTTCCTGGCGCACCGCGGGACGGGAGTCCTCTCCACGAAGTACGGCAAGATCGAGGACATGGTGATGTCGCTTGAGGTCGTCACGCCGTCCGGCGAGATCATCCGCACGCTTCCGGTGCCGCGCCACGCCTCCGGCCCCGACCTGACGATGCTCTTCCTCGGCAGCGAGGGCACGCTCGGCGTCATCACCGAGGTGACGCTGAAGGTCCATCCGCAGCCCGAGGCCCGCGAGTTCCGCGCGTACATATTCAAGGACTTCCACACCGCGATGCAGGCCGGCGCGACGCTCATGCGCTCAAGGCTCGGTCCGTGCGCGATGCGCCTTTACGACGAGACGGAGACGAAGACTCACGTCTCGAAGGTGTTCGGCATCAACCTCGACAGGGGCGCGTACCTGGTGTTCGGGTTTGACGGCCGCAAGGACATCGTCGCCAGCCAGATGAAGTACGCCCGTGAGATCATGGAGCGCGAGTTCAAGGGCAAGGACCTCGGCGCGAAGGGCGGCGAGTGGTGGTGGGAGAACAAGTACAAGTTCTTCTATCCCGGGTACATGTTCCATGTGCCGCAGGCGTTCGGCACGCTCGACACGGTCGCCGACTTCGCGCACATCGAGAAGGTGTACTGGGCGATGAAGAACGTCGTGAACAAGGAGTTCCCCGATGCCCGCTTCATCGGGCACTTCTCCCACTGGTACGAGTGGGGGTGCATGCTTTACGCGCGCTTCATCTTCCCGGGCGACAAGGTTCCGCCGAACGAGCGCGAGGCCGCGGCGCTTTACAACGCCGTCTGGGACAAAGCCATCCGCGCCGCGATCGCCAACGGCGGCGTCATCAACGAGCATCACGGCGTCGGCCTGAAGCTCGGCCGCTACGTGAAGGACCTCTACGGCACGGCCATGCCGGTCCTGGAGGGCATCAAGAAACAGCTGGACCCGAACGGCATCATGAACCCAGGCAAGCTCGGCTTCGCAGGATGCTAACAAGGAGGAGAATCATGAACATCGACAAGTACGAAGACGCCATCATGAACTGCCGGTTCTGCTTCATGTGCCGGCATCTTTCCGCCATCGGGAACGTCCGCTTCACCGAGGTGGACACGCCCCGCATCCGCGCGGCTATGCTCTACGGCCTCAGGACCGGCACTAACTCGTTCGACGACGAGGACTTCGTGGACGCCCTCTACCGCCAGGACCTCTCGGCCTGCTGCGCGCGCCACTGCGTGAACCACTACGACGAGAACGGGCTCGCTCTTGCGGCCCGCGCCGATGTAGTGGAGGCTGGCAAGGCCCCTGCGGCGGTGAAGAGGCTCGCCGCGAAGTTCGTGAAGTCCGCCGCGTGGAAGGCGTCCGGCAATGGCAAGGTCGCGCTCTTCCTTGACGAGACCACGGCCTCCGACAAGGCCGAGACTGCCGCGCTCCGCAAGCTCATGAAGAATGCCGCCGGAGACTACGTCACCGTTACTGGCGGGTCGATAGGCAAGGCGCTGAAGGTGCTCGGCTACGTTCCCGAGGCCAAGGACGCCGCCGCGAAGTTCGCGCAGTTCCTCAACGGGCTGGACGTCTCCGCCGTCGTCGTGCCGAATCCGGCGGCGTTCGACGCGCTGAAGAACGACTATCCGGCATGGGGCCTTAAGCTGAAGGCCAAGGTGTTCTGCACGGCCGGCTTCCTCCTCGACAGGAAGGTCAGGTTCTCCAAGTCCGCCGGAGAGCTTTACTACCTTGCCGACGACTTCATGCGCAACTACTGCGGGTGCGAGTGCCCCGAAAGGCTGCTTGCCGCGCTCAAGGCGAAGAACAAGCCGTTCGGCACCAACGACGAAGAGACGTACAACTGCGGCGAGGGCGCGGTCGTCCTGGACAGGCTGCATCCCGAAATCGTGAAGTCGCTCGCCGAATACGTTGCTGCGCGCGCGGACGACCCGAAGAAGGATCGGATCGTCACGCTCGGGGTTTACGCGAAGATGGCGCTGGTCAAGTACGGAAAGCTCGACGTAAAGACTCTGAACGAGATTGCGGCCAGCTGCCTGTAAGTCGGCGGTGGGCGTCTCCGGCAGAATTGTGGTATACTATGCGGCATGGCGGAGATGGCAGAGATGACGGAGCTGGACCGGAAGCTGGCGAAAGCCGCGCGCGAATGCAGCGCGGACGCTGTTCGGCGCACATTTGAGGCGGGTTTGCCGATCACAATCCTCGTCGGCAATCGTATCGTCCGGCGGTGGGCGGACGGGCGAGAGGAACTTGTCAAGGAACTGCCGCCGCGATGATTCGCCGCTTCCGTATGGTCGCCGGGCCGAACGGCTCCGGCAAGACGACGTTGGTCGGCTGGCTGACCCGCGACTACGCTGTCAACTTCTATACGGTGCTCAACGCCGATGACGTGTTCGCGCAGGTGAAGCGGACAAGGGCGTTGTTTCTTCCGTTTCCGGTAGATTCGGCGTCGCTTGCGGCGTATGTCGAATCCTCGCAATATGACGAGTGCGAGAAAATGCGTTTCAGGTCAGGTGAGATTGTCGTAGAGGGAGATTGTGCCCGGTTCAATGCCGATGATGCCGTAAACTCATATTCGGTCGCCTTGCTGGTAAATTTTCTTCAGGACGAATTCATCAGTCGCGGCATCAGCTTTTCGCAGGAAACGGTATTCTCGCATTCCTCAAAGGTTGCCGCGCTTGCCAAGGCATATGATGTCGGGTTTCGGAATTATCTCTACTATGTGGCGACAGACGACGCGGCCATCAACGCGGATCGCGTAATGTGTCGCTATGCGCAGGGCGGACACGATGTGCCGCCTGAGAAGATTGCGGCGCGATACGTGCGTTCGCTCGCCAATATCGCGCCAGCGCTCCAGTATCTTTCACGGGCGTTTTTCTTCGACAATTCCAACGCGGAGATGCGGTATCTGGCCTCCTATGACGCCGATGCCGGATTCGCCTTGCACGTTCCGCCTGCGGAACTGCCACTCTGGTTCCGCCGAAACGTGACGATGTAACTGCCACTTGCAAGGGAGCCGTGCTGATTGCGCTCGGCGGGAGAGTTTGGTATAATGTGTTGCGTCAAGCGACACAACATAGGAAAAAACGATGAAAAAATTGCTTGCCGCACTTGTCTGCGCCGTTGCGTTCCAGCTGACGGTGTCCGCCGAATCCTACACCTACACACCTGGCGACACGTCGCTTGGCAACGGTGCCGTGACCATCACCTACGATGGTAGCACGACCGACATCGCAACGCTGACCGCGAACCCGTCGGACGGCGAGACGATCACGCTCACGGGCGGCGCGGCAACGTTCGCCGCTGGCGCGACGATTACGCTCGCCTCGTCCGGCACCGTCGCGTTCGCGGAGAAGGTGACAACCAAGGGTGCGCTTACCCTTGCACGCGGCGACGATGTGTATCGCGTGTGGACTGGCGCCGCGTTGACGACCGATCATCCAAACACGCCGGCGTTTCCGGATATTGTCACGAACGATCAGATCTCCGCAACCGACGTGGCGAACACATGGGAATGCATACATGTGGTCGCTAGTGCTCCTAGTACGAGCGGATACAACCACCTTGGTGCTGTTGGGCGTTATGACACTATCGGAGGGCGGATTGGCAACGACTCATTCGTAACATTGAACCGCAATACCTCTGCGTTCGCCTATTCCATACGTGTCCAGCTGACGCCAAGAGCCGACGGAACCTATGCCCGTTGCCGCACGGGCGTCCGTTCGCCACGCTACGGCCTCTATCCCGACTTGGAAAAAAACTGGGCAACCGCCGACCTTTGGGGCGATACCGTCGCCAATTGGGGCGCGACAAAAGAAGCAAGAGCATTCCGTGGTATCTGGGGTACTTCCGACAGCAATGGCAACGATGCCCAGAAATATGGCGGAACATGGCTTGGCTATACATCCGCTATGGGGTTGAACAAAATCATCCTCAGGCGCAAGAATTCGCCCGCCGGTGCAATGCAGGTGCGTTTCGATGGCGGCGCAACGCTCGGCGGCACAACGACAATCCCGTTTGGGATGGAGGCCGTGCTGTCGGTTGGCAATGGAAGCGATTCGTCGGTGCTCTCTCAGCCTATTGAAGGTGATGGCGACTTCAGGATAAAGCCGATTGATGTTGGCAGCGCCACATCCTACAGGGAAGACTACAGGGAAGACTTCATAACGACCTCCTGGTCGCTTCTTGTCCAAAACCGTCTTTTGGCCTCGGTTACGTCAATGTCCGCTGAGATGAATGGTTCTAGCCAGCCCACGTCAGTTGCCGCACGATGGTGCCACTACAAGTACGATCCCGCCACTGATATGGCAAAGTGCCAGTTCCAATTCTGGAATGGAACGGGAATCAAAGTGGTAAAGGTGGAGTTGAGGCAACAGCCAGATAATAGTGGCAATATACAGATTAGAGCCACTGGCGCTGGTTATTACACAGGTACTCAATACAATTACAATAATAACGAGCCGGTGGATGTCTATGATCGCAGCAATACGCACACGGTTGCAACAAACGCCACGGTTGCCAACTACGGTATTCACAAGATTAGGGTGACAACGAGTGATAAGGGTGGCATTGTGACGGTTTCGGGTAACGTTCAGAACCTGATCGGCGGGCGGTTCACCGTAGAAGGCGGCGACAGCGGGCGGATGATCGCCACGGTTACATCAACGACTGGGCTTCCGGCCGGTGGCGCAGTCCATATCAACACCAATGCAGAATTGAGGCTTATGGCCTCTACTACAGCGCCCGCCAACGGTACGTTTGAGTATTTTGTTCATGCCGGGGGACGGCTTCGCAATATCAACCAGTGGCAGATTTCAAGGCCTCAGAACCTCGTTTTTGACGGAGGAACGTTTTCCGGGTACAGTACAGATGCCTATTTGAACTATGTTACTCTGTCCAATGCCAACATGAACGGCACTTACACGCGTGTAGCCTATGACTTACCCAATGCGTATTGGCGGGTGATTGGAACAGCACCGTCAACCATCGCTTTCAGCTCCGGCTTGAATGCATATGGATATGCTGGTGCTGCTACCGCGCGGAACAACAATTGCGCGTTTCGTATTGAAGTGGCAGATGTGACGGACGGGCCTGACTGCATCTTGAACCGCATCCGTGGCGCGGCTAACCGTGGCGCATCAGATCGTGAAAGTTACGCTTGGTTCTGGTTTGAGAAGTACGGTCCGGGTACGCTGAAGATTACCGACGACTCCAAGGAAGTTCGCATGGAGTCGAGGCTTTACAATGGTACGCTGTTGCTGGCTGGGAACAACATCATGACGAACGAGGTGCAGCTGTTGGGCGGCAATCTCGCGGTCGATGCCGGAAAGGCCAACAATAATCTCGGCCAGCTCACGGCGGAGAAGGGCGGCACCATCACGGTTGGTGCGGGCGGCTCGCTCGGGTTTGCGTCGTTCGCGCCGGGCGCGAATTTGGCGACCAAGTCCATCATGATTGACGCGCCGAAGGATGGCAATGTCCTCAAGTTCAATACTACGTTCACGGGCGAACAGCTCAGGTACTTCAGATGGAAGGACGAAACTGCACCTGTCGGGTCTTGGCGTGTGGCGCAGGACGCGGACGGCTATATGCACCCGGTCGAGTGTGGAACGTTCATCTTCATCCGGTAGGCAATAATTCCATATGCCGGCATATACGTGGCTGCTGGGCGGCGCCTGGCGTGGATGTACCTGCCCTCCATTTGCTGATCGGCCATGAGAACTAATGTTGCAATATTTGTTGCGCTGAATGCGCTTGTCATAGCCGCTTCTGCGGCAGTCGTCCCGGTTTCGCCGACGGGCGGAGCGAAGGTCGCGCTTCTGCCGGAGGCGCATAAGAAGATCATGTCGTTCGCCACCTGCGGGGAACGGATCGCCGTCCTCAAGGCGGACAGCGAAAAACCGCACGACGAGCGCTTCTACGGCAAGGACCGTTCCTCGAAGTGGCGCACGTTCCTGCCGCTCAAGCTTGAATGGCGCACTACCGACGGCGAGACAGGTCCGTGGAAGATCCTGATTGGCAAGACGCCCGACCTCGCCGGCGCGACCGAGATGTGGCTCAATTCGGAAGCGGCCCTCAAGATGTCGCTGACGGAGAAGAGCTCGACTGGCGAGAAGGTCGAAGGCAATACGCACGTCTACAGCTACGTCGTGCCGCGCGCCAACCTCGAAGTAGGCCGCACCTACTACTGGAAAGTGTGGAGCAACGTCGCGTGCCGCCGTTTCCCGCACGGTTCCACTATGAACGCCAAATGTCCCTATTGCGACAGCCGCCGCGCCGTGGCGTCGGACGTGGCGTCCTTCGTCACCGAAGACCAGCCGCCGCGCTGGATCAGGCTGGAGGGCAGCGCAGGGAACGTCCGCGACCTCGGCGGATGGAAGGGGCTCGGCGGACGGCGCGTGAAGCAGGGCATGATTTTCCGCGGAGCTGGACTCAACAACGGCAGCGCGAACGGCGAAAGACCGGGACCGTGCCGCATGACGGTCGAGGACGCAAACTACATGAGGGACGTGCTGGGCATAAGGACAGACCTCGATCTCCGTACGGATCTTGAGGTTGGCGGTATGACCAAGTCTCCGCTCGGCGACGGTGTCAGGCTGGTTCACATAGCTTCGGCGGCATACGCAGGGCTGTTCTTCGTCGGCGACAAGGCCGGAGAATTCAACAGGCATCTCTGCGCGGACGGCAAAAAGGCGATGGCCGAGAACTTTCGCGTGTTCTGCGACAAGGCGAACTACCCCGTATACGTCCATTGCGCGGGCGGCGCCGATCGCACCGGGTCGCTCGTGTACGTCCTTCTGGGCGCCCTCGGCGTCCCCAGACACGATGCCGAGGTGGAATGGGAATTGACCTTCTATCCGAAGTTCGACGGTTTTGAAGCCACGACGGATCATTGGAGGAGCGAGCGGCACTTTAATGACGGCCTTGCCGGGTACGGCGACGCCGACACCCCGTGGAACAGGCGCATAGAGCTGTATCTTGCTGACTGCGGCATCACGCAGGAGGAAATCGACCGATTCCGCTCGATAATGCTGGAACCCTGACAGATTGTTGCGGGTGAATTGCGCTTGGCGGCAGAGTTTGATATAATGTGTATGATGTGAACGGCTATGTCCATCCAAAGGTCTTTGGCGGCAGGATTATCGTCAAATAATCACAAGAGGGCAAAATGAACGGACATTCAGGAATAGGGCGTCGGGCGTTCCTTGGTGCAGGCGCGGCAACGCTGCTTGCGGGCGGGGTATCTGGCAAGACCGGTGCGTCGGGGCGGCCTGACGGCGACGAAGTGAAGTTCTGCGCGTTCGCGGACATTCACTACTACCCAGGGGTGTTCCCGCATGACACCCGCGAATGGCTCGAGCGGGTCCTTGACCGTGCCGAGAAGTCCAAGGTCGACTTCATAATCCACATGGGCGACTTCACACACACGCCTGTCCGCTGCAAGGACTACGTGGACTTCTACAACGACTTCCGCATCAAGACCTACCATACCGTGGGCAACCACGACGACGACGGCAATTCGCATGCGGAGACGCTGGCGGCATACCGGCTCGACCGCGGCTACTACTACTTCGACCGCGGAGGTTTCCGCTTCATCGTTACGGACACGAACAACTGCCTTGTGGACGGCAAGTGGACGCATTACTCCAATTCCAACTACTATGCCGTCGGACGGAAGGACGGAAACCTCATCACCCGCGTGCCGCCGGAGCAGCTGGAATGGCTGAAGGCGACGATCGAAGGCTCGCCGTACCCGTGCATCATAACGAGCCACGCCAGCTACGAACGCGAGGACGGTTCGCCGGACCGCGCTGCCGTGCGCCGGATATTTGACGAGGCGAACGCGAAGCATCCCGGCCGTGTGCGACTTGTGATCAACGGGCATCACCACTGCGACCACGTTCGCATGCTGGAGAATATCGTCTATTTGGATCTTAACTCTGCCAGCTATGACTGGATGGATAAGACGCACACGGCCTATCCAGAAGAGGACGTCAAGCGCTGGAAGCACGCGCGGCACGTTATTGCGTGGAACGACCCTGTGAACGCGATCATCACGATAAACCGGAACGGTCACCTGAAGGTCGAGGGGCAGAGGAGCGAGTTCTACCGCGGCGTCACGCCCGTCATGGCGGGCCTGCCGCCGACCAACGGGCGCCAGCGCCGTCTCATCACCCCGAACGTCCAGTCGTTTGAGATGACGATAGCATATCCAGGCGCTTCGTGATTCTATCTTAGCTGATCGTCTGACCGTGTTCCGATGACAAGAAAAGAATGGAAAAGGACATGTCCGGCAGAAAGGATTTCCTGAAAGGCGGCGTCGCGGAGGGAGGAGAGGCAGCGGCGAAACCGAAGTTCGCATGGTCGTTTCTCGTCCATTTTGGCATGAACATGTGGGGAGACATCGTCTCCAAGCCGAGCCGCAACGGGCTAATCAAGAAGCGGCTCACCGACGAGGAGTTCGCGCTCGTATGCGGCGACGACTACCTTGCGCTAGACCGCGTCCGCTTCGACGAGGCGCTCTGGCGCGACCTCTCGGAGCAGCTCAAGAAGGACGGCTGCAATCAGATCGTGGTCGATGTCGGCGAGTTCCTGAAATACCCAAGCCACCCCGAACTGGCGGTAAAGGGCAGCTGGAGCGCGGAGCGGCTCGCGGCGGAGGTGAAGCGACTGAATTGCATGGGGTTCGAGGTCGTGCCTAAGCTCAACTTCTCCTGCTGCCACCGCACATGGCTCGGCGAGTATGCGCGGATGGTGTCGACGCCGAAGTACTATGAGGTCTGCGCCGACCTCATCCGCGATGCGCTTGAGGTGTTCAAGGGTACGCGCTTCCTTCACATCGGCATGGACGAAGAGCACATGCCGTCGTACCAACGCTACAACAGGATGCTGGTGATGCGTCAGGGGGAACTTTGGTGGCACGATGCGCTTTGGCTTGTGAAGGAAGTGGAGAAGCATGACGTGCGCGCCTGGATGTGGCACGATTTCCTGCGCAAGCACAAGATGGAGGAGTTTGCGAAGCGTATGCCGAAGACTGTTGTGCAGAGCCCGTGGACGTATCAGATCGACGACACTACGCGGTACGAGAACCTGTTCTGGATCTTCCGCACGCTTTCTAAGGGCGGGTATGACACCGTTCCGTGCAGTTCGCATTGCTACGGCGGTGACAAAGGATTCGTGAAGTTGGCGGAATGGTGCAGGGACAACATGGATCCCGCGCATTTCATTGGCTTCCAAATGGCACCTTGGATGCAGACGGGCGAGGCGTACAGGCGGTTGCTTTTCAGAGGTTCCGAACTTCTCGCTGAGGCGCGGCGAGCGTTGTGCCAAAATTTGCCGCATTTGCAATAACGTGGAATATTTGGTACAATTTGGTGCGAAAGATTGGAAAACCTTTCAAACAATTCAAGGGAGAAAATAAAGATGCGTACGGTAGCAAACAATGTAAGAGGTATGTTTTTCGTTTCCCTTCTCGGAGCGATGGCGGGTATTCTTGCAGCACAGGCCGAGACGGTCACCGCCGAACCCGATGCCTTCCTTGAATACGTTGGGGCGACAGGAACGCAGTACATCGATACTGGTGTCAACGCCGAGACGGGGCTGAAGGCGCGACTCGACTTCGCGTGGGATACATCCGTGACAAGTGGTTCCGACTGGTCGCTTCTCGCCGCCGCCACGGCTGACAACAGTTCAGACAACCGTTCGCGCATTTTTCTCTGTCATTATTATGGCGGTGGCGGGAAACCGTTCTTCGGCTACGGCCTCAAACAGCGCGGGAATCCCGCGAAGTCGTTCGTATTCGCCGCCGGGCGGCGATACGAGATTGTCTCTGACATGTCTGACACCAACTCTTTTGAACTGGTCCAGAACGGCATGAAGACGTTCAGCACTGCTGACCGCGAGACGTATGCGGCGAACGGCAACAACGTCAACCTGAACCTCAACCTTTTCGTATTCGCATGCAACTACGGGGGGAATCCCACCTGGAAAAGCAAGGGCAAGCTCTATGAGCTGAAGATTTTCAAGAAGACCGGCGAGATTGCCGGAACGAACACATTTGATCTCATCCGCCACTACCTGCCTTGCATCAAGAACGGTCGCGCCGGACTTTACGACAAGGTGAACGGTACGATTTCCTATTCTTTCACGTCCGGGTCGGACTTCGTCGCCGGGCCGGTGCTCGACAAGCCGCTTGACTTCGTGAAGTGGGTCTGGACGAACGGCAAGCAGTGGTTTGACACGCTCGTCTGGGGCAAGAGTGGACTCAAGAGCGAGGTGGACATCTCCGTGCGCGAATACGAGGGCGACCACTGCATTCTTGGAACCCGCCGCAACAACAACCGCTATTATCCGGCCTACAGCTACGAGAAGCGGTTCCGATACGCCTATGGAACAATGCCCAAAAGGGAGAACACGAACATTTCCGTCCCGACAAATGACGTGTCCTACTACATGGACACGCGCTATCTCATCAAGTCCGACCTTCGAGACGGCTATCAGTCCGTGATCGTCGACAAGAACGGCGGCGCGTACGTCGTTGAACTTCACAAGGACGATCAGGCCTATCTTACGGGCGAGAACGTCGTGACCAACACGATGGCGCTAATGGCCTGCCATCAGGACAACAGCTACACATTTCCTTCGAAAGGTCTCATCTACGCAACTAAGATCTGGGACGGCGACGAACTGCTGCGTGACTTCGTACCAGTTGTGGCGACCAATGCCGAGGGCGTGGCCTACGCCGGTCTCTATGACACGGTGTCCGAGCGCATCTTCCGCCAGATAGGAACAGCGGAGTTCGACCTTGCCAGTCAGGTTGGCGGTGTCACCAACTCGCTCCGCACCGCTGTCGCCAGCCCGACGACGCGCATAGGGTACATCGATTCCGATGCGTTGCTTGACTATGTTGATTTGGGAATCATCGGCAAGGACGGCGTGGAAATGGAAACGGAGATGGCGTGGCTTTACGTCCCGACCGACGGCGCGTTTGTCGGTGCACGAACGAATACGCAACAAGACCACGGTGGCAATACTGGCGTGAGGTTCTACCCATACCATTACTGGAAAAATGCCGAAGCTGGGTCGCGGCATCGCCTTTGCTACGACGGCGATCTGTTCGTGATCGGCTCCCAGGCCGCAACGGCGAACACGAAGTATCGCATTGCCACGCGACTCGATGTGGATTGTGGCTATGCCTCTCTCTCCACTTTCTCGAATGGTGCGTGGGGTGCGCCGGAAACACGTACTATTCTCCCCGAAAACGGCTACGACAGTCCTGTTAATACGGGGCTTCCCCTCTACCTTTTCGCTGTCAACATCGACGGTGTGCCGCGGTTCCCCGGCAAGGTGCGTCTCTATAAGCTGAAGCTCAAGGAGAAGCAGCAGGACGGATCGTATGCGCTTGTGCGCGACCTTGTGCCTGTGTTTGACCCTGCGACGGGCGGCGCGGCGCTCTGGGACAAGGTGACGGAATCGTATTTCCGCAACGGCGGCAAGTATCAGCTCGCCGGCGGCGGCGCGGAAAGACCGATTGCGCCGGGTGTCATAATTTCAATTAAATGATCAAGGCGAATAGAGGCAAACAATGCACTACAAGATGCTGAACGTCAAAACGCCGAATAAACCAAGCGGGTGCAAGCTATTGGCTTTCCTGCTGTGCGCAACGACGGGTCTCCTTGCGGCATGGGCGGAGACCATTGATGGTACGCCTGACTCCTACATTGATTACATCGAGTCGACCGGGGCGCAGTATATCGATACTGGCGTCAACGCTGAGACCGGCCTCAAGGCGCGTGCCGACTTCTCGTGGGGAAGCAAGGTCAATAATTACGACGACTGGGGGTTTCTCGGTGCAAAGGATGGCTATAGCGGCGACAATAGCACGCGCATGCTTATGATTCATCTCGGTGGCGATAAGCCCTATATCGGCTACGGGCTGAAGAGTCGCGGCTACCCTGGAAATGCAATAAGCGTTACGCGCAATGTGCGCGGTGAAATTCTTGTTGACTTCTCAGACTACAACGCGCTTCAGATCTATCAGAACGGTTCCAACACGATGACCTCCGCCAATCAGGAGGCCTATGCGGTGCACGGCAATGTCAATCTCAATCTCAACCTTTACGCATTCGCCTACAACCAGGCGGGCACGGCAGGTGGAAAATGCAAGGCCAAGCTCTACGAGCTGAAGATCATGAAGAAGAACGCTTCAGGTGGCTTCGACATCCTCCGCCATTATCTGCCGTGCCTCAAGAACGGACGTGCCGCGCTCTACGACAAGGCAAATGGCAAGATATATTTCTCAGACAGCGGTACGGATTTCTTAGCGGGGTCAGAGTTGCCGCGCCCAGCCGAGATGGTCGAATGGGTGCAGTCGAACAACAAGGATTATAATTGGCTTGATACGCTGGTTTATGCAAAGAGCGGCCTTAGAAGCGAGGTCGATTTCATCCACAAGGATGCCAATCAGATTTCTGGCCACACAGACGTTGACCGTTGTGTTCTTGGTGCGCGTATAACCAACACCGGAGCGATGGCAGCGTCTCGGTTTTATCTGACCTACTTCTATCAAGGGGTGTTTTGCTATGGTTATCGGAATCTTTATTATAAAGACGGGGCTAATGTAAACGAAGTGTCTGCGGTAAACGGCAGTCGCTATCTTGTCGAAAGCGATCTCTCCGCCGGCAATCAGTCCGTGACGGTCAACGGAACGGAACTGCACAAGGATGGCGTTGCGCATGACGAGACTTATTTTGCCACTGGAAACGATCTCTCGCTCTTTGCCATGCATCTAGGGACCGGCCATACGTGTCATTCTGCCGTGCGCCTCTTCTACGCGAAGATATGGGACGGCGACGAACTGCTGCGAGACTTCGCGCCGTGCGTTGACAGCACTGGCAAGGCCGGGCTATACGATGGCGTTACGGAGCGCATCTTCTATTTGGGCGAGAATAAGGTTTTCGACCCGACAAACTGCGTGGGAGGGGTCACGAACTGGCTTTTGCTTGCCGACGGAACGCTTCCCGATGCGAAGATTTCATACATCGAATCCGACGGCACGAACGATTACTTCGATGTGGGCGTGATAGCAAAGGATGGCGTTGAGATGGAGGCCGTTATGGAGTGGCTGACCGTGCCGAAGGATGGTGCGTTCGTCAGCGCACGTACGGATACGCCTTCAATTATGCGGTTTTTCCCTTATCATTACTGGGGCGGGTACCATCGCCTTGGCTATGCGGGAGAAGGCTTTGCGTATGGCGGGGCGGCGACCGCAGGGCAGAAGTACAAGGTCGTGACCCATTATGATGCGGGCAACCAAACGGCATCGATAAGCGCGCTTGTCAATGGCGCGTGGAGCGACGTTGGCTCTATCAGCAAGACATTGTCCGGTCCGGTGGACACGGGGCTTTCGCTTTACCTGTTTGCAAGAAACTACAATAACTCGGCAGACTATCCAGGCCATGCCCGCATGTACAAGCTGAAGTTCAGGGAGAAGCAGCAGGACGGCACGTACAAGCTGACGCGTGATTTCGTGCCGGTGATGAAGGACGGCAAGGCGATGCTTTACGACAGGGTGAGTGGAACATTCTTCCGCAACAAGGGCCGCTACCTTGCGATCGGAGGCGGTTCGGAACGGGAATGGTTCGAGGGCGGCGCAACTATCGTGATTCGCTGACAAAATACGCCGCATGAATGCCATGTTGCTGCTTTGCGCGCTCCTTGCGGCGAGCGTGGACGTGCGCGAGTACGGCGCCAAGGGCGACGGTGTCACTAAGGACACCAAGTCTATCCAGGCTGCAATCGATGCCGTCGCGCGCATCGGCGGCGGCACGGTGCGCATCGGCGGCGGCACGTACCTGACGGGCTCCATCTACCTGAAAAGCGGCGTCGACCTGTTCCTTGACGGCGACGTGGCGCTGAAGGGGAGTCCTGACAGGGAGGACTACAACGCCGTGGACGTGTGTCCGCAAAACTGGTCGAGCAAGGCGGAGTCCGCCTCGGGCGCGCATCTGATCCTCTGCATAGAGCAGACGAACGTGACCGTGCGGGGGACGGGGCGCATCGACGGGAACTGTGCGGCGTTCGTGCTTGATCCCGACGGACGTCCCTGGCCGGGCGGACAGGGCGGCATTCCGTGGCGGCCGAGCCAGATGCTCTACTTCGTGGAGTGCGACGGCGTGCGCGTGGAAAGCGTTTCGCTCGTAGATTCTCCGTACTGGTCGTGCTTCTTCCACGGCTGCACGCGGGTGACGGCGCGGAACCTCCGCGTGAGGACCCGGCGCGAGCCGTTCCATACGCACAACGGCGACGGAATCGACATAGACTGTTGCGAGGATGTGGAGGTCTCGTGGTGCGACATCAACACTGCGGACGACTCGATCACGCTGCGCGCCGACGTGGCGCGCCTGAAGCGTCCGCGTCCGTGCGCTCGCGTCCGGGTTTCGGACTGCCGCCTCGCTTCCACCTGCAACGCCGTGCGTGTCGGAGTCGGCGACGGGGAGGTGCGCGATGCGTCGTTCAGGAACATCGAGATATACGATACGCGAACGGCGGTGGACTTCGTGTCGTCCTGGCGGCGCGGCGGCAGGGGCGTGTCCATGGACGGCATTGCGTTCGACGGCATGAAGGTGGAGGCTGTCCTTTTCTGCCGCATCAGCCCCAGCTTTGCGAAGGAGACGCGGATAGGCAACATTCGGTTCGCCAACGTGACGGGGCGCACCGAATGCGCCTCGTGGATCACGGGCCGCGCTTGCAGTCCGGTCGGAACTGTCGTCTTCAAGAACGTGGACCTGCCGCATGGCGTGGTATGCCTGAACGCGCCGGACGTGCGCATTGAGGGCGGGCGGTTCGAGCGCAAGGTGCCGTCCGATGGCGAGAAGTCGGCCTATGATCGCGTTATCGCCGAGAAGGACCGTTTCCCGTGCGTGTTCAGCGGCCCGCTGTACGATTCGATACAGAATCGCCGCACCCGCACCCGTTGACTGGATTCAAAGTAATGGGTTAGTAGGCTGCGGGATTTACTGGTTTGGTCGCAGAGTTCGCAGAATTTGCGTCCGATTCCCGATTGTCGTCACCTCCCCGCATAGAACTCGACATTGGCATTTCATCAACTTTTCAGTTGTGCGGGGCGACAATCGGAATCGTCCGCGGTTGTTCGCCTATGGCAGTCGGCAGCACGGATTCAAGCGCCATCGGCGTTGCATTGGCGGGTGAAGATTTGTTATACTGTCCACAACAATGAAATTGGAGGTCTAACGTGACATTGGCTGCAAAACCTTTCGTGTTAACACTCACCTTTGCCTTGTTGGCTGCAGACGCCGTCGCCGAGACGGTGACCTTGGCCCCGCCGGCGGGCGTCACTACAAACGTCATCGCGCTGTTCACCGGCGACACGGCGGTTGAGGTCGCCGGTCCCGGAACGGTGAGGCTCAACAACTCCAACCTGCACACTGGTGGTACCACGCTTTCCGGCGGCGCGCTCGTAATCTCCGGCAACATTCCGGTGGGTGGGCCTTCGCCGGTCGGAACGGGCACGTTCACCGTCTCCGGCGGCACACTGCGCGGCACCGGAACCTTCGGCGGCGACATAATTGGAACGGGCGATTTCACAATCGAGGCGCCAAATGGCTTTGTCCTATCGGGAAACAATGCGTTCGGCGGCAAGATCACCATCGCGGATGGCACCCTTGGAATCGCCAGTGGAACGACTGCGTTCTCGCAGCATCTTTACATGACGGGCACCTCCGCATATTCGCAGACGGGCGGTGCCGTTACGATGGACGCGAACAACGTCCAACTCGCCTACGGCAACGACGCGGCATCGTCCTTCGCGATGACTGGCGGCACGTTCGACGCCAACGGCAGGAACGTCGTTGTGGGATTCGGCGCGACCGGTGCGTCGGCGACCATCGACATCTCAGGCGGCGCGGTCTTCCAGAACGCTGGGAACGTCTATTCCTACCAGAACGGTAACTCGCTTACGCTTTCGGTTCGCGACGGCGGCATATTCGCTGCAAAGCGCATCTATGCGTCAAGTGGTGGTTCGACGGCCGCGATTTCCGTCGCGGACGGCGGCACTCTCGGGTTCACCAACATCTACGCCAACGCCAGTGGCTCGGCGACGCTCTCCATCAACGGTGGAATTCTGCGCAATGACGGCGCGCCGTCCATTAGTGCCGATTATTACAAGTGGATACAGGACAGCGCCAACCTTTCCGTTTCCGTGGGGCCGGGAGGCGCAACATTCAAGGATGGCGGGAAGACGACGAAGTTCGCGCAGATCTACAAGGAAATGACAGCCGATGTCGGCGACGGCTCTGCGCCGAAAGGCGTCGTCTTCGACGGCGGCAACTGGGCCTACTACGTTGCACAGTCCTACGCCGGACCTACCGTCATCAAGAACGGCGCCGCGCTATTCCTTCCGAACAACGGCACGATTCCGTCCGGCTCCGCCGTCACCATTGCGTCGGGTAGCAGGCTTCACATCGGAAACACGGACAAATCGGTATCTTCCCTCGTCCTTGGAGAGGGCGCGATCATCGGGACGGGATCGAGTGCGAAGTCGCTCTCTGTCACCGGCAATGTCACGCTTCCTTCGCGCGCTAAAATCGGGTTCTACAACGCCACATCTCCGACGAGTTCCGCCAAGAACACGAACGGAACCTACGAAATACTGAAGGTTCCCGCCTCTTACGCCGACGAGCTTCGCGCCGTCTCATGGTCGTGCGCGACTGCGACGAGCGGCAAGTCCTACACGTTCTCGGTGGCGACGAGCGGCGACACGGCGACGCTCTCCATGACAATCGCCGCCGCTCCTTCTGGCACGTTCGCCGTTTCCGATGATACGGCGCTTGGCGGAACGCTCACCGTCAGCGGCGACATCACTATCGGCAGCGACGCGACGCTTGCCGCTTCGCCCATCAATGGCACGACAACTGGCGGATCTATCACCATCAACAACGGCGGTACGCTCGACGCTTCCGGCGACAACATCCGCCCCGTTAACGCAAGCGGGAACTCGTTCCACCTTTACCTCAACGAAGGCGGAACGCTTGTCGTAAACCAGATTCATGGCGTCAGTTCCGGCGCGGCCATGAACGAGGCAACAGGGACGCCCATGTTCCACTTCAACGGCGGTACGATCCAGCCCGTCGCGTTCGAGGACGATGCCGCCAGTGGTCTGCGCTATCTTCTCAACTACCAGACCGCCCTCGTCGGCGAGAACGGCATGGTTATCGACCTGTCGAACTGGTCGCGTCCCGCCGGATACGACATCTGGGTGCGCAGCACTCTTCAGGGCAACGTCAACCACGACCCGAGCTGCGCGGGCACGGACGGCGGCATCACGGTGAAGGCGACGGTCGATGACAGGGCGCTTGTCTGCTTCGGCGGACGATTCAACGGCTCCACGCTCACGGGCGGCATTCTGGCGGAAGACGGCGCCATCGTCGCCGCAACCACCAGCGGTCTTGAAGGGCAGACCCTCACGCTCCAGCCCGGTTCGCGCTTCCGTCCCTACAATACAAATGCCATCCAGATTGGCGACCTCACGTTTGGCGAAGCGGGTGCGACGAAGGCGGTGGTCTTCGACTGCTCGAACAGCACGACTGGTTACGGCGTAGTCGTCACCGACACGCTCTCCATCCTCTCGCCGGTGAAGTTTTCAGTTACGCCAGGCTGGAGCGTGGATTCCACCCTCTCGTCCGGTACGTACACCGCGCTCGTCTATCAGGCGTCGTGCAGCGTCGATCCGTCGCTCTTCCGGCTCCCCGCGAACGCACCAGCAGGTGCGACGCTTTCCGCCGAAGAGGTTGTGCTCGCCGCCGGTGACTATGCCGGCTGCAAGGCTCTCGTCGTCACAATCGCCAACGACATCGTCGTCACGGGCTCTACATCGCATCCCACTCCGCTCACTGTCTCTGAGGATGCCGCCGTCGGCAGCATCGTCGTCGGTGGAGCGTGGAACGGCGAGGCCGATCCCGTCTGCGAGACTTCGCTGACGATTTCCGGGAACGTCACGGCATCGACGGGGCTTTACCTTGGCTACAATCCCGCGCCGGGCGTGGACAAGGACAACTGGCACAAGGGATTCCTCACGCTGAACGGCGGCTCGATCACCACGCCGCTGTTCTATTCAATCTATCGTCCCGGCATGACAGGCAACAACGACTCCGACTGCCGTTTCGGGTGCGAGGCGACCGTGAACGGCGGGCTTTTGGATGTTGCGGGCGACGTCCGTCTTGGCTTCAACCGTTCGAGGAACGGCGACAACCTGTATTCGCGCCTCGCGGTGAACGCAGGGCGCGTCGCTGTCGGCGGCAAGTTCTATCTGCTTTACGATAACACGCAAGGTGCCTTTACGGCTCCCGGCTCCATTGTCCTGAACGGAGGCGAGGTGGACGTGAAGGGCGTCATCGACATGTCGCGCAATGCACAGAATCCCGGCAACCAGGCCTATAACACAAAGTTCGGCATCTGGCTCAACGGCGGCGTCCTGAAGGCGGAGAACATCATGATGACCGCCGCCTCGGCCACAACGCCGCAGGTTGTTTTCAACGGCGGCACCTACGCCCCATACGGCGCGGCGGCGGCGAACCGTACGATGGAGTACCCGAACAAGGTTTATGTTTCGACGAATGGCGCGGTGATTTCCACGGCGAACATGCCCGCCGGAGCGACGTACACGATTGCGCAGAACCTCCTAACCGATCCGGTGCTTGGCGGCACCGCCGACGGCGGCCTCACGAAGCGCGGCGCGGGAACCCTTTCCCTGACAGGCGCAAACACCTTCACCGGCCAGACGGTTGTCGAGGAAGGCACGCTTGTCGTCGGAAGCGTCGCTGCGCTCTCCGCGTCCGTTGCCGTGGCCAACGGCGCGGTGCTGGACGCCTCGGGCGCGGACCTGTCGCTCGCTGAAGTTGCGGCGAGCGGCGCTGTCGTAGCCGATTCGGTCGCCGTGTCTGGCACCTTGAAGCTCTCGGGCATCGGCTCGGTACTGTCGGTTTGCGGCAACGTGAGCATTCCCCGGCGTGCGGCGATCGACTTCGGACTCGCGGCCGGAGCAACGCCCGATTACGACTGGTGCCCGGTCCTTGCGGCATCTGGAACGATAGTCGCATCCCCGATTGTCCATGCGACGAACTGCGGCGCGTTCAACCGGTGCGAGACTGCGGTGCGGGACGGCGTCCTGTACGTGCGGCCGACGTCGGTAGGCGTGATGATACTCATCAAATGACCGCGTCGCCAGGGGCCGGAAGGGACGTCATTCTGACACGATTTATGGTATAATACTGACATGAGCGGTTGTGCATGGATGTGGATGTACTTCGGCGCGTTCCTGATGCTTCTGGAGCTTCTCGCGCCGGGGTTTGTGATTTTCTTCTTCGGGCTCTCGGCTGCTACCGTGGGCCTGTGCCGGTTCGCCTTTGGCGAGGCGTTCTCCTTCACCTGGCAGTTGGCGGCGTTCTCGGCTTTCTCCATCGTCTACCTGCTGGTCCTTCGCCGCTGGCTCCGCAACACGTTCCTGGGCGGCAAGGTTGAGGCGAAGACCGACTTCGACAACGAGTACGTGGGCCGTGTCGGCAAGGTGACGGAGCCGATTTCGCCGCCACTCGCCGGGCGGGTCGTGATCGGCGACGCCGAGTGGACGGCCTCGGCGGACGAGCCCGTCGCGGCGGGGGCGACGGTAGAGGTGATTTCACAAAACAACCTTACAATGAAGGTAAAGGAGGTAAAGTAATGAGCGGAGGTCTCGTGTTCTTCGCGATCGTGGCGATGATCGTCTTGATCGCAATCTTAAAGACGGCGGTCATTGTGCCGCAGAAGACGGCATACATCGTGGAGCGGCTTGGCAAGTACCGCTGCACGCTGGACGCCGGCTTCCACATACTGATACCGTTCTTTGACCACATCGCCTACAAGCACACGCTGAAGGAGCAGGCGATAGACGTGCCGCCGCAAGAATGCATTACCAAGGACAACATAGCCGTCTCCGTTGACGGCATCCTCTACATGCAGGTGATGGACGCGGCGAAGGCTAGCTACGGCATCGGGAACTACCTTTTCGCGACGACCCAGCTCGCCCAGACCACGATGCGTTCCGAGATGGGCAAGCTCGACCTCGACCGCAGCTTCGAGGAGCGCACCGCCATCAACCAGGCGATCGTGTCGGCCGTGGACAAGGCGAGCGACCCGTGGGGCATCAAGGTGACGCGCTACGAGATCAAGAACATCACGCCGCCGCAGTCGATCCGTGATGCGATGGAGAAGCAGATGCGTGCAGAGCGCGAAAAGCGCGCGATGATTGCTGAATCCGAAGGCGAGCGCCAGGCGAAGATCAACCGCGCCGAGGGCGAGCGTCAGCAGGCTGTGGCCCTTTCCGAGGGCGAGCGCCAGCGCAAGATCAACGAGGCCGAGGGCCGCGCCAAGGAGATCCTGCTCGTTGCCGAGGCCCAGGCCGCCGGCATACGCAAGGTCGCGGAGGCGCTCGGGGAGAAGGGCGGCCTGGAGTCCGTCAACATGCAGCTCGCCCAGCAGTACCTCGCCCAGTTCGGCAATCTCGCGAAGGCGAACAACACGATGATAATCCCGTCCGACCTGGCGAACGTAGCCGGCATCATCAAGGCCTGCACTTCAATCGTCAGGGAGGCGCATTGAGATGAAGCCGACGCTTGTCGTGCTTGCCGCCGGCATGGGCTCGCGTTACGGCGGGCTGAAGCAGGTGGATCCCGTCGGCCCGTCCGGCGAGGCCCTGCTCGACTATTCCGTGTTCGATGCGGTGCGCGGCGGGTTCGGCAAGGTCGTGTTCGTCATTCGCCGCGACTTCGAGGCCGAGTTTCGCGAGAAGGTTGGGTCGAAGTACGAGGGCATGGTGCCGGTCGAATACTGCTTTCAGGACATTGCAGACCTGCCTGCCCCGTACTCGGTGCCCGAGGGGCGCTCGAAGCCGTGGGGCACCGCGCATGCGACCCGTGCCGCGCGCTCGGCGGCAAGCGAGCCGTTCGCCGTGATCAACGCAGACGACTTCTACGGGCGCGACGCCTTCGCGAAGCTTGGAGCGTTCCTGGCGGATGCGAAGCCGATGCATTTCGCGATGGTCGGCTACAGGCTAGACCTCACGCTGTCCGAGAACGGGTCCGTCGCGCGCGGCATCTGCGACGTGGCGGACGACGGTTCGCTCCGCGGCGTTATCGAAATGACCAAGCTCGTGCGCGCAGGAGACGTGGCGGAGAACAGAGAGAACCCCGATGCGCCTGTGACCGTGCCGCTCGACGCCCGCGTCTCCATGAACCTCTGGGGCTTCACGCCGGAGCTGTTCGGCGAGCTGGAGCGGCTGTTCCCCGAATGGCTTGCAAAGAACGGTACCCAGCCGAAGAGCGAATGGTACATTCCGTTCGTCGTCGACGAACTGATTAAGGCGGGGCGTGCGGACTGCCGCGTGCTGCCGACCGATTCGCGCTGGTTCGGCGTGACCTACCGCGAGGACAAGCCGTTCGTGGCGGCGGAGATCGCCAAGCTCGTCGCCGCCGGCGATTATCCGGGAAACCTTCTTGCTCGCTGAGATACTGGACGCCCTGTGGCCGCGGCCCTGCGAAATCTGCGGCCAGCCGTCCGACAGGCCTGGCCGTCATGTCTGCGCCGACTGCCTGAACCGCCTGCCGTTCGTTCCGACGGACGGCTGTTGCCGCCGATGCGGACGCGACGCGGTCGGCCTTGACGGAGAGTTTCTCTGCGAAGACTGCCGCGTGCGGCGTCCGGCATTCGACCGTGCCGTAAGCGTGCTTCGGTTCGACGGCGTGGCGAGGGACATGGTGAATGCGTTCAAGTTCCGCAACCATCTCTGGCTGCGCGCGGACTTCGCCGACTGGCTGGAGGCCGCCGCACGCACGCGGTTCCGCGTCGGCGAGATCGACGTCGTCATGCCGATGCCGTCCACGCTCTGGCACAGGATCGATCGCGGCTACAACCAGTGCGCATATCTCGGCCGCGTCCTCGCCAAGCGCCTCGGGCTGCCATATGACGCGCGAACCCTGCGGCGCGTCGGTTCGCCAAGACGCCAGGGCGGGCTGACGGAGGAGGAGCGCCGCGAAAACGTAGTCGGCACGTTCGCATGCCGGCGCCGCGTTGTCGCCAAGCGAACGTCCGCAAAGTCGCCGACGGTTCTCGTCGTGGACGACATCATGACGACGGGCTCGACGCTCTCGGAGTGCGCGGCCACGCTGAAGGGCGCAGGCGCAAGGCGCGTCTGGTGCCTAACGCTGGCGCGTTCGTTCCGTGCGTAAGTAAAGTTTTAGCATTTTGCGGATGTGTGCAGGCCTTATTTTTGGTAAAATACAGGCATTGTCCGGACATTCGAAAGGGTTGGTGCAAATGACACGTAAAGAGTTCCTGGCCGCTTCCGCGGCGATGACGATGGCGTCCTCATTCGCCAAGGCTTCCTCCTCCGCCAAGGCTGCGGAGGATGAGTCGGCGGCAGTGGCGCCTCGCAACAGGCATCCGTACAAAGGAATCGACTGGTCGACGGCATACCAGATACGCGGCACGACACACATGCACTGCAAGACGCAGCAAGACCTTGACGTTATACTGAAGCGTATCGAGTTCCTCACGCTCTCCAACTACTATCCGAGCGCGCCGTGGTATCCGCTTGCGAAGATGACCGAGAACTACTACCGTCTGCACCATGACTTCCCGGTGACGGTGAACGGTAAGCGCGTGGAGGGTCCGTTCGACTGGAACAAGATCGTCGGGAAGTGGATCAGGGAGCTTCCGCCGGAACTGCAGAAGGAATATCCGTTCAAGGAAGGCGGCAAGATATTCAAGCCGCTGCCGGATGGCGTCCTTGAGGCGCCGAACGCGGAGCATCACAGTTTCAGGCTGGAGGACGGCCGCGGACATCCGCGTCTGCACATGAACTCGCCCGGTTCCACGTTTGCCTCCGGCACGTTCGATCAGTGGCAGAAGCGTCGCTTCCAGACCGGTTTGCGCGGCGGCTACAATTTCGGTTCAGGTGAGCTTTGGAGCACCGCCATTGACCGCATGATCGAAGGACTGATTTACCCCGACGGTGGCGGCGTGACAATCAACCATCCTGTATGGTCGTCGTACGAGAGGCCGTTCCTGCTCAAGATCCTGGACCATGACCCGCGCGTTCTCGGCATGGAGGTGATAGAGGGCGGCGCCACCAACGGCGAGGCGTACTGGGACTGGGTGCTTGCGACTGGTCGGCAGTGCTTCGGCTTCTTCGTGCCGGACCACAGCATCCGCAACAGGGACGGTTCGTTCGGCGTGAACGTGCTTGTCACGCCGGAGCGGACTGTTCACGCCTGCCTCAAGGCGTACAGGGACGGCAACTTCTACGGCGCGAAGCGCGGGCTGAACGAGCTGAAGTTCACGCGCATCGCGTTCGACGGCACGACCGTGGAAGCCGAGACGGACAAGCCGGCAAGGCTGACGGTGATTACGGGGCGTGGCGTCGTGAAGGATGTGCCGAATGCGACCTCCGTCAAGTGGACGATGGAGGTCCCTGACCCTGCCAGTTGGAGTGGTCCGCGCAAGGACGTTCATGTTTTCGCGCGCATCAAGGCATATGCGCTGGATGGCAGCGGCGAAGAGCTGTTCTCGCAGCCTTACATGCTCGTTCCAAAGGCGTGTGACGCGTAAGGCCGTTTGAGCAAGGTTTGGTAATGACAGTAAAGTAATCCAAATAGGAGATTAGCAAGCAATGAAGAAACTGGTGTTTGCATTGGCGGTGGCCGCGCTGTGCGGCTGCGTATGCGAGCAGGGTGGTGAGGCGAAGAAGAAGCCTGTTGCCAAGCACGTGGTGCTGATAGGTGTGGACGGCTTCGGCGCGCGGTGGATACCGTGGGACCGCATGCCGAACCTGTCGAATCTGCGCGAGAACGGATTGTATGCGGTGGGACGTGATAACTTTCCCACGTCGTCCGCAATCAACTGGGCGACGGTGTTCTACGGCACGGTGGTCGAGGTCCACGGCTTTCGCGAGTGGAACAGCCGCAAGCCGGACCCTGCGCCGCCGGCTGCCGCGCTTGATGGCGACAGGCTGCCGTGCATATTCAGCGAGATCAGGCGGCAGGATCCGTCTGCCTACACGGCCAGCCTCTACACCTGGGACGGCGTGGGCTTCTGCCACAACACGAACACGCTGAGCTTCGTGAAGTATTTCGGCGGCGAGGGCGGCGATGCCTATCCGTCGCGTGACGCCGGCGTAGTCGAGGAGGGAGTGAAGGAGCTCGCCAAGAAGCCGAAGATGATTCTCTTCTACAACGGGCAGCCTGATTCTTTCGGACACAAGTACGGCTGGGGAACGCCGGAATACACCAACGCCTGCGAGCGGGTCGATGAGGGCATCGGTCGCATCGTCGAGGGCATCAAGAAGGCCGGCATGTGGGACGACACCGTGATCATGCTTGTGGCCGACCACGGCGGAGAGGGCAAGAAGCACGGCATGGCGAACTTGAATTGCTTCGAGATACCGTTCCTCGTCTCCGGTCCGGCCGTGAAGGGAATGCGGCTGCGCGAGCCCGTGCTGCTCGCGGACACGGCCCCGACCATCGCCGAGCTTCTCGGTTATCAGGTTCCCGAATGTTGGCGTGGCCGCCCGGCCGTCGTGAAGCGCTAGGAGAAAGAATTATGACAAGAAAAGAATTCTTGGGTGGCGTGGCGGCGTTTGCGGCGTCCAAGCCGGCGTTCGCGAAGAGTCCGGACGAGATACGCGCCGTGCTGCTGCACATGGGCATGAACATGTGGGGCGAGTGGCGCGCGCCGAACGAGCCTAAAATTGAGGGCAAGCGATACACCCACGACGAGATCTTCTTCTCCGAAGACATCTGGAACCGTACAATCGACCATGCGAAGAAGCGTGGCTTCAACATGGTGGTGATGGATCTTGGCGAGTTTCTGTCCTATCCGAGCCATCCCGAGCTGGCGGTGAAGGGGAGCTGGAGCGCGGACCGGATGCGCGCCGAGGTGCGCAGGCTCCGCAAGATGGGCCTTGAGCCGATTCCCAAGCTCAACTTCTCCGCTACTCACGACCAGTGGCTCAAGGAGTACAGCCGCATGCTGTCCACGAGACCGTACTACCGCGTCTGCGCGGACGTGCTCAAGGACGTGTCGGAAATCTTCGAGAGTCCGCGCTTCATTCACCTCGGGTTCGACGAGGAGACGCCGAACAACCAGAAGGGCCGTCTGGTCGTGTGCGCGCGGCAGAACGAGATGTGGTGGAACGACCTCCTGTGGTTCGTGCGAGGCGTCGAGAAGCTCGGCTCCCGCGCATGGATATTCAGCGACTACGGCTGGCACCACGAGGGTTTCGTGGAGAAGTGCCCGAAGAGCGTCCTGCAGAGCAACTGGTACTATAACGAGGACGCGCAGGGCTACGACCTCGACAGCATGAGCGACTGGTTCAAGCCGAAGCTGCGCCTGTTCGCGGATCTCGACAAGGCGGGGTTCGACCAGGTGCCGTGTCCGTCAAACTGGCTGTCGCCGAAGCTGAAGGCGTCCGGGCGGACGGATAATACCGACTGTGCGGACGAGGTGGTGAAGTTCTGCCGCGCGAACATTTCCGCCGAACGGCTGAAGGGCTTCATGATGGCGTCCTGGGCGGAATGCAAGAGCGATTGGGCGTTCAAGTTCAACTGCGCCGGCATGGATCAGCTCGCCGCCGCGATGGAGAAATAACGGCATGGGAAACAAACGGCTGGAATCGTTGGACGCCCTGCGCGGGTTCGACATGTTCTTCATCACCGGCGGCGCTGCCATGCTGATTGCGCTGAGCAAGCTAATCTACGGCACCCCGGACAACTGGCTCGCCGTGCAGATGGAGCATGTCGATTGGGTGGGATTCCATTTCCTTGATCTCATCTTCGCCCTGTTCCTGTTCCTGGCCGGCGCCTCGTGGCCGTTTTCGCTGGCCAGCCGCCGCGCGCGCGGGATGTCGGACGCTCGCATCATGCTGGGAATCCTCCGGCGTTTCGTGATCCTGTTCTTTTTAGGCGCGATGCTCTTTGGCCTGTTGAGCTTCGACTTCGCGCACGTGCGGTTCAACTCCATCCTCGGCCGGATCGGGTTCGGCTGGGGTGTGGCCGCGCTCGGCACGCTGCATTTCGGGCGAAAGGGGAACTGGGCGTTCGCGGCGTTCTGCTTCTTTGGCTACTGGGCGGCGCAGCAGTTCCTGCCGCTCGTCTTCTCGCCGGGCAAGGATCCGTGGGGCGATGGCTGTTTCCAGGCCGTATTCGACAACTGGCTGGGCGGACGCGTTCCAGACAGGTGGGGCCCAGAAGGGTTCTTCCAGGCGTTCGGCTGCATATCGTCCGCCTATCTCGGCGTGTTCGCCGGACAGCTGCTGAAGGACGATTCCCTTTCCGGCGGATGCAAGACGGTGCGGCTGTTCGTCTGGGCGGTGGCGCTGGGCGTAGGCGCGTGGCTTGCGTACCTGACCGGCTGCCCGTGCATAAAGAGCATGTGGAACCCCGGCTACATTCTGCTCGCCGGAAGCATCTCCTTCGCCCTGATGGGGACGTTCTACTGGATCATCGACGTGCGCGGGTGGAGGAAGTGGGCATTCTTCTTCAAGGTGATCGGCATGAACGCCCTCACGATCTACGTGCTCCAGTGGGCGTGGAGCTTCCCGACCTTCAGCAAGAAGGTGTTCGGTGGCACTGCGGGGTTGCTTCCCGAGGCATGGGGTGCGCTGCTGCTGGCCGCCGGAGCCGTCCTGCTGCGGTGGCTGGTGCTGTTGTTCCTCTACCGCCATAAGATTTTTCTGAGGGTTTAGGGATTGGGGTTTAGGGATTGGGGTTTAGGGATTAGGGGTTAGGGGTTGGGGATTAGGGATTAGAGGAGAAGGGAGAAAGGGTGAAAAGGGAAGATTATAGGCTGTTGCGGACAGTTGACATGACACGCAAGGAGTTTCTTGCCGCAGGAGCGGCGCTTGCGGCGTCCAAGCCGACATTTGCGAGGAATCCCGCTTCGGAAGTCAAGCCGGACGGGATTCGCGGCGTTCTGCTGCACATGGGCATGAACATGTGGGGCGAATGGGTCGCGCCGGACGAGCCGAGGGTCGAAGGCAAGCGGTACACACACGACGAGATAAGCTTCTCGGAGGACATTTGGAACCGCACCATCGACCACGCGAAGAAGCGCAACTTCAACATGGTGGTGATGGATCTCGGAGAGTTCGTGAAGTATCCGAGCCATCCTGAGCTGGCGGTGAAGGGCAGCTGGTCACCGGACAGGATGCGCGCTGAGGTGCGTCGGCTCCGCAAGATGGGCCTTGAGCCGATACCGAAGCTGAACTTCTCAGCCACTCACGACCAATGGCTCAAGCAGTACCATCGCATGGTATCGACAGAGCCGTACTATCGCGTCTGCTTCGACGTGATCAAGGACGTGTGCGAGATATTCGAGACGCCGCGTTTCTTGCACATCGGGTTTGACGAGGAGCAGATCGAGTGGCAGAAGAAGTCGGTGCACGTCACCTGCCGCCAGCATGAGCTGTGGTGGCACGCGCTCTACAAGTTCATCGGCGCCGTGGAGCGACAGGGCGTGAGGCCGTGGATGTTCAGCGACTACGGCTGGAGCCATCCCGACTTCGTGAAGAAATGTCCGAAGTCGGTTCTGCAGTGTCCCGGTTACTACAACGAGGATGTGCAGGGGTACGTGATAGAGAAGATGAAGCCGTGCTACCAGCCGAGGCTTCGCATGTTCATCGACCTTGACAAGGCCGGGTTCGATATGGTGGCCCTGCCGACGAACTGGGTGTCGGAGAAGCTGAAGGCGTCCGGACGCACGGAGAACTCCGACAACTCGGCGGAGATAGTGAAGTTCTGCCGCGCCAATGTCTCGCCGGAGCACCTGAAGGGATTCCTGATGGCGTCGTGGCTGGAGTGCCAGAGCGAATGGGCGTTCAAGCTGAACTGCGCCGGCATCGACCAGCTCGCCGATGCGTTGGAGGGCGTGTGACGCGCCGCATATCCGTTGCGCTTCTGTTCGCCGCATTGCTGGCGCAGCTGGCGGCCTGGGCGGATATAGACATCTACTTCCTCCGTCACGGAGAGACGACCTGGAACCGGGAAGGCATTCTTCAGGGATCGATTTCATATACGGACCTGACCCGCGAGGGCGAGTTCATGGCGGAGGAGACGGCAAAGGGAATGTCCGCCGCCGGAATCCGCTTCGACCGCATCTACACCAGTCCGTACGTGCGGGCACGCCACACGGCGGAGATACTGTCCGCAACGGGTGTAGGGTCTGCGCCGGTGGACGACGTCCGCCTGCGCGAGATGTGCTTCGGGCGCTACGAGGGCATGCGCTACGCCAAGGGCGAGTATCCGGACGAGAATCTGCGGTTCTTCTTCGAGGAGCCGGAACGCTACGTGCCGCAAGGTGTCGGGGCGGAGACGTTCGCCGATGTCGGGGCGCGGCTGCGTGACTTCCTGGAGAACGAGGTGTGTCCGCTTGACGGCAAGGCGGAGCGAGTGCTTTGCGTGGCGCATTCGCTTGTGCTGAAGGCGCTCGTCAGGGAGTTTGCGGGCGACAGCGCATCGGCGGAGGCGAAGAAGACGATACAGCGGAACTGCTGCGTGCATGTGCTGCGGTATGCCGACGGGCGCTTCACGCTGAAGGAAACAGGCCGCATCTTCTATAAGGTGCCGCCGGCAAGTGTTGCCGATTCTCCTCCGCCACAAAGTCTTCCTGTGCGTTGATGAAGTTCGGGAGTCTAAGAATAGGGACAATGAAAATGAAAAGGCAAGTCATAACCGCAATCGTGATGCTGTCCGCCGTAGCCGCTGTCGCGGCAGGGCCGGGCAAGATAAAGGCTAAGTGGTTCGAGGCCGACATTTCGCCAGACGTCGGTGCGCTCATCGCAGGCTACGGCGAGAACGACGTGTCGGTCTCGAAGTACGACAACCTTGTCGCGTCCGGCCTCTGCCTCAACGACGGCACCAACCGCATCCTGCTCGTGTCGCTCGACTTGATCGGCATGGACTACGATTCCATCAAGGACATGCGCCGCCGCCTTTCCGCGATAACGGGCGCGCCGGAAGAGGGCGTCATGATCTCGTGCACGCATACCCATCAGGGACCGCACACGAGAATGTACGCCAAGAAGGAGGCGATAGCAGAGCGGTCGTTCGACGAGACGCCGGGCAGTCTTGATATGCGTTACATGGAGCGGCTTTATTCCCGCGTCGAGGCTGCGGCCCGCAAGATGATGGAAGGGGACTGGGGGGAGTATGTCATAGGCTATCACTCGTCGCAGTGCTTCGAAAACCGCAACCGGCGCTACACGACCGAGGACAACCACGCCTCGTTCAATGCGCACAGGCCAATTCTACACAAGCTTACCACCGGCGTCACGGATCCCGAAGTCGGCACGGTGATCCTCATGGGCGACAAGGGCCCCGCCTATGTCGTGGGCAATTGGGCGGCCCATGCGCTCACGGCCCATGCGCCGGGGCTTGGCGGGCTGCGCATATCGTCCGATTTCCCGGGCTTCTACCGCCGCTACATCGAAAGCGAGACCGGGGCGAAGGCGATGTTCGTGCAGGGCGCGGCGGGCGACCTCGTCACCAAGGACGACGAGTATGGCAACGCCGCCGCCAGACGCGTGGGCGAGGCCGTCGCCATGCAGTCCATCTTCGGCATCCTTTCGATGAACCGCTGCTACGAGAGGTTCGCAATCAGCAATCCGCGCGTTGGTGCCGTGATGCGCTCCTTCGAGACGCGCATGCGCAAGAAGTGGCGCGACTTCTACGGACGCGACAACGCCACGTTCGACGTGCAGGCCATAGCCGTCGGCGACGTCTGCTTCGTCGGGTTGCCGGGCGAGGTCGTCTGCGAGTTGGGGCTTGAGGTCAAGTGGAACAGTCCGTTCTCCCGCACGTACATCGCCTATCTCGCTACCGGCTACTACGGTTACGTCACCCCGATGAACCTGATGGCGGCGGGCGGCTACGAGGCGCAGAGCCACCGTTTCGCCTCCGCCGACACGCTCACGATGGTGAAGACTGCGCAGGACGCCATGCTTGAGCTTCGCAGGCGGATATTCCCCGACGCTGACACGGACGACGATCCGTATCCCGACAACCAGCACCCGCCAATCGTCAACATGCCAGGAATGTACAAGGGTACCAAATGGAGTAACTGACCGTGAAAAGGCTTGAATCGCTTGACGTGCTGCGCGGCTTCGACATGTTCTTCATCATGTGCATGGACCCCATACCGTGCATTTTCTACGCGCTCGGCACGGCGCTCGGCCACGAGCATCATTGGCTGACGCAGCAGTTCGAGCACGTGCCGTGGATCGGTTTCCATTTCTACGACCTGATCTTTCCGCTCTTCCTCTTCATCGCCGGCGTCACATGGCCGTACTCCCTCGCAAAGAAGCGGGAGCGCGGCGTCAGTTCCGGACGGATCGTCTGGGGGTGCGTGCGGCGCGGCCTTACGCTGTTCGCCTTGGGCTGCTTCATCGAGGCCCTGGGGCCTGGCGGGGACAGGAACATACTGCAGTTCGACTGGCCGAACTTCCGTCTTTGGAGCGTGATCGGGCGCATCGGGCTCACCTGGGCCGTCGCGGCTATCATTTACCTGTTCAGCACGCGGAGAGCGCGAGTCTGGACTGTTATCGGCATTCTTCTCTTCTGGTGGGCGTTCATGCGTTTCGGCGTGGCGCCGGGTGCGCCGGAAGGCTGGAATCCTCTCCTTACGGGCAAGTTCACGCTTGCGAACTGGATTGACGCGAACTACCTTACGCCCGCCCACCGCGGCGAAGGGGCAGTGGCGATGATTCCGATGGTGGCGACCGCGCTTTTCGGCATGTTCGCCGGCGAGTGGCTTCGGACAGACGTGGCGGAGCCGCATAAGACGACGGCGCTCTTCGGCTGGGGGCTGGGCGGCATCGCCGCCGCGCTCGTGATGGCGTTTGCGTTCGGGGGCTTGTCATGTCCGATAATAAAGAACTGCTGGTCTAGCTCGTTTGCGCTTCTGGCCGGCGGCATTTCCGCAATCCTTCTCGCGCTCTTCCATTGGATCGTGGACGTGAAGGGCTGGCGCCGCTGGGGGTTCTTCTTCAAGGTGATTGGCATGAACTCGATACTCTGCTACTTCATGGCGAGGACGATCCTGCAATACGACCATATCGAGCGGCTGTTCTTCGGCGGCATCTTGCCGCACATGCCGACTCTCTGGGGCGCGTTCGTGGCCGAGCTCGGCGTGATGGCTTTCTACTGGCTTATCCTGCTGTTCTTCTACAGGCGGGGAATCTTCCTGAGGGCGTAGGCTAACCTCCGGCGAGAGAAAATATCGGCAAATACCCCCTTGCGCAGCAATGGCCTGTTATGATATACTATACGCCGTTCTCACGATGCGAGGATAACTCAGTTGGTAGAGTGCCACCTTGCCAAGGTGGTTGTCGCGGGTTCGAGTCCCGTTCCTCGCTCCAGAGGACAGATGAGATGGGGGCGTAGCTCAGCTGGCTAGAGCAAGTGACTCTTAATCACTGGGTCCAGGGTTCGAATCCCTGCGCCCCTACCATTTTTCGAAGGCGCTGTGGCTAGGTAGCTCAGTTGGTAGAGCAACGGACTGAAAATCCGTGTGTCAGCGGTTCGATCCCGCTCCTGGCCACCAAGAAATCCTAATGAAACCCTGTAAAGTCAGGGCTTTTTTGTTTTAGGCCACTTTGAGCATGATTGTTGCTGATTGCTCTTGAGTGCCCATGATAGGCATGAAAGATGGACGAAAGATGGACAAAGATGGACAAGCCCCTACTCCTCTCCATGTCCCTTGCCGGTCGCCGGCGAGTCTTTCTTGCCGAAGTCGC
>JAFRDO010000017.1 GCA_017403825.1 Kiritimatiellia bacterium
CAACCCACAGAATCACAATCTGTTGATCTAACCAATTGATCTACTCCCGCCAACCTGGAGCCAGGTAAGGGATTCGAACCCCCGACCTGCTCATTACGAATGAGCCGCACTACCAACTGTGCTAACCTGGCCTGTGTCTTGATGTGATAGTATATCAAACATCTCCGCCGTTAGTCAATGGCAAAAACGATACAATTGGAACTTCGCAAGCTCGTACTTCACCACAGTTTCCAGACATGGACGCTGTCGATGAAAACCGTCTCGCCGTCATCCATCTCGGGGCAGAATCCGAAAGAGAAACCCTTGGCACCCTCCGGCACTTCCGCAAATGCTTCGCCTGTCTGCCAGCCTGAATCATCTGGCGGTGAAAAGTCCAACCATTTCGTCCCAAGATGCCAAGCCCAATTGCCGTTCGAATCCTTCCAACCGACGTATGCTTTCGGCAGACTCCCCTTCATGCGGCACGATACCGCAAACACGTCATGCGCATTCGCCCGGCCAAGGTTGACAAGGATTGCGCCGTCCTTCAACCCGCTGACGGCAATGCACGACGTATCGCCGTCACCCACGTCCTCCGCAAGCCTGAAAACGGGATTCCCCTTGCCCGCATAGGTCGTGTACGGACGCGGCAGCTTACCCATTGCCGATTGATCGTCAGGACGACATTCTGGATTCGAGATCATGTCTTTAAGCAATCCCTTTGCCGCCAGTTCATCCTTGCGCCGACTGAAAAGGTAATCGGCGTCATCACGCGCCTGCATCGCCTCGTACAGCCCCGGCAGGACCTCCGCCCATGTCTCCTTGCTTTTGACCGAAGGCGGCAGGGTCACGTTCTCCCAGTGGATTGTCGGGTGTTTCTCCCCCCACAGCCACACATACTCGTCCGCCAGCTTGAAGGCATCGGCGCAGTCCCGCCGAAAATGCTCCAGCCGCGAACCGCACACCGGCCCCTTGTACCATGCCGGTCCGGGATTGACGTACATGTCAAGGTAGAGGCCAAAACTCACCTGCACCTGCGCGGCGTGCTTGGCGCGGTTTTCCGGAGAGAGAAGCAAGGGCGCGAACATCTTCTGGTTGCAAGCCGAGACATGGTATTCATGCTTGTCGTAACAGTAGCTGTAGGCGTGTTCGTCGCCGTCGATGATAAGAGCCGTCGGCGGCAAAACGTCCATGATGCCGTCCGCAAACGCGGGCCACAAATCCCCTTTCCGCTGCGCCAATGCCAAAGGATCGGGCGTGTCGAAATACGCCTTCCTGAATGTCAGGAACCAGTAGAAAAGCACCCGCGCCTCGGGCTGTTCCCTGAAAAGCGCACCGAACACCTCGCGCCCGCGCCGCCGGACGATCTTAACAAGTTCGTCGTATGGAGGGTCGTCCTTGACGCGTTCGTACTGCTTCTGCTTGTGGTAGTCCTCCGTGTCGGAGTTGATCCCCTTCAACCCCGTCTCGCGCGAAAGCCGCCCGACGACGCCCATGTTGCGCGCTATCCGCGCCCACGCCACATCGTCCGTCCAAGGGACGCGTTTCGTCGGCGCACTGAAACAT
Organism: Kiritimatiellia bacterium; assembly: GCA_017403825.1. Classification (GTDB taxonomy): domain Bacteria; phylum Verrucomicrobiota; class Kiritimatiellia; order RFP12; family UBA1067; genus UBA1067. Next base: position 1,546 of record JAFRDO010000017.1, read on the forward strand.
TTCAGGAACGACTCGCTCAGATGTTCAGTATGGGCTATCTTGCGGAGAACGGGGATCTGCGCGGCGAATGCCTCGATGTCCCATTCTGGATTGGTCATGAATCCGTATGTGCCAATGGCCTTCCCCGCATGGTTCGTCGCCCGAAGATAGATGCCGACGCCGTCAATGACAGTGCCATTGAACTTGTCGGCGTTGACCAAAAGCTGTTCAGGCGTCAGCCGCCCGTATTCCCATCCGAACGAAATACACTTCTTGCGCGGACTGTCGGCAAAGGCAACGCTTGCGGCAAGCGCCACCGAGGCCAGAAGGACTGGCAGCGCAAACCGGCTTTTGCACAGTCTCATTGCGGGCGGCAACCTTACTTGATGGAAATGACCAATCCCAGTGGCTCATTCTCAATCATCATCTCTTCGGAAGCCTCGCTCTCCATCGTAGCGTCGCCAACCGCATAGACAGCCACGGCCTGATAGGCGTCCGGGCCGTTCTTCGGCCTGCGCCACCGAACCGTCAACGTGCCGCCCTCGCCGCCGTCAATCGGTTCGCCGTTCTTCAGCCAGCGGTAGGACGTTGCGCCAGTTGCGGACGCCGTAAGCGTCGCCGTCTGTGTGGACGAAATCTTTTGTGCGCTCTGCGTCACCGTCACGTCGAACACGCCACCGTAGGTGAGCTGAGAGGTAGAACTTGCCGCCTTGAACGCACCTCCAGGCAGAACATCCTGCAATCCTGCCACCCCATTCACCACGGCCGGCACATAGTCGCGCTTAAGTACGTACTCGCCATTTTCCATTTCCCAGATACGGCAACCAAAGATGCGAATGGTGGCAAAATGGGCGGTGGGATTGCTGGGCCCGGACAGCTTCAACGTGTAGGTTGTAAACATTCCAGAAGCAACCGTTGCGCAGGTTGCGTTTGTCACACCCTTGGTAATGATAGAGCCAAGTCCAGCGGGATTGTCGAGAATCACCGTCCGGCGAACGTTCACGGAGCTCGCCCCGACGCTCGCCCCGACATCCATCTTCCAACCGCCAGAAGTGTTGATAAACCCAAAACCTCTATCGTTTATGAACGCCGAGAAATTAGCACTACCACTGGCACCGAACAAATACCAGGTGTCGCCAGACGTGCGACTTTCAACGGGAGAGTAGTCGATCTCAACCTTTGTTGCGGTTGTGACGGTATAGCCCGTGTCGATATAGCGACTATTCGCCCGCTTCGTCTCCACATACGGCGGACAGGGCGCGAGCTTGCCACTGCATGAAAGATCCATCTCCGTCGTAGCCGCCGGATAGGTTGCAAACGCGCCCGTGACGCTGTCCTTTAGTCCTATGACTGTGCTACCGCCATGCGCAGGACCAATCACAGCCGGAACAAAGTCACGCACCAAGACACCCTTCTCGAATATCTTGCAACCATAGACCTTCAACGGACAGGTCGGCGAACCGTCGTGCTCTGCGGCAATCTTGATCGGATTGCCTGTCGCATTGTGTTCGGTCGAAAGCGGAACAGACGATACGCCGTTTGTCGCTCCGGCCGTTACCACGCATGATTTGCAGCTGATGGTATCGAGCACAAACGTATGCCGAACATCCTTTGTACGCAGGTAATTGATGCCGAACACGCCAGTACTGCTGGGTTGCGTCCCGTATCCACTTGTGGGGTTGATGAAGCCGGAATAGAAGGTTGACCCTGCACCACTGAACAACCACCAGGATATCTCGCCCGAGAAGTCGTCCTTTAAAGCGCAATCGAGCATCATGGTGGTGTTAGAGGACGCCTGATACCCGGTGTTGATATAGACGCCGTTGTTGTAGCCGGAAGGTGTCGCCACATACGGGCTTTCAGACGAAGCGTAATCGCCGCCAATGGTTATACCATAGTACTTCTTGCCGTTGGTGACAAATTCATCCGTCTTGATGTCGATCAAACCGGCAACGCCATCCTTCCGGAACGGCTTGAAGTCATGCACAAGCACATCCGCCTCATAGATGCGGCAACCGTATATCCGCATCTTGGCGCGGTTATTGGTATCTTGGGCATTTGATGCGAGCTTGAGCGTCAGGTCATCGCTATAGTCTGCGGTTCTTTTCAACGAGACGGTGGCATTTGTGACGCCATCCCTGATCACGTAGCATGAATTATTTGGGATGTCCAGCACAGCCGAGAGCCGCAGGTCGGGTGTATTTGCAATGCTCAACGCATTGCCTGTGCTCCAATGGCCATCGGTGCTGTTGGCCTTCGCAACGCCAAAGCCCACGCCCTTGTTATTGAGAAAGGCGCAGAACGTCGGTTTGCCCGCAAAGAGATACCATGTATCGCCGCTTGGCAGCGCTTCCGTCAAGGCATAGTCGATTTCACAGCGTGTGCTGTTCTTGACGTTGTAGCGTGTATCGATGCCGAACGTGCCGTCCACTTCGATGTACGCATCCGCTGCATAGGCAACACGTCCCATTCCCAAAGCGGCTAACGCTACTGCGCCAACAATCGACAATGCCTTCATAGATTTTGTCCTTTCCGTCTTCGTCGCAAGACAGGCTATCCCTTATTGTTGGATATGATATCAAATTGCCGTCTCACCGACAACTAGCCAAATGGCGTGAATTACTGAAAAGTCACCGTGTCCGAAGTGGTGTCGCCCTCAACTCTGATTTCAACCCCGGGCGTAAAGTCCGTTTCCGTGAATACCGCGATGTGGTCGACTACGGCCGCAGTCTTGAGCGGCGTCTGACTGTCTCCAACGTACAAGGACAGGGTGTCGCCGTCGTTGGTGTAGCACTTGAGCTTGCGTCCGGTCGTCTTCGTGTAGTCCTTGCCGCAGATATGGACGAACTTCTGCAAACTCCATTCCGCCTTGTAGATGTAGAACGTGTCCTTTTTAGTGGTGTGGTCGCGTTCCACGAGACCCTTGTTGTTCAGATATCTAAGGACGTCGTTGGTTGTCGCGTTCGTGCCGTCTATGCACTCCGTGAAGCCCTCGTTTCTGCTTGACACTGCGATGTCGAACAACTGCCACTGGCTTGTAAAGAGAAGTTGCGGGTATTTCCTGATGGCGGCGATGTGTCCTTCATGCAGCCACATCTGGTACTCGATGTCGTGCCTTGGGTTGTTGCCGGTGGTTGTCGTGCTCTTGAAGTCCTCGGAGTGGCAATGCTGCGTTCCCCCGCAGCCATATTCCGAAAACGCAAGCGGCTTGTTGAGTCCGGCTCTTGTTACGGTGTTCGTTAGGCGCGTGTCCAACCGAGACGAAGGATCGTTTTTCGTCTTGTCGATGTACCATCCGACATAGATGTTGCAGCCGAACCAATCCACCTTCGGATAGTTGTAGTACCCAGCAGGGTTTTCGACGCTGTGAGACATGACGTAGCCGACCATGCGCTCGGAATCAAGTCCCTTGATGAGGTCGTAGTATCCTTCGATCTTCCCCTTTCCGAAGGCCGCGTCGTCCGTGGTTGTCTCGTTGCTGAGTCCCCAGAACATGATGCACGGGTGGTTGAAGTGCTGTTGAACCATTTCCGTGTATTGCGTGGTTAGGTGCGTGTAGTAGTCGGCTGGCAAGGTGGACTGGAGCTTGTTGACGCAAGGCACTTCGGTCTGGACGATGATTCCAAGCCGGTCGCACCTGTCGTACACCTCCTTCGGGTGCGGATAGTGCGCGAGCCGGATGAAGTTGCATCCCAGTTCCTGTATGATCGCGAACTCCTGGTCGTAGTCGCTGTCGGTGAGAGCGTTGGCCTTCCCCTCCATGTCGTCGTGCATGCAGACGCCCCTCAATTTATATGGCTGCCCATTGAGCAGGAATCCCGTGTAGTCTCCGCTTGAGAGGATTCCGCTCCTGTTGATGGCGTATTCGTAGTACCTGAACCCGTATGGACGCTGGTATCTGTGGTACAAGTCCCCGTCCTTGTAGATTTCAAGGGTCACCGTGTAGAGATGCGGGTCGATCTTCCCATTCCACAGATGCAAGTCGTTTCCTGCGATGGTGGTCGTGAAGGTCTGTTCGCTTCCTGTGCTTGCCACCGTGTTTGTCCAGGCGTACGAACCATCGGAAATGGTGCATGTGAGGGACGCGCCGACCGGAACCTTGGTTTTGACATTGATTGTTGCGGAGGAAGCAGACACTGTTGAGGTGATGTGGAATCCATCGTAACCGTATTCCATCGCCGGAAGGACAGGGCTCGTGAACAGCTTGACATTGCCGAGGGTGGCGTTGAAGTTAAAGTCGCCAGCGTACGGAGCCAAGGTGTTCCTCGTTGTGTTGCACAGTGCCACACGGATATCGTTCCTTCCACGGTGGACGTATTCGCTTATGTCGCAGAAGAACGCGTTGTAGCCGCCCCAGTGCGTCTCGACCTTCACGTTGTCGACGTAGATGTCCGCGCTCTGGTCGGCGTGCTGGAACCACAGGTAGGTTGGTTGAGCCGCTCTGAGCGTTATGGAAGTGTCGAACGCGAACGTGCCTTTGGAGTAGCTGGACGAGCGTCCGTCTGTCCTGTTGACGGAATAGGGCGTGGTAATGGTGTTGCCGCCGTATCTCCATGTCGGGAGGTCCTTGTTCGACTTCTGGAACGGAGTCTCCTGCACGTACACGCAAGCCTGGGTTACTGTCTCGCTCGTATGGCCCTGATAGGTGGAATACGCCTCAACGACGGTATCCGCGACAATGGAAATCGGCTGCGCGTACAGGGCGAAATCGCCTGCTTGCCCAAGTCTGTAGTGGATTTCGGCACCCGCCGTGTCGCATTCCAGTTCAATCTCATCGCCGTAAAACGACACCTCAGGCGGCAGCAGCAAAACGTCCTCGCACACGCTCCATCCCGAAGGTATGCCGCTCGTGCCTCGCGACCAGGAACTTGCGTTGGCAGCCTTGACGAACGTGCCGTCGCCAGCCACGTTCTTAACCCAGTCCGTCCGACAATTGGTGGCGCCGAACCCGTCTGTGGCAAGACATATGATTGTATTTAAGAGTCCGCATCCCTCAAACATGTGTCCATAGCACTCGTTGACCAGGGTTGTGGCATTGAGAATTGGTGCTTCCGTGATGGAGCACTCCTCGAACATGTACCAATAGCATCCTTTGGCAAGTGCCGTGGCTGGAAGTTCGGGTGCCTTGGTCAACGTCGTGCACTTGCTGAACAGGGCGCGGTAGCAGTAGTTCTTAAGCGCTGTTGCCGGGAGAATGAGGTTTTCCGCCGAAATCACTGGCGCTTTCTTAAACAGCGAGCAGAAGATGTATTCGCTGTTCGGAAGAGTTGTGCCGCCAGGGCCAGGGAAGTTATCTCCATACAGAAGGCTCATTATGTTGCCTTCGATGTCGTATGTCGCGGTTTCTCCCTCGACTCCTTCGAATCCGGAATACGCGCTCTTGCTCGTAGCATATGCCGTGTTGCTTCCCCTGAATCTGACCACATTGCCCTGTGCCACGGAAATTGCAGCCCCTTCCGACGCGGAGGTTATGGAAGTCCATGCGCCGTTGTCGACGCTGTATTCAATGGTCTTTGTCAGATCGCCAAACGATTTCCAGCTGATCGTTCCAGGGGTGAGCACCCTGAAGGTGAGGTAGTCGGCGCTGTAGTCATGGATCTGGACATACTCGCAAGTCGCGGATACAGTGGCGCTTGTCTGACTCTTGTATGTGGAATATGCCTCGACCACAGTATCAGCTTCTATTTCGATTGGCTGCTCGTACAGCGAGAACTCGCCCTGTTCGCCAAGCCTGTAGCGGATTGCAGACCTTGGAGTGGTGCAGGTAATCGTCACCAGGTTGTTTGCGCAGGAAATGGATGGAACCGCAAGCACCACTGGGACGTATGTGCAGGTCCGGGACACGGTTTCGCTCACTTTTCCATCTATCGTCGAATACGCCTGAACCGTAACCGTGGAGTTGATTTCAAATGGCGCGGTGTACTTGGTGAAGGAACTTGCCTGACCTATCTTGTAGTAGATTTCTGCACCTTCCGTGGGGCATCCTAGCTCAATCATCTCCCCGTCGAACGAAATCTCAGGCTGAAGCAATACGATGTCGTTGGACGCTGTCCACCCCGAAGGTATGCCGCTCGCGCCCCTCGTCCAACTTACGTTGGCGGCCTTGACGAACGTTCCTGATGCGGCCACGGTCTTTGTCCAATCCGCCAGGCAATTAGAGGTGTCAAAGCCGCTGGTGGCAAGGCATGTGATTCTCTCCAACGATCCGCATCCCTCAAACATGTGTCCATAGCACTCGTCAACCAACGTGGTGGCGTTGAGGACTGGAGCCTCCGTGATGGCGCATTGCTCGAACATGTACCAGTAACATCTTGTTGCGAGTGTCGCGGCTGGAAGTTCAGGAGCCTTGGTCAACGTCGTACACCAGCTGAACAAGGCGCGGTAGCAGTGGCTCTTGAGCGTTATTGCCGGGAGAATGAGGTTCTCCGCCGAGATGACAGGCGTTTTCTTGAAGAGCGAGCAGAAGATGTAGTTCTTGTTAGGGAGGGTCGTGCTTCCGGAGAAATTGTCTCCGTACAGAAGGCTCATTATGTTGCCTTCGATGTCGTATGTCGCGGCTCCTTCTTCGTCCCCCTCGAATCCGGAATACGCGTCCTTGCTTGTGGCGTAGACTGTGTTGGTTCCTCTGAATCTGATTAGGTTGCCCTGCGCCACGGAAATGGTCGCACCTCCAGACGTGGAGGTTATGGAAGTCCATGCGCCGTTGTCGATGCTGTATTCAATGGTCTTTGTCAAGTCGCCAAACGATTTCCAGCTTATTGTTCCAGGGGTGAGCACCCTGAATGTGAGGTAGTCTCTGCTGTAGTCGTGTTCCGCAGGAGGTCCCATGATCAAGATTAACTTCGCCGGCGCGAGGTACGCAATCGCCGTGACCATAAACGCCAAGGCGGCTGTCAGCAGTTTTTTAATGTTCATTGCCGATTATCAACAATCTTTTACAGGCTTTTTCCTTTTGTTGCTCTCCGCCCGTATATTATAGCAAATCGCCGATTACTTTTTAATCTTGACAGTGCGCTCTGCCGTGAGGCCGGAGGCGCGGTCGCGGCAGACTAAGCGATAGTCGCCCTTGGCATCGTCGAGGTTCGTCAAGAATTCGACTGTGCAGGCGCCGCCCTGCAGACAAACCCAGCCAGCGCCGTCGATCTCGCGTCCGGCAGCATCGTAGAGACGAACCTCCGCTGGGAGAAGCGCCTCGACCGGACGCCCGTCCGCGTCTAGCGCCGCGAACGTCACCTTCAGGACGTCCCCAGCGCGCACAGCGTCCGGCGCATCGGCCTTCACCGACGCGATCCGCGTCTTGAGGAAGGCAAAGAGACGTCCGTCGTTGGTGTCATACTTCACCGGCACCTTCACGCGTCCGCCATCGCGGGAGAACGGCACTTCGCCGCCGCGCGAAAGCTCGTACACTGCCTTAACCGAGCCGTCGCCGTCCGCAAGCGAAACCTCGCCCTCGTACGGCAGCCCCTTCTCCATCGTGAGGCCCCACGGCCCCACATAGTCGCCGAACGTGCGACGGTCGTTGATCGCAAAAACGTAGCGAGCGTCGTTCCAGCAGCGGCTGTATGTCACGATCTCGGGCGACGAGCTGTCCGCCTCCGGCGTGAAGCGCGATGCGAGCCGATTGCGCAGGTCGTTCGCATATGCGACCATCGTGGCCTTGGCGCGAAGTGTCCCTGCACGCGTCTTGGCGTCGCCTTCACGCGCCGCCTCCATCTCGTTCACGTCTTCGGTGTGGTCCGAGGCCGGCGGCGGCTCGAAGCTCACCACCGGCACCTCGACATCAGGCTTGAGCGCCGACAGCAGCTGGGCGTCCGCCACGAGAACACCGCCCTTTGCCTGGAACTCCCTGATCTTCGCCACGACGTCCGGCGTGAGGAAGATGCACTGCGGCGCGTAAAGCACCTTCACGCCGTCAAGCCCGTCGCGCAAGATCGTCTCCTCGTACACCACGCGCGGATCGAGACGCGCACGCTGCATGAACGTGATCGACGGCGCCTTCCAGCCTCGCGAGGCCGGGCCTCCGAGCGCACTCGTGGTGAAGCTTTCGAGCAACGCGACCGGCGGCGCGGTACGGCCAAGCCGCTTCAGCATGGGGCCGAGCGGCGCAACGACATCCTTCAGCAGATGCCGGATGCGGTCGGCGGACTCAGGATTAGTATAGACGTAGCCGACCGTCGAACCCATCTCATAAATCGTCCCCCAGCCGTGGTACATGATGGCCTGCACTGGTTTGGCGAGCATCGACCAGGTCGCTTCCTGAAGCGTATCCGGCGGAATGGTCGGGAAGTTCGCGTTCGGGCGCCGCTTCACCCATTCCGGCTCCGGCGACACCTTCTTGTCCTTCGGCGCCATCTGCGAGCGGTAGCAGATGAGCTGCGTCATGATGGCCGGAATCTGGCCGGGACGACCGGCGGCCATCGCCAGAATCTCCTCGGCGGGACCCGCCACGTTCATCGGCTCCGGGATCGCATAGACCCACTGGTTGAGCATGTCGACCGCGCCGCCCGATCCCCAGATCGGCGGACACCGCACGGCCGGATCCCAGAACACGAAGAAGTCCGGACGCGAAATCCCGCTACGGTAGAGGTCTGCAATGCCGCCCGTATAGGCGGGCCAGCCGTCGCCGCCCTTCCAGAACCAGCGGTAGTACGAAAGAACGGGATCGTCCTTCGGCACCACACCGTCGGGGAAGCGTTTCTTGAACTCGTCCAGCTTGCTCGGATGAATCGTCCGCCACTCAGCCTCCATCGGCACGTCCCTTCCCGTCTCCTTCTTGTACCGGAGATGCTCGGTGTTGAACGACGGCCCCGTCAGGTCGCGCTGCTCGGAGCTCGGAAGCACACCCACGAAAGCCGGGTGGTCGCCGTACTGCCTGATGTCCTTCTCGACGATCGGCTTCATCGCCCTGAGGATTTCGGGATTGGAGACCTCGACGCCCTTGCTCCCGCCGCCGAAGTCGATCAGCTTGCCGACGCGGTCCCGACGCATGTAGGCGTCGTCTTCGGCTTTGCCGGACGGGAACACGATGCGCGTAGAGTGCGCGAGCCCGATGCCCGCCACAAGCGCATCGTCATACGTCTGCAAGTCGGAGGTTTCGCCTGTCCAATCGCATACGAGCCCGTGTGAGAAACCGAAGTCGGCAAGTGTCTTGACCGGCGCGTGGAACCCCCACATGAGCGCGGTCATTCGGTCTGACGGCCGCGGCCCGATTCCCACGCGGATATCGTGCTTGCCGAGCCGTAGCTTTAGCGGAGGCTGGTCATCCTTGCAAGTGCCCGTCACGGTCACGCGGAGAGTATGCCAGCCAGGACGGATTCTCGTCTCGATCTCGCACGGCACCACGGTCTCCGCGCCCGCCGCCAGATCGCCAAGCGCGACATCCGACTTCCGCACACAGTTCTCCTCCACGAGCTGCTCAACGAATGCGCGTGCGCCGACGATACCGTTCGTCGAGATGTTCTTCATCTTCAGCCGAACAGTCGCCGGCGACTCCCCGCGACGGAACGCAGTACGCCCCTCCGCCGTGACATTGATCGTCTCGCCACCAGCCACTGCGGCCAGAGCCGCAGCAACAAACATTCCGGACACGAACAACCTGAAATTCTTCTTCATTTCGAATGCTCCAAATAATCGCTACCGGATTACCAACGTTGTTCCCTTCGGCGTACTCAGCCTCACATCCGAGAACCTCCAAAGATAGTAGGGAACAGCCGTGTATGTGCCGTCGCCTTCGCCCCACGTGGCTAGACCGACGTAGGTAGTTTCACCATACTCATTGTTGGTATCCTCGTATTCGTAATGCGTACTCCAATCTGTCACGCCCTCTACCTTATACTGGCAGGTGAAGACGCTGCCCTTGCGTGTCAAACGCACCCATGTGGGAGTTGCAGAATATGAGCCAAGCGGCGCACCCGAGACCTTGTCCTGCTCACGCACATACTGCCCCGTTCCCGTAGTCTTATGTACGCCGAGAACATAGAAATATTGGCCGCCCGAGTCTGTGCGCTTGACGCCGTAGGCGCGCATCATCGCGCTGGCGTCGAGCGAACTGCGCACCATGACGCCGATCTTGCGCCCGTAAAATCTGTCAGGGATCTGGAGGCACTCAATTTTGGCCTTGATTGTGAAGTCGCCTTTCACCGGCTGCCACATGAAATCGTAACCAATAGTCCCCCAGGAGAGGTCGCGTCCGCTATGGGCCACGTCGAACGAGCCGTCAGCATTGACCTTGACGTCGCCGCCCCAGAGGGAACCAGCTGTCAAGTCAAACGAACGCGCGTTCACCCATCCTTCCGGCAACGCCCTCGGCGGAACTGGCAGAAGCTGCGTGGCGGGAATGACCGCGCGCGCAACGGCACCGCCCCAAATGAGGCGGCAACGGCCAGTCCCATCCTTGTGGTGCCATTTCGCCGTAATGTCATGTTCGCCTGCGGAAAGGTTGATTGCGCCGCTCTGAACGTCCTTGTAGAGAACTGGATTGCCGTCTATCCAGAGATAGACGACACCATCGGCATCTGCTTCGAACGTGTAGTCGCCGGCAAACGGGGCGATCAGCCTGCCAGACCAGCGGGCGAGAAGGTTTTCCGTAGCGCCGCCGGCAGAGACGTTCGCTATGTCGATCATTGCGTTCGTCGTGACAAGCGCCAAAGCCTCGCCGCCCGTTGTGACCACATAATTCGTCCACCATTCGCCGTGAAGGCCAACGCCGTTGCCGACGAGATACGGACGGACTTCGCAGTCCGCCGAATAAGCCTCGTTCGCGCCGTTGATTGTCGTAATGCGATAGGTGTAGCGCGCTCCATCGCAGACAACATTGGTGTCGGTCCATGTCGCCGTTGCGGCGGGAAGCGCACTCGCGACAAACTCCCATTCACCGGCGCCCGCTTTACGCCTGATGGTATAGGTGCCGTACTTGACAGGCGTCCATGCGAGCGTAACAGAAGGCGTCGTGCCGCACGTCCACGTTGCCGTGATGTCTGTCGCATCTTGCGCAACCGATACGACTTCGGATTCCGTCCAGCCGTAGAGCTGGAGTTCCGAAACGTTGTCATTCCAGCCGTTGAGGGAAGGATTGTGGCAGAAGAGGTAGCGGTAGGCCGTATCCGTGTCAAGGCTTGGCAGTTCAAACCAATATCCCGCGCCGACCTCGAACCCGCTGACCGCCTCGGTTATATTGGCGAATTTTCCGTCGTTGTACCAATCGGACTCGTTCGAGCCGGCAAGTCTTGCTCCGTTGGAGTTGGTGTTGTTGATGCGAGGCCAGAAACGCATAAGAGCGAAGTGCACCGGTTCGCCAAGGTCAACGCCGATACAGGTGCGTGGAGAACCGGCCTTTATGTCGGCATGATTCTGATTTGAACCCGCTTGAATGCCATTGTCAAATGCCAGCATAAGGCTATTCGTGGTGTCCGCATAGGTAGATCCAGTTCTCGGTGTCCAGCAATTCGGACCGCCGACGTATATGACATTAACACCGCTCCGAAGCTGCGTCATGCTGCTTTCGGGATCACGCTCCAAAAGGCGCAAGCGAAAAACCGATGCCGACGTCTCGTTCGTCAATGAAGTGGATTCGCCATTGACGGAATAGTTCGCGGCGACGCGATAGTAAGACCGAACGCCGGCCGGCGCAGTCACGTCTTGGTAAACGTTGGAAACGCATACGCGCGCAATCTCCGTCCACGGGCCGTTGGCGCCGGTCGCACGCAAAATGGACGTTTCAGAGGAACACGGCGCAATACTCCAGCTGAGCGTATTTGCAGTCCTTGGATAATCGCCTTGTACTGCCGCGAGACCGGTCGGCGGATTCATGTTGTTCGCCGCATAATCATCGAACGAATCAGCATCCACACCATAGAACTCGATTTCCTTGACCGCTCCGGCGGCTGAATTGAAGGTTCCGTAGTGTTCTATGATGCGGAAATACCGAAAGGCCTGCGCCGTTGCCGTGACGGATTGTTCCACCCAAAAACCACCATTGTAGTCTGCTGGTGGATTGAAGGTCATGATGACAACGGCATCGGAAAAGTCCGACGAATTAGCGCCCTCTACGGCACTGACGCCCATGTGGCTTGCCAAGACGGAAGCGCCGAGATCGGTGCGGCCATAGTAACGCACGCGGGTAAGGCGGCATGGCGTTGAGACCTCATAGCCAGTCCAAGTATCCGCTTGAACCTGCTTAGGATCGTAGAAGTCAGTGCCGCTGACGCTACCGTCGAAGTGCTTGTCGGCCTCGCGCCCAGACGCCCATATTGCATGGCCATCCGAATACGCAATGAGATTCCCAGAACCGTCCTTTACGGCAAGAGTCTTGAGGTTGACCTCGCCCGACATGGCCACGCCCGCAAGCGCCACCGCATCGATCAACAGTAACTTTTTCATTTCCTTGCTCCTTTGTTCATAATATGCCTTTAATTGGGGACTGTCCCCAACAAGTGGGGGACTGTCCCCGGTTGATGCAAGCCATTCACATTGACCGAACCGCGTCCGCCCATACCGCTTCGGGGGCTATGTCGATTTCGCCAGGCCATGAAAGCGTACCATGCGCCGCCTCTACCTTCTCGAAAAACGCCCGTTCGCGCAACGGCTCATAACATGAATATTCCATGTATGGCGAGAAGTCGAAAATGCCGCTCGTGCCGTCCGCAAAGACAACATGGATGTTGTATCCGTCTCCCGCCCGTGCCGATATGGTCTGCTGGAACGTTCGCATGGCCGCCTCCTACTTGTCAAGACCGCGAATCTTCGTTGGGTGCAAGTGACGCACCGCCAATGCCCATGCACCCATGAGTTCGTCAGGATGAATGTCTATCCACGTCTGCACCATGCGGATTTTCTTTGCGGGGAATTCCGTGTCGGCCTCTAGCACGTTTCCTTCAGGTATGGAAAACACTGCCCATTTCCCCGCATACTCCGCGTGTATGTGCGGCTCTTTGTGCTTACTCTTGTCCTCGTCCCAATAAATCCAGATTATCAGGCCGTAGAAGTCAGACAGTTGTGGCATGGTTAAATCCTTTCTTGCGTCGCTTTCACTCGCAATGTCGTATATTATATCATAAACCCGCCGCCAACAGGCAGTGCTTCGGGTCCCTCCTTTCTCCGTTGTAAAAAGACCTGCGCGATCCTCCTCATGAACCGTCTCTCATCCAAGGGACTTGTCCCCAGTGAGGTTCAGGAGCCCACGCCCTATGTTGGCGTCAAAGCTCAAGCAGCATCATCGTGATGCGCCCTGAGCCTGAGGCGTTCGGGCTCCACGGATAGTACCACGGATCCGCGTCATGGTAGCGCTCGCCGACGTAAAGCTCGTCTGTCAAGGCATACTTCAGGCAGGCGTCCCGCGCCTGCGCCGCCAAGTCGTCCCGCCCGACGCGCCGCCAGGCGCGGAACCACTGAAGTTCAGACCACGTGGTGTACCAGATGTGGTCGCGCTGCATGTCCTTGGTTGAAAGCTGATTTGCGTAAAGCCCGTTGGGGTTAGCGTAGCCGCGACGAAGAAGCCACGTGCGCAGGCGCAGCATCTCATCCTCAGTCATCAGCCCGCTCTCCGCAAAACGCCCCGGGTGCAGGTAGAACATGAACGCCTCGAGAAACGAATCGTCGTTGCCGTCCGCAGTGATCGGCACCTCGAACTCGTCCTTGCCCGACGCCTTGGCCCGACAAACGTCCATGGCCTTGCCGAGCGCGGAACGGTAGTCAGCCTCTGCGGCGGCGATCTCAGCCGCACGCTCATCGCCGAACTTCGCGGCGGCCTTCGCGAACGCGGCATATGCCTCAAGTCCCTTCAGGTCGTTCGACCCCCACGCCCGCAGCACGGCAGGATGGTCGGTCGCCTTCATCGACGGGAACAGTCCGCCGCCTTCTGCCCTTTTCGACTGAATCCACTCGAACCCCTTGAACGCGGCGTCGCGCCAGCGGCGCCAGCAGTCCGCATCGCCCGTAACGGTGCAGTGGCGGGCGAAGGACTTAAGCACCGACGCAGTGTCTCCTGCCCAGTTGTTCCTGAACGGGCCCGACTCTCCGTTCTCGCGCTGGCAGTGCGAGTAATAGAAATCGATGGCCTTAGCCACATGCTCCCCATAGCCGATCGCGTCAAGCCCCTCAAGAAAGCAGTCGGCGTCGCCCGGCCAGACGTAACGCTGAAGTCCGCCCTGGCGCGGCAGAACGAAGTCGCCCTTGGTCGGCAGCGAAAGGCACTGAAGCATCTGAACCGCAAGGTTCCGGACGATTCTCGCCTTCTTCGCGTCCATTCCGGACGGAAGCCGCAACCTCGCCAGCTCCTTCGCCCAGTCCGCGTACATCGCCGCACGGGCGGCGGCATATCCCAAGTTCTGCCGTTCGCCCTTGCCCAGTTCCATCTCAACGGACTTCTCTTCTCCAGGGGCAAGATCGAGCGCGAACCGCGCCGCGCCCTTTGCCGCGTCCCACTCGAACGGTGCGCCGACAAACGCCGCGAACCTCTCGCCGTGCCGCATCGCGTCGCCGTCACGCCGCCAGCCCTCCGGCGAAATTCCCGCCCAGTCGGCAAGGGACGGATTGAACACGCTGTACACGTCCGGCGCTCCGAACAGGAGCTTCGATTCCAGCCCCTCGCGCAAAAGGAACGCGAACGACTCTTTCATCGGCTTGTCGCCGACGTTGCGCACCGTAAGGCGAACATGGGCGGACGGCTTGCGCCCGAACGGCGCACAGGCCGCAAGCGACACCTCCATCGTCCCAACGCGCCATTTCTGCGCGTGATCGGGTTCGCCGCCCTCCGGCACAAACATCTCCGCCGTACGAAAATCAAACGGCTCGTCGCCGTCGCCATGCACAAGCCATGCGGCGTGGGCATGCAGGTCTCGCCGATAGTCGAGAGACCAGTCGTCCCGATGCTCAACTTCACCGAATGCGATCTTGCCCTCGCGCCAGAACGTGAGCAGACGTTCGGCAAAAGGCCCATGCAAGTAGCGGCGCGTCGTCTTCGGCCGCTCCCACTTCGGCATCGCGGCGAACGGGCCCGGCGGCATAACGAGAGGCTTCGCCATCGCGGCCGTTCCCCCTGCGACCTTCGCCGCATCGAACGCATCAGGTGCAAGCGCCACATCGTCGATGCGCCCGCGGAAATGGCCCCACAGGACATGCGTGGCGTACCAGGCGTCGTCCTTCGAGCCCTTCACCACACGTTGCGCGACGGCCAGCGGTCCGGACGAGAAGCCACGGTCCGGCACTGCTGCCGTATCGACCGGCTTTCCGTCGATGAAGAGGGTCATGGAGCGTCCGGGCTCGATATCCAGCGCGACATGGTGCAGCAGGCCGTCATCCAGCACGTTCGGCGCGGAATAGACCCGCACGTCGCCGTAGAAACCGCATACGCGGCGCTCACGGCGTCCGTTGAACGTCACGCGGAACGAGTTGTTTGTGAAGAACTGCCCGTATTCGGCAAGCATCACATACATGGGGTTCTCGTCCTTAGGCGACTGCACCCGGAACGAAACCGTGGCGCGACGAGACCCAGCTACGGACGCCTCCATGACGTTGTTCGACTGCGATCCGTCATAGACCGCTGCGCAAGCCGTCCCAGCAAGCGCCAAGCCGCAAACGGCAATCAGATTTCTCTTCATTTCTCCAGCCGCTTCGCGGCTAAAACCCTTGTCTTTCATTTTACCGGACTAAAAGTATCGCGCCAAGATAGATGCTTGTAACAGTTGCCGCAGCCGTTGGCGCACTCTCCCGCTCCACTCCGTAGAGATTGAACACCGCCACAGCCTGATAGTCGTGGCTATAGCCATCGGTCGTCTTTGTGCCGCCGCGAGCCCACTGAATGGACAGCACGCCATCTGCGCCATCGGCCACACCGTCATTGTTGTCGTCTATGAGCTGGCCGTCTCTGAACCAACGGTAGGACGTTGCGCCCGGCGCATAGGCCGTCAGGGTTTTCGTCTGGCTCTCGTCGTGCGTGATCTTCGTCGCGTACCCCGGCTTGAGATAGCAGTTCAGCTCGCCGTGATCAGTGCCCACGCCGCCGAACGTGAACGCCCCGGCGGCGGCAGAATCGTTCTTGACGATCTCGCCCGTCACCGTATCGTAGAAACCGACCACGCCGCCCCGGGAATACGGAATCAGCTCGCGCACAGGCGTGTTGTTCCCGTCCTCGACGTAATTCTCGTAGAACCTCACGCTGTAGATGCGGGCCTGAGGGCAGGAATCAAACGACGTTCCTTGGTTATTGGCATACTTTCCGAGAATAGACAGCGGAAGTGTTGCCACCGTACCGGCAAAGTCCGAAGGAAACGTTTTAGTCTCGGGCGACAAACCGGTGAGAATGTTCTTCTTGTTCTTCATATCCGTCACGGCCGTATGGCGCTGGGTGTCAGGTGTCATGACCCATTGGGTATCACATCCGTTATTCGAATAAGGACGGTTTCCAAATTTAAAGGATGAGCCCACGCCCGATCCCGTCGTGTAAAGGAAGGTTAAGAACGTGCCCTTCGACGAATCACCGTAGATGTACTTCTGTGCCGCCGCCGTCGTAAACCTAAAATCGACCTCCACGCGCGAAACCGCGCCCGTCATGCAGTAGCCGGTGTTCATGCCCGTCGAACCGTTTGACTCGATGTAGGCATCCTGCTCGCCCTTGATCGCACCACCCGGAACAAGTGCATTTCCGCCACTTGAACCGTCTTTGCCCGAAACAAACGCTCCTGTCTTGCTGTCGCGCAGACCGACAGTCGTCGTGCCGGCCTCGTAGTCATATTTGATGAACGGCACGAAATCATGGGCAAGTTCGCCGCTCTCGTATATCTTACATCCGTATATCTTGATGGGCCCGTTGTAATGAGCACCATCGTAATACGCACCGATGATCAGATTTCCGCTGTTTCCGCTGTTTGTGTTTCTGGTGAACGTCACGGTACGGTTCGTAAAGCCAGATGTGACGACTGTTGCGCAGGTGCGATAATTGTCGAGTATAAACGTGCGGCGAACCTCCCTGTCGTCCGCAGGCTTCGGAAACGCCCCGCTGTCGAAAGTAACCCCGTTATTTCCTCCAGCGTAATACCTCAAAGCCGGCTGGCCAAAACCAAACTGGAACCGGGCCGTGTTGTTGCAGTCAAACAGATACCAGCCTACAGACCCGATCATGTTCGTGGCAATCGCACAGTCCAATTCAACGGTTGTGGTGTCATACACCTTGCAGCCCGTGTCGATGTACATCTTGCTGCCTGCACCGGATACCGTGGAGACGTAACCGTCGTCCTGATATGCCGGCGCATTGTCGCTCGCCTCGAACGCCTCCACATCCTCGCCGATGATGAATCCACCGCCAACCAGATCCTTGAAGCACGGCGTCTCGCCATCCTTCTTGCACGGTACGAAATTATGGACGAGGTGCGCCGAATTGTCCTCGCTCGACATATCGTAGTTCTCGTATATCTTCACGCCGTATATCTTGGCCTTTGCGGAATTCGCTAACGCCGTGGCGTTGGTGTTGTCGTATCTTGCGAAAAGCGACAGCGGCAGATCGGAGACAAGACCGGTAAACAGACTCGCGTTGAAGGTTCCCGTGTAGGTTTTGCTTTCGCCAATAATCTGATTACGTCCGTTCTTGAAATCCGTCACAAGGGTATAGCGATTGAGGTTTGCGTTCGCCAATTCGCCAGAAGACCACTGGCTATCGCCATTTTTCGCAGAATCCGTCGACTGGAAGTTGGGGGCTCCTCGTACGCGGAATGTATGGCCAACGCCTACGCCAGAACCGCTGCCTGTATAGTAGAACATCGTTGCGAGAGTATTCTCGCAACTGGTGCTCCCGAAGATGCGCCATTGCCTAGAATTCTCCGTTGTCGTCAGCTGGAAGTCCACCTCCACGCGGGAGATGCCGCCCTTCATGCGATATCCCGTGGAAATACCGCTCGAACCGAGCGATTTGATGTAAGGGTCGTCGGCATGCGCCGCAGACGCAAAGGCCAGCGCAAACGTAAGAGACGAGGCAGCGACAAGCGACCGCATATGCGGGTTCCTTTTGACGACTTTCGTTTTCACTGCTTACCTTCCTTTCAGTCGAGTGTGATGGAATGCGCCTTAAAACGATCTAAATCATATCATATTTATTTTTTATAGTCAAGTTTGGCCGCCGCAATGCGCGAGAACGGGATGCGCGCGCAAACAACGGAGTTTCCTGCGTCACGGGAACGGTATCTCAAATACGTGGTGCAGAGGATTGTGCCGTCCGGCAGCAGTTCCACCCCGGAGTAGCCGGTATCCCACGCATGGTCGCCACATTGCTCAAGGATGTGGACCCGGAAGTCCCCCGGACGCCCGGCGCGGAGATCCGCGTACGAACCAACCCAGGCGACGTACTGGCCCTTGGTGGAGGAACCAAGCGCCTGGTCGCGGAACGCGATGAAGAGACGACCGTCCGGCAGATACACGCCCTCGTGCCTGTCCCCCGTCAGGCCCCAGCACGTATCTTCCGGCTCAGTCCACGTATTGCCCTCGTCGCGGCTGAAGCACATCATGCTCCGCCCCGTATGACGTTCCTCACGGATCAGCAGACAAAGTTCTTCGCCGTCCGGCGACCTCAGGCAGAACGGCTCGCAAAGGTTTTTCTGCGGTGCGGCGGCCACGGTACGGCGCGGTCCCCACGTCTCGCCGCCATCCCGCGAGATGCTCATCCATATCACCTCGTCATCCTTAGTGCCACGGCCTGCGACTTTCGGATTCAACTGCCCGAAGATGGCGGAGGTGCCGTCCTTGAGCGGAATGAACCCCGTGGGCGGCATAGGCGCAAAAAGATCAAGCGTGGGAGCCTCGTGCCATTTCTTGCCGTTATCGACGGAGACCATCACGCCGCAGCCGGCCTTGGTGCGGGGATAGTCCTTCCACTTGGTGGCGAACACGACGATGTTCGTGCCGCCGTCCGGACGAGGCACCAGCTGCAGAGTGGGGCAGTTGCGGTGGACCGCGGCATAGGATGCCGGCATCACGTCGTCGCACCGCGTCCACGTCACGCCGCCATCAGACGACTTCGCCATCGGTCCGCAGCTGCCACCGTGTCCAATAGTCCATACGCAGAATATCGTGCCGTCAGGAGCCACCGACGTGGTGGGATGCCCCTGATACTTGCCGTCCGCGCAGGACGCGATGACCGTCTGGATCGCCGTGTCGCGGGAGAGGTCAAGCACGGGAAGCTCGTCGCGCAACCTCACCTCGAATGGTTCCGGGAGCTCGCCGTCCGGCGTGGAGCGCACCATCTCCGCGATTTCCGCAGAGCCGACTGCTCGCGGCTCGTACCGGAAACCGGCAATGCGCCCGTCGATCGGATATCCCTTGCACTGTTTCCTGTTTCCGACAGCGAACCGTCCGGCGGGGAAGGCCACCGGCATTGGCCGTGGCCCGAAGCGCACTGGCACCCGGACGCCATTGACGTACAGCTCCGGCGCGAACGATGGATTCGCCCTCACAACGAGTGCGAGGTGCACCCACTGCCGAAATGGTATGGATTCGGGGAACAGCCACCGGCTCTCCCCTTTCGGATCCGTCCCGTCAGGAGCGTCAATCGAGAGGATCGCATCACCGCTCGGCATCGTGTCGTAATGAATCGGGCTCGACATCTGAAGATAGCCGCCCGGGAACTGGAAAAGCCGCGGATAGCGGTGGCGACCCTTTTCGTTGCGCTGGGTTTCGATCCTGAACCACGCCGAGGCCGTGAACGCCTCGGTCGCCGGCGCGTCGAACGACTTCCCGTCCTCCACGCTTTCCATCACGACGGCGGCTCCACCCGCCAGACACACCGCAGCGGCAAACGCCAATGAGACAATCATCTTCATCTTTGCATCCTCCCGTAACCTTTCCATTGTTTTCACTTCACGTCGATTTCGTACCACACGGTCCTGTATTCCGGGCCGATGAGGACGACAGCGCGCCCGGCGGCGTCCGCCGAGACCGGCACTTCCGCCTTCGGCTCGCCGTGCTCGTCAAGGGCGCGGCACCTGACACGCGAGGCGTCTGCCGGAAGCGTCACGCTCGCCGGAACTCCCTCGTTGACAACGGGCGAGTGCCCCCAGTCTGCGCCGTAGCACGAAATCTTGTTCTCTTCGTGCTCCGTGAACTTGACCCCCGCGTTGAGCGAAAGCGAAGTCGCAGCAAGCAGGATGCGCGCCGGGCGACCGTCCTCGCCGAAGCCGGTCGCATCGTGCGAGACAAGCGAAACCGTCGCCCACCCGATCGATGTCTCGCCGACCTTGATCCTCACGCCGCCAAGGTCGAACGTACGACCAGCCGGGAAACCAGAGAAGACCTTGGTGTTGCGCGTGTTGACGGTCCACACGCCCTTTTCGTTCATCTCGTTGTCCCAGACAAGCTCACCCGTATCGCTGACTATCCGCTTCGGGAGGATGATCGGCTCGCTGACGGGCGGAACTTTCCCTTCAACGTCGATCGCGACTGCGCGAGCAAGGCAAGTTTCGGCCTTGACTTTGCCGTCCGTCGCCTCGTCCGTGCCCTGCGCGAAGCTCTTGCCCTTCGTAGAGACGAGCCTGCCCATGAACCCTTCGAGAGACATGTTAACCACGACTGGTGCACGGCTCTCGGACACGTCGCCGCGCAGGAACATCGCGGCGCAGGCCGGCATGTGGGCGAGGACATCCGTCCGTGCGGCCATGCTGAAGAAGTACTCGTTGAAGTCCGGCTCGGCGGTAGTGCTGTTGTTGTAGGAATACTGAAACACGCCGTCCCACCCGTTGAGCGCGCCGTACGCCCTGAGCATCGGCTGGCCCTCCGCGCCGTAGAAGTTGGGGTACGGGTGGTTGTATTCGGTGATGGTGTACGGCTTGCCGGCGACGCGCATAGCGGCCATGAACGCGATCTTGCCTCCGCGCGAGTTGATCATCGCGTCGTTTATGAGCGGCCAGTCGTTAGTGCAAGCCGGATGCCGCCAGTAGGCGTGGTTGTCGACAAAGTCGAGCTCCGCCTGGAGGTGCGGCGATGAGAACGTGAGTTGCGTCCCGGCAATCGGAGCCTCAAGCCCCAACTCCTTTTGGAGATAGTCGCGCATCCCGGCCCAGTAAGCATGCTCCGTATCGGATATGAAATCGTAGAAGTCGCGCCTCAACACGTCGTCAGGATCGTCGCCATTCCACTTGACGATGGGCACTTCACACTTCGCGGCGGACTTTCCGTCCACCTCCTTGGCCGCGCCGTACTTTCTGACCAGCCACTTGTTCCAGAGACCTTTGAACTCGGATGCGTACGGCTCGGCGATTTTGTCAATTCCCCCTGTCCTGTAAACGCGCCAGAGCGCGTCTTCGTTGTTGAGTTCCACGAGCGCGACGACGGGGTCCTTCAGATAGCTCATTCCAGTGTATGGATTCACATGCGAGAGAAGGTCTCTGGCGTACTCCCTTTCGAGCTCGATGATTCGCGTGTCGAACTGATCGATGCCTTTGTTCGCCCATTTAGTCCCCGGCGCAACGCCATCACGCTCGTCAAGGGTTCGCGCCACATGCAGGTTAATGTCCACGTAGATTCCGCGTTCCTTGAACTTGGCGACGAGGTAATCCATCCTTTCCTGACGCGCCGGATCCAGCTTGCACTTTGTCTTCGGATCGAGCGAAAGGATGCCCTGCACTCTCGCCGGCTCGGACGCCCCACATTTGCAGGAAAAGAAATACTCGTCATCGAAGTAGTGAAGACGCACGCAGTTGATGCCGAAACGCGCGAGACGCGCGACAAGACGATCAGCCTCCTCGTGCGTCGGGAAGTTGGCGGGACCCGTGAGATTCGTTGCATTGAAGCGCACACGTCCCCTGTCGTTTACGAAGTGCCTGCCCTTTACGCGGATGCGCCCATCCTTCCCAGCAGGCGCTTCCAGAAGATGGCTCATGTTCACCACGTTGTCCGGCGCATCGTACGACGGCAAGAACGGGAACATCCCTTCCGGCAAGGTGAATGCGCAGGCCGTAAGAGCGGAACGCTTCGGCGCCATTCTCTCGCCATACCGTTCAAGCAACATCTGGACAATGCGTCCGGAACCAGAGCAGTTTGGGCTCCACGGCAGGAACCACGGCTCGTCGTCGCGATAACGCTCGCCGACGTAAAGTTCACGGGTCATCGCAAACTTGAGCGTCGCCGCAAGAATGACGTCCGCCAGGTCGTTGCGTCCGATTTCACGGAACGCACGGTGCCACAGGTAGTCCTGCGAGGTGGTGTACCAATAGTGCTTCATCACCGGGTCGTCGCTGGCCGTCGTGTACTTGCCCGTGAGTCCGTTGGCGGACGCCTGGCCGTTCCTTAGGCACCACTTCCAGATGCGAAGCACGTCGGCGGCGTCAAGATAGCCGTTCTTCAGGCCGAGCACGACCATATTCCCGTGATAGAGCCGAGGATACATCTTTTCGACTTCCTGACGGTTAGGCGAAATCGGAATGTCGAAATCTTCCTTGTCGGCACTCTCCTGCTTGAAGAACAGCACCCTGTCGCGCATTGTGCCGAGATAGTCCTCGAAGCCAGCGCGTATCTCGGCAAGCGCTGGATCGCCGAAGCGCTCGGCCGCAACCAGATAATCGCCCATGTCGCTGAGGTTGATCGCATCAGTAAAGCCCCACGGCTGCGCCTTCGTCTTGATGTCGCACGCCCAGCCGACCGGAAAGAAGCCGGGAACGGCGTCCGTCGCCCCCGGCGGCACGCGGAAGCGCATGATCCAGCGGAAGCCTTCCAGCGCCTTGGCGCGGTAACGGTCCCATGGTCCGCGGCAACCGGTGTCGAGGCAGTAGCGGGCAAGTATGCCGAGGCAATTCGCCGTGTTGCAGTCCCAGTCGTTCCCAAAAGGACCGATCCTGCCGCGGCTCTCCGGCTCTGGATAGCCGCCTGAGCCATAGCCGTAAAGCCCAAAGTAGAAGTCGATCGCGCTCTCCACATACTCGCCGAAGTCGCCGATCTTGCCCAGCGCCGACAGGGCATCCATGTTGTCCCACGGCCACACCCAACGCTGCAGTCCGCCCTGGCGCGGCATGACGTAGTCGCAGCCGACAGGGTGGCAAAAGCACTGGAGCATCTGCACGACCATGTTCCGGACGATGCGCAGGTGCTCTGGATTTTCCATAAGGGCTTTCGGCAGCCTGTTAATCCTGGCAAGCTCGCGCTGCCAAGCGTCGGCAGTCGCGCGACGTGTCGCCTCGAATGCGGGCTGCACGTCGGCGCCTATTCCGAAAGCGAAGTCAAGGTCGAAGGACGCGCCAGGCTCCAGGTCTACGGCGAAACGCAGCTCGCCTTGTTCCGCGTCCCAGCGTGCCGACGGCGGCGTCTTAGAGAACGTGACGAAACCGCCAGCCGGCGAACGGAGAACGCCGTCGCTCCATGTCCAGTCGCATAAGACCTGGCTCCATGTCTCCGGAACCGACTTGTATGGCGAGTAGTAGTCCGGCGGCTGCTTCTTGTATCCGCCCAGCAACGTGGACTCGTTGCCGTAGCGGACGCGTATGGCATACTCTTCGGCAAACCGCTTCGTGCCGCCGTTGGCTACGGAAAAGCGCCCGTGGGCGGTCGTGCGGCGCACGAAGTCGCAACACGTCTCAAGCGTCACCGCAACGCCGTCTTCCCTCCAGCGCAGCCCGTGCAAGGGCACGCCGTCGTCCGGCAGCAGGTTCTCGGCCTTCTTGAAGTCGAAAAGCCTGTCGTCTTTCCCCTGGAAGAACCACAGGACGTTGCCCACTTCCCTGTTGTAGTCTCGCGTCGTCCAGTTGTGCTCGTGCCGCACTTCGGAGAGCATCAGCTTGGCATCGTTGAACAGCACGCACATGCGCTCCGCCATTGGCGGATGCACGTATCGCCGCGTAGTGCGCGGCGGTTCCCACGACGCAGTCCCGACCGTCGCCGCGGACGCAACGCCCGCGGCGAACGCCACCGCAACCATCAAAACACCACGATTCATCCGCAACACAACCTCCATGTAGAAACCAAACCTATTCGCAGACCAGCAGCACCGCGTCGCTGTCCTTGAGCGAGAACGTCAGTCGCCCCGCACCGCCTGCCGTCAAGGGCACCTCGCCGCGCGGACCGTACGCATGCACCTTGCCCGTGGCGGAGAACGAGAACGAATGCGTCTGCTTGCTCACGTCGTCAGGGTCGGCAGCCGCGAACACGAAGACCGCGCGAGCGCTCGAGCCGTCGTCACGAGGCACCATAGTGCCAACCGCGAATGACGAGCCGTCCGCCGGCCTCAGTCCGTTGAACCACCCGTCATAATACTCTGAAGCGTCGCCCATACGCATGTAAAACAGCTTGGTGCCGACGTTCCTGTAGCGCATGTACTCTTCGGCAAGCTTGCGGATCTCGAAGTTGACCGTCTTCAGCGCCTCGAACTGAATGTCGTCGCGCTTGCCCTCCTTGTCGTAGACGTTGAAGTTCCACCAGCCGTAGCACCAGCATGCCCAGGCTATGGAGACAGTGCCGTAGGCCATGGACGAAAACGCCTGATACCGCAGCTGGTTCTCCGAAACCCGCCGTTTCGCCCAAGTCGTGTTCACGGCGGGAATGTACCACAAGTCACGGCCCGTGGCGCGACAGGCCTCGGAGACGACGCGCAGGTTCTCGAAATACAACTGCCGCCGGAAGTTCGGATTGTCGCGCATCATGTAGTGATCGAAGGAGATGTACGGCAGGGGAAACATCTCGGTGTAATGGTCGACGTACTGCTGATACGTTCCGATGCAAAGGTGAGTTTCCCTCTCCGGATGCTTCGGGTCGTCATGCGAAGCGTAGTTCGGGAAAAGGTTCACGTAGGGCAGGACGTCCGGGCATTTCTCGTGGAAGAGCCTGCAGATGTCTCCGAAGTGCCCGAAAGCCGTGGCGCCCGGCTCGTCAGTCAAGTCAATCATCCAGATGGCCGGATGGTCCAGCTCCTTCACGAACTTGTCGAGACTGTCGACATAGCCCTGACGCGGACGAAGTTCCGCGATCCTGGCGCAATTGGTCCCGCCGCCGCACCAGACGGAAACCGCGCCATTGACAATCGCGCCAATGCCATGCTTCTTGAAGAGATCCAGCGTCTTGCGGGACTTCACCGACACATCGACCATGAAGTCCAGTCCGCAATCGACCAGTTCCTTGACATGCGCCTCGTCAGCAATGTTGTCTGCGAAATAATACGCCCCGATATGAAACTTCGAGCGGTCGACGCGCTGCCCTGCAGCGGACGGCAGGGAAATCAGCGCCAAGACAAACACAAGGCCGACAGAGACGGGCTTCAACGGTATAGACATGACTTGCGAATTCATTTTGAGTACTTCGTGTCTTTCGTGGTTTTGCAATTCTACCTGATCATCAGGAACGCGCCCTTCGGCTCGCGGGAGTCGAAGTCAAGTCCGTCCTTAGCAATGTCGAAGATGGACAGGAAATCAAGCGGATATTGAGCCGTGCCAAGACTTTCGACACACACGCTGCTCTTCGCCGCCGGGGCGAAATCCGTTACGGACGCCAACGCCGCAACCGGCGTGCCGCCAGTGCCCGCGCCGTCCTCCGCCGTACGCATGTTCACCGGGCAGCAAAGGCGATAGATGAGTGTCGTGTACGGCGAGCCTGGCGATTGACCATTCTGATAGCGGCAAGCCGAACTCGCGTAACACTCGTCGTGGGCGTAGGAGCCACCACGGATGACACGCCCCGAACCAGTATTGGGACCTGTAGGCGCCGTCACCTCCGCACCGGCAGTGCAGTAGGCGACTCCTTCCGAATACCAGTCCAAGCACCACTCAAAACCGGTGCCGTGCATATCATACAGGCCAAAGGCATTGGGTCGAAGCAACCCGACCGGCGGCATACCGGCGTTCCTGCCGTATCGGTAGCTGTACCAGGCATACAACGGCAACAGGGAAACATCGTTGCCACAGCACCAACTTCCGCTATTGCCCGCCCGGCACGCAAACTCCCATTCCGCCTCGGTTGGCAAGTCAAGGCCGTCCAAGCCAGCATGAATGCGAAGGGTTCCGATTACGCTATCAGATGCCACGGCATGTCCATCTGTCGGCCAGTTGTGACCAGAGGTCACGCCACGCAACGTTTCGTAAGACTGCTGGTTGTCAGGTTTAGGCCCAACCAGAGCAGCATTGCTATACGGCGTCAGGAACATATTGTGCTGTTCACAGGTTACGGGATAAACGCCAATGTAGTAGTCGTTCGTGAGCGTAACGTAGTGTGGAATCTCCCGCCCTGTAGTGTCGCCGTCAGTGCCCATGCGCCAACGCACGCCAGCGGCCCGGATGCGGCGGAACACCATCTGATGACGTCGCGAAGCCTCGCTTGCGATCCCGAACGGAACGGCTCCAGCCGAAGCGTAGAAAGTAACGTTTGAGGATAGGCCGAGCTTCACCACCATGTAGTCCGGCGGATTGTCGAGCGCCCATGGAACGAGGGCTATGCGGCAGTCTGCAGACGAAACGCCATCGGGCCAGCCCGTGTGCGGGAACCAGACGAACTCATGCGTCCCGGCGGCAAGCTTGCGGTTGATGTCGCCCGAGACGCTCCAGACCTGGTCTTCTGCAATAGACACATTGTTGGTGCGCACATCGAACGTGACGACGGCCGGTTCGCTGAGCGTATAGACGACCTTCACGGAGTTGGTTTTCGACTCCTGCACGGCAGAAGTCACCGTCACGACAGGTGCGGCAAATGCACTGATCACGCAGAAGAGAACAAGAGAAGTGAAAGCTGCGCATGATTTTCTGCTTTTCATTGTATGGCTCCTCTCTTTCATTCGGCCGAAATGCCACAGACAAGCCTGTATGTGGCATATGGTGTTTCAAAAGATGGTCCAATGGTCATGCCGCTGGCATGGCATCCGGCGCGCTGACTGGCAAAGGCATGGTTTACACTACAAGCATGGACAACACGGGCGGTGCCGGTCGCCGGACCTTTCGGGTCGATCTGCAATTCTCCGAACTTGGCGTAGTCGTCGCCCGTCCCGTACCAGTCGTTGCAGAGTTCGGAACCGTTGCCGAGCATGTCGTAGAGGCCATACGGGTTCGGCTTGAGCAATCCCACTCGCTGGAAACGCAATTTATAGATTTCGCTCCCACCGTCAGTGGGATTGTCCTCGTAGGGGCCGAACCGCCCATCGGTGTAGTTGCAGCTGCTGAACCAGGCATATTCCTTCAAGTCTGCCTCGGTCAGCACCCCAAAGCGGGCATGCGTGCCGCCGCCGAAACAGGCGAAGTCCCACTGCGCGTCGGTAGGCAGGTCAAAGGTATCGATGCCAGTGTAGGTGCGAAGCTTGCCGATAGGCAGATTCGGATCCACTTCGCTTCCCGTCGTTGGCCAGTCGTAGGCGGGGGCCGCGCCGCGCAACATTGTGACATAGACACGCTGTTTCGGCCATTCAGGGTAGTCCACTTGGCCTGCATAATTTGGGTTGCCCAATAGAGCATGTTGGCGACAAGTCACCTGAAAGACCCCAATGTAATAGTCCCTCGTCAGCATGACAGGGCGCATGATTTCGGTATCGTTGTGACCAGTCTCGTCACCGGCGGCTGAATCCTTTCGCCAAACGACACCAGCCGCATGGATGCGGCGCATCAGAATCTTCTCCGTCTTGTAAAGCTTGTTTGTCACATCCCCCGGCACCGACGCCGCATCCGCATACCAGAGACGATTGGACGGCATGCCGAGATCGACAGCCATATAGTCCGGCGGATTGTCGAGCGCATAGGCCGTCACTTTCACCGAGACGGACCCGTCGACGATGAAACGGTCGTTCCATTCGCGCGGCTGCCAGAAGATCGTGCGGTTGCCGGGCTGCACCTTGACGTTCACATCGCCCCAGGAACGCCAAAGCGGGAAGCCTCCGACGGAGACGCCGTTGGTGAATATCTCGTAGGTGACGATGCCCGGTGCACCAGTTAGCGTGTAGGCGATCTGCACCTTGCGGTCAGGCCCTTGCGCAAGCTGCACGTTCGAGACGACCGGCCCCGCAGCAAAAGACACTGCCGCAAAAAGAAGAGCAACCGTGAAAATGACAGGCGATTTCATGTCTCCGTTCCTTTCTTATTGCGCATCGCTGAAGTTGGCGGGGCAACTCAGCCTGTAGCCGACAGAGTGGTACGGTGCATTGATCCCGCCAGCCGGATGACCGATACGGCTGCCGGCATAAACCGTGCCATTGACAATGCCATGCATCCAGGAGCCGCTGTGGCAAACACGCTTGTTGTCGGCGTTCGAGACCGCACCGACGGGAGCTATCACCTCCGAACCAGCCACGCAGTAGTTAGCCCCTTCAGAATACCAGTCGAGGCACAGTTCAAAGCAGTTGCCATGCATATCGTAGAGTCCCCAGGCATTGGGCAAGAGCAGCCCAACCTTCTGCGCACGGTACGAGCCGTCGCCACCATATGAGGAATTCTTGGACGAGTTTTCCGTCACCGGCTTAAGCCAGTCGTACTTGGCATAGGCCGCCTCTGATATATCGCAACCCCAGTGGAAGGGTGTGGAACTCCCTGCACGGCAGGCGTACTCCCACTCGGCCTCGGTTGGAAGGTCGGCAGCGCTCAACCCCGTCAGCGAGCGAAACCGGCCAATTACGCTGTCGGACGCAACGGCATGGCCATCTGCCGGCCAATTATGCCCAGTAACTACGCCACGCAACCCCTCATAGGTGGCGTAGGTCGTTTTGTTGTCGGGATAGTCTTGCCGCTCCTCGATCCCTCGAACTCCTGAAACTATGAGTTCTCGCTGACCGAACGTGGTCTCGAATACGGCCATGTAGTAGTCGTTGGTAAGCGTAACGACGTGCGGCGTGTATTTGCCGGTCTTGTCGCCATTGACGCCCATGCGCCAGCGGACGCCGTCTGCGTGGATGCGGCGCATCAGCAGCTTGTCGGTCTTGTAGGTGTCGGCGGTGACGCCGCCCGGCACGTCGTTGGAGCTGACGTACCATACAACGGACGACTGTTTTGTGAGATCGACACACATGTAATCAGGCGGGTTGTCGAGCGCCCATGCCGTAAGCTTCACCGAAAGAGAGCGGTCGCGAATCTTCTGGTCAGGCCACGTGTCGCGCGGCTGCCAGGTGATGGTGCGGTTGCCCTCGGGAACCTTCACGTTCACGTCGCCCGTCGCGTTCGCATAGAGCGCGTGCCCGATGGAGACTCCGTTCGTCAGCACGTCCATCGTGACGATGGCCCCCGCCCCTTCGAGCGTATAGGATATCGTCATCAGGCGGTTGTAGTCCTGCGTTACCTGAATGTTGCTGACGGAGGGAGGTAAAGCATGGAGCATGCATGGCAACGCCAGAACCACTGCCGCCACAAGAGCGACACGGCGTTTTGTTAGCCTACGGCACTTCATCGTCGTATTCCTTTCGTTGGTTGCTAATATTGTTGTTCCACCCAAGTTTTGCGCTTATAGCCGACGCTACCACGACTGTTGAAGCCGCACGCCGCTTAAAATCACGTTCAGGCAGTTGTCCCGATGGCGCCGAGACGCCTATAGTCCCTATGACCCGGCCCGTCCTGTCAAATATTGGCGCGGCGACGCAGTGGAGACCTTCTCTCCCCTCCGCCCTGTCCACCGCATAGCCGTGCTTGCGCACGTCAGCGAGTGCCTTCTCCAACTCTTTGCGCGATGTAATCGTGTTGGCAGTGAAACGATGGAAAGGCAGCGCGCCCACCAGGCGCGAGGACTCTTCCTTCGGCAGGAAGGCCAGAATGCTCTTCCATCCCGCGCCAGTGTTGAGGTCTTTCGTCCACACGCCTTTTTCCTCAACGTAGCGAATGGGATTGCGCGATGCTACGCTCTCTATTATGAGGCCTCTGCCATCTGTGGTGATTATGCCAAGCTGCACGGTGAGGTTGGTCTCGTCGCGAAGCGCGCACATGTCGGGCCAAGCCACAGACGCGAGCGAATACTCATCGGACCCGGCTACGGCTATGTCAAGCAGCCGGCGCGAAAGCCTGTATGCGCCAGTCACTTAATCGCGATACGCCCACCCGGCATCGACCAGAGTCATCATGATGCGGTACACCATGTTCGCCGAACAGCCGGTCTCGGCGGAAATCTCGTTGCGGTTCAGCCCCTTGGGAAACGATGCAAGCCTCTCGACGATCTGGAGCGCGCGGTCCAGATTCGGCACGTGGTAGTTGCGCTTTCCAATCTTTTTTGCAGCAACCATCTGATCGCCCTTTTTAGAATCTGAACCATAGTATATATTTTATCTGAGAGGATGTCAACCGCTACGCCGCATAATCGGATTGCCCATCGCTCCCATTGCGTCAGCGCGACAAGATCACCTGTATCGTCTTTGGCTCGGCGCCGATTGCGCGGCAGACTACGGGACACTTCGCGAGAAAGAGGAACGCTATCGGCTTGTCCGTTCGCTCGTTCATCGTCTCGAAGTTAGCCTGGCCTTTCGCAACAATCAGGTCTGCGGACGAGAACGCCATGCGGAACTTCTCGCCACACGTGGAATCCACCACGCCGGGAACGCCGTCGTCGTTGGATACTACGCCTCCCTTGGCGAAATCCGGCGAAAAGCCCGATGCCTCCAGCTCGGCGCGCGTAACATCGTTGAACGCAGGCTTCCCGCGCACAGCGAGCGTCAGCTTGTCGCGGTACGGCTCCATCAGGAGCCGGTCGAATACCGCCTCGCCGCAGTTGTCGAAGATCCAGAGAATCGACGTCGCCTCGTCCATGCGCCGCTTCAGCTCAGCCACCGCCGCGCCGTCAACCGGCTTCTCGAACGCCGTCGCCATCGTCTCCATCGCCGCCGCGATGTCGAGGTCGGAGTAGATCGAGAAGTCTAGGACGTTCCCAGCGATGGATAGCCGCAGTCGCCTCTCAAAGTCGGACATGGAGCCTTTCTCACGCAGAGACGCAGAGGGATCTGCAGCGGACAATCCCATCTGCCCCATGAGCTTCAGCGCCAACTCGGTGGACTTTTCCTTCTCCTGCGCCCACGGATCAGGAACCGCGCTGCCGCTCTTTTCCAGCGCATTGTTTATGAGCTGCCGCGCATAGCACGGCGGCGGCAGCAGATAGCCCTCTGCGGCGGCACAGCCCAGTATCTCCATCCCAGAACGGGCGATTTCCGCTTCAAGCGCGGCATCGCCGCGCGCAGATTTCCTCGCCAGGTCGATGGCATTACGCGCCAGGCACGGCAGGCAGTCTAGACAAGCTTTCATGATTTTGGGGTTAGGGGTTGGGGATTAGGTGTTGGGGATTGGGGATTAGGGGGTTGGGGGCTTGCCCTCCGTAGCTTTAGCGAAGGAGGGTTAGGAGTATCCGTTTGGTCGGGTCTTCCAGAGAAGCGCGAAGAACACGGCCCCGATAAGCGCCGCGCCTATTACCGACACGAACGGCGCAGTCCAGCTCCCCGTCCGCTCGGCGAGGAATCCCATTCCCCACCCAGAAAACAGAACACTCCCATATGAAAAGAGCGACGTGAAGCCAACCGCCGTTCCGGCAAAACGCTTCGTGGCGAGGTTGACCGCCGTCAGCCCTGTCATCGCCTGCGGACCGTAGATGCAGAAGCCCGCGCCCGAAAGCGCAGCCACGTATAGGAACACGGAACTCTTCGCCGGCAACAGCCAGAACGCGCCCATGCAGACGGCTGCGCCCAGCATCATGAAGAGACACACGCGCGGCGCACGCCCGCCTGCCCAGCGGTCCGTCGCCCAGCCTGAGAAAAGCGTGCCGAGTATCCCGGCAATCTCGAAGCAGGCAACGGTCCACCCTGCGCCGGCAAGCGACACACCCTTCGATTCCTTCATCAGCATTGGCCCCCAATCAAGAATCGCGAAGCGAGTAAGGTAGACCATGAAACAGCACACACCTATCATCCAGATCACCGGATTGAGGTACACGCGCCGCATCGCGCTGTCATTAACCTCGCTAGATTTTCTAGCAGTTCTAGCATCTCTAGAACAACCAGAACCGCTAGAATCTCTACCAATAAAACCTTCCATCCCTTCCTCCTCCGGAGTGCCCGGCAAAGTGAAGAAGAGGAACGCAAGCCCGGCCGCGGCGACTATGGCAGGCGCGAAGAAACACCACCGCCACATGCCGATGCCGACGCCGTCCGCACCTAATGCGCCAAGTCCCATGATGTATCCGCACATCACAGTCACCAGACCCGCGCCGATTGAGTGCGAGGAGTTCCAGATGGCGAGCTTGGTGGCAAGCGTTTCCGGCGGAATCCAATACGACAGGAGCTTCAGGCACGGCGGATTGCCCGACGCCTGGAGAAGCCCGTTCGCCACCCACGCCACGCCAAGCACCGTCACAAGCGCCGTCGTGAACGCCGCGCCGGTCGCCTCGCCTGCGATTAGCGCGGCGAAAACCGGGCCGAACCCAAACGCTACGTTAGCGACCATAGCCAGCGCCAGTCCGCCCATCAGGAAACGCCGCGGACGGCTGCGGTCGGAGATCGGGCCGACGACGAACTTGCCCAAGCCGTACACGACGCCGTGAAGCGTAAGGAACAGGCCGAGCGAGCTCTTGGTGATGCCGTAGTCCTGCGCAAGGCCTGGCATGGCGAGCGACAGGTTCTTGCGCAAAAAGTAGAAGAGCGTGTAGCCGATGATCGTCGTCACCAGCATCCGCCTCTGCATGCGCAGGAATCGTCCGCTCGCCAACTCTTTCACCGCACGCCTTCAAGGACAATCCGCTCGAAGTCGAGCGCGGCCTTCGCATCGGCATCCATCTTCGCCTCGGTTATGCCAGGCTCAAGCTCCCGCCAGACCTTGATGTCCTCGCCGACCTTTCCGCCCATCCGCACGAACGGCTCCATGCAAACGTTGCCGTTGTAGCCGATGTCCTTCAGCGCCAGTGCGATCTCGTGCCACGGCGTGCGCCCACGCCCCGGCACGCGGCGGTTGCACTCGCCCGTGTGGAAATGCCCGAGCAGGCCCTTCGTCGAGCGTATGGCGCCACCTATCGAATCCTCCTCGATGTTCATGTGGAAGGTGTCGAGCATCACTTTCACTGATGGCACATCGACCTCCTTCACGAACCTAACGCCCTCCGCCGCCGTGTTCAAGAGGTAGCCTTCAAACCTATTCAGCACCTCAAGGCAATAGTTGACGCCGCAGTCCCCAGCCACCTTGCCGATTTCGCGGACGCTCTTGACCGACCGCGCCCAATCGCCCGGCTTGTCGATAGGCTTGGAGTAATCGACGGGCCAGTAGCTGTATATGCCTCCACCGATGGAGTGGATGCCGAGTGTCTCCAGGTTCTTCAGGAGCTTCGTGAAGAACTTTTTTGCGTTCCGCCGCGTCGCCGCATCCGACGAGGCGAGGTTCTGATCCGCCGAAGGACCGTGTCCTGCCGTGAGGAAGATGCCGTTGTCCTTCGCTGCCTGGCGGAGGTCCTTCAGCGTCTGCCGCGAATAGCCGTTGATCGGCGTGCAGGCGATTTCAAGGAAATCGAAGCCGAGCTTGGCGACCTTCTCGATGTACTTGAAGTAGTCGGCTTCCCATTTGTCTTCCCAGTAGGCGTAGTAGATTCCGTATTTCATGGTTGTTGGGGGTTGGGGG
>JAFRDO010000018.1 GCA_017403825.1 Kiritimatiellia bacterium
CCCATGAGCGCGTCGATCTCCGCTTCGCGGCGCATGTACGCCTTGTATGCCGCCGCGCCGTACTCCCTTGTGTAGAGCGCCGACGCCTTCATTACCTTCACTCCCTTTTTCATCCGTGCTTTCATTTTTACCTCCATTTCTTTTTTTCACTTCACACCATGTAACTTCAGGGGGCAAGCACTCTTACAAACATTTTTACTAATCAAGGTAATTGCAAACCTCTTCCCTATCGCATGCTCTGGTAGGGCGCGCACTCCGGGCGCGCCGGTTTGCCGTGTTTCCGGTAGGGCGCGCACTCACCCCGCATTGAGCTCGGCTTCGCCGACTTCGCTTCGCTCCGGGGGATATGGGCGCGCCGGTTTGCCGTGTTTCGGCGCGGCCGGAGTCCGCGCCCTACCGAGTTTTGCAATTATCTCTAATCACCATAAAAGAACGGGCGGTGCCCAAAGGCACCGCCCGTGTAAACCAAAAACCAAACAAAGGAAACCCAACTATGTGAACCCTCGCCCGTTGCTGTTCTTACGCCGCTTTCGCGAGGCGCTTCGCCTTCTTCGTCCGCCTCTTTTCACGGCGCGCGATCTCCGCCTCCGCGAGCTCGCCGACAGGCCCTCTGCCAACGAGCATTTCCAACTTCACGCCGCTCAACGTCCTCATCAACCTCTTGTCTGTCATGTTAGCTCCTTTCTTTTTTGTTTATCACTTCACTCCATAGAACGACAGCACACTAGAGGTTCTTACGCCAAATTCAAAAAAAATCAGGCGGCACCCTAAGATGCCGCCCCTGTCAACCAAACACCAAACAAAGGAGACCCAATTATCTAAACCTGCGCTCCTCGATCGAAATCGCAGCAAGCTGGGAAATTATTTCTAAAGCGGCCTGATAGCGACCGTATGCCCATGATCAACGCGGACATCATACGCGCTGAAAAGGTCATGGCCGAGAATGCCATCCACACCACCCATCATCAATGTCGTCTGAAGCAAAGCCGGAAGTCTCCCGAACTTTGCCTTCAGCGGCAGACTGCCCAGTGTGCAAGAGGCCATCGACACATCAACGTCAAATTCGCCCACGCCAGGATAGAAGTCACGCCGCCATTCACAAATCCTAGACGCCATGTTCTTGCTTCCAGCGGCGCGTGCTGTCGCAGTCGCCAAATAAGAGGATCCTGCGCAAGCGGCAACTGATGATGTCCGATGACATCTTGTGATGGTTTCCAATGGCAATGCGCTCGTCCGGCTTCAGTTCGAATCCGCACTCATCCAGAATATCCAGGGAACGCACGCCATGTCCCCTGCCGTCACTGGCCCGCGTCTTGCCAAGGTCGTGGAAAAGCGCCGCTACGACCACACTTTCGGGTAGAAGATCTCCCGCATGCTTGCACATGAATCGATACACCTCGAGCGAGTGCTTGGCCAGCCCTCCTCCTTCCATGTGATGGCTGTAGCAGCCGCAGGTGAAATAGCCGCTGCCATCGATGTAGCGAAGGACTGCGGCGCTTCCAGAGCGCTTGAGCGCACTGACTAGTCGGATGATTTCTTCCTTGACGGTATCCATTGTCGTGCCCTTAATTCGGAAACCTGCCTATCCGAGAAATCCGGCAAGGTCCGTAATTCCATACCTTTTCTTCAGCAGGGCGCGAATCTTCGCCAACGCCCGCTTCTCTATCTGGCGCACGCGCTCACGGGTGATGCCCATCAGCTGCGCCGTTTCCTCCAACGTATGTGTAATGCCGTAGCCGGCACGTAAATCGTGTTTTGTTGTCATGTTTTGTCTCCGTACAATATCCGTAAAGCGTGAAGGACGTTGAATCTTACACTGCACAGCTAAATTCCTTTTCCTGACCGCCACACGAAGAAGTGTAGGTGTAACGAAAAAAAAGAGTAAGATTGTCACGAACCGGGCGTTTTGTTTTTTGTGTGAATAAAACAAAGGCAAAACAATTGACATTAGGAAAGGAAAGAATGAAATACGATCCATCACATACATTCGTGACGAGCGACCACCACTTCGGGCTGTGGAAGGTCAACACGACCCCCTGGCATCCGCCGGTCTTCTCGCAGGCCGAGGAAGAAGAGGCAATCGCCAAGTGGAACTCGGTCGTGAAACCGACGGATCTCGTTCTCTATGTCGGCGATTTTTGTGACAGCGGCGAGGACGATCTGAGAAAATATAGGAAGCGCCTGAACGGAAGCATCGTCCTCGTCAAGGGCAACCATGACAAGCTGCCCGACGAAGTGTACGAATCCGTGTTCCAGGGCGTCCACACGGAACTGGTTATCGAAGACCTGAACCTTGTCTTGCATCATGAACCAGACATCGAGGGCCAAACTGACATTCGGCAGATTTACGGACACATCCACGAAGCGGGAGGATTGTTCTGCCCGCAGGACCCCAAGACGTTCTTCTGCTCCTGCGTCACGCGGAACGGCGGCTTCCCCGTCTCGCTTGAATCGGCCATCGCGAAAATGGCGTCGCGTTAAAAATACCCATTGTTTGACAAATCTACTCGAGGCAGGCGCAGCGAACGGCTTTTTGGTATAATGGAGGCAGAAAAATGAAAAGTGCATATATCGGCAAGCCGCCGAAAAAGCTGAAATGCCGGCGGCTGAAGCCAAAAACTGAGAAGCAATAAAAGGGAAAATGATCGGTTTCAATCATAACGGAGTTGACCGCGACGCCTTGCAGGCGGCGAGATTTCTGTGCGCAAGTAAGAACATAAGATATGGTTAGTTCTCCTATCTATCATGGATACATGCAAAAAGGATAAGAAACACAAATGACAGACAACACAGAACGGTTCAAGGAATGCATCGAAATCATGCGGCGGGATGTCGCGGAATTCGAGCAGATGTACCAAGGACGCTTCACGGAACAGCCGCACGTCGGCCTGGGGAACCGCAAGACGCGGTGCGTGAACGAGGCGACGCTCCCGATTATAACGTGCCATCCGTCCTGCCTTGAGAAGTGTGCGGGCACCTGCTACGTCCTTGCGATCTGCACAAAGCCGCGTCCTAACTGCCGCAAGTGCGAGGCGAAGAACACGGTCCTTCGCCGGATCGACCCGAACGCCTACTACGAGCACTTCTACCGCGAGGCAGAGCGGCTCAACCTTCCGATCCGCCTTTCCGACGGCGGAGATTTCGAGAACGAGGTGCAGGCAAAGGCCTGCATCGCTGCCGCGCGCCGCCACCCTTCCGTCCACGCAATCCTTTACACGAAGCGGATTGAACTTCTTCCGGCGCTCGTAGATCGGCCCGCCACGCTTCATGTCCGCTACTCGTCTTGGCAAGGCGACGACGAGGGCGAGGCGTACGCCCGCTCGCTCGGCTTCAACGTAACGCATGTAGTCTGGGACGGCTCGGGAAATTGCCCGTACCAGCATTCGCTTGCCAGGTTCAATCTCCGCAAAAAGACGCTCGACGCCGGATTCCGCGCACAGGGGATTCCCGCAAAAGAGGCTAACAAGCGCGCCGAGCGCGCGGCAGAACAGGAAGTCCACGTTTGGCATTGCCGGGATTGCGCCGCGCACGGCACCGGATGTTGCGGAACGGGCGACATACGCTTCAACGTAGTCGGAGAATCCGGCTGGGCCGAGAGGGCGGAACTCAAAAAGGCGACGTCATGACAAAGGTGACGAATAGGAAAGTCACAACGTGAAATTCGCAATCATAAGCGATGTGCATGCGAACCCAAAGGCGCTAGACGCGGCTCTGGCTGACGCACACAGGTTTGGCTGTGGAAAGTTCATCCTGCTTGGCGATGTCACGGGGTATGGGTATGACCCTAAGGGAGCGTTGGATATCGTCCGCAAGAACTTCGACGTGATCCTTATGGGCAACCACGACTCCGCATGCATTGGTCTCGAGCCGGAGTGGGAAGTAATGACGAACAACAACTACGATCTCGACCGGGAGGCGCGCGAACAGCTGACTGAAGAAGATCGCTTGTGGCTGCGCGGACGGGACTACCTGCACGAGGAAGAAGGTTTTTCCTGCACGCACGGCGACTTCTCGAATCCTAGGATGTGGAACTACATACTCTACCGCGAAGCGGCTGCGCGTAATTTTCTCTCGCGGCCGGACGGCCTGATGTTCTGCGGCCACACGCACGCCGCGGCAATCTGGGAGCGGACGGCAAAGGGCGTATGCCGCCCGAAGCTCGCGAAGCGTTTAATGCGTCCCGTCATGAAAGCGGAATCCGTCTCGTTCAAGCTGAATCCGACAAGCCGCTATATCGTTAACGTAGGAAGCGTCGGTTATCCGCGGAATGACCTCTGTTGCACGTACGGCATCTACGATGCGACAGCACGGCGCATGACGATCCGTCGCCTGCCGTTCGACTTCAAGTCATACATCCTTGAGATGCTCGACCGCAAGATACAACTGCCTGTCTGGCTCCTCCGGATCATGCTTGCCGCTCAAGCGACATAAGTTAAAGGATTACAAGAATGAAGAAGATACTCTATCTGCACGGCTTCGGGTCGTCTGGAGCAAGCGGAACCGTCGAACTGCTGCGGCATGAGTTATGGGAGAAGACAGATGCGGCGCACCGCGCCACCGTCGTTGCCCCGGACATCCCGCTCGACCCGCTGGAAGCGATGCCGATGCTGGAAGAGCTTGCGTTCGACGAGATGCCGGACCTGATAATCGGCACGTCAATGGGCGGCTTCTACGCCCAGCAGCTGCATGGCTTCACGCGCATCTGCGTGAACCCCTCGTTCTTCCTCTCCAAGAAATACGACATCATATACGTCGGCAAGCACAAGTGGCTAAACCGCCGCAAGAACGGGGAAACCGAGTTCCATGTGACAAAAGAAACGATCGCCCACTTCCAGGAAGCCGAAGCGCACCAGTTCGACGGCGTGACAGACGATGACCGGACGCTTTGCCACGGTCTTTTCGGCGACGAGGACACCATACTCTCCTCCCAAACCCGCCCTCTCTTCGAGCAACACTATCCCGGAATGTCGCAGACGTTCCCAGGCGGACACAGGCTGAACGCGCATGTGGTCACACATACGCTTCTCCCGTACATCAGGATACTGAACATCATCTGATGGCCGCCGCGAAGGCGTCCGCATTGGCCTCTATCTGCGCCACCAGGGCGTCCATCGAAACGCCGCGCAGGGCGGCAAGCTTCGCCGCGACGGTTTCTGCAGTCGGCGTCGCGTCAGCCGTAGCCGCGGTGCAGTCCGATTCGACAAGCAGGCGTTCCGGCGGAATCTTCCGCACAAGCTCGCGATAGTTCACCGCGTGGTCGTTCAGGATCGCCGGACCTGCGGAGACGTAGCCGTTGATTGCGATGATGTCGGGCAGAAGACCTTCCGAGCGCGAGAAGCCGTGGAAGAGGAATGCCGGAACTTCGCTAGCCTGCCGCGCTGCCTTCACCACCTCGCCCCAGCACTTCGCGCCGTGCAGCACGACCGGACGGCAAAACTCCGCCGCTATCGCGAGCTGCGCCTCGAACACCTCTCTCATACGTGGTGGGATCTCCCGCGCGCGCAGGCGGTCAAGACCTATCTCGCCGACACCCAGGTGCGGGTCGACGGCAAGCTGATTTCGCAGCGCAAGGGCGTCAAATCCGTCGAGATGCCAGGGATGCGTCCCGACGAAGCGAACATCACCGATGGCGGCCGGGCCGTCGCACGGGTCGCACAGGAAATGCCGCGACGCGCCGTGCGCGACATGGCAGTGGGCGTCTGTCATCTTTTCTTGCCGAAGCGGAGGGCGAGCGCAATCTTCACCGACTCGACCGCAATGCCAGGCGTGATCTTCGAATATCCGCGCGTGCGGTCGGTGAACACGATAGGAATCTCGCGGATGGAACAACCGGCCTTCCAGGCGCGGTGGTTCATCTCAAGCTGAAACGAGTAGCCGGCGCTCGCAACAGTCGCAAAGTCTATCTTCCGCAGGGCGGCAGCTGTCCAGCACTTGAAGCCGCCGGTGGGGTCGCGGAGCGGCATTCCCGTGACGATGCGTATGAAGACTCCGCCCGCACGGGAAATAAGACGCCGCTTGAACGGCCAGCCCGGCGTGCCGCCGCCCTTCACGTAGCGAGAGCCGATCACAAGGTCGGCGTCCTCCGCAAGAAGGTGCGGCAGGTCCTTAGGGTCGTGGCTGAAGTCGCAGTCCATCTGCACGACCCTGTCGGCGCCCATTCCAAGCGCGGCCTCGAAACCGGCGACATAGGCGCGGCCAAGACCTTCCTTCTTCGTCCGGTGCAGGCAGCGGATACGCGGCTCAGACTTCATAAGCGCCTCGATGGCGTCGCCTGTGCCGTCGGGCGAGTTGTCGTCGACGAACAGCAACTCGGCGTCCGGCACGGCCGCCAGCACGGCATCCGCCATCGGTCCCACGTTCTCCCGTTCGTCATAGGTCGGTATCACAACGACTGCTTTCATGCCATTAGACTACCATACCGCACCGCCGTTGTCAACGCCCGCCGGCCTTGCACGCAAAACGCATGGAGAGATCTTTGATATAATACGGACGTATGCGGAAGAGAAAAAAACGCGCCCTGATTGCAGTCCTTGCCGCGACCGCCCTGCTGCTCGCGCTGGGTCCCTGCATCTCCAGGTCGCGCTACCGCTCAAAAATGATCGCCGCCGGTTTCCCGCCGAGCTACGCGACGCGTCTCGCGGCGCTCCATGCCGAGCACCCGCGATGGACGTTTGTGCCGCTGCCGGTCACGGACATCCCTTGGGAGAAGGTGGTCGCGCGCGAATGCACCCCGGCCTGGAACCTTGTCGTCCGCTCCGCCTGGGCCCCAGAGCCGTGGACAAGCCTCGGCACGACCAACTACATTCCCTACTTCGCCGCTAACGCGAAAGCCTACGACTCCGGCGCATGGCTTCAGGCAAGCCGCGACGCCATTGCCTATTTCATGGACCCGCGGAACTTCCTGAACGACACCGATGTCTTCATGTTCGAGACGCTCGAATTCGACGAACGCACGCAGACGCGCGACATCGTGGAACGGGTGCTGTCAAAGACGTTCATGGCCAACGCCCGCTGCGACGGCGGCAAGCTCACGTTCGCAGAGCTGCTGGTCAAGCTGGGACGCCGCCTTGGCATAAGCCCCGTGTTCCTTGCCGGACGCCTCGCCAGCGAACAAGGTCCCGGCTCCGTGCAGGCGAGGGGCAAGATCGGCGATTCACTCGTCGCGCTCCACTCGAACAAGACCGACCGCGTCGGCGAGGCAATGGTCTGGGGTCAGACCTACACGCGCGAATCCCCGGCCACCGCCGCCGTCATCGCAAAGGGCGCGAAGTTCTACAACGGCTACTACAACTTCTTTAACATCGGCGCCACAGGGCTCGGCCTGTTCGAGATACGCTACAACGCCTGGAAGGAGGCCACTGGGAAGGAGACGTGCGCAAAATACTGCGGCCCCTGGACGAGCCAGGCGCGCGCAATCGAGGGCGGCGCGACGCTGCTGCGGGACCGCTACGTCTCCACGCACCGACACACGCGCTACCTGCAGAAGTTCAGCGTTGCAAAGGAAGCCGGCGAATTCCGCTGGATGCAGTACATGCAGAACATAGCAGCCCCGCTGATAGAAGCGCGCAACGTGCACGCCTCCTACGAGACCGCCGACCTGCTGGATACCCCCTTCCGCTTCGTAATTCCAGTCTACGCAAAAATGCCGAAAAAACCATGCCCCGACCCTGCCGACGGTCGATCCGTCTACAGCCCCACGGACCGATGACGCGGAGCCGGAATCGGCAGGCAGAGCCATAGGTTGCGGCTATGGTTAGAATAAGCAATTTCCTGTTGTTCCAATGGCACAGAAACGTGCTATACTATGCGGCGTTGACGCGAAAAGGATCGCGGCACGCAAACTGAAAGGAACTGCAAAGATGAGTACAGCAAAGAACATTCTGGAGAAGGTGGGCGGAACGCCGCTCGTCGAGATCTCCGGCAGGCTGAACAAGGGCGGTGCGCGCGTCCTCGCCAAGGTTGAGTACTTCAATCCCGGCGGGAGCGTCAAGGACCGCATCGCGCTCGCGATGGTCGAGGCGGCGGAGAAGAGCGG
This sequence comes from Kiritimatiellia bacterium, assembly GCA_017403825.1. Taxonomy (GTDB): domain Bacteria; phylum Verrucomicrobiota; class Kiritimatiellia; order RFP12; family UBA1067; genus UBA1067. Next base: position 8,036 of record JAFRDO010000018.1, read on the forward strand.
CACGCTCAAGCCCGGAGCCACGATCATCGAGCCGACGAGCGGTAACACGGGCGTCGGACTCGCCCTGGTGAGCGCAGTGAAAGGCTATCACCTTATCCTCACCATGCCCGAGACGATGAGCATCGAACGGCGCAAGCTGGCCGCCGCCTACGGCGCTGAAATCGTCCTCACGCCAGGCTCCGCCGGCATGAAGGGCGCGATCGCCAAGGCGAACGAGCTGCGCGACGCGACGCCGGGAGCGGTGATACTGCAACAGTTCGAGAACCCGGCCAATCCCGACTTCCACTACCGCACCACTGGCCCGGAGGTGTGGACGGACACGAACGGCGAGGTCGCGGCGTTCGTGGCGGGCGTAGGCACCGGCGGCACGATCACCGGCACAGGCAAGTACCTGAAGGAGAAGAACCCCGCGGTTCAGCTCTTCGCGGTCGAGCCGGACACGTCGCCGGTCCTTTCCGGCGGACAGCCCGGCCCCCACAAGATCCAGGGCATCGGCGCTGGATTCGTGCCGAAGGTGCTTGACACGTCGCTTCTGACGGAAGTCGTGAAGGCAAGCGCGGCTGACGCCGGCGCCACGGCGCGCGCCGCAGCCGCAACCGAGGGCCTCCTCGTCGGCATATCGTCCGGCGCAGCGCTCTGGGCGGCGCTGGAACTCTCGAAGCGTCCCGAATTCGCCGGCAAGACGATTGTCGCGCTTCTCCCCGACACGGGCGAGCGCTACCTCTCGACCTGGCTGTTCGAGTAAGGCACCAACAGGCCCTTCGGGGCGACAAGTTCGCCCCGAAGGCGCCGCGCCAGCCTACAGCAGCGCGGCGATCGCAGCGCCGATCATCGGGGCGTCTTCGACCTGCGGCACTATCTCGTAGTGGATGTTGCGCCGACGGACCAGCATGTCATCCAGTTCGCGGTGCACTATCGCGTCGAACGACACCGTGCGCGTCTTGTAGTAGGTCGAGCCGTCCGCATTGATCGCGATGGGCGCCGAGGCATCGGCTCCGCCGCCGGACTTTATGCAGAACGCCGCGAGGTGAATCGCCGTAAGCACCGCCGCGCGCTCGAACACCGGCGCACCGATGCGGCGCGCCATTCGCGCGTCGTCGGGATCCGCGAAGATCGCATCCAGCGGATTCTCCCGCCCTTCCTTCTTGAAGCCTGCGCAGAAGTTGTCAAAGTCCATCGTCGCGAGCGAACCGAGTCCGCCGATGGCGGCGGACGCCCGCTCGGAGAAGAGCTTCGCCTTCGCCGCCGCCTTGAAGACCTCAAGTCCGACCGGTCCGAGATACCCGCCGGCAATCATCTTCTCGAGCGGGTTGTGCCCGGGATCGATCTGCTTTGCGTCCATGGCCAGATCGAACTGCGAGCGCGACAGCTTGTCGAAAGATCCTGACTCCGAGTTGATGATCATGGAACCCTTCGGGTTGAGTCCGGGAACCTTTACGATGTTGGCATTGCGCTCGACGTACGCGGTGTTAGTTCCGGTTCCGAGAATGAAGCCGAGATACGACGAGTAGGTCTTTTCGCCCTCCGTCGCCTTCGCCGCGAGAAGCGTAGCCACCGTGTCGTTCACGACGGCCACGGAGCCGCCGCCGAGCCGCTTCATGAGCTCGCGCCCCACGTACTGCCCGACGATCGCCGGGGCGCGTATGCCCTTCGTCCAGCAGTTGAGCCGCGCGTCCAGGTCGGGTGTGACGTCGGCGTTGTACGAGAAGCACCAACCGAACTTCTTGGCCGTCGCCTTCGGCGCCACACGCTTCAGCTCTGCCGCGAACGCGCCGTAGAACGTGTCCTCGTCAACCTCGCTCTCCGTGCCGGGCATAGGCTGGTTCCGCCGCTCTTCGATCTTCGGAGGAATCGAGACTACGGCCGCGCGGAAATTCGTGCCGCCAGCGTCAAGCACGGCGGCGCTCGCGCCCTGCGGCACCTTGCCGTCGACCCCGACATAGGCGGGAATCATGCGCAGCGACGACGGCTCGCCTCTGAGCCCCTTCTCCATCTCCGAGAGAAACGTGGAAATCATGCCCTGCCGATCGATCTCCGCCGCCGGGACGAAGCCGTTCTTAGCCAGAAACTCTTCGGGTGTCTTCATGCTGTCAGTCCTTTCACAAGTGTGAGCCATTCTTCATTAGAGAGCTCCTCAGCCCTCGCACAAGATTGTATCATATCTTTGAAGATACTGCCAAGCTGCTTTCGCCGATGCTCAAAGGCCCGCTTGGTCAAACTTCTGAAAAAAACGCGCTCTTTCTCGGAAAGCGCAATGTTGCGGTCGTGCCTTGTCAGAGTGACCACAGTCGAGGCCACCTCTGGCCGCGGCCAGAAGCAGCTCGCCGCGACCTTGCGCACCAGTTGGATGTCATAGTCGAGTTGAGTCCATACGCCTGAAAGGGAACGCGTCTTCGAACCGGGACCTGCCGCCAGACGCTCCGCAACCTCCGTCTGCACCAGCACCGTCATTGACGGCACCGCGCGGCGCATCACAAGTTCAAGGAGAATGCGCGTCCCTGACTGATAAGGCAGGTTCGACACCATGAAATCGAAGTCGCAGAACTGCGGAGCCGACGAAGCGCCGGCCTTGCCCGCAATCAACTCAAGGGCATCGCCAGCGACGACAGCAAGACCGGGAGGGTTGCCCAGCGCCCCAGCCAGTCGCTCCGCCAGAACGGGATCTTTCTCCACCGCCGTGACGCACGCGCCTCGCGCAAGCATTTCTTCCGTAAGGACGCCAAGCCCCGGTCCTATCTCCAGCACGCGCACGCCCGGCACAGGCGCTGAACCAAGACCGGCATCTACGATGGCAGTCAGCGCATTGCGGTCGATCAGGAAGTTCTGCCCAAGCGTCTTGTTCGGGTGGAACCCGTTCGCGAGGCACCATGCCTTGACCTGGCTCGGACTCGTCAGGTTCATTTCACAGTCTCCAGCACGCGATCGACCACGCTGATGTACTTCCACTCCGGCTTCTCCGGAGTGCCGGTCAGCCGGAACTCAAGCAGCAGCTTGGTGAACGGCCAGGTAAGCGGGTGGATAAGCTTGCCTATGAGCGAATCCTGCTTGGTGAACTGCACACGCACCGTAAAGTCAAGGGAATTCGCGACCGTGTCAAATTTCCCGTACATCTTGATCGAGAACAGCGTTCCCTCGATGTAAATGCCGTCCGTCCGCACTACGCCGTTCTCTATCACGTAGTCGCAGGTCGCCTGCGTCGTGTCGGTGAACCAGGAGACCGCCGGAGCGACGCTAGGCATCGCCTCCAGGAGGCCGCGGAACCCCTTCATGCGCATCAGCTGCCCATGCTTCACCTCAACGTGCCCCTTGCCGTTCAAGAGGCCATAGTCGTCCGTCATCGCCCTCGGGAAGCGAAACTGGAGCTTGCACAGCGAATCGCCGACGACGTCCTCGTTCACGTAGTCGCCCTCGAACCCTGCGATGCGCAGCACCTCCGCAATCGGCAGGTTGCTCTTCGCGTCCACCTCAACCGTGTTGTAGCCGTTCGTGCCAGACACCGTGACCGTGCCCTCCAGAGAACGGCCGCCAGTCCCCTTCGCGGTAATCGGCCCGATCGTCTGGTTGTAGTTGAGAAAGTCCTCACGCGTGTATACGTGGAGGTGTATCCGTCCGTCGGCCTTGGACATCGGCACCTGGTTGTACTTGCCGAGGGCAGGATGCAAGTCAAGGTAGAGATCGAGGTCATTGTTGACGAGATTGACCTTCCATCCGCACCAGGACGGCACTGGCGACGGCACGTTGGTGAAGCCGTCGAAATACGGCAGCGCGACTGGAACGTCCAGCGCTTCCAGCATCGGACGTATGTTCGCTTGGCGGGCCTGTCCCCTGACCTCACCGTAGACGACCTGGCGGAACAGGTCTACGTAGCAAAACCCTGTAATCGACATCTTAACATCGGCGTCGGGCCAGTCGAGACGCATCCTGTCAAAAGTGATGCGGTCGCGCGCAACGTCCACGTTCGCCTCGACCTTCTCCGCCTTCACCGCAAGAATGTCAGGACGGATCAGCGTCAGCGAAAAGCGCGGCAGGTAAGGAAACTCGCACTCGACGCGCTCGTTCCTTTCATGGTTTTCCGGAGCGTAGTAACTGTCGGGAAGGCGCGGATACCGAGCGCCCTCGATCAGAACGCGGCGGGCGAGCAGGTCAACGAATATCGCGTCCGCACCGGCAATGAACGAGTGCTCGGCGTCCTTCTCCCTGTCGAACACCCGTAGCCCCCGCACGTTCAGTCCGCTCCTGATGCCGACGGAGACCGAATCCACCTGAAGTCCGACACCGGACGGAAGGTTGCGATTGGCGATCAGCCCGACCAGCGACACGGGCACCGGAAGCGAACGGAAGCACAGGAGCCCGATCAGAAGCAGTACAGCCAGCACGAGGACGACGAAGGTCAGCTTCATCGTCAGCCAAACGGCTCTGATCGCTTTCTTCACCTAGGAAATCAGAGGATTCCAGTCTCGATGTGGAACGAAACGGTCTTGCCAGGCGCAAGGAAGCGCTCTTCATGGTGCTTGCGGGCGAAGATGCGCCCCTTGTGTTCGCACGTCGCCGGCAGGCACATGCCCATCGCGTCCTCGTCAACGGTGCGGGCGATCCAGCGCGTGGCGTATGGAAGCTCGGAAGGACGGTACCTCACGAACACACCGCCGCCCTTCGGATACACCTGCTTGACGACCGCCCACCCGGACTTGTCGGCCTTGTGGAAGTAGCAGTTCACTATTTCGGGACGGTAGCTCTCGCCCTTCGCGCCTACAACGGACTGCGCCTTGTAGTCCTTGTCCAGCACGTCGAGCCAGGCGTTGGTCGCGTCCGCCCACGGCTTGTAGTAGCCGTCCGGCACCTCGTGATTGATGATTGGCGGACGCTTCAACGGCGACTCGACGATTTTCGAGCCGTTCACCGGGCGGTGGTTGATGTGGCAGAGGTAGAAGTACTCAAGCGGAATGTCCTTGTTGTTGCGGACCGTCGCCGATATCTCAAGCTTCGCGGCACCCTTGCGCAGGACGACCCTCGGGGAGAAGGCATAGTTGCGCGTGAAGCACAAGTCGTCGTTATACGTGCCGCCAACTGCGACATAAGCGCCGGACTTGTCCGTGCCGAACTCAAGATACGCCTCGTCGTAGCGGGCTACGGGCAGCTCGGCGTGGCCGATGTGGTCGTCTTCAGGCGTCGGGTTGCCCATCGCCGTTAGGCCACAGTGCATTACGAAGCAACCATACGACTCGGCGAACGAGACTTTGCAGTCCTTCGGCTCGTCATACATCGACTTCATCGCAAGCTCGCGTCCGTCGAAGTCGCAGCGCCATATCATCTGTCCCATCCACGGAAGGATTGTGAAGCTGCCGCGGCGGTTGGAGACTTTGAGTGCCGCCACGCCTGTCGTGTAGCGGAACGCAACAGCCTTGAATTCGCCGTCTTCCGCGAGGAGCGTGGGCTTTTCAGTGAACGAAACGTTCGCAAGGTTGATTTTCATTGCAAAGCTTTCTTCGTTAAGTCTGAAGTTATTATAGCAGAACACGTCCGCGATTGCAATTCGCGCCACCCGCCGATTCGCCAAGGAGCGAATCCGTAATTCACCGTGCACCATTCCAACACAAGTCTGAATCAAACTCCGACGGTTGTCAAATGGGCTCCGCTACCGCTGCGCCTTTGCTCCGCGCATTTCAACCTATGACATTCGCATTTCCATGTTGTCATAGCTGGAGGAAGCGTCCTCCAGACCTCCTCTGCCGAAGGCAGACCCTAAACACGCACATGAAGAGTGCCTTAAACGCGGCTGGATGGCGCGGAGTGCGAGGCTTAGCGGTAGCGGTGCCTTTTGCCAACCCTCGGAGTTCCTCGCCGTAAGGGGTGAAATCAGAGATGCGCCATTCGCCGGGGCTCGGGCGCGGCGGGCAATTTATGGTATAATCCGCTCATGGTCGACTACAACGAACTTAAGAAGAAATTCCGTCCAAAGAACCCGGCGAACGGCAAGGCGTCCAGCAAGGCAGCGGTAAAGGCCATCGCCCGCGAATACGAGCGCAAGCGCGCCGAACTCGGCGGAGGAGCGCCGGAACTGCGCAAAGGGCCGCTTTTCTATGGCCTTGCGTTCCTCCTGCTGGCCGTGGCAGGGTCGCTGGTGCTGTCGGCCACGCGCAACGGCATAGGGTTCGACAAGGCGCGAATCGAGCGCAAGCCTCTGCAGGCGCGACAGTCCATGCACGCGCTTGCGGTCGCGCTCGGACGGTACAAGTTCCACGTCGGCGACTACCCGACCACCTCCGAGGGGCTGAACGCGCTCGCGGCAAAGGCCTGGCGCAAGCAAGGCTGGGACGGACCTTACGTCAACCACATCGTTGACGATCCGTGGGGCAATGCCTACGTCTACGAGACGCGTCCCGAAGGCGGACACCCGATTCTCTACTCAAAGGGCCCGGACGGCCGCGCCGGCACGACGGACGACGTTCTGCCCGACCAAGACGCCTTCGAAGAAGCCTTCCGCGACACCTCCTGGACGAACGGCTGGGCGCCATACCACCTGCGCGGAATCGTCGTCGCGCCTGACGAAGCGACGAAACGCCGCGTTCAGGAGGAGATGCGCCAGTACGACTGACCGGCGGGACTGGTCACTCCATCAGACAACCTCAGAGGCGAATTCGCCCTTCGCAAGACGCGTGACGAGGCGCGTGCCGCGCTTCAGCGAGGCGGCGTCGCGCACGACTGTGCCGTCCTCGGTGCGCGTCAGAGAATAGCCGCGTTCAAGGACGCCGTAAGGGGACAAGAGACGCATCTTCGTCGCGGCGTGCTCCAGCCTGCGCTCAAGCCGCTCGCGGCAGAGCGTCAGGGCGCTGACGAGCGCGTCCGAAAGATGGTCCGTGCGCTGGGCGAAGAACTCTCCGCGGCTGCGCAAGGAAGCGACCAGCTGGCGGTCGCAGACCGAAATGCGCTGACGAAGCTCGGCAACGACCGGCACGGCGAGTTCAGCCGCCATGGAGGGAGTGCCTGCTCGGACGTCTGCGGCGAAGTCGCAGAGCGTGAAGTCCGTCTCGTGCCCGACGGCGGACACGACCGGTATCTCCGACGCGGCGACAGCGCGCACGAGCGTCTCGTCGTTGAAGCAGAACAGGTCCTCGAAGCTCCCGCCGCCGCGCGCGACGATTAGCAGGTCGGCCTTCCAGTCTAGCGACGGGTCGTTGAAATAGGCAAGGCCTCGCACGACGGACGCGGCAGCGGCGGCACCCTGCACCTGACACGGGAAGAGGCGTATCTCCAAGTCCGGGAAACGACGCGAAAGGACCGTGCACATGTCGTGTACGACAGCGCCAGCCTCGCTCGTCACGAGCCCGATGCGCCGCGGCAAGAACGGCAACGGACGCTTCCGTGACGCATCGAAGAGCCCCTCCTTCTCCAGCTTTGCCTTCAGCTCAAGGTACCGCTGCATGAGGTCGCCCTCACCGACCAGCTTTGCCGCAAGCACGACGAGCTGGTAATTTCCCCGCGGCGCATAGATGGAGACATTGCCGTACACCACGACCTTCGCGCCATCCTTCAGTCCCGCTGCCGCCCGGCAGCGTCCAAGGGCACTTGCGAACATCACTGCCTGTATCTGCGCACCTGAGTCCTTCAGCGTAAAGTAGGCGTGGCCGGACGGATAGAGCCGCCAACCGCTGATCTCGGCCTCGACGTAGATGCGTGTGAAGCGCGGCTCGAGCGCGGCCTTGAGCTGGGCCGTAAGGGCCGAGACGGTGAACGGTTTCGGATGGGGACTCTCCGCCATCTCAGGCCGCCCTCATAAGCACCTTGCGCCCGAGCGCATGCTTGCGGTCACGGTAGGAGTGGATGCCCACGGAGAGGATCGTGCCGACCGCAAAGAACGCGCTCAGCAGGTTCGTGCCGCCATAGCTGAAGAACGGCAGGGCCATGCCCTTCGTCGGCAATGCCTTGCAGACGACTCCAAGGTTGAACATCGCCTGGAAGAATATGATGAAAGCCATCCCGATCACGAGGAAGCGCCCGAAGCGATCGCTGGCCCGCCGCGCGATGTAGACGGAAAGCCCGAAGAACGCGGCAAAGAGAAGAAGGACGGCGACGGAAAACACGATGCCCAGCTCCTCCGCGCCGACGGCGAAGACGAAGTCCGTGTGCGCCTCCGGCAAGTACAGATGCTTCTGCATGGATTCCCCGAGGCCGACTCCCCACAGCCCGCCGTTGCTGATTGCGGCAAGAGCCATGTTCACCTGGTAGAGGGCACGTTCGTCGAAGAGGCGAGCCACGCGGTTCGCGTTGGTCAGCACCTTATAGGCCACGACGACGATGCCGATAAGCGCGAACGGCGCCATATGCTGGATTCGCGTGCCGGAAACGAACATGACCAGAAACCCCACCAAGCCCACGACCATGACGGAGCCGAAATCCGGCTCGCGGAGAATGGGCACCGCAAGAACGGCTATCAGCACCGCCGGCCAAAACGCTCCGCGCATGAACAGCTCGACCCTGTAGCCCGCCTTGTCCTGCCAGACCGCCAGAGCAATGACGATCACGAGCTTCGCAAGTTCGCTCGGCTGCAGGCTGACGGGGCCAACGCTCAGCCAGCGGTGCGAGCCGTTGATGGCGCGCGCGCGAAGGACCGCCACCAGCAAAACTAGCACCACCGCGTAGAACGCCCACGTCAGGAACTCGCAATCGCGCCACTTGCGATAGTCGAAAATCGACACTAAGACCACCAGCACAATGCCACCAGCCAGATACTCGAACTGGCGGCGCATGAAGAAGTATGCGTCGCCGCTGTGATAGCGCACGGCGTTCGCTTCGCTCGCGCTGGAGAGAACGACAAGGCCCAGCAGCACGAGAGCCGTGACTACCAGGCCAAATGCGAGAAGTGCGGATTTGCGCACTTCGCCTTACTGCTGCGCGTAAGCCGGCAGCTTGATGATCTGCCCGGGGACGAGCTGATCGTTGTCACCGAGATTGTTGAGCTCGCGGATGACCGCAGCGGAGACGCCAAAGCGAATGGATACGCCGGTTATGTCGTCTCCCTCCTGCACGACATACGTCGTCGTCTCGGGGGTTTCATCGGCAGAAACCGCGGGGGCAGGAGCGGGCTGTGCCTCGGCCGCAGGAGCGGCCTCCTGCGCCGGTTCGGCGGCCGCAGGAGCTGCATCGTCAGCAGCAGGAGCGGCGGGGGCGGGCGCAGCAGCGGGCTTGGCCGGCTTGGCGGCAACGGCCTTCTTCTCCGCAACAACGGCGGGCTTGGCCGGCTTGGCAGCAACGACCTTCTCGGCCGGGATCTTCAGCTTCTGGCCAATGCGCAGCATGTCCTTGGAAAGTCCGTTCAGCTCCTTGAGCTGACGAATGCTGATGCCGTTCGCGTAAGCGATCGCACCAAGCGTGTCGCCGTTCTTCACGACATATTCCTTAGTCGCGCCCGCGTAAGGAGCGTACGGCTTCCTAAGCGACTTGGCGGCAACTGCCTTCGCAGGCTCCTTCTGCACCCCGACGTCGATCTTGCCGGGAAGCTTGATCTTCTGCCCGACGCGCACGATGTTCTTCTCCCCGATGGACGGGTTCAGCCTCTTGATGGACGAGATCGTGACGTTGAACTTCTTGGAGATCTTCGCGAGGTAGTCGCCGCTCTGGACGATGTAAATCGTAGTCTCCGGCTCGGCAACGACCGGCTCAGGCGCTGGCGTGGCAACAGGCGCCTCCTCTACGGTGCAAGTGCAGTCTGGTGCGCCGCACGTGCAAGGCTTCGTGTGTCGTGTGCCTGGAGCGCAACGGCACTTTGCCACCGGAGCGTCTTTCACCTCGATTACGCCAGGTGTCGTTGTCGTTGTCGCCGCCGGGGTCGGCTGCTCTACGACGGTCGTAGGCTTGTTCTGAGAGTCTCCGCCACGGTTGTAGTCAGGGTCCTTGCAGCCGGCAATCGCCGCGACCGCCGCGACGCCGATCACCATTCCGAACTTGTTCATTTGTCTGTTCCTTCTTTCTTGACTTTGACGAGTCCCGCGAAGACGTCCCCGCGTTCCCCGAAACTTTGAAACTGGTCGAAGCTCGCAGCTCCGGGCGACAGCAGAACCGTCTCACCCCTCGCCGCATCGCACATCGCGCCCGCAACCGCCCTTTCCAGCGTGCCGCAAATTTCGCAATCCACGGTGCCGCGCCAGACCGCCGCAAGCGCTTCCGCGCCCTTGCCGATAAGATACACTTTTTTGACCCGTCTTGTCAAGACGGGCAGGGCCATCGACGGGTCGTCGCCCTTGAGCAGTCCGCCTGCAATCAGGCGCACTCCGCCGCCCGCCATCGTCACTCCTGCGACAAGCGCGGCAATGCTCGTCGCCTTCGAGTCATCGACGAAGCGAACGCCGTCAATCTCAGCGACAAGCTGAAAGCGATGCGGCAGCGGCTCGAACAATGCGAACGCCCTGCGGACCGCCGCGTCATCAAGGCCCGCCTCGCGCATGAGCCACGCGGCGGCCAGACCGTTCGCGGCAAGCACGTCGTTGTCGAAGTAAGAACCTGCGAAAAGCGCCCCGGCCTCGTCGCGCGCGGCGTCAGCGCACACCGCCGAGAAGTCGCGCGGACGCGCCGTCATGGAAAGCAGGCGACGCTTCAGCAAATGATACGCCGCCACAGAGCCGTGCCGGTCGAGATGATCCTCCTGAAGGTTCAATAGCGCCGCCGCCTCGAATGCGTCCGGTCCAAGCGAAGTCGTCTCCATCATGAACGACGACACCTCGACCACCGCCCACGCAGGACCTGACGGCGCTTCGGACATCGCGACTTCGCACACGGGCGTGCCGTAGTTGCCGCATGCGACCGCCCTGACGCCAGCAAGGCAAAGGCCGTCCGCGACAGCCTTGACTACGCTCGACTTGCCCTTCGAGCCTGTGACTGCGAGGAGCCGCCAGCCGCGACGCTTCAGCTCTTCGCAACCGGCCTGCAGTTCGCTGACGACGCGGATTCCAGGGCTCGCCACGACAAGGTCGCACCCGTCGGTCACATCAACCTCGCGACCTCCGGCGCGGAACATCGCCTCAGCGGCCTTGCCGCTCGCGCCACGGCCGAGAACGAGAACCTTGCCCATGTCAGACGGCCCTTTCGCGGAACACTGCGTCCATCAGCGCGGCGCACTTGCCGCAGTGCCGGCAGTCGTTCGCGTCGCTGCAGCCGCGCACCTCGCGCCAAAGCGGCAGGTTCTCGTCGAACGACCTGTTGTCAAAAGACTTCGGCAGCACATGGCAGGCGTCCATCAGGTCGGCAAGGTTGCCGTCGTAGGAATACGTCGCATATGCGTTCAGCACTTCCACAGGGTGCGGATGACGGCGCGTCGCCAGTTTCACGATGTCAACGTGCTCCTCGTACTCCGGCAAGTCTTCAGGACGTATCCACGTCGAACGCAGGAAGTCCTCGTAGCGTCCGCGCTCGTAGTTCTCCTTGCAGAGGAAAAACGTGAAGCCGTAGTCCTTCATGGTCGCGACGTCCTGCGGACGGCGCCCGTCGCCGTGCCCGTGCAGGTTATCGTGGAACGTCTGGTACGGGCACTGCCTGATGCAGCCGGAATTCGCCTGCATTCCAAGGACCTTTCCGTTGGCCCTCGACCAGCGAGCAAGCTCGGCGAGCCAATCGAGTTCGCGGTGGCGTTCGCGCGACGCGTAGAACGAGTCGAAGAGGTCCATTATCGGCTCGAAGCCGACGGTGCCGTGGACGCGGATGTTGACGCTCAGGCGAATCTTGACGGACGGGAACCAGCGGCGCAACACCTTCGCTATGAACGGCGACGTCGTGGTCACGGTATCCGGGAAAAGTCCCGCCGCGTCCATCTCGCGGAGATTGCGCGAGACGAAGTCGGCAAGCTCTGGAGAAATGGCGGCGTCGCCGTAGCAGTTGCAGTTGAAGAGCGTATCCAGCTCGACGCCGTTCGCCCTGGCCCACGCCAAGTCAGCGACCATGCGCGCGCGCAGCTCAGGCGTGAAGTCCGGCGCGGGACGGCAGCTGAGAACGCCAGGCCAGGCGAAGAACGTCTCGCGTATACGACCCAGGTGCGGCGCGCAGGCGGACTGGAAGTCCGCGTTAAGGAAGTGCCCTACTGCAAGCGTGCGCTTCACCGTCGGATTCACCTTGAGCAGGCCTCAGTCCCTGACGCCACGCCATTCGGCGAAGCGCCGCGCGGCCAGCGCCTTCCACTTCGCGCCGACGCCACCGTTCACGAACGGGTCTATCGTTATGCCTCCGCGCGCGGCGAACTTGCCGAACACCTCCATGTACTTCGGCTTCAGAAGTTTGGTCAGGTCGTCGTATATGACATTCACCACGTCCTCGTGGAAGTCGCCGCGGTTGCGAAAACCAAACAGATAAAGCTTTAGCGACTTCGATTCGACGAGACGCTTCGCGGGAACGTACCGCACCGTCAGCGTCGCGAAGTCGGGCTGGCCAGTCACAGGGCAGAGCGTGGTGAACTCCGGCGCCGTGAACGTAACCCAGTAGTCGCGGTCGGGGTTCCTGTTGTCGAAGGCGTCCAGGACGCCCGGGTCGTAGCCTTTCGGGGCTTCGATCTTCCTGCCAAGGGCTGTCAGCTTTCCGAGGTCGTTTCTCATGACGTGGATTATACCATAACCTTACTGCGCATAGGCGTTGGCGCGAGTGCGCCAGAGGAATGCGAAGAGAACCGCTCCTGTCGCCGCCGTGGAGGCTGCGACCATGAGAGGCAAGTGCCAGCCGCCCGAAGACTGCGCGAGGTTGCCGAACACCTTGCCGGCCACGGACACGCCCACATACGAGAAGAGCGACACGAAGCCTATGGACGTTCCAGCGAAGCGGTTCGTAGAGAGGTTGGTGGCCGTGACACCTGTGAGCGCCTGCGGACCGTAGACGCAGAACCCGCCGAGGCAGAGCGCGGCGGCGCCGACAATTCCCGAAGGGAGAAACCAGAACGCCGCGAAGAGCGCTGCGGTGAGCAACATCAGGAACACGCACAGGCGCGGAGCGCGGCCACCGAAAATGCGGTCGGTCGCCCAGCCGGCGAAGAGCATCCCCACTATGCCAGCGAACTCGAAGAGCATGATGACAGTCCCCGACTCGCTGGGCGTGAATCCCTTCGCCTCCTGGAGCATCGTGGGACCCCAGTCAGCGACGAGCGCACGCACGGCGTTTATAGTCACATTGATGAACCCCAGCATCCAGATGACGGGATTGAGAAAGACCATGCGCATCGCCGAGAGGTCCTTCGCGTCGTCCGCCTTGGCGGCGTCAGCGTCTTTGGAAACCTTGGTTCCCGGGAGATCCGGCATGCCCTCGTCCTTCGGCGTCCCCGGCAGCCAGACCAGCATGAGCAAAAGCCCTAGTGCGCCAAGGATGGCCATCGCCCAGAAGCACCAGCGCCACATGCCGACGCCCTGGTTGGCGGACCCGATAACGCCAAGCCCCATGATCACGCCGCAGACCTTCGCGACGAGCCCGCCGCCGATGGAGTGCGAAGTGTTCCAAACGCTCATCTTCGTGGCAAGCTCCTTCGGCGGAACCCAGAACGCGATCAGCTTGGCGCACGGCGGAAAGCCTGTCCCCTGGAAGAACTGGTTAAGGACAAGGAGAAGTCCGAACGTCCACGCGAGCGCGGCGGTCGACGAGGACGCCGCGCCGCCCGCCGCTTCACCGGAGAACAGCGAGGCGATCTGCGGCGCGAAGCCGAACGCAACGTTGACGAGCGTACAGACAAGGAGCCCGAGGCAGAACATCTTCCTTGGGCTCACCTTGTCGCCGATGATTCCGTTAAGGAACTTGGAGAGCCCGTAGACGATGCCGCCCCAGAAGAGGAAGTTGCCCAGCATCGGCTTCGATATGCCGCAGTCCTGCTGGAGACCTGGCATCGCGAAAGAGAAGTTCTTCCGCATGAAGTAGAAGATGGTGTAGCCGATCATCGTGGCGAAAAGCATCCGCCACTGCATGCGGCCGAACTTCCGGTCCGTTGCCGGATCGTCAAAGAGCTTCATTCGCGGCAGCCCTCCTTGAGCTTGCGGATGACGGAGAACATCACGCTCGGATAGTCGGTGGAGAACCCGTCGCAGCCGAGGTCAAAGAGCTTGAAGTAGACCTCCTCAGTGTCGCCGCCCTCGAACGGAATCGAACAGACTGGAATGCCGTGAGCGTGGAACTCATCGATGAGCTTCTGGAGATACGAGGCGCGCGGCACGAACGGCTCGGTGGCCTTGGGGTTGTAGTACGAGTGGAGCGACACGGCCGAAACGCCCTTGTAGCCGCCAGCGCGAACCTGATCCATGATCTTCTCGAAATGCGCCTCGAACCTAGCGATGTCGGCGGCGTTGTGCTCGGGCTTCGGCACGGGCCACGTGCCGATCCAGAGCAGCGTCTTGCCGCCAGGAAGTATCTTCGTCCATTCGACAGCTTTCTCGTAGTTCTCTCCGGTGTAATACACCTGGTCCTGCACGCCGGCCTCGACCGCCTTCTTTGCGATGTATTCAGGTCCAGCGCCCTTCTCGTCCACGAAGCAGAGGTACGTGGGGTGCCCCTTCATCGCGGCGAACGTCTCGTCTATCGTCGGAATCCGGTGGTTGCTGAAGTCGGCGGCGGAAGGATTGAGTTCCTTAAGGTAGGAGCCAACGTCGACATCCTTGATCTCAGCCCACGACACCTCCTTCGACACGTCCTTCTTCGCGAGTTCCGGGGATATGCCGCGGGCCGTGCGCTTCAGGGTCCTGTCGTGGAGCATGATGCCTACGCCGTCCTTCGTCTTGCGGCAGTCGCACTCCAGCGCTGAACCGTTCTCCCAGCACCACTTGAACGTCTCGAGCGTGTTGTCGGGCCGCTCCAGCTTTCCGCCGCCGCGATGGACGTGTGACATGTAGAGGAGCCCCGTGCGATCGCAAGGGAGCGACATCGTGTATCCGGCGGCCAGTGCCGCAATGGACAGGTATCCGATAGCCTTCATTCTGATTCACCTTTCGTTTTTGAGTTTTTCGACAAGAGCTGCCGGCGGCGGAGCGCCGCCGGGCATCGTGCAGGCGGCTGAGCCGGCCGCGACCGACCACCGCGCTGCGGAAAAAGTATCGACCAACCGCGCTCTGGGAAAAGTCTTGACGGACTCGCCGAACTTACGCCAGCAGAACTCGGCAAGCAGAGTGTCGCCGGCGGCAGTCGTGTCGACGACATCGACTTTCGGCGCAGGGACGAATTCGCCGTCGAACCAGGCTCCCGCTCCGCCGTCGGAGATTATGACGTGCCTGACCATCTTCTCCCACAGCATCACCGTCGCCTTCTTAAAGCCTTCTGGAGTCTTCGGCACAAACCCGACAAGCGGTTCGCACTCCTCGGCGTTCGGCTTGATGATGTCCGGCCCCGCCTCGACACCAAGGCGCATCGCCTCGCCGCTCGCATCCAGGACGACCGTGACGCCCTTAGCCTTCAGCGCGCGGACGCAATCTGCGTAGAACGCCTTGGCACAGCACTTGGGGAGCGATCCGCTAAGAACCGCAACTCCGCAGCCTGCGGCACCGGCAAGGCAGTCTATGCCGTCAAGAGACTTTAACAGGGGAAACGCCGCACGGTTCAGTTTCACGCTGCCGCCCGGCCATACGACCATCTCGTTGCGCCGCGTCGCCCCGGCGACGCGCACGAAGCGGTCTTCGATGCCGTACTTGGACAGCTCCTTCTCAAACGGACGCGCGTTGTCTTCGCCGAGAAGCCCGCCGCACGCGACGTCCGCGCCGCGCAGGGCCAGCCACCGCGCCACGTTGACGGCCTTGCCGCCGACGTTCTCTTCCTCGGCGACGTCCTTGAATATCTCGCCTTCCCCCTTGGGCGCGCGCGGCAGCGTCACCGTGGCGTCGATCGCAGGGCTCACACACAAGCAGAAGAATTTCATGTCAGCAATGATTTTTACGGTTGACCTCGGTCACGGACAGATGCACGTATGCGACGGGATGAAGCAGCCGCGCGTCTCGTCGCGCCCCTGCACGATCACCCTGCCGCCGGAGGCGGCCAGGTCGTGCATCATCTGCTGCGGCCAGTTGCGGTGGAAGATCAGCGCGAGCTGAAGGTCCTTGAAATCCGTGAGCATCGTGTAGTCGCCCGGAGAGTCGCCGGCCGTCAGCACAGGATCCGCGCCGTGGTGGCGCGGCGCGATGTGCGCACGTATGAACGCCGGCTTTTCGCCTGACTTCACGCAACCTTCCTTCATCTCCGGCAGATACCGCCCGGCGGCGTCCTTCTTGAAGTCCGCGCCGAACACGCAGGACGGATCAAGGTCGAAGCCGAAGTCTGGTCCCGTCGCCTCCAGCAGCGTCTCCTGAAACGATCCACTGACGACATAGACGGCGATGCCCGCTCGTTTCAGCGCATGGAACAGGTCCTTCATCTCCTGAGGGAACGCAAGCCCCCTTTTCTCGGTCGGCGCGAAGTCGGGACGGTGCAGTCCTCCCATCGCAAGGGACTGTTCGATGGCCACCTTTGCGAGAGCCCGCAGTTCCGCCGGCGTATAGCCTGTAAACAGGCGCGACCGCCAAAGGTAGGAGCGATAGTCGCCGACGGCCTTGTAGAACCGCCGGTAGAACTTCCAGTAGCGCTTGACGAACTCACGCCATTCGGGAAGACCCGTCAGGTCGCGTCCGGCAAGAGGCTTCAGTTTCGCAGCGAGATTGCAGATCGCATTGGCCTCTTCGACGTACTGCGGTGGCAATCCCTCCACGAACATGGCGCTCAAGTCATCCGTCTTCACGTCGAACGTCTCAAGCAGCCGCCACATGCATGCGTAGGAGAGATCGCCTATCGCCGTCGTGTAATCGAAGTCGAACACGGCGTATGCGTCTGGATTGCCGCGGTTGCGCTCGATCAGCGCGTTAAGACGTTCGCGCACGGAAGGCTCCCAGGCGCCGGGCTTCAGGGCAATGGCGTCACAGGCAACCTGCGAATTCAATTCGCCGATCGCCATCAGCGGAACAGCAAGGAATGCCGCTGCAACAACGAGGAATCTCAACTTCACTTCGCTGCCTCGTCCTTACCGGCCAGCCGCTTGAGCTGCTCCACCTGCGCCGCCGCCATACGGTCGCCAGTCTCGGCGGCGAAGCGCGAGGAAAGTCCCTCGTAGCCGCCTTCATGATGTGCCTTGGTTGACGGGATATATCCTTCGCTTCCGTTCACAAGGCAGCTCACCAGCGTCGCACGGAACGGAGAACCAGCCTTGATGTCCCGTCCGATGTCGACAAACGGCTCGCACGGCAAGCCCGCGAACGCCAGCGAATCGCCGATGGCTATGGTCGAGATGAGAACGTCAAGATGGTCGGGTCCGTTCCTGAACATGCGCACGCGCGACCGCCTGCTGGTCAGGGTTGTCAGTTCCATGCCCTTGAGAGGAATCTCATCCTTGCGCCCGGCATCGAAGAGATCCACCCACTTGATCTCATCGGCGGTCGGCATGTTCGTCTTCATGGCTACAGGAGTGACGGCGCCACGCACGGCGCCGGCAGGAACCTCCTCGCACACGTCCCACAAGCCCATCGCGACGCCAGCGACCTTGCGACCCATGTGCGTGGCGGTGCTGAGCGCCTTGACGGTGTTTTTGCCCTTGAAGGAGTCTATTGCCGCACGCTTCGGAGAGCGGCGCGTGTCGATGTGGTTCACGTCACCCTGCGCCGCATTGAGGAAAAGGCACTTCACGCCGTCGCCGATGCCGTTCTCGAACGTCCTGCGCACCACTCCCGGCCAGTCGGCGCTGATCCTCGTGCCGCCGACGGTGTCGGGATGCGTGCCGAAGTTGACGATGGCGATGTCCGGTGCGCCGGTACGCATGAAACGGACAACTTGAAGCGTGTCATCGGGCGTTCCGAGCGGGCAATCGATATTAGGATTGTTGACGCCGGGATTGGTACGCACCGTGCCGTCCTTCATGCGGTAACGGCGTATGAACGAGATTCCGGGACACGTGGTCTTCGCTACCGCGATCTTCGACGGAGCAAGGTCGGCTATGGCCTGGCGTCCGACATCGGCAAGCCGCGTGACAAGCATCTTGGCGTACATCTCAGTCAGCCGAACCTGCTCGTCGGTGTATTCCTCGAACTTGATGACGGCGGGACCGGTGTGCGTATGCGTGGAATGCACGTAGATGCGGTCGCGCGGAACGCCCGTTGCGGCGGTGATAGCCGGAAACGCCTCCGCGAAGAACTCGTTGCGCAGCTGGAGGTTGTCCACAGAGTAGATGAGCGCCGTGCTTTCACCGTCAGAGACCGCCACGCATTCGGCACATAGCGGGTCGAACACCCCGTCTGCCGGACGGGTGCGGAAGTAGCCGACGAGCGGGATTCCTAGCGGCGGCGTAACGTCAGCCCGGGCGAACCCGGCCTTGAACTCGGCGATAGCAGATACGGCCATGCAAAGCACCATGAAAGCGCAGCATGTGACTTTGGCATTGAGTTTGTTGTTCATGATGGTTATTATATCATAGTTCTATCGCTTTAGGGGCGTGCCGAAAACGCAGTGGCGGGTGATGTCCTCGATCCGCCCGTCCTTCAGCTCGGCGAACTGAACAAGACCCTGCACTGGCAGATGCGGCAATATCTTCTTGTGGCCTATCCAGTTGATGGTGGTGCAGTAGATGAAACGCACGGCGCCATCCTCGCCGCCCGGCACCACGTCCACGCCCTGACGCCAGCCGAAGAGATGGGCCGCCTTCACCTTGAAATCCTTATCGAAGGTGATGAAGCATGGGGTCTTGGCCGTTTCGTCCGGACTGTAAAGTCCGACGTAAATGTTAGTGCCATCGGTCGCGATGTTCTGCGGCCCGCAGACATGCTCGTAGCCGGGATCGACAATGAAAGGCTCGCACAGCGGGGTCAGCGTCTTGGCATCATATTTGCCAATCCAAAATCCGCGACGCGGAATCGCTGGCTTGGAGACTGCGCTCATCCCGACGTAGATAACGCCATTCAGGCAGGTGATGCCGTCGCCGCCATGGTTCGTCCACGTCACCTCGCGGGTGAACGTGAGGTCCTCGTCATACTCCTGGATGGCACCTTTGACCTTTGGATCACCCTCCGGAGGCTTCCTTCTGCCGCCCACGGAAACCACCGTGTAGAGATGGCCGTTCCACCAGCAGATGTCGCCCGTGTGTTTCTCGGTATTGACGCGCTTCAGGGCGCGCCCGTACCAGTCCGTCTTGAGAATCTGGTTGTGGAAGGCAAAGTAAAGCGCATTGGAGGTTACGCACATGCCCTGCACGTGTCCGCACCACGTGTTCCCTATCATTTCCTGCACCGCACCCGGCTCGGTAAGCCGGGCATCCCAACTGGGCACCTGCCACGCGCAGACGGTCAATGAAGCAAAAACCGTCAATAAACTCATATTCATCTTCGTGTTCATCTGTTTCTCTCCTGACTTAAACTACTTCCGACGGAATGTCAATTGCAGTCAGCCGCGGACGGCGGGCAGCTGGCGTATTCCAGCCCCGGCACTTCCTGCGGATGGTCTGTCGTGCCTGCGACCGGAATGAACGTCCCGACCCAGCGATGGCGAATCTTCCCGCTCTCCTGCCGCTTCGGCCCCTCGACAACCGGGTTCGGCAGCGTCAGCTTCACATGGTTCCACCCCTTGCGAAGCGTGATCGGCGTAGGTTCGCGCATGAAGTACTCCTGGTCTGTGAACGGCTCCTCGTCCGCCTCGTACAGCGTCCAGACAGGTGTCCAGTCAGCGATGGGGTTGCCCTTCTTCAGCCCAGGACGCTTCCACTTCGGCGGCGCTATCCTCTCGCCGTTCAGCTCGACCGACGCTCCGAACCGGTTCCATTCGCCGACGTCTGGCAGCGGAGCGGTGTACACCATGCCGTGGTCGCGGGAGATGTTCGTAAAGCCGACCCACGCGCCGACCTTCTGGCCCCTGGGCGACCTGATCCACGTCTCGGCCACGACGGTTCCGTTGGACGGCGAAAGGAGCGGTTTCCCGTCGGCGCCGTTGAGACGTCCGGGGCTGATCGTCGCCTGCGCGATGTCCTTCGCGATCAACGTGCCGTCGGACTGCGTCAGCCGCCAGCGCATGTCCGTCTGCCGCAGGAAGTGGAACGGGTGCTTCAGGTCGCGGAGCGCCAGGTCGCGCTGCGCCACGACGCGCCGCTCCACTTCCGCCGCCTCCGCGAGCAGCGGATCGCCGCCACGCGGCAGGCACTTGCGGAACTGCGGGAGATCCGTGCCGCGTCCGTTCCAGTAGGCGTTTCCGAACAGGACGCACGACGGGAACACCGGCTGGTTGCGCAAGAGGTTCTCGTAAGGCAAACCTACGAACCCGTCATGCCATGCGCAGAAGATCGCGCCCTGATTGAGGTCGCCCGCATCGTGCCACCGTGCCGCCTTGTGGTAGACGGCGACGGAAAGCAGCTCGAACGGGTCGAAGTCTTCGATATACATGCCGATGGCGTCGAAATACGCGCCGGGGTTGCTGTCCGGCGAAACCTTGCTCGTCCACAGCATGTTGATGCGCGGACCCTCGCTGCCGTAGCTCTCGCCGGGCACCCAGCTCACCATCGTGCGTCCGCCGTCGGCGATGGCCTTCGCCATCAGCTCCAGTGTCTCCTTTGGCGCACCCTCTAGTTCGCGATTGTACACCTCGTCCGTGCCCATGTGTATAAACGGCATCTTCTCCTTCGACGCAAGCGAGCAAAGCTCCTCGAAGAGCGCGGCGGCTGTCTCGGCCACGCCCGGGTCTGACATCGTCTTGAACCCGAACGCGCGGCGGAAGGCGAACGCATGGCCAGGGAAGTCGAATTCTGGCATCACGCGAACGCCGCGCGAATACGCGTAATCGACAATGTCCTTGAACTCCTCCTGTGTATAGAACTTGCCCTTGTGCCGGTGCAGGAACGCCCGGTCCGACTGAAGCTGGGGGAACCGCTTCGATTCGAGCCGCCAGGCGTAGTTCTCGGTCAGGTGCCAGTGGAAGAGGTTCAGCTTGTAACGCGACATCACGTCGATCACGTCCTTCACGCCGCGCGGCGGAAGATAGTTGCGCGATGAGTCGAGCATGAACCCGCGCCACTTGAGGCGAGGCCAGTCCGTGATGCGGCAGCACGGCACGTCGCCGCCGCCAGAGAGCCGCACGAGCTGATCGAGCGTCACGCGAGCCCACATTTCGCCGAACGGACCGGGCGCAGTGATCTTAGCGCCATTCTCGCCGACCTCCAGGACATATGCCTCGTCAGCCGTCGCAACCGGCGCCTCCGGCACCGCGCCGCGCACGACCGTGACGTTCCGCAGGCGCTCCGCCGCAATCCGGCCTTCGCCCGCGACAACGGCCTTCGGCACCGGCATCAGTTCGTCCAGGGGGGGCGCCCCGGCTGCCGTTGAAACTACCGCCGCACAAACGGCTGCAATCGTCGTCACGCCCGTCACGGCATCACGCTACCGGATTGTCACAATCGTGCCGAATGGCGTGTATTCGACTGTAGCAGTGGCTGGATCGCCCCTAACCTTCTCGTTGAAGACCGTATAGACCGGCTTGACGGAATAGGTGTGGGTATGGTTGCTCATCTTTGCCTTTGACTTTTCCCACGTCAGAGTCAGCGAATCCGAAGTTTCGCCCGGCATGAGAACTCCGTCCTCGTACCATTCGTAGCTCTGCGCACTGGGCGCGAAACAGGTAAGCGTTGTGGTGTTCTCGCCCTCTGTATGCATCAGCGTCGCGGGCTGCGGCTCGGTGACGAACTCGCTTGCACCATTCGACCCCATGCCACGAACCTTTCCGCCCGTCAACGGATAGAACACCTTGGTGTACTGTTCGTAAAGCCCCGCAACGCCGTTAGTCAAGCACGGCACAAAGTTGCGCACCAGCTCGCCTGACTCGAAAATCTTGAAGTTGTACAGCCTCATGCAGGCACGTTCAGGCCCGATCCTCATCGTATAAGGTTCGCCGGTGTTAAGATGATCCTTTGTCATTTCCTGATCGTAGATAACCGTATCCCCGCACCTGACCGTCGCACGATTGCTGTGGCCGTCCAGCTTGAACTGCCGTCGCACATTGTCCTTCGCG
Source organism: Kiritimatiellia bacterium (assembly GCA_017403825.1). Taxonomy (GTDB): domain Bacteria; phylum Verrucomicrobiota; class Kiritimatiellia; order RFP12; family UBA1067; genus UBA1067. The sequence goes on from JAFRDO010000018.1 coordinate 30,035, forward strand.
CTGACCTGGGTGTTTACACCGACGCCTGTCTGGTAAGTGGAGTAGTCCTCAAACTGATAAGAGTACGTATAGGCGCTGTTCATGTACAGCCGTGCAAGGATATTTGGGTTTGCGGTGGACGCTTCCTGCTTGAAGTACCCTTGCTGGTTGTTGTACACCGTGTGCCACATCTGGAAGTCCGCCTCGACGCCAGAATTCGGCTTGATGACGTAGCCCGTATCGATGTAGTGCCCGCTTACGCCATCAAACTCAAGATACGCCTCCTTCTCCGCATCAGCCGTATAGTCATGGAAGTTTCCGCCCGCTTCGGCAAGGTAATTCGTCTTGCCGTTGCTACAGTAGGTCGTGGTGATCAGGTTGGCGGGCTGATTCATCACATCAAGAAGCCCCGGCACGCCGTTTGTGACGAATGGACGGAAGTCCTTGATCATCACGCCGTCCTCAAATATCTTCAGCCCGTAGACCTTCATCGGCAAATAGTATCCGAGCTTCAGCGTCTTTGTGAAATTGACGGTGATGCCGGAAGTCACGGTCTTGGAGAAATTCGTGTAGCCCGCCGTGATGATTCTGGTCGAGTTGCCGCTCATCTCAAGCGTACGCCGGATGCCATTGGCGTAGGCAATACTCATCTGCGCAATGCTGCCTTCGCTACCGTTCGGTCCCGTCTTCCAGTAATAATATCCGGCACTTGCGGGTCCATACGCAAGCATGTAAACCTGCTGCGCCGCCGAATTGTTCCCATCGCAAGACAAGACATTTTTCCCGCTGCCGCCATACGGATTGTCCGCTGACCAGTTCGTCATCAGGGCATAGTCCAGCGAAACGCTGGAATTTGTCTTGAAGTAGTAGCCGGTGTCCCAATAGATCGTCTCGCCGGCCACAGGCGTTCCTGGCAAGTTGTGGGGCGTAGCGACATGGGGATCGTCCGGCTCTTCGGGCACGTCGCCGCCCGCCGTGAACGCCGCGATGTTCTCGCCAGTCACGAACCGCCCGGAACAGTTCTCCCTGAAGCCCGGAATGCCGCCCTTCACGAGAGGCGTATAGTCTCTCACAAGGATCCCCGCATCCCATATCCGGACACGATAGACCCGCATCTTGGTGTATCCAGAGAAGGTCGTGGCGCCGTAGGATGTGCCGTTTCTGGCGAAGAACGACATCGGATAGAGCTGCCGGTTGTCGGGAAACGCACTGACTCCTGTTGAGCTTTTCGTCTCGCCCGTCCACACCTGGAACTGCTTCGCCTCGTAGAAGTCCAGCACAATCCTGTGACGAACCATATCGATGGGATAGAAGTTGCTCGCCTGCCGTAGATTGCCCTTCCTGCCGCTGATGAAGGAGAACTTCATTCCGTTGTTGCGACCGATGTAGAACTCGCATTCGGGATTTGTATCGTTGGTCCGCGCCCCCACCGCGCCCAGCAGCCGCACCTGCTCCACCGAATCGGAAATATCCGTCAGCTGGCAGTCAAGTTCGACCTTCGACTGCGGGCCGAAGAAGAAACCCGTGTTGACGCCGGCACCAGTGGAGCCGTCCGATTCGATGTAGGCATCCTCACCGAACGTGGGAGAGACGAAGGTCAGCGCAACAGCGGCGCAGACGAACAAGGCATTGATTTTGTTCATTGTTAAGTTCCTGTTTTCTCGCTTGACGGCTCACATTATACTAAACTTGCCGCCAAACCGCAACCGTTTCAAGGGGCAGTTGCGGGAAGTCGCCCGGCAAGCAGCTTCTCCGCCGCCTCGCCAGTCGCGAAATACGCCGGCAACGCGTCCTTGAACGGACGGAACTCGTCGTACTTCGTCTCGCAGGGACGCCCCGGCGCAAGAGAAATCCGCGTGTCCGCCGGATTCTCCGCAAACCGGCAGACCACCGACTCGAGGGTCGCGCGCCGGCATATCGGCCACGACACGCCAGGGTTCTCTTCGGGGTGGACGGACACACAATCCTGCCCCACGGCATGGGAACTGAAACCACGCTTAAGGTCATCGACCGCAACCAGATGCGACGGCTTCACCGACCACGGCAGTTCCTTCTCATCGACAGCAACGCCAGCCGTAATCCGGTAGAACTCGACAATCCGATGCTTCTGCGAAAGATCGTGCTTGGTGCGCGGCCCCTGATATGCGGCGGCAAAATCAAACGTATCGCGCTTTCCCTCTATTCCTGGCGAGACGATGTCTCCCGGCAAGATCCTCCCTACCGGCAGAATGTTCGGATACGCCATCACGGCATCGTCCGGACACCGCCGCGCCACGTAGCGCCGCCCCTTGACCGCGCAAAGAATCCATGCCTCGTCGCGGTCTGCGATGGTGAACGTACGCGCATCAGGACCGTAACCGTACCTGTCGATGAGCGATGTCGCTATCTTCACGCCCTCCGCCGCACTGCGCGCCTTGCGGACGACCTCAAAGCGGAGCGCGAGGCCGAGTCCTCCATCAACCGTTTCAGCCGTCGCCTCATCTGGCAACTCAGCCGTTTGCCCGCCCCATTCCCGCATGAAACCGCCGGAGTTCGAGAACATGATCACGCCGTACTCGTTGAGGAGCACGTCTCCAGTGGCCTTGCCGACCTTCGCCTTGTCGGAATAGACGGCCTGCCAATATAGGGCGGGAGACTTGCCGCCTCCCATGCCGCCCTTCCTGCCCAGTTCCTGAAGCGCAGGCGCGGAATCGGTCGCGGAAAGGAACGCATAGCGCATCGGACCGAATCCGTCGTTGTTGTGTCCGACGATAACGTATCCGGTCGCGCTCGCCTTCTTGCCGACGACGAACGCCGTGCAGTCATCGGCGGCGGGCGAATCCGACCTGTACTCCGCCACGGACGCGACCGGCACGCCGACGCACAGCGCAAGCGCAACCGGAATATGCTTCGCAAAAACGCGCATCTCGCCCCTCCCTGCGGTTCAGCGGGCCATCGCCGTCACAGCGAAATCTCGATTATGCCGTCGTCGCGCTTGACGAGCTTCGTGCCAAACTCCGCCGACGTGCGGACGAGCGCCGCAAAGATGACGTCTGCCGCCTCTGCGTCCGCCGCCCTGGGGAGGCCGTTGACGGACCAGTCCTTCATCCAATGCAGCTCGATCGGCAGCATCTCGGCCTTGGCCAGCCGACCGTTCTCGAAGCGGAGGCGCGGCACAACGGAGAGGAAGTTCTCCCGGAACGCATGAAGCCCGACCTTGCCGCCTTTCGACCGTGCGTTGAACGCCGTCTTCGCGTCGGAATCGAGCGGGACGCCATACTGCTCGCAGAAGTCCGGCGGCACAAGCGGCACGACATTGTTCTGGAAGACGAAGTCGCCGAGCGAATAGAATATCGGCTTGCCGTTGCGGATCTCGATGCCCTTGAGCTGGTGGGTGCCACCACCGATGATGGCATCTGCGCCGGCGTCAATCGCCGCGCGGCAGAATTCCATGAAGTAAGGAGCGGGCTCCTCCACGTTCTTGTAGCGCATCGTATGCGAATGAGGCAGCACGACGACGACGTCGGCCTGACGCTTGGCGGCGGCGATCGCCTCGGTGATGCGCTTCAGGTCGTTGGCGTTGCAGGCCGACGTGCGTCCCGGCTTGTCGGCCACCTTGAACGCCAGGCTTCCCATCTGGCACGTGCCGGGCGCGTCTGGCGCGGTAAAGCCCGTGCGGATGTCCAGCTCGCGGTTGCCGTTGATTCCCGTCTCGGACGCGATTTCCTTCACCGCCTCGAACTGCCGCGCGGTCACGAGATACGTCTCCTTCCAGCGGAGCCCGCTCAACCCCGGCCGTCCAGGCGAACGCGACGTCTTCCAGCCGGCCATCGCGTCCGGGTGAAACGCGGCGGAAAGCGACAGGAACGCCACGCGGCCGTTCGGAGTGTCAACGAACGCCGCCTTCGTCGCGTCCTGCAGGTTCTCGCCGATTCCGGCGAACGGCATCCCCTTCTCTCGAAGAGTCTTCATCGTCATGAAGAGAGCGTCCTGGCTGAAGTCGAGCGAATGATTGTTCGCGCACCCGCAACCGTTGAACCCGAACGCGAGGAAGTCGGGCAGGACAGAAGGATCCATCGAGCTCCAGGTGCCGCCGCTCCATGCCGCGGGACGGCACGTGCCGTCGTTTACGACCGTCTCGAAATTGACGAGCCGCGCGTCGCCGCTGCCGATCCAGGCGGTCAGCTTGCGGTCAAGCTCGAACCCCTTTGGAAAACCCTGCACCATGAATGCGTCGCCGCCGGCGGTTACCGTAAGCGAAGCCGCGAGAAGAAGAGATGTCAAGCACATTGCCGAACTCCTTTGCCCTTTGATTAATGTTTTCAAGAATTATAGCAGACTTCGCGCCGGCCTGCAACCGGCAGGCCAGCGGCGCGAACATGCGTTCGCCACAAGCCGATTTCGCCGTCTTGGCCTATCAGGCGGGTGCTTTCGCGGTCTGCTCCAGAGCCTTTGCCAGCTGGTCGGGGCACGACGTTCCGTTGCGGCACTGAATGCCCTTGAGAAGCGATATGACTTCCTCGACCTTCCGGCCGATGACTAGCTTCGCGACGCCCTGCGTGTTGCCCGGGCATCCGCCCTCGAACGCGCACTTCGTCACGATGCCGTCCTCAACCTCGTAGTTGATGGCCCGCGAGCATGTTCCTGTTGTCTTGTACGTCATCATGGCTTTCTCTCCCTTTGTTCACTAACTCGAAGACTTCGGGTTATTTCGTTGATGCCCTCACTTGCGTTTTCATATTATTCCACTAGAAAGTGCTGATAGTATAGCATCCCCAGACTACTCTGCCACGAGTTTGTAGAACTTGCGGCTCGACGTCTCGGACGGGAAAGCAATGATGTTGCCGCCAGAACCGGACTTAATCTCGGATTCTCCGGCGGACGTCCAATCACCGAGATCGACGGAAGAAAGCAGCTTCAGGGTCACGCCTTCCGTGCGGACCAGCGGCGGCGTTGTGACGACGGGCTTGCCGTTCGCGTCGAAGGAAATCGTCATCAGCGGTGTATTTGTCGCCGCATCGTCAAAGGCGTAAATGAAGGCGTTCGCGACCTTGTCGTCCAGCCCATATCCGCCCATCATGGCCGCAGTCCCCTTCCCGGCGAGGTCGACCGAGACGGCCCATGCGCCATATCCGCTCTCCGCGCCGCCGGTGTATTGAACCTTTTCTGGGGCGATCTTCGTCCAGTTGCCGGTCGCGCCGTTCTCGACACCGTAGCCCATGCCGTCGAAAGGCACCGTGAGGACGAGTCCTGCGGTGGTGCCCTCAAAAGCCCAGTCGCCGATGGCGGGCGCCGTCTCGCCCTGGAAGACGATGTTCGTGAGCAACGTGGTGCCAGAGAAAGAGTAGTTGCCGATCGTCTCTACACTCTCCGGCAGGACGAGTTCCCTCAGCGACGTGCAGCCGTTGAACGCGGAGGACCCGAGGTTGGTGACGGTGTTCGGGAGCACGACCGACTTGAGTGCGCTGCATCCCCTAAAGGCCTGGCCGCCGATCTCGGAGAGTCCGTCGCCGAAGATGACCTCCGTGAGCGACGTGCAGTCGCGGAACGCGCCCTCGCCGCTCGACGATGTCCCCTCGATGCTCGCAACGCCGTTCAGGACGACGCTCCCCGCCTTCGTGTCCTTGAAGGCGTTGCAGTCGATCACGGTCTCGCCCGATCCGTTCACCGTCACGGTAAAAGCATTCGTGCTATTGATCGGCGCGAAGAACCGCGTCACTTCGGCGACCCCGCTCCCGATCACGAGATTCGTCATAGACGTGCAGCCCACGAAAATGCCATAATGTTCGCTCGCCTTGCCGGTGGTGACGAGCGAATCAGGGAGCGTCATCTCCGTCAGCGACGTGCAGCCGTTGAACGCGGAGGACCCGATGGTGCGAAGCCCCTCGTTCAGGGTCGCCGTCCTCAGCGACGTGCAGCCGCTGAACGCGGAGGACCCGAGGTTGGTGACGGTGTTCGGGATCGTGACCGACTTGAGTGCGCTGCATCCCCTAAAGGCCTGATCGCCGACCTCGGCGAGTCCATAGCCGAAGACGACCTCCGTGAGCGACGTGCAGTCGCGGAACGCGCTCTCGCCGCTCGACGATGTCCCCTCGATGCTCGCGACGCCGTTCAGGACGACGCTCCCCGCTTTCGTGTTCATGAAGGCGTTGCGTTCGATCACGGTCGCGCCCGAGCCGTTCACCGTCACGGTGAAAGCATTCGTGCTGTCGAACGGCAAATGGAACATCTTCACTACGGGAATCCCGCTCCCGATCACGAGATTCGTCATAGACGTGCAGCCCGTGAAATAGCCGTCGGAATAGCTGTAGTCGTTTTTCGTCTCGCAGAGCGAATCCGGCAGCGTCGCCTCGCCGAGCGACGTGCAATTGTAGAAGATTTGAAGCCCCATCGACTGCAACCCCTCGGGAAACGTCGCCGATTTGAGCGCCGCGCAACCGCTGAAGGCGTAGCTGCCGATGTTCGTGACGGTGTTGGGAATCGCGAGCGACGCGAGCGCGGCACAGTTCCGGAAGGCGCGAGTGCCAATATTCCGAAGCGGCGAGTCGATCAGCATCACCTGCTCGAGATTCGTGCAACCGTTGAACGCGCCGGTGTTCCAACTGCTCCCGTTCTCGATTTCCACAACGCCCTGGAGTGTGACCGCCTGGATGGACGCCAGTTCGTAGAACGCGGAATCGCCGAGCGTCATCGCGCCGTTGCCGCGCACCACGACGTTCGTGAGCGCCGGGACCTCGCTCAGGCACTTGTTGCCGATCTTCACGGCGGAGGTTTCGTTCGTGAGGCAGAAGGCGACCTCGCCGAGCTTCGGACAGTCGTAGACGAGCGCGGTCGGGATGGCATTCGTGACCGACGGCGGAATCTCAAGGTAAATGAGATTCTGACAGTTGTAAAAGGCATAGCCTGAGATATGCCTCACGGAATTCGGAATCGTGATGCCGTAGCACTTTGCGCCGCTCAGCGCATAGCCTGCGATCCGGGTCACCGGGTTGCCGTTGTGCATCTCGGGGATGGATAGCATCTCCGCGGCCTTGCCGGCTTCGGTGAGACCGGTCACTCTCGCCTCGCCGTTATCCAACGGTTCATAGACGAACTGCTCGTATTCGAGGGCGTACGCCGCAGTCAACCTCAGCAAAGCCGCGAGCATGAGAAAAAGTTTCCGAGAATGGATAGTGGTCATGCCATGGTCTTTCTATTTTCATTAGAAATTGCGTTTATTATAGGATAATCCCGGGTCAGGTGTCAATTGTGCTTTGCTTTTTTCAAGGACTAGTAGACGGGCTTTCAAACGGAACACTATGGCAGACAAGGGGATCAATGCAAAATGGCCCAAGGCGGTAACAATAGATTATGGTCGCGCAAGTACTTGTATAGGCGTACTCTGCGAAGAGCAAATGCCTTTGACTTGGTGAACATAATTGAGTCGGTCATCGCCGAAGCAGACAAGCCCCGCCATCGTGGGATGCACGACGCCGTCGCGACCGCGCACCGCCGCGCCGATCTTCATCAAGAATCCTTCGTCGGAAAGCCCGCTCCACACATGGCCGGGGCGAAGCTGGCTGAAATACATCCGATACCGCCGGATGGTGTCCGCGTTGAGGTCGGCAACCGTCATTTCGTCGATGACGCAGTTGTCAGCCGTCTCGGCACGCTTGTCGCGAATCATGCCCTCGACCGTCTCGCGCGAGCAATGGTAGTCACCCTCGCCGGGATAGACAGACTCGTTGAACAGGACATTCGCGCTGATCTTCTCGGCGTTGTTGACCGCGTTCCAGATGTCGGCCACCGTTTTCTCTGCATCCGGCAATCCCTCGATCTCGCGCTTGCCGTCTTTTTCGCGGACGCCAAGGATGACGGTTCCGCCGTCCGTGTTGGCGAACGAGCTGTACGACGGCCAGAAGTCGGCGGGGACGCTCGGCACTCGCTTGCGCTCGGCTTGGCTCGCTCGATTCGCGAGCCCCGCTTGCGCGGCGGTTATGCCTTTCGCCCGCTTGAACTCGACGGCGGCATTCTCTCTCTTTGCCACAAGTTTCTTGATCTCTTCGCCCTTCATCTCAACTCCTCTTGAAAGAGTATATCACGATTCTCCTTGGCACGGGTGGTCGCCCAGTATTGTTTCGCCGTATGGGTGATTTTAATGTCAACACCATCAATGCCCGACAATCGCTCCGCCATGCGCTCGGCGCAACCACAGCGAACATGATTGCTCGATTTGTCCCAATCTTTGTTTGCGGGGTACATCAGTTCGCTCCCTTCTTGAATCTAAGGTGGAATAAATCCAGAACATCGCTCATCCAACCTATGCTGCAATGAACGATATTCTCAGGCCATCTGGGCAGACGGCGGTAGAACCATACGGCCCATGCCGGGACAGCGACGAGTAATGCAATCGGCCAATGGCATCCGATATGTGTCAACGCTGCCGCAACAAGCGTAGACAGAATTGTTGCCGAGAACACGGCTCTCCATGTCTGGCGAGTGATCCATCGAGGATCGGGGTCGATGTGTCTATATCTATTTCGCATCAACAGAACCTTTCTCGTTTTCGAGTTTATAGTATGGTCCGCTCATATTGGGCTCTCGTTTGTCATGGCGCACATTATAGGATATCTCATATTTTCCGACAAGGAGGAAAAGATGCCGGTTGGCGAAGGCGCGGCCTGCGCCAGACTTGAAATACTGCTCAAGGTGAGCCGCGACGCGTTTGTTGCGAACAGCTATTGCAGCATCGACGATCCAAGGGGCGAATTTGGAAGTGTGGGGAACTTGGCCGGAATTGTGCTTCTCCAACCTAGCTTTCAGGTCTTCTGTCATGCCAACGTAATGATGTGTATGGGTTGCCACGTCTGAAAGCATGTAAACATAATGAAAGCCTGTCATAATTCGCATTCCTTTCTGTTCTTTACCCTTGCAATACTGCCCGCCTTCCGCCTACGCATCCTTGATGCTACGGCGCGACAAGTCAGCGCATGCCTGTGCATGCCCGCCTTCGCGCGTTGCGCTACGGCGCGGCACCAGCCTTCGTTCTGCTGACGCAGAACTTCGTCTCGGCTTGCCGAGCCGAAGCTCAGCTTCGCTGAGCGAAGGCTGGTGGAGGTGAGGGGAGTCGAACCCCTGTCCGAAACGGCGTCACCCGAGCATCTACGCGTGTAGCCGGTCTTTGATCTCGGAAGGAGTACGCCGGCCAGGCAGGCTTATCTCCTTCCATCCGTTCGGTTCGGCACCCTGCGGCGAGCGAGCGGAGCCCCCCGCAGCGTGGCCTGCTAAATTATGCCTCGGCGCTCAGCAGACATCGGCGCTTCGACATGGCGGCCTATGTTCAGGCGGCCAGAGCGTAATCGTTGTTCGCAATTACTGTTTTTTCCCGTTTTTTAACGTGGCCAACGAGAATCCACGACGCGCAACCCGACCTCAACACATCCCGTCGAAACCGGATCACCCCCATTAGGTAACTGCGCGTATTATATCATAATTTGCCCGACCCTGCGCCAGACGCAAAGACGCGTCCCGCCATAGACGCGATTTCGTAGAAGTTCCCATCCGGGAGCCTCGTCCGCGCACTGCGCAACTGTCATCTCTGCGGCAAATATCCCGCCCTGAACAACGACGCCGCGGGCAGCGAGCGTCGCAAGGAATTCCACGTACCCGCGCTCCTCGCCAAGCGCATACGGCGGATCCGCAAACGCCACGCCGAAACCGCCGCCGGAATATGACGCAACCCAACGGTACGCGTCGGCCGCTACGGTCTCCGCCCTTCCGACCGCGCCGAGCATTTCCAGGTTGCCCTTCAGGACTGCCAGGTTGCGCCTGTCGCGCTCAACGAAGACCGCACGCCCGGAACCGCGCGACAAGGCCTCGATTCCTACCGCACCGGAACCGGCGAAAAGGTCAAGGAATTCCGCACCGGCAATCTCCGGAGCAAGAATGTTGAAAAGCGCCGCACGAACCCTATCTTGCGTCGGACGTATCGCGCCAGCCCCCGGAACGGCGAGGATCCGTCCGCAGAACTCGCCGCCGGTGACCCTCACGAACGGTACTCCGCGCAGCTTTCGGCCGTCTCCCAGACCTTCACGGACACGAGTCCCGGCACATGCGGCAGAAGCTCGCCGTAGAAATGCCGGGCAAGATTCTCCGCCGTGGAACGGAACGGCAGCGGCACCACGCGCATTCCGTTCTTCTCAACGACCGCCGCGATCTCGCATTCCTCCGGCGACTCCGTGTTGTAGATGAAGGCATGGTCAAAGACATCGCAAACAATCTCGACCGCAATGCGCTTGAGGTCCTTGAAGTCAATCACCATGTCGCCCGGGTCGTCGTCCGGCCTGGACGCCGAAACGTCGACGCGGTACGTATGACCATGCAGGTTCCTGCACATCCCGGCATGATTGGTTAGGATATGCGCCGCATCGAACTTCACTGTCTTGGTAACGGTAGTCATTGCTCTAGCTCGTATTATATCAAAAGAAACGCCCGGCCACACGTTGCAGGCGGCTCCCGCCGGCAGAACGGAATCAGCGGATGTTGACGACCGTCGCCCCCGGAAGCGAACCGAGTATGTCGTTGAATTTCGGATCGTTCAGAATGTCCGACGCATCAGCTGGCGGCGGAGCCGGCGGCTCCGGAGCAGGAGCGACAGCAGGCGCAGGCTTCGGAACATCGGCGGGCTTCGGAGCAGGAGCAGCGGGCTTCGGAGCAGGAGCGGGGGCAGGAGCCGAAAGTTCGTCAACGGAAACGGCGGGAGGTTCAGGGGAAGTCTTGGGGGCGGGTGCCGGGGCAGCAGCAGGTGCTGGAACCGCGGCAGAGACTTTTCTGCCGGACTTCATGTCGCGCACGGCACGCATCAGCTCCTCTATCGTCGCCGTGGCGGCAATGCGCGAAGCGCGGATAAGGGACATTTCGATCAGGGTCCTGGCGCTCAGCACGTAGCGGAGCTTGTCCTCCATCTCGACCAGCTGGTCGCAGACGCGGAACACGCGGTTCGGGTCTATGCCCTTCGCCTGCTCGGACAGCACGCGAATCTGGTCGGGCGTCGCCGCAAGCGAGGGGGAGCTCGGCCCTAGCGCCTGCAGGACGACAAGGTTGCGGAAGTGCTGCAGCAGTTCGCCAGACAAGCGGCGCATGTTCTTGCCGGCGGACTCGAACATCTCGATGGACTGGAGGATCGCCGCGACGTCGCCGCGGAGGATCGCCCCGGCCAGGCCTTCGAGCGCCGAGCGACTGACGAGGCCGAACACGCCGAGCGCATCCGCTTCCGTCACCTTGTCGCCCCGGAAGGCGACGAGCTGGTCCAGCGACGACAGCGCGTCGCGCATTCCGCCCTCTGCGCCGCGCGCAATGGCGAGAAGCGCGTCTTCCTCCGCATCTATGCCTTCCAGTCCGCAGACGTGCCGCAGGCGCGCAACGATGTCATGCGTCTGTATGCGCCTGAGATCGAAACGCTGGCAGCGCGAGACTATCGTCGCCAGGACCTTGTCGCCTTCGGTCGTCGCAAACACGAACCTGACGTGCGGCGGCGGCTCCTCAAGCGTCTTCAGCAGGGCGTTCCACGCCGCGTTGGAAAGCATGTGGCACTCGTCGATGATGAATATCTTGTAGCGCGAGGAAGCCGGCCTGAACTGCACCGACTCAATGATCGGCTTGACGTCCTCGACCTTGTTGTGCGAGGCGGCGTCCAGCTCCACCACGTCAAGCGAGCGTCCGGCTGCAATCTCCTGGCAGTTGGCGCACTCCCCGCACGGTTCGGAACCGTTCGGCGACAAGCAGTTAAGCGCCTTTGCGAAGATGCGCGAGAGCGTGGTCTTGCCGATGCCGCGTGGCCCGACAAAAAGATAGGCGTTGGCGACACGTCCCGCCTCGATAGCATGCCTCAGGGTCCGCACGACAGGATCCTGCCCGACGACGTCCGCAAACGTCATCGGACGGTACTTCAGCGGCAGGGCGACGTGGCGGGACTGTGCGCTCATGAGTAGAAGTTGCCCATTGCCCGGAACTTCGCGTAGCGACGCTCCAGCAGCTCGTCCGCCGGCACGCCGGCAAGTTCCCTGAGAGACGCAAGCACCGCTTCCTTCACGGCGGCGGCCGTCGCCGCATGATCCTTCTGGGCGCCTCCAGCCGGTTCGCGCACAACCTCATCTATCGCACCAAGCTTCTTCAGGTCAGCGGCGGTGATCTTCAAAGCCTCCGCCGCCTCGGGCGCCTTCGCACCGTCGCGCCAGAGGATTCCCGCGCAGCCCTCGGGAGAGATCACGGAATAGACGGCATTCTCCAGCATCAGCACGCGGTCGCCGACCGCAATCGCAAGCGCGCCGCCGGACCCGCCCTCGCCGGTGATCACGACCACGACGGGAGTGCGCAACCGCGCAAAGAATTCTAGCGACTTAGCAATGGCCTCGGCCTGGCCACGCTCCTCGGCCTCACGTCCGGGATAGGCGCCGGGAGTGTCCACGAGCGTGACGACCGGCACGCGGAACTTCTCGGCGAGAGACGCGAGACGCATCGCCTTGCGGTATCCGTCGGGGTTGGCCATGCCGAAGTTGGCAGCCATGTTCTCCTCGACGGTGGAGCCCTTATTGTGCCCAAGGATCAGCACCTTCTCGCCACCGATCCTGGCGAAGCCGCCGATCAAGGCACGGTCGTCGCTGACGAGCCGGTCGCCGTGCAGCTCCTCGAAATCATCGCACATCAGGCGAACGAAGTCGCAGAAATGCGGACGGCCCGGGTCCCTCGCCAGCTTGACGCGCTCTATCGCAGTCTTTTTCATAAGCCTCAGCCCTTCAGAATCCGAAATACTCCAGCATCTTCGCGACAAAGCCCTTCAGCTCCCGTCTCTCCACGATGCGGTCTACGAACCCATGCTTCTCAAGGTACTCCGCCGACTGGAAGTCGGCGGGGAGCTTCTGGTGGATCGTGTTCTCTATCACGCGCCTCCCGGCGAAGCCGACAAGCGCCTTGGGCTCGGCGATATTGATGTCGCCGAGCATGGCGTAGGAAGCCGACACTCCGCCCGTCGTCGGGTCGGTGAGGACGCTTATGTAGGGAAGTCCGGCCTCCTTCAGGCGAGCTATCGCAGCGGACGTCTTCGCCATCTGCATCAGGGAGAGTATTCCCTCGTGCATGCGCGCACCGCCAGAGGCGGAGAACAGCACGAGCGGACGCCTCTCCGCTATAGCCTGCTCGCACGCCCTGGCTATGCGCTCGCCGGTACCGGTACCGAGGCTACCGCCCATGAACGCGAAGTCCATGACGCCGAGCATCGCCCTGTGCCCCGCAATCTCGCACGTCCCCATCACGACCGACTCGGTCTCGCCGCTCTTAGCTATCGTCGCCTCGACCTTGTCGCGGTACGCACCCGAGACATCGTGGAACTCCAGGTGGTCGGAATAGGACACCGCCCTGAAGACCTCGACAAACGTGCCGGCATCGGCCATCCTGGCGATGCGCTCACGCGCCGAAAGACGCCCGTGATAGTTGCACTTCGGGCAGATGAAATCGTTCTTGCGCCAGGCCGACTTCTCGAAATGGCTCCTGCACTTGGGGCAAACCGCCCACACGTCCTTCTCGGACGGGATCTTAGGCTTCTCGGTCTTAGGCTCGTACCAGCTCATTCGGCTCTCCTCCAGGCCCTCCCCGCAAGGAGGGCTGCTACAGCAAGATGTTCAGCATCTCCGTGACGATCCTGCCGCTCGCAAGCAGGGATTCCTCGGAGACGTTCTCCATCGTGTCCTTCTCTGTGTGCCAGAACGTATTGTCGGGGCCATAGGAGAAGTCTATCAGGTCAATGGCCGGATAACCCTTCTCCAGGAACGGCACATGATCGTCCTTGACAACGTCGTCGATGGTTTTCACGAGATCCGGAAGGTTTGCGAGACGTGCCGCATGGAGCGCAATCTTGGAGAGCGCGGGAGAGCCGTTTGACGGAATCGAGATCGCGAGGTCTCGGTCGCCAAGCATGTCAAGGCAGATGACGGCCTGCACCTTGCGCTCCTTCTCCGCAAGGAACGCCGCCGCGCGGCGCGAACCCCAGAGGCCGTCGTCGGGACCATATGCGGTGACGCATTCCTCTCCGTCCGTCCAGATGAGCATCAGGTTGCCGCGCTTCTCAGACCAGTCTACGAAGGCGTTGGCGATGCCTACGAGCAGGCCCGCGGTGGACGCGCCGTCGTTGGCGCCAGGACACGCGACGCCGGGCTTGGTATCGTAATGCGAGACCAGCACCACCCACTTCGCGTCATCGTCGCCGGCGCGGAATTCCGCGTAGAGGTTGGTGAAGTCCTTCTCGCCGCGCGGGGTCTTGGCACTGAACACGTCGCGCCTCACGTTCGCCCCGACAGCGCTGGCGGCGTCCAGAAGGTAATTTGCGGCGATCCGCCCGCGAATGGTGCCGGCGTCACGCGGCGTACACCGTTCGACAAGGCCGCGCGCCGTATCGCAGGCAATCCGGGCGTCAGCCTGCGTAAAGGCGAGCCCCGCGGAAAAAAGAAGAGCGCAGAACATCAGTCGACCGACACTCCGATCATCTTGATGATGCGGTCAAGGTCGTCGTTGTCGAAGAAATCTATCTCCACGACGCCCTTCGTGTGCCGCCCAGTTGGGTGCGTAGCGCCGGAGACTATGCGCACGGCGCAGCCGAGGTGGCGCTTCATCTTCTCGGCCAGGTTCTTTACGTAGGAATCGGGAAGGTCCGGCGTGCCGCGCGGCCTGGTCTCGGCCGGAGCGTGCAGGCGTGACACCTTCCTCTCCAGGCTGCGGACGGTCAGCTGCTCGTTCACGCAGTCGCGCGCAAGGAGAATGCGTTCCTTCTCGTCGTCAACGGAAAGGAGAACCTTCGCGTGCCCCACCGAAAGCGCACCACCGGCGACAAGATGCCTCACCTCGTCGGGAAGCTCAAGGAGGCGCGTCGCGTTCGCAACGGTCGCCCGGCCCTTGCCCACCTTTTCGGCGACCTCCGCCTGCGTGAGACCGAACCGGTCCTGAAGCGTCTTGTAGGAAACGGCCTCCTCTATCGGATTGAGATCTTCGCGCTGGAGATTCTCCGTGGTGGTCATGACCGCAGCCGCCTGATCGTCGGCTTCCACCACCGACACCCGGATCTTGCGCCACCCGGCAAGCTGCGCCGCGCGAAGGCGACGCTCGCCTGCAATAAGCTCGTAGCGTCCGCTGGAGTTCCGCCGTACCGTAGGCAGCTGCACCAGCCCGCTCTGACGCAGCGAGTCCGCAAGCTCCTTCAGCTCTTCGTCGCGGAAGTCCCTGCGCGGCTGATAGGGACTGCGCTCGATCTCAAGGATAGGCAGCTCCATCACGACGCCAGCCGGCGCAGCCGGCACTGACGGCGACGTTGGAACGGAGGCTGCCGCAACATTGCCAAGAAGGCCGTCCACGCCCTTGCCGAAGTCAATGCTGCGCCCGAGCCCCCGCTTCCGACGGTCGGCGGCCACGGAAGCCTTGGCGGCTCCCGTGGCCTTCTTGAGGTATGGACTGCCCTTCGCCACCGCGACAGATCAGAAGTAGCCGTTGATGATCGGCAGGACCTTGATGCAGTTGTCCATTATAAGGTTCACAAGGCCGATCTGGAAGCCCCAGGGGCATTCGCGGGCGTAGTTCACGAGGCCGATCTGGCAGCCATGGAGCTCGTCGGTGAAGTTGAAGACCGCGCCCAGCTGGAGACCGTACGCCTTCTTCGCATAGTTGCCGCCGATTGCGATTGCCGCGCCGTAGCTCTGCTCGATCATGATGTTGCAGATGCCCGCGACCTGGCAGCCCCACATGTAGTCGCCGTAGTTGCCGAGGAACTCGGAGTCCCACCCCCAGAACTCGCCGGGACGATAACCGAAGAGACCGGCTTCAAGTCCGCCGCTCTTGCCGTAGGCGATGTTGCCGCCGAGCGTGGCGCGAACGCCATACACGTCAGCCGAAGCCCAGTTGCAGAGAGCCGAGACCTGAACGCCTCCCATGGTGTTGCGCGTGGCCATCGCGATGCCGCCGATGCCAAGACCATACATCTTCGGAGCGTCAGTGTAGAGAATGTTGACATCCAGGCCAAACACGTCCCACATCGCACGTCCCCACGGGAACTGCACCGGCGAGGCTATGCCCAGCGCAATCGGCGTCCAGCCGACGGCTTCGTATTCGGTCTCGGTCTCCTCCGCTTCAGTCTCTGCCGCGAGTTCAGTCTCTGCCGCGAGCGCAGGCGAAACAGCAGCGAACGCAAGCGCCGCCGCACCGATCTTCAGCATTTTCTTCATTTTTTTCTTACTCCTTGGTGTTGTAGAAAGGGTTGTTGAATTAAACAAGCGTATTCTACACTTTCGGCGTTGCCGCGTCAAGGGCACCTGGAACCTGCGGCGCGGCGCGAAGGGCAAGCGTGAAAACGCATCCGCCCGGCTCGTTCCTGCGGACCGTCAGATCGCCGCCCATGGCCCGCGCGAATTCCCGCGCCGTGCAAAGGCCGATGCCGAAGCCCCCCTTCCCGGACTCGCGCGCAGTCCGCGCCCGGTAATACCGGTCGAAGGCACGACGCATCTGGCTCCGCGTCAAGCCGGGACCGCCGTCCGCAAACTCGGCGCACACGTACTCTCCCTTCCGCGACAGCCTCACCGAAACAGGTCCGAACGGCGCTGCGTACTTGAGGTCGTTTCCGAACAGGTTCCACAGTATCTGGACCGTCATTGTCTCGTCGGCAAGCGCCGGCGGCAGGTCGCCGTCAGACTCGACAGGCACGTCGCGCCCGTCGAACAGGTCCCGGTAGTCCTCGCGAAAGATCGCATACGCCTCTTCACAGGCCTTCGCAAGGTCAAGCCGAACAAGCGTGGGCGGCGGACGTCGCCCTCCGAGCCTTAGGAAGTCCTTGATGTTCGCTACCAGGCGGATCATGCGTTCGCACAGGCACCGCGCGTCCGCATCGTCGCGTCCGATGGCATAGCGCATCCCGACGAGCGGCGTCGTCAGGTCGTGCGCGGTTGCCGCCAGGAAGTCGTCGCGTTCCTTTACGTAGTTGAGGAAGAACCTCACCCCCAGCACGGTGATGACTACAAGGACTAAAAGCATGAAGCCTCCGCCGCCATAGAAAAGCGTCTGGTAGTCCCGCGCCTCGATGTCCGTCAGCTTGACAAGCACAGTGTCGTCATCGTGTCTGGCGGCAGTGTCGCGCACCCATACGGCGATTCCCCCGGTGCGGGTCAGGAAACCACGCTTCTCCCGAGTGCGCGCGTATTTCGCCGCCGGACGCCACGCCGCCCACGTCATGTCCGGCGGCAATTCCTCGGAAAGAGCCTCGTCACAATCGCGTCCGCGCACGACACCGACGCCTCGCTTCCAGAAGATGTCCGGCTCCAGTTCGCCGGCCAGTAGCCCGTCGGCAACGGCATTCGCCGCGTTTGCGACGCGAGCAGGCTCGTCCCTGACCAGTTTCGGCAAGTAGACCGCGTAAAACCAGGCGGACATCGCCAGCACCGCGACAGTGGGAATGCTGAGCGCAATCGCGCAGCACAAAGCCCTGAACCTGCCGTCAGCGCTCACAGGCCCATCAGCCCCTTCGCCCGCGCGAATTCGGCGGAGAGGTCTATCTTGCGTCGTCCGTCTACGTAGCCGCCGCTGCGCAAGCTCTCAACGAACCGGCGGAACTTGTGCGGACCGGGATTCAGGTTGTCCAGCGCGATGACTTCTGCCGTTCCGAACATGCAGGCCTCCGAGAGCATTCCGGTCGACTCTGCCGTCACGTAGAGCCGCTTCGCGAGCTGCACGAAAGCGGGAATCGGGTTGAAGCGGTCCCTCGAGTAGATCAGCTTGTATGTCCACGGATACGAATCGACAAGCGATTCCACGTCAGGCGGCGTGCGGCGCGAAGTCGTAACGCAAAGCTGTACGCCGGGGTTTGCCGCGAATATCTCGTCCAGCCGCGCCTTCGCCCATTCGACAGTCATCGTCGCGCACTTGTTCGGGCCGCCTATGATGACACCGACAAGTCTGTCCGTCGGCCCCGAATAGCGTTCCCTGAACGCGGCGACACCCTTTTCGTAGAAAGCCGCGTCGTTGGCGACGAGGTTCGCCGGGATCTCGACGACGTTCGGAAGTTTCGCCGGGCCGTCGAACGACGGCGCAAGAATGCAGTCGAACGTCGAAAGACGGTAACCGCGAGGATAGAGCACGACGCCGCATTTCGCGTTACCGATCCGCCGCGCGAGCGCCTTCGCCGCGTAGAACGTGCCGGAGCCAGTGCCGATGACAGCGCGATAAGGCGATTGCGGCATAGGGCCCTGAAGCCCCTCCGGCCAGGACAGAAGACAGGGAACGACAATGCCAAGCCGGTCGAAAAGGTAGCTGGCCGCCTTTGCCAGCTTGTTCCTGAACCGGACCTCGACGACGTCGAAGTCAAGCCCCAGTGCGCGAGCGAAGGCCCTGGACTGGTTCTCGTGGCCTGCCTTGCCGTCGGTGAGGATCAGCGCCCTCCGCCCTGCGAACTGCCTTCCCTGCATTTACACCCTCAGCCTTGCGCCGTCAATGCGCATCGTCTTGCGGCAGGCGCTCCTGAGAAGCTCCTTGACCGCGGCGCGCATCTGACGCTTGGCCGTTCCCATCGAAGCCTTGATGGTGCAGCCCGCCGCCCTGAGATGTCCCCCGCCGCCGAACCTGCCGGCCAGTGCCGTCGCGTCCCATTCGCCGCGCGTGCGTATGGAACAGCGAGTCTCCTTGGTGCGGTCCGGAATCTGATAGAAGAACAGCGCGATTTCGTTGTGCGCCACCGAGCGGGGAATCTCGATTATGTCCTCTGCGTCCGCTTTCGTGCCGCGTACGGACCTGAAGTCGTCGCGGGTGAGCGACACCTCAGCCACCTTGCGGTTCTTCCAGACGTGAAGCGACCGCCAGGCGATGCGCTTCAGCTCTATCGCCTTGCGCGTGAACGTGCCGTAGATGATGTCGTTTATGAGCGCAGTCCTGACGCCGTGCTTCAGCAGGTCGCCCGCCGCGCGAAGCGTGCCTGGACGCGTCGAGTCGTAGGCGAACCGCCCCGAATCCGTGACGATCGCAACCCAGAGGGCCTCCGCAATGGCACGGTCGATCGGCCATTCGCACCACTTCGCGAACCGCCATACTAGCTCGCCCGCGCTGGAAGCGTCAGGGTCGATTATCGAGACGTCGGCGAAGGAGCCGTCGTTGGTGACATGGTGGTCGATGCAGATGCGAGGAAGCTTTTCCGCCACAGGACGCACCTCTGGCGGCATCCTGTCGAACGAGCCGCAGTCTACGGCGATGAACAGGTCGAAACGGCGCTGTCGGCGCAGGCGACGCACAGGAACGATGTCCGCCACGCCCTCGAGAAAGCCAAGCTTGCCGAGCGCGTTGACGTCGGCGGACGCGACTGCGTCATGGCCCGCCTGCCTCAGCAGACGCGCCAGCGCAATCATGGAACCGAGCGAGTCCCCGTCCGGGCTAAGGTGCCCCGAGACGAGGATCCGCCTGGATGCCGCGATCATCCTCTGCGCCGCAGCGTAGTTCTCCCGCTTTTCCATCGCGTGACAATTATACCAAAATACCGTTCGTTGTGGCTATTGCCAGTCCACAGGTGTTGCGGTTCGGATATCGTTATGGGCACATCGAAATCCGAAAAGCTGTTGACACGTTGGCTATTCCACGGCCGTCCACTCGACCCTGTCCACGAACACCTTGCAGGTCGGATGGATCCGGTCGGCGAGTTCGCCGGGGCGGATGTCAAAATCGTCGCCAGCCTTCGGGGTGAAGGTCCCGCCGAAGTCGTACCATGCGTAGCCTTTGCCGGTCTCGGCGAGCTTGACGGAATGCGAGACGACCGGCTCCTTGCAGTTGTCGCGGGTGACAACAAGCTTGAAGGCTTCAAGCTCCCCGTCGTCCGCTCCAGGTTCGCGCTCGATGCGGACATGTGCACGGAGGCGATACTTCCCGTCCAGGTCAGTTCCCACCGAATCCAACGGCGTGAGGTTCCAGCCACGGTACGGGTAGCCGACGGCGTTGCCGAGAGCCGCCAAGGGATCCTTTATGCGGCGACTGTCCGAAGGATACGCCGTAGGGTTGACCCGTCCGTATTCCATCATGATCACGTTAGAGACGACAGACGGACTGTTGCCCATGGCGAATTCGCGCATCTCCTTGATGGTGTGCCTGTTCATTCCGGGCTGTTCGCAGAGAGCAACAGGCGGCTTCCCCTCGTCAAACATCGGGACGATGAACGAACGGGCGATGCCATGCAACTCATCCCGACGCGCGGCGTCGACGCGTTCCGGATGCAGCGTGCAGACGTAGTCGGCGCAGCGAGGGCCGCGGAATCCGCGCGTGACACGCGTGACCTCAAGCCCGAACAGTCCCCAGCGCGCGGCGTTGTGATGGGCGGGGCTGTCCTTCGTGGCATCGCAGGCCTTCCTCCAGAGTTCCGTGCCGTGATCGTAAACCTCGTCCGGGACAACGGGGTCACAGATGCGCTCGAATATCCAGGGGGGATCCTTCACCCCGTCCCGCTTCGTCCCCAACGCGTGAATCTCGTTGAACCAGGCGCGCGCATACGGGGCACCGGCGCCGTAGTAAGCGGCAAAGAACTTGTCCAGAAGAGGTTTAATCGGCTGATTGACCTTCCAGAGAAACTTGGCCATAAGATAGGCCTTCAATTCGGCGAAATCCGAATGCGCGGCGTTGTTTCCGGAATGCTGCTCGTATACGTGAGCGACGCCATTCGCCTTGAAAAACCTGAGGTCGGCCCCGAGCGCCAGCGTGTTCGGGAATGGATGCGTGTAGTGGCGGAAATTGATTACGTAGTTCCAGACGTAGAGATTGGAGGTCACCTTCCCCCACCCCTTCAGGTACTCGGCGAACTGCTGCTTCCTCTCGTTGCGGCTTTTCGAAATTGGTCGGTAGCAGTCAACGCCAGGGACGCATATGCAGGGCATGACGTTGGGGAGCAGTTTCGTCTTCGCGGGTGGCTTTACCGAATAGCTGTACGCCAGCGTCTCGACCACCGCGTCTGGCCGTATCTTCGCAACTTCTGCGGCAACATGGTTGACAAAGCGCACGATGGATCCCGACGGGGAGCCTTCTTCCTCGTCCACGGCCTTGCACTTTTCGCAGCGGCAGTAGTTGTTGTTGTCGTTCTGGCTCACGCCGAAATACTTGCATTCCGGGTACCGTTTCACAATCTCCAGAACCTTGTCCGTCATGATTTTCACGGCATCGGGATTCGACAGGCACGGCTGGCTCTCCCTTGCGCCGAACTCGCGCCGGATTCCGTCGATCTCAGCGAAATATTCAGGATGGTCGCGAAAATAAGTCTCAGGCGGCAGCAGATACATGAACGTGTGGCAGTTCGGCAGCTCCTTGCAGTAGAGGAAGTCGCTCGGCCCGCCAAGTTCCGTGGTGGAGGCACGGCACGACAGGTTTCCGTTGAACCTGAGCCTGGTGGCGAACGCCGGATTGTACATCACGTCCGTCGCACACGTGTCGCGCTGGACGAAATCGGGAACCTGCCTGTCGCGAAGGTCGCCGGGAACGCAAACGGCGTCCGCCTCGGGCACAACTTCAGTGCCGCTGGCGAACCAGCCGCATCCGCCGTAGGACTCCAGGAGTTCATAGACGCCGTACAGGACGCCAGCTCGCCGGCCGCCACGGATACGCAGGGTTTCGCCATTCACAGCCAGCTCGAACCCATCATCCTCAAACTCGCCGGAGGACAATTGGACCACCTGCCCCGACGGACGCTTGCTTCCCAGCGACACGGGCAGTTCCACGCCCGTCATGCGGCGCACATAGTTGCGCAATTCGTTTGCGGCGTGCTTTTCGACTTCCGATCCGGCATTGGCGCACCAGATTGTGGTCCGCGGCGGCGCCCCTCTCTCCGCCACGACAAAACGGGTGGCGGCACCGGCCTCTGCTGACGCCACCATGAAGACCGAAATGGCGCAATACGCGAAGCTTTTCATCTTATCATTCATCTGGTCACCTTTTAGGCGGCGTGAGGCATGATCAACGGATAGAGATAATTATTCCGCCCGTAATGAACTTCGCACGGAAAGTTATGGATCCGTCCTGATTTTCCACTTCCTCGATGCACTGGCTGCTGACATTCGTATATGGCTGACTCGCCAAATTAATCTTGTCGCGCAGCGTCTCGGCCGCAGTCGCGTTCACTGTGCATATGGGGACGATCACCTTGCTGCGTCCTGTCTGCACCGACGGACTTGTCGCCCCGTTTGGATCAACGATGGTCACCTTGAGTTTCTCGTCCGCGAACGTGAACGGGTTGTCGATCAGCGTGTTGTGCATGCCGTATCTGCCAAGGCCGGAATCCGAACGCTCCGGCACGGTGATCTCGACGCCCATGTTGGCGCTGAAATCGACGTTGACGCCCTGGAAGACCTCGGAGGAAAGCGGGACAAGGGTGGCCACGTTTACCCAGAGACGGTTCTTGCCGGCAACAGGCGTCGTCCCGCCGTCGGTTGTGAAGAACGGCGCCTCGCCGCCGAGCTTGAACCGCCCCGGATTCGCCGCGTTGCCGCCGAAGAGGCGGAGGCAGCCGTTCCAGGTGATACGTTCCAGGAGCGTGATGCCTACGCCAGGGGCAACGATCGTTCCGTTGCCATCCACGAAAAGGCCGCAGTTCGGGCGGTCGATGGTATGCGGACCGCCGCTGGGTTCGAGCTGCGAGTAGTGCTGCAGCGTGTGTCCGTTGTAAGTCCACGACTTCATTGGGCCGCCAAAGGCGTCCACCGTGGTGAATCCGATTTTGGCGCAGATCGACCAGTCAGTGTACGCAGGTTGGGCAGAGAAGAATTTGATTCGTCCAGAGAAATTCGTGTTTGCCGTCGGCAACCAGAACGTAACAGGCTTTCTGCTGCTCCCGGTATGCATGAAGTCAACTTCGCCTTTGCCTTCGATTTGCGCGAACAACCCGAAAGTCCTGTTCGCGCCCTCGCTGAATATCAGTGGGTTTGTCGTATCGGGGTTGTGCGTGATATGTCCGCTGAGGTTCTTCCCGCCGCCGGAGATATGAACGTTGCTGAACGTCCCCACGGTGCGGAAGTCATCGATGGTCACCGATTCACTGAGGTTGAAGGTGCCGCCCTGCATGGCGAGTACGTGGCCGCCGAACTTGCTTCCGGCATCGGTGTAGGCGTAGATGGTCTTATCGTCTGCAAAGTAGTCCTTGTCTGAACTCGGAGCCTGACCGTCCGACCAATGGTCGCCGTGTCCAAACGCGAAGGTGGAATGGTCGCCGGAGGTGTCGGACGTGGTGAGCGTTACGACCTTGCCGTGCTGCTTCAGGTAAAGCGTGCTGAGGCCGTCTGCGGCGTCAGTCTCGACGTAGAGCGAAAACGACGGGAACGTCGCCGTTTCAAGCGCGAAGTCGGCGGCGTCAAGCGTCACGCCAGCCGGTGCCTTGAGGATGGGGAGCGGGGGAACCAGGTTGCTGTCTAAGTACGTGCCAGTCGAGTGCGGAGAGGAGAAAAGCACCCTGACCTTGCCACAGGAATGGATGAAGGAGCCCGTGACTTTCACCTGCGAGGCTTTCTTCGTCGTTTTGTCGTAAACGACCTGGATGCAGGAGTTGGTCATCATCTCCAACGTTCCGACGCTGACGACGCTGACCGCCGTCTCGCCGCGTATAGCGCAGTTGTAGTTGAGCACGAGCCTGCCAGGGAAAGACCCCGTGTCCGAGGCGAACTCCGTCCGTATGCTTTGCGACGGGGGATCGGACACGTATGTATTGCGCCACTGGTGGCAGTAGATCGTCCCATAATAGCCCGCGAGGCTGTCGTTCGTGAAGTGGCAGACGAAATGCTGCTGACTCCAGCTGTCCCTGCCGGGACCAACACGCGAATAGAGCCACAGCCCAGTTCCGGCGGCGCCGGTCACCGTTCCGGCGAACGTGATGTTCTTCTCGTGCTGGTTCGCGTATATGTTGAACGGCGCGGCGTCGGGCGATGTCACCTCTACATTGCCAAGGATGGTTATCGGATAGCCGTACCAGTTGCAGAGCGTGCCGTTCGCAAAGACAATCCCGTCGTTGGCGAACGTCACCGTGGCACCGTCGGCGAACGGGAAGCACGCCAGGGTACCATCCGTCCCGCCGACCTCGCCGATGCGCAGCGAATGCCCGTTGAAGACGGACGGCGACGCCGAGGAGTACCACCTAGGCGGACATATGACGTGACCGTCTTTGACAACGTAGTCGTTGTCCGGGGACGGCACTCCATAGACAGACCACGGCGCCGGATTGGTGAACGACGAGTTCTCGTGGGTGTCGTTAGCGGTCAGGTAGGCCGTCGCGGCGCTTGCCGCCTGCGCGAAGAACCCCGCGATGCAGAGCGCAAAACGCAGAATGTATAATGGATGTCTTGGTTTGCTCATGGTGCGTATCCTTTGGTTGTTGTTTAAGAATCACTAAAAGGTCTCCCCTCTCACGTATCTCGGCCCGACTACGACATTCTGCGGGAAGTCGCCGGTGCGCAGGTATGACAGGATGCACTCCGTCAGCGTCTTGCCGACTGCGGAGGCATCGTATTCCATGCGGGTCAGCGGACGCGAGAACACCGGACCGTAGTCAAGGTTTGCCAAGGTGACTAGCCTGACGTCTTCAGGAATTCGGATTCCGGCCTCGTAGAAGGCCGCTATCATACCTGTCGTAAGATGGTCGTCGCTGGAAAAGAGCAGTTCCGGAAGCCATTTCACGCCCTTTGACGCGAGACGCGACCGGAAGAACGACATCGCCCACTGCGACAGTTCATAGCCAGTGGCGAAATCCTGCGCCTTGGGGACACGAATGACTCTGACTTTAATGCCACATGCTGCGAGAGCCGCCGTGACATCAAAGCGGTTGAATACGGAAATCTGAGTCACGCTTTTCACGCCGACCTCATGGCAGTGGGCGGCGAAGTCCGCGATGGCGAGGTCGTCGTCGCGGCGCACCAGACCGACGCAGTTAGGCGGCTTCAGGTCCGTGAGGCCGAGGCGAACGAACGGTATTCCGCACCGCGAAAGCCAGCGCGCCACGCACTCCTGTCCCTGTATCTGCACGACGAGGTCTGTCGGCTGTCGCAGGACGGTGTCGAGAAGAGCGAAGTCGTCGAACTTGCCAGGTGCAGTCTCGCCAACGGATGCCGACGAGACGAGGTAGCCTGCGGCGATAAGGCTGTCACGAACGGCGACATGAACCATGTTGTCGAGCGGGTTGCCGCGTCCCGGCGGCACAACGATCACGACGTGGCCCTTCCAGAGCCTGTCCCCACGGCCCAGCACAACGCAACCAACACGGGGGCGCGGGTTGATCACACCCTCCTCGCGCAGAAGCGCCAGCGCCTGTTCGGCTATGCCCTTGCTCACGTCCAGCATCTGCGCCAGATCGCGGACGGGCGGCAGAATGTCGCCAGCCTTGAAATGACCCGTCTCGACGGCCACACGCAAGCCGGCTGCAATTTGCGCGGCAAGGCTGCCCCTGCGCGAGCGGTCTAGCGCAAACGGGACATCCTTGAACTTGCTTTTGCTTCTCATTTACGCCGCCAATTATATGACAATTGGGTCAGAATGTCAATGGGCACAAACCCCACACTGGCGACAGCCTAGCAAACGTGGAAGTCTTACCTACAACAACGGAGCCTCCGCAGGAAATGCGGAGGCTCCGTTGTACGCATGATTGCGACGAAAACTTAGAAGTTCACTTTCAGCGCAAGGCCGGCGGTGAAATTCCAGCTGTGTTCCCAGTCGCCGGTCGCCTCGTATTCGCGGGCGGCCTCGCGGATCTTGCGGTCGAAGACGAAGTCGCTGTAGGCCACATAGCCGCTAAGCGAGCAGTAATCGCAGATCTGCCAGGCGAGCTCGCCCTTCACGCAGAGGTCCATGAGGCCGGAGTGGTCGAGAGCCATCTCCTCGCCTTCGGAATTCGTGCGGGACAGGTAGCCCCTCACGCGCATAGCGTTGCCGAAGCCCTGCGCGATCGAGGGACGGAACGTGAGGACCGGGTCCTCGCCCTCCTCGGCGCCGTCGATAAGCGCGATGGTGTGCCCGATCTCGAGGTTGAGATACGTGCCGTCATCACGCATCACATCGCGCTCGTAGTAGAACTTCGGCTCGAAGCAGAGGTCGGGAAGGCTGACCTCGAACATCCAGAACTGCGAGTCGTCCGCCTGTCCGTCAGGGCCGTCGCCTCCCTTGTACTTGGAGTTCGGGTGAAACTCGTACTGGTAACTGATCGAAAGGTAAATCGTGGTTGGCAGCCACTCGTAGTCATCGGGCGAGAAGCTGTGCTCTATGGCAATTCCGGGATACAACTCCGTGTACTGCCAGGCGCGGTTCGTGTAGCCGGCACGGCGCCCGTACTTCGTGATGTCGAAGTATGCCTCGACACCTAAAGACACCCAGTCAAAGAAAGTCATCCAACCGATTGGCTTGAGGATCGGATCGTTGTTCTCCACGAGTCCGTACCACAGGTACTTCGAGTGGAACTCGAGCGACGCTTCGGCCGACACGATCGGCTGTTCGTTGAACGAGACGCCTTCGCCGGGATTGTACGCCCAGCCCTCGGACTTCTCCTCCTCCGCCTCCGACGCAGCGAACGCGACGACGCAGGTTGCAACCGCGCAAACGAGTGCAATGGTCTTTGCTTTCATTTTCATTTCTCCTTTAGGTTTATGTGTGTAGTATATCAAATTTCTTTCCTGGTTGCGCGACGTTTTCGGTTTTTTGTGCTTTGCCAGAGTAAACGCAATTTTAGATTTTGTTTAGTTGGTCAAAGGAAGTTGCAGAGGCAGAGATTGGTTGATGTATGCGAAGTCCATTCCTCCTACCCTCCCCGGGGAGGGACTTGCGTTTAGTTTGGCAAAGACGGGCTGCGGGCGGGAGGCTCGCCCCGTCGAACGCGTCGACTCCGCGCGTTGCGCTCTCGCCGCTCGGGATTCGCGACACTGCCCGAAACGCATCGCGGTGCTGGCTGCGCTTAGGTCGCTCATCACGTCGCCGGGCCGGTCTCCCGCCCTTCGCCTTGCGCCGCATGCGACAATGCGCGGCAAGCCCGTGCGCCGGGCCGGGCGTTCCGGTCGCGCGCGGACGACAAACGCAAACGAAAGAGAGGACGTCATGGCAAAGCACATGACCCTAGACACGAGGA
>JAFRDO010000019.1 GCA_017403825.1 Kiritimatiellia bacterium
CAGATTCGGAGGGCGCATGCCGTCACGCCGCTTTCGATGGTACAGAGCGAGTATTCGATGATGGAGCGGATGTTCGAGGCAGAGGTGATCCCTCTCTGCCGTGAGCTGGGAATCGGCTTCGTTGCATTTTCTCCGATGGCGAGCGGTTTCCTGAGCGGCAAGTACACAGCCTCGATGACTTACGTCGGCGACGACGTGCGCCGCGCGATCACGCGGTTCGCGAAAGAAAACGTCATCGCGAACCAGCCGCTTCTCGACGCGCTGGAGAAGCTTTCGCAGGCCAAGGGCTGCACAAAGGCGCAGCTCGCACTTGCATGGATGCTCGCCAAGTGGCCGCATGTCGTACCGATTCCGGGGATGCGCTCTGATGCGCGCATCGAAGAGAACCTCGGCGCGGCGGACGTGTCCCTCTCGCCTGACGAACTGGCCGAAGTAGAGGAGGCGCTTTCGCACATCGTCATCCACGGCAACCGCACGGACGAGGACATCCAGCGCATGGGCTACGTCAAGCCGCAGTGATGACGCGATTGAAAGGAACGTGCAGATGAACACGATGAAAGCGGCGGTTCTCAAGGGGCCGAAGGACATACGGATTGAGCAGATTCCCCTGCCGGAGATGAAACCCGGCTACATGGAGATCGCGGTGTCCGCCTGCGGCGTGTGCGGAAGCGACATTCACATGTGGAAGGCCGGCAAGGGGTGGGCTTCGGAGAGCGGCCCGTTCGTGATGGGCCACGAGTTCTGCGGAGTCGTGACGAATCCCGGCGAAAGCGACTTCAAGGCCGGCGAGCGCGTCACGTTCTGGGCGAACCTCTACTGCGGCACGTGCGACATGTGCCGGGCGGGGCTTGAACACCTCTGCCGCGAAGTGGACGGGAAGAACTACATGGGCTTCGTGTGCAACGGCGCATACGCCGAGCGGTTCGCCAACCGCGCATCGAACGCCTACCGGCTGCCGGATTCCGTCTCCGACATCGCGGCGGGACTCATCGACCCGCTCATGGTCGCCTACCACGCCGTCCAGAAGTCGGGCGTGAAGCTCCTCGACAAGGTGCTCGTCGTCGGCACGGGCATCATCGGGCAGATGATCGGCGAACTTGCCAAGATGCGCGGCGCGTCGTACGTCGCCATCTCGAAGGTGAACGACGTCAAGACGCGCAAGGCACGCGAACTCGGCTTCTTCGACGATTATTTCGACGGGAACGACCCGCACGTCGCCGAAGCGATGCGGGAGGCGACGGCGGGCGGATTCGACGTCGCGTTTGAGGCGGTCGGCCTCGGCGAGACGCTGGACGAGTGCGTCAGCGCGGTCAAGCCCGGCGGCAAGGTCGTGATGATCGGCAACTCCATCGATCCGAAGATCCCGTTCTCGATGAACCGCGCCGTTCTGCAGGAGGTGCAGCTTCTCGGCAGCGTCTCCTGTACGCGCGTCGAGTTCGAGGAGACGATCCGCCTCATCGCCAGCGGCGCCTTCGACCCCGTGAAGTACGTGACGGACATCCTTCCGCTCGACGGCCTGCAGCGCGCGCTTGAACGGCAGATCAATCCCAACGACCCGCTTCTCAAGACCGTCATCAAGATGTGAACCAACAATAAAGGCAAAACAAGAAAATGAACAGAAAAGAATTCATCAAGGGCATAGGGCTTGTCGCTGGGGCGGCGGCGTTCGGTTCGCGGGCGAAGGCGGCGTGCGCTGCGTCGTGCAGCTGCGGAATCGGCGGCGGTGCGGCGGGGGCGCTTCCGAATCGGGTTCTCGGCTCGGGACGCGCGGCGATGTCCGTATCCACGCTCGGATTCGGCTGCATGGGCCTCACGTACAACCGTTCGCAGCATCCCGGCAAGAAGCAGATGTCGAGGCTTCTGGCCCGGGCCGTGGACTGCGGCGTGACGCTGTTCGACACGGCCATCGTGTACGGTCCGCTCGAAAACGAATTGTTTGTGGGCGAGGCCCTCGCGCCGTACAAGGGACGGATCAACATCACGACGAAGTTCGGGCACGAGGTCGTGGACGGCAAGGCGACGGGACGCCAGACGAGCCGCCCGGACGTCGTGCGCCGCTACTGCGAGGAATCCCTGCGCCGCCTGCGCCTCGACTCCATCCCGCTTTTCTACCAGCATCGCTTCGACCGCGACACGCCGATCGAGGACGTGGCCGGGTGCATCGCCGATCTCATCCGCGAGGGGAAGGTGCAGCGGTGGGGGCTCTGCGAAGTGTCGGCGGACATCATCCGCCGCGCCCACGCGGTCTGTCCACTCACGGCGATCCAGAGCGAATACCACCTCATGCACCGTCTTGTGGAGAAGAACGGCGTGCTGGACGTCTGCCGAGAGCTGGGCATCGGATTCGTTCCGTACAGCCCGATCAACCGCGGCTTCCTTGGCGGCGACATCAACGAGTACACGCAGTTCGATCCCGCGAACGACAACCGCCAGACGCTTCCACGCTTCCAGCCGGAGGCGCTGCGCCTCAACACGCGCATCGTAAACGCGTTGCAGCGGTTCGGCCGGACGCGCGGCATGACATCCGCACAGGTCGCGCTCGCGTGGCTTCTTGCCAAGGCGCCATTCATCGTCCCGATTCCCGGCACGACGAAACAGGCGCACCTCTACGAGAACCTGCACACGCTCGATTTCACGCTTTCCGCCGGCGACATCGCCGAACTGGAGCGCGCGGTCGAGGCCATTCCCGTCATCGGTGACCGCTACGATGCCGAACAGCAAAAGCGCGTACTTGGGTGAACGGTAAAACTACCTTTGCGAATTTGGCATAAAACAAAGAAACAAGAAAGGAAATAGACAATGAAAGAAATCAAGACAAAAGCGGACATCACCAATGCGACGGCGATCGACCTTGGCCCGCTTGCGGAGATCAAGGACTATGTACTTGAGCTTGACCCAGATGTGAAGATTCCGGGCAAGGTGTTCGGCGGAACTGCAGTCAAGGCTGGCGGCGCGGACTTCTCGCTGCAAGTGTTCGCCCCCGGCACGGAGGGCGGATTCTACCATACGCACAAGGAACACGAAGAGCTGTACTTCTTCCTTTCAGGAGAG
>JAFRDO010000020.1 GCA_017403825.1 Kiritimatiellia bacterium
GACATGCTGGACGCCCTGAGGCGCGCGGCGGAGTTCAGCGGGGTGAACGTCGGGGCGTTCGCCGTCATGGACAACCACTTCCACGTGGTCGTCCAGGTGCCCGCGCATGCGGGGACTGTCCCCGAGGAGGAGGTACTGCGGCGCTACACGGTCCTGATGGGCGGCAGGGCGTCATTGCGGCTGGAGGCGCGCCTCCGCAGCCTGCGCGAAAGTGGCGACGCTGCCGCCGCCGAGGCCGAGCTCGGCAGGCTGCGTGCGCGTATGCACGACCTCAGCCAGTTCGTCAAGACGTTCAAGGAGGAGTTCGGGCGGCTCTTCCGCAGGCGCGGCCCGTTCCCCGGGACGCTGTGGGAAGGGAGGTTCAGGAGCACTCTCATAGGTGGGGCGGAGTACTTGAGGAGGTGCGCGGCTTACGTGGAGATGAACCCGGTTAGGGCCGGGCTCGCCGCACGCGCGGCCGACTACGCGTGGAACACCGTCGGGGCGGCGAGGCGCGGCGACGCGTTCGCGGCCCGCTGCCGCAAGTGGCTGCTTTCTGTCCTCGGCGTCATAACCGGGGACAGTCCCCTGGAGGAGAGGCGGCTCATGAGGCGGATAGCGCAGGTGTCTTGCGGGAAGATACTCGGGAGCGCTGCGTTCGTGTCTGAGATGCTGGGGCGGTTCTCGGACAGTGTGCGGTCGCGGAGCGCGCGTGCGAGGGCGGTGGACGGGATCGGGTACGCGTCCCACGGCTGGAGGCTGGCGGCGCAGATGGCGGCGGCGTGAGCGAGGGCGGAAGCATGGATTGCGGCATTGGAAAACAAATGAGGACTGTCCCCGGATGAAACAAGGAGGGACTGTCCCCGGAGGGCGCATCTGTGGCGAGGGACGGCGCGAAATGGTATAATAGAAGATATGAAGTGCAAAGAAAGAACGGCGGCGGGAAGATGACGCAGACCCCATTGCCGGGAGATTTTCTCTTGAAGTGGCGCGGCGATTCGCTGACGGTGACGCTCAGCCTTGACGCTCCTCGCCGCGGTCGTGCCGCGTTCCGCACTAACATCGGCCACGCGGCTGTGCGCCGTCAGGAAATCATTGATGCGACCGAGAAGGGACTGACCCCACTGGCGCGGGCGTGGTCTGACATACCGCTTCCCGAGGTCGCCCCAGGCGTCTTTCAGGCCGAGATTCCGCTCGATGAGGTCGGGGTGTTCTCAGGCAAGGCATGCTTCATTCCTGAGGGCGAGCATGTGCCGGAATGGCCCGAAGGCCGCAACACCCACGTGAAGGTGGAAAGCGCCGAAACCAGGCGTGCGAACTCCATATACTGCGTCTTCCCCCGGCAGTTCGGCTCTTTCCGCGAAATTGTCCGCCGATTGCCGCACATAATGTACACGATGGGCTTTCGCATCGTGCAGACTCTGCCCCCATTCCCAGTGCCGACGACTTATGCGGTCATGGGCGAATACGGCTGCCCGTTCGCCGCGACCGACTTCCTGTCGGTCGATCCCGCGATGGCGGAGTTCGACGAGAGGGCGACTCCGCTTGAGCAGTTCAAGGAGCTGATCGGTGCCGTGCATGCTCGTGGCGGGCTCTTCTTCATCGACCTGCCCGCCAACCACACCGGCTGGGCCTCGGCGCTGCAGACGCACCACCCCGACTGGTTCCACCGCGAGGCGGACGGACGCTTCGTCTCGCCTGGCGCTTGGGGCGTGACTTGGGCTGACTTGGTGGAGCTCGACTATTCCAACGCCGGACTGCGCACCTACATGGCGGACGTATTCCTGTTCTGGTGCCGGATTGGCGTGGACGGCTTCCGTTGCGACGCCGGCTACATGATTCCGGCCGAGACATGGGAATACATCGTAGCCAAGGTCCGTGACGAGTATCCTGACACCGTTTTTATGCTGGAAGGCCTTGGCGGCCGTGTCGAGACTACAGACCGGCTGCTCGCCGAGTCGAACCTCGACTGGGCCTATTCCGAGATGTTCCAGACATACGACCGTGGTGCGTTCGAATGGTACCTGCCTGGCGCGATAGCGCGGTCGGAGCGCTACGGCACGCTTGTTCACTTTGCCGAAACGCACGACAACGATCGTCTCGCCAAGGGTGGGGAGACATATGCCAGGCTGCGCGTGCAGCTCGCCGCGCTGTTGAGCGCACAGGGCGCGTGGGGCATCGCCAACGGCGTAGAGTGGTATTGCCGCGAAAAGATAGACGTCCACGGCAAGAGCGATCTCTCATGGGGCGCCGAACGGAACATGGTCGGCCTCATTGCGAAACTCAACCGCATCCTTGCCACCCACCCGTCGTTCGACGGTCCCTGCCATCTGGAGCTCGTCACGCGTGGAGACGGCAACACTCTCGCCGTTGCGCGAAACGGGCTGCTCGTGCTGGCAAACCTCGATTGCTCCGCCGCCGCTACCATCGATTGGGATCGCCAGTCGTTCGACGCTGCGGAGGCATGTGATATTTTGACTGGCGTCGCGTTCAGAACTGCGGAGCCGGTGCCGCTTGAGCCTGGCCAAGTTCTCTGTCTCGCCGCCTCAGGCGCTCCGTCGTCGGACGCTAAGGCATCTGTCGTGCCTTCCGTGCGTCACGTCGCCAAGCCGCTTTTCCACGTCGTCTTTCCGCGTGACGTGCAGCGTGACGTGGTTGTGCCTGAAGGGCAGGCGGTGGAGATCTCGGCTCCGTCGCATTTTCGCATGCGCCTCATCGATCCCGAAACGGGGAAGACGATCCGCGTCTGCCGTTCGGAAGGTAATGTTGTCGTCATTGAGGCTCCACAGTATCGCGGGGACGGCACGCGTTGCCGCATTCTCAGCCTCGACATTTCGCGCTACGAGGACGGACGTGCCGTGCGTACCCATTCGCGCTTTCTAATTCCGCCGCCGCCAAAGCGTGCGAGGGTAAGGCTGTCTCTCGGCGGCGAGGAGGTCCGTGCGCATCCGTACTGGCGCACGATCCTCTCCAACGGCGCGGGCGCGGCGGCGCAGGTTCGCCTTGGATGGGGTGAGATACGCTCGCAGTACGATGCGCTTCTCGCGGCCAATCCGAATCCGGCCGTGCCGTCCGACAGGCTTTGCCTCTGGGCCCGCACGCGTTGCTGGCTGCAGCGCGAAGGCTACCTGCGCGAGCTGGACAGGCAGTGCGTGACGCGTTTTGCCGCCGATCCGGCAGGACACTTTGCGCGGTGGGAGTTCTCGGTTCCGTGCGGCATGGGCATGGAGACTGCGTTCGTCTTTACGCTCGCCCTGGCCGAGGGACGTAACGAGGCCGTGCTGAAGGTCGAGCGTCCGTCGGCTGCTGCACGCGAAGTCGGCGAGAAGGTTCGCATCGTGTTCCGTCCCGACATCGAGTGGCGCAACTTCCACGCGTCCACCAAGGCGTTCGGCGGCCCCGAGAACCTCTTCCCGGCGAAGAGTGAGGCGACTGCGGACGGATTCCTGTTCCATCCCGCCGAGGGGGCGTTCCGGCTGAGCGTCGCAGGCGGCGTCTACCATCACGAGCCGCAATGGACATACAACGTCGCCCATGCGGAGGAGGCGGAGCGCGGACAGGAGCCGAGCGGCGACCTGTTCAGTCCGGGCTGGATCAGCGCCGACATGGGAATCGGCGACACCGTGACGCTGACCGGACGTCTGGAGGACGCGGCCAGTCCGGCGCGTGACAGCACGTCCGACGCGTGCCTCGCGCCGCCTGACGAAAAGCCTTCGCTTCCGTTCTCCGCCGCGCTTCGCCGAGCGATGGATTTGTTCATCGTCCGCCGCGACGACCTCAAGACCGTCATCGCAGGTTATCCGTGGTTCCTCGACTGGGGCCGCGACACGTTCATCTTCTTGCGCGGCATGATCGCAGCCGGCATGATGGACGACGCGCTTCGCATACTCAAGGCGTTCGCGGCGTTTGAAGAGAACGGAACCCTGCCCAACATAATCTTCGGCAAGACTGCCGGCAACCGCGACACGACGGACGCGCCGCTGTGGTTCGTAAGATGCGTGGAAGAGTGCGGCAAGAAAGCCCAAGTCCCAGCTCTCATGTCCGCCTGCGAGTCGATCGTCGACAATTACATCAAAGGAACGCCAAACGGCATTCATGTCGACGCCGATTCGGGGCTCGTCTGGTCGCCGTCGCACTTCACATGGATGGACACTAACTACCCGGCATGCACGCCGCGCGTCGGTTATCCGGTGGAAGTGCAGGCGTTATGGATATCTGCTCTGCGATTCCTTGGCCGACGCGATCTGGCTGAGCGAGCCAAGGCGTCGGTAGAACGCTTGTTCAAGTGGGAGTTCGGCTACCGCGATTGCCTGTCCGCACCCAACGGAGAGCCGGCCGCGAACGCCACGCCCGAGGACACGATACGTCCGAACCAGCTCTTCCTCGTCACGCTGGGCGTGACTGATGACCCGTCTGTCCTCCGGGCTACGGAAGAGCTTCTGGTGCCAGGGGGAATCAGGTCGCTCAACGCGGGACACCCGCTGTACAAAGGCGTCTACGCCGGCGACGAGGACTCGTCGCGCAAGCCGGCATATCACAACGGCACGGTATGGGCATGGCCGTTTCCGCTTTATGCGGAAGCACTGGCGGCTATCAAGTCGTGTCCGAAGGAGGTCGCCCTTTCGTTGCTGGCAGGCGCGGTGGAGAACCTGAACGCCGGTTGCGTGGGCCACATGAGCGAGATCGCTGACGGCGACTCGCCTCATGCGCAGAAGGGCTGCGCCGCACAGGCATGGAGCGTCAGCGAGCTGCTTCGCGTCTGGCTGAAGCTGGGCGGACGGCAAACTCCTGTTCGCGGGTGAAGATGTGGTATAATGTACGGCGTGGTCAAGGCAGGTGACACCATGAGAATAGGAATATACGGAGGAAGCTTCAATCCGGTCCATTTCGGCCATGTCGGCATCGCCCGCCGCGCGATTGACGACCTTTCGCTGGACCGGCTTATAGTGCTGCCC
This sequence comes from Kiritimatiellia bacterium, assembly GCA_017403825.1. Lineage (GTDB taxonomy): Bacteria > Verrucomicrobiota > Kiritimatiellia > RFP12 > UBA1067 > UBA1067. The sequence goes on from JAFRDO010000020.1 coordinate 4,935, forward strand.
GCAAGCGTTTCGCCGTTCAAGACCGGTGACGCGCCGCCGCCGATGCCGTGGGACCGCATCGAGCTTGTCCAAGCCGCGTTCCGCGATGTGGAGAAGGCTGTCGTGGACCTGCGGGAGATCGAGCGTGGCGGCGTCTCCTATGCCATCGACACGGTGCGCGAGATTGCTTCTGAGAACCCGGGCGCGGAACTCTTCTTCATCGTCGGCGAAGACGCTCTTGAAGGCGTGCCGCGTTGGAAGGACAGCGACGAGCTGCAACGCCTCTGCACATTCAAGGCGTATCCGCGAACCAGGGAGTCCTCTTCGGAGATTCGCCGCCTCTTTGCGGAGACTGGCGTAAAGGTCAACCCTGACGAGCGGATCGCCAAGACCGTGCGGGAGGGGATCGTGCGCAAGGGCGGCTACTGTCCGTGCCGTCTGCCGAAGTTGCCGGAGTTCTTCTGTCCGTGCGACGAGTTCAAGGGTCAGATGGCCGATCCATCGTATCACGGGCCATGCCATTGCCGCCTTTACCTGAAGCCATGAACGACGAGGCGTGTTCGCGCACTGCGGCCTTGCTGGGCGAAGCGGCGATGGCGCGCCTCGCCTCGGCGCATGTGCTTGTCGTGGGCGTTGGCGGCGTCGGCAGCTGGTGCGCCGAGGCGCTATTGCGCACGGGCGTAGGACATCTGACGTTGATGGACGATGACGCCGTAGTTGCCTCGAACCTGAACAGGCAGTGCCAGGCGACGGAAGTGACGCTGGGGCGCCCCAAGGTCGATGCGCTGCGAGAGCGTCTGCTTTCAATCTGTCCTGACGCCGACGTGACGGCCCGGGCCGTGCGGTTCACCGGGTCGGAGGACATCTCCGGCTTTGATGCGGTCGTTGACGCCATTGACAGCGTCGCATGCAAGGCGGCGCTCGTTCTGAAGGCGTGCGAGTTGAAGATCCCCGTCGTGTCCAGCATGGGCGCGGCGCTGAGGACCGATCCTTCGCGTGTTCGCGTGACGCGATTCGACAAGGTGTCGGGGGACGGTCTCGCCCGTGCCCTGCGCAGGCGCTTCCGTGAGGGGGGGCGCGTTCCGCCGCGGTTTGACTGCGTCTGGAGCGACGAGCCGCCGCGCCGCATCGCGGTGCGCGGCAGCATTATGCCCGTTACTGCGTCCTTCGGCATGTGTCTGGCTTCGCGCGTAATCGAATCCTTGATTGATTTTTGCCATTGAATGCCGTGGGCGGATATGAGATAATAGAGAGCATGGAAGTTGATGCAATTGTCATAGGAGCCGGGGTGGTCGGGTGTTCGGTCGCCCGTTCTCTCTCGCGGTACAATCTCAACGTGGCGGTCCTTGAGGCTGGCAGTGATGTTGCCGAAGGGGCGTCGAAGGCGAACAGCGCGATCGTCCACGCTGGCTTTGATGCAAAGCCTGGGTCCAACAAGGCCAAGTTCAACGTTCTCGGCAACCGCATGTTCGAGGACGTCTGCCGCGAGCTGAAGGTGCCGTTCCGGCGCAACGGCTCGCTCGTGCTGGCGTTTGGCCCCGAGGAGGAGAAGTCGCTAGAGGACCTGAAGGCCCGCGCCGAGATCAACGGCGTGCCTGTCGAGATCATAGGGCAGGACGAGTTGCGGCGGCGCGAACCGAACGTCTCGCCGGAGGCAACGGCTGCACTCTGGGCTCCTACCGGCGGCATATGCTGCCCATACGAGCTTACCTTCCGCTCGGCGGAGAATGCGGCGGCGAATGGAGTGGCGTTCTTCTTCGACGCTAAGGTGACGTCGATACGTCCGGCGGATGCGTCCGGGGCGTGGCGGCTTGAGTGCGAGGACTCTCGCGTCTTCAAGGCCAAGGCCGTCGTCAATTGCGCCGGAATCCGCTCCGACGAGCTTAACAACCAGGTGTCGGCCACTAAGTATGCGATTCAGGCGCGGCGCGGCGAATATCTGATGCTCGACCGCGACGAGGACGGTACCTTTTCCGCGACGATGTTCCAGGTGCCCTCGAAGATGGGCAAGGGCATACTTGTCTCGCCTACGGTGGACGGCACCGTCATCGTCGGCCCGACTGCCGAGGACATTCCCGACAAGGAAGACAAGGCGACGACGTTCGAGGGCCTTGAGAAGGTCAAGGCCGGCGCACGGCGCACGTATCCCAACCTGCCGCTAGGCAAGGTGATCACCGAGTTCTCCGGCCTTCGGGCGCACGAGACCACGGTCGGCGACTTCATTCTAGGCGAGGCGCCTGATGCGCCGGGCTTCTTCAATGCTGTCGGAGTGGAGTCGCCGGGACTGACCTCGGCGCCCGCCATCGGCCAGTGGCTGGCGGAGCGCGTCGCCGCGAAGCTCGGGGCGTCGCGCAAGAACCCGTCCATCGTGTCCTCGGACGTCAGCTGGTGGCCTAAGACCCGTGAGATGGCGCCGGCCGACCTGGCGGAGCTGGTGTCCCGCGACTCGTCGTTCGGGCGCGTAATATGCCGTTGCGAGAGCGTTACGGAGGGCGAGATTCGCGCGGCCATCCGCTGCCGCGTCGGGGCGCGCACGCTAGACGGCATCAAGCGACGCACACGTTCCGGCATGGGGCGCTGCCAGGGCGGGTTCTGCACACCGCGCGTCATAGAGATTCTTGGCAACGAGCTGGGGCTGCCTCCGGAGGCGTTCCTCCTTTCGCGCAAGAGCGCGCCTAAGGCGCTCAGGCAGTTTAGGACGTCCGACGCCTCCGGCGATTTGGGCATCTTTGACGTGCTTGTGATCGGCGCCGGTCCTGCGGGGCTCGCGGCGGCATGCGCGGCGAAGGAGGCCGGTGCGAAGAAGGTTCTTGTGATCGAGCGCGACGACGCGCCCGGCGGCATACTTCAGCAGTGCATACACAACGGATTCGGCCTCCACCGCTTCAGCGAGGAGCTTACCGGTCCCGAATACGCGCAGCGCTTCATCGACCGCGCCGCCGAGCTGGGCGTGTCGGTCGTCTGCGGAACCATGGCGCTGTCCATCGAGGCGGGCGTCCCCGCGCACGTGACGGCGATGTCGCCGCGCGGCGGGCTTGCGGTCTACGCGGCCAAGTCGATCGTGCTTGCGATGGGTTGCCGGGAGCGTCCGCGCGGCGCCCTGATGACGCCGGGGACTCGTCCCGCCGGCGTCTACACCGCCGGAACGGTGCAGCGGCTCGTCAACATGGACGGCATAATGCCGGGTCGCCGCGTGGTGATACTCGGCTCCGGCGACATCGGCCTCATCATGGCGCGGCGTCTTACGTTCTCCGGCGCCAAGGTGCTTGCCTGCGTCGAGATCATGAAGAAGTCGTCCGGCCTCATGCGCAACGTCGTGCAGTGCCTGAACGACTACGACATACCGCTTCTCTTGTCGCACACGGTGACTGATGTTGAGGGCAGGGAGCACGTGACCGGCGTCAAGGTTTCCAAGGTCGACGACAACCTGAAGCCGATTCCCGGCACGGAGATTCACTTCGACTGCGACACGCTCGTCCTTTCCTGCGGACTCATCCCCGAGAACGAGCTGACGCGCAAGGCCGGCATCGAGATCGACCCGAAGACGCGCGGACCCAAGATCGACCCGAAGACGATGGCCACGAGCGTTCCCGGGATATTCGCCGGCGGCAACGTGGTGCGCGTTTACGACCTCGTGGACTGGGTCAGCCGCGACTCGGAGATCGCCGGGCGTTCGGCCGCCGAATTCGCGATGGGGAAGGCATAGGAGATTCGGGAGGTCAAGGAGGTTCCGATGAAGATGATTTGCATCAACTGCCCCAAGGGGTGCGAGATGGACGTCGAGAAGGTCGGCGACGACGTGCGCGTGACCGGCCATTCGTGTCCGCGGGGCGAAGCATACGCAAGGGCGGAGGTGACGAATCCTACGCGCATGGTGACAGGTCTCGTCCGCGTGGCCGGCATGCGCAAGCCCCTGCCGGTGAAGACCCGCACCGCGGTTCCGAAAGGCAGCATCGACGCGGTGCTGTTCGCGCTGCACCAGGCTACGGTGCAGCTGCCGGTCAAGATAGGCGACGTCATAATACCCGACGCGGCGGGGACCGGAGTGGACGTCGTGGCCACGGCCAACATGTAGGCCGGCGAGGCAGGCGAATCTTAAAGACAACCAAGACAACATAGGCGCATGTGCGCAAAGCAAGGAGGAACAGGCTATGTCAATGATTGAAGAGGCTCTTAAGAGCGCGACTGACACCAAGGCGTGCGTAATTGGCCCTGGTGCGGCTGAGGCGGCGGCGGACATGTTCCGCGGGCTTTTCCAGGGGGCCGGCAAGGCCATCGTAATCGAGGACCCGCGCACGAGGGCTGTGGCCGGCGACGCGGTGGCGGCGCGACTGAAGGCAGCCGGCGTCAGCGTCGAGGAGCATGTCGTCAATGCCGATGGTTCGGACTTCCATGCGACCTACGACAAGGTGGATGAGGTGCGTAACGCCATCGCAGCGTCAGGCGGCGCGGTTCCCGTCGCAGTGGGATCGGGCACGCTCAACGACCTGACCAAGCGCGCTTCTTCCGAACTGGGCGTCAGGTACATGGTGGTCGGCACTGCCGCGTCGATGGACGGCTACACGAGCTACGGAGCGTCCATCACCAAGGACGGCATCAAGCAGACTATGGCGTGTCCGGCGCCGCTTGGCTGCATCGTGGACAGCAAGGTCGCGGCGGCCGCGCCGAAGGAGATGGTCGCGAGCGGCTACGCCGACCTCATTGCGAAGATTCCCGCCGGCGCGGACTGGATCCTTGCCGACGCCATAGGCTCCGAGGCGATCCATGCCGACGCCTGGCGCTTCGTGCAGGGTCCGCTGCGCGACTCCCTCAGGAATCCCGCGCTTTGCGCGGCCGGTGACATTGCCGAGACCGAGAAGCTTTGCGAGGGGCTTGTCATGAGCGGCTTTGCGATGCAGGCGATGGGCTCGTCTCGTCCGGCCAGCGGAACGGAGCATCAAGTCTCGCACTACTGGGACATGGAAGACCTCTGCTTCGGCGGCAAGCCTGTGTCTCATGGCTTCAAGGTCGGCATCGGCACTCTTGCGTCCACCGCGATAATCGAGTTCCTGCTGGAGCGCGACCTGTCCGCCATCGACATCGAGAAGACCGTCGCCGCCTGGTGGCCCGATTTCGATGCGCTGTCCGCTACGTTCCCTGCAGTCTTCGGCGACAGGCCCGCGCACATCGCGCGCGCCACTTCCGAGATGAAGGGCAAGTTCCCGTCGCGCGAGGCGCTTGCGAAGGAACTGTCCGCGGTCAAGAGCTCCTGGCCTGAGCTCTCGGCGAAGATGCGCGCCCAGATCATGCCGTTCGCCGAAGTCCATGCCGCGCTGAAGGAGGTCGGTGCGCCTTGCGAGCCGGAGCAGATAGGCGTCAGCCGGGCCAAGTTCCGCGAGACGCTCTCAGGCGTTCCGTACATGAGGAACCGCTACTTCTCCCTCGACCTCGTTTCGCGTCTCGGCCTTCTGCCGGAGCTTCTCGACCGGCTCTTCGGCAAGGACGGAGTCTGGGAGGTCTGAGGAGGCGTCCCCATGTTCGACATCGCGAAGAAGAAGGCTTTCGTATGCGACCTCGACGGCACGCTGTTCATGGGGCCGAACCCCATCAAGCCGGCGGTCGACTTCGTGATCGAAAGCACCAATAGCGGCAGGTTCAAGTTCTTCTACCTCACCAACAACACCTCCAAGTGCCCCGAGGAGTACATGAAGAAGATCGCGGGCGCGGCGATTCCCGTGACGCCGGCCCAGATCCTGACGCCGCTCATTACGCTTGAATCGTACATTCGCGAGAAGGGGTACAGGTCCGTCTACCTGATTGCGAGCGAGAAGGTCAAGGCGCACATGGCGGAGCGCCTGGCTGACACGGAAGTTTCGCTCGACTACGATCCAGAGGCCAACGAGCTCATCGCCCTGACGTACGACAGGGAGCTTACCTACGACAAGCTCGCCAAGGCGACGAGCCTGTGGAACATGCGCAACGTGCCGCCGAACGCGATGTGTCCCATCAGGACCGCGAACCAGGAGCCGGTGGACTTCGTGGCGACGCACCCCGACATGTGCTGTCCGTCGGAGCGGGGCCCGATTCCAGACATCGGCGGCATGATGAAGTTCCTGGAGCTCACGAACGGAATGAAGCCGAGCCACGTGTTCGGCAAGCCCAGCCCGACGCTGCTTGCGCCTGTGCTGGATGAGTTCCGTCCCGAGGAAATCGCCGTGGTCGGCGACAGGCTCTACACCGACAAGGCTATAGCCGACAACGCCGGCGTGGACTTCGTGTGCGTCCTTTCCGGCGAGACCACGCCCGAGGACCTTGCGAAGTACAAAGGCACGCCGCCTGCCATCGTCGTCGACACGTTCGACCTGGTCGCCGCGTCCGGACGATAGGCGAAGAGCGTCCGAGCGCGCCTATTTATGCTATAATACCCATAAATCGAATTCAACAACCGGAGGTAGTCCAAAATGAACGTTCTGGCAATAGGCTGTCATCCTGATGACGTGGAGATCTGCTGCGCGGGCACGCTTGCAAAGTGCGTCAAGCGCGGCGACAAGGTCATCGTCGCCCATCTTTGCACGGGGTCGCTCGGCCACGTGATTATTCCGCCCGAGGAGCTCGTGCCCATGCGCGCGGCTGAGGCGCGCGAGGCAGGCAAGCTCGCCGGCATAGAGGTGCTGGACGGCGTCTTCGGAGACCTTGACATCTATTCCGACAACGCGGAGAGCCGCAACAAGGTGGTGGAGATAATCCAGTACGCCCAGCCTGACTTCATAATCACCCAGAACCCCGACGACTACATGCCCGACCATGTCGCGACCTCGAAGCTCGTCTTCGACGCGGCGTTCACGGCTACGCTCCCCAACTGGCCGTCGAAGACGAGGAAGGCCGCGAAGCTCGTGCCGATCTATTACATGGACACCCTCGCCGGCGTCAACTTCGTGCCCGACGAATTCGTCGACATTTCTGAGGAGATCGACCTCAAGATCCAGATGCTCGAGTGCCACCACTCCCAGCTTGACTGGATGCGCGAGCACGACCACATCGACTTCGCCGACATGGTGCGCACGTGCAGCCGTTACCGCGGCTACCAGTGCGGCGCCGACTACGCCGAGGGCTTCAAGATGTGCAAGGCGTACCTCAAGGGGACCACGAGGCGTCTGCTGCCGTGACGAAAGCCGTCTATCCCGGAACCTTCGACCCGATGACGCTGGGTCACTTCGACCTCATCCGCCGGGCTGCGAAGCTCTACGACAGGCTCATCGTCGCGGTCGCGGCGACGAGCAAGAAGCAGGGCGCGCTCTTCAACGCCGAGGAGCGTCTTGCGATGATCCGGGAGGACGTGCGCAAGGCGCGTCTCTCGAACGTCGAGGTGAAGATGCTGGATGGGCTTCTCGTAGACTTCTGCCGCCGCGAGGGCGCGCGCGTCGTCATACGGGGCGTCCGGGTCTACTCCGACTTCGAGTACGAGTTCCAGATGGCGCTCACGAACCGCCGCATGGCGCCAGAGATCGAGACGCTGTTCATGATGCCGAGCGAAAACCTCGCCTACGTGACGGCGTCGACGGTGCGCGAGATCGCCTCTTACGGCGGCGACACCGCTCCGTTCGTGACGGCTGCCGTCCAGAAGCGGCTCAGGAAGTCCGTCAAGTGAGGCAAGATGGAAGAGGGCGTCGGAGTCGTAGAGCCGAGGAAGTTGCGCCTTGACCTGCCTGAAGGCGGGTTGAAGCTTGCCTACGGCGGCGTTCTGAAGGAGGTCGAGGTCGCCTACGAGATGTGCGGCGCGCCGATCGGCGACTCCAACGTAATCTACATCTGCCACGCGCTTACTGGCGATTCGCACGTCGCAGGCATCCGGCCCGGCGAGACTAAGCCCAGCGGCTGGTGGGAGGGAATGGTTGGGCCGGGCCGGGCCATCGACACGAACCGCTTCTGCGTAGTCTGCGCGAACGTCCTGGGCGGCTGCAGCGGAACCACCGGCCCTATGTCCATAAACCCCGACACCGGCAAGCCTTACGGCTCAGCGTTCCCGCAGTACACCTTCGACGACGCGGTGGACGTGTTCCGGCTCTTTCTCCGGCAGCTCGGCGTGAAGAAGCTTGCGGCCCTCATCGGAGGCAGCTACGGCGGGGTGCAGGTCGTGAACTGGATGACGCGCTATCCCGACGACATGGACAAGGTGTGCCTCATCGCCACGAGCGCCAACCTCAACACGCAGGCGATAGCTTTGAGCGTGATGAGCCGCACCTCGATCACAGACGACCCGAACTGGAAGGGCGGCGACTACTACCTTGAGGGCGACGGCAAGGGACCGAAGGCCGGCCTCGCCTCCGCCAGGCAGCTCGCGCACGTCACCTATCTTTCGCGCGAACTGCTGCAGGAGAAGTTCGCGCGCAACCTGCAGTCTAACTTCGTTGAGGCTCCGCCGGAGGAGCGGGCCGAGCGCGACCGCCTGTTCAAGACCTACTTCCAGATCGAGAGCTACCTCGACTACCAGGCGATGAAGTTCCTGCGCCGCTTCGACGCCAACAGCTACCTTCACATCACCCGCTCGATGGACCTCGCCGACCCGTGCGACCGCTACGGTTCGCTCGACGCGGCGTTTGCGCGTGTCAAGGCCAAGACGCTGGTCGTCTCTTATGCTGGCGACATCCTCTTCCCGGTGTGGCAGTCAAAGGAGATCGCCGCGTCGCTGAAGAAGGCCGGCAAGTCCGTCACCTACTGCCATCTTGAAAGCGGACGCGGCCACGATTCGTTCCTTACCGACATCGAGGACCTCTCCAAGCTCGTGGGCGGCTTTCTCGGAAGCCGCGAGCCGAAGGTGATGAAGTGGCAGGAGCGTCTTCACCGTAACATCGTCGGACAGGTGCGCGAAGGTTCGCGCGTCATCGACATCGGGTGCGGCGACGGCACGCTCCTCAACGTGCTGCGTGCCAGGAAGGGCGTCTTGGGCGACGGCGTGGAGATTGACGTCGAGCAGTTCGAGGAAGCCCTGGCCGACGGGCACGACATGCTCTGGGAGGACGCCGACGAGGGCCTTACCGTAATTCCCGACGGCTACTATGACACCGCAATCGTCTCCGACACGCTGCAGGAGGTGAAGAACCCTCGCGGATTGCTGCACGAGGCCCTGCGGATAGCCGACGAGGCGATAGTCACCTTCCCGAACTTCGCGGCCTACCGCATTCGCCTCACGCTGGCGCTTACGGGCCGGCTGCCGGTGTCGAAGCAGCTGCCGTTCCAGTGGTACGACACTCCCAACATTCACTGCATCACGCTCAAGGACTTCCGCTCGCTCTGCGACAAGGAGGGGATCAAGATCCTTGAGGTCCGCGCGGAATCGCGTCATCTCATAGGGCGCTTGCTGCTTGCGCTCGGCTTCAAGAACCTCGGGGCCTCGCGCATCATTGCCCGGATCGCAAGAAAATGAAGGCAAAGCGCAGGTTGGCCAGGGAATGGGCTGTTCAGATGCTCGTCGCGGCGGATCTCAACCCGCCGGACGACGTGCCGTCGTTCATGGCCGGATTCTGGCAGCAGATAGTCGATCTGGACGACGCTGACGGCGGGCCGTCCGTGCCGCCGCCGGGGCTAAGGGAATTTGCCGAGACGCGCGTCGCGGGCGTTCTGGGTGCGCTCAAGGAAATCGACGACATCCTTACCGGGCTTCTGGACCGCTGGGACCTCTATCGTCTCGGCACTGTCGAACGCGTCGTGCTGCGTCTTGGAATCTGGGAGATGAAGTACACCGACGTGCCGAAGCCCGTCGTCATAAACGAGGCAATCGACCTCGCCAACTGGTTCTCCTCGCCGCGCTCGCGCACGCTCATCAACGGCGTCCTCGACAGGTATGCGAAGGGGAATCCGTAGGAGGAGTCCCGTGAGCGACGAAGAGAGATTCCTGCTGCGGGCGCTGGAGCTGGCGCGACGGGGCTGTGGCCACACGCGTCCGAATCCGCCAGTGGGTGCTGTCGTCGTCAAGGGCGGCAGGGTCGCCGGCGAAGGCTGGCACCGCCGCGCAGGCGGCGATCACGCCGAGGTCGCCGCGATAAAGAGCGCGGCGCGGCATGGCGTGAAGTCGCTGAAGGGCGCTGCGCTCTACGTCACGCTCGAGCCCTGCTCGAAGCCCGGTCGCGTCGGCGCCTGCACCGACGCGATAATCGCCGCCGGAATCTCAAAAGTCGTCTACGCCGTTCCCGATCCCAACCCGAAGAACCGCGGTCGCGCCAGTCGCGTCCTCTCCAAGGCGGGCATCAAATGCGAGAGGTCAAGGAACAACGTTGTGAATTGTTTGGCGCGAGAACTTGTCAGGCCGTTTGCGAAACATGTTGCCACGGGTCTTCCGTACGTCACGGTGAAGATCGCAATGTCGCTCGACGGGAAGATTTGCGATGATTGGGGGAACGCAAAGTGGATTTCGTCCGAGGCCGCCCGACGCGAAACATGGCGCATGCGCGAAAGGGTCGATGCGATCATGGTCGGGGGCGAGACGATCCGCAGGGACGATCCGTCGCTCTTGAGTCATGGCAGGCCGAACCCGGACTTGATTCGCGTCGTTGTCTCGAAAAGCGGGAAATTGCCGAAGAACGCGCAGGTGTTTACGGATGGAAAGGGCGAGACGCTTGTCTTCGCCGACGCGCGCAAAGCCCTGAAGGAGCTGGGGCGGCGTGGCTTCCTGCACGTCCTTTGCGAAGGAGGCCTGAAACTCGCCGTTTCGCTCGCCGAGGCAGGGCTGGTTGACGAATGGATTACGGTGCTCGCGCCAAAGGTCATTGGCACGAAACCGATTGCGAAGGCAACGTGCATCAAGGAGGTGAAATGTTTACCGGACTGGTAGAGCGCATAGGAACCGTGAAGCGTGTGTCGCGCGGCAGGGGACTGGTAATAGAGATCGAGTCGGATCGCCCGTGGGCGAAGCCTCTCGAAGAAGGGGAGTCCGTCGCGGTAAACGGCGTGTGCCTCACGGTCGCCAAGTGCGACGGCTCGCGCTTCACGGCGGACGTATTGGACGAGACGGAGTCGCGTACGGGACTTGGCGATCTCGTTCCGGGCTCGAAGGTGAACCTTGAACGTGCGCTTAGGGCCGGCGACGCGATGGGCGGACACATCGTGCTTGGGCATGTCGACTGCCGTGGCACGATAGCGGAGAAGCTTCCGAAGGGGCGTGACTTCCAGCTGCGCATTCGCTGCGGACGCGTTCTTGCCGCGCAGTCCGTCTTGAAGGGGTCAGTGACTGTAGACGGCGTCTCGCTTACGATCAGCGCCCTTGGCAACGACTGGCTTGGCGTAGATCTCATTCCCACGACGGCGGCGGAGACGACGCTTGGTGCAAAGCGCGTCGGCGACACGGTCAACCTTGAAGGAGACATTGTCGGCAAGTACGTTGCCAAGGCTGCAGGGAGTTCCGGCCTCACCGAAGATGCGCTACGCAGCGCCGGGTTCATGGCGTAACGCAAATCCTTTTTATGGTATAATAGCCGAAACATCGGAGGAAGGTAGAAGATGAAGAAGTTCCTGAGCGCGAACGAGGCCGTCGCACATGCGGCGGTGCAGGCTGGGTGCGTTGTGGCGTCGGCATATCCAGGCACGCCGTCGACGGAGATACTTGAGAACATCGCGAAGTTCAAGGACACCGTCAGGTGCGAATGGGCGGTGAACGAGAAGGTTGCGATGGAGACCGCGATAGGCGCCTCCATGGCTGGTGCGCGCTCGCTGACTGCCATGAAGCACGTGGGCCTTAACGTCGCGATGGATCCGCTCATGACGTTCACCTTCGTGGGGCCGCTCGGCGGAATGGTGGTGGTCTCGGCAGACGACCCAGGCATGCACTCGTCTCAGAACGAGCAAGACAACCGCAACCTCGCGAAGTTCGCCCGTGCGCTGCTGCTGGAGCCTTCCGACAGCCAGGAAGCGTACGACTTCACGGTGAAGGCGTTTGAGCTTTCCGAGCGTTTTTCCGTTCCCGTCATCCTGCGCCTTACGACCCGCACGAGCCACAGCGCGTCCCTCGTGGACCTTGGAGACTTCCATCCGGCGCCGCATCCGCTTCTGCCGTACAAGAAGGACATACGCAGAAACATACCCGTCCCGATGTTCGCGCGCGGCCAGCGCGTGAACGCGCAGAAGCGCACCGAGGCGATGGAGCGCGAGGCGAACGTCTCGGAGTTCAACAAGGTCGTCGCGCCGGCCGAGGGAACGGCGAAGCTCGGCATCGTCACCTCGGCCGTCGCGTACCAGTACGTCCGCGAGATATTCCCCGACTTCCCGATTCTCAAGCTGGGCTGGACGAATCCGCTTCCGAAGGCGCTTGTCGCCGATTTCGCGAAGAAGGTGGAGAAGCTGCTTGTCGTGGAGGAGCTGGATCCGTTCCTTGAGGACCAGATACGCGCGATGGGCATTGCGGTTGTTTCGCACAAGACCGAGCTGAACATGCTGGAGCTCAACGCCGACCGGCTGCAGAACCTGCGCCACGAGCTTCTGGGCGACGTTCCGGCGGCGAAGGAGCCGAAGGTCGCGGAAGGACTGCCGACGCGGCCTCCCGTCCTCTGCGCGGGTTGCGGGCACCGCGGCGTGTTCTACGTGCTGCACAAGCTCGGCGCGACGGTGACGGGCGACATCGGTTGCTACACGCTCGGCGCGTTTCCTCCGCTTGACGCGATGGACTCCACCATCTGCATGGGCGCGTCGATCGGCAACGCCGCTGGAATGAAGAAGGCAGGTCTCACGGGCCGCATCTGCGCCGTCCTCGGCGACTCCACGTTCTTCCACTCCGGCATGACCGGAATCCTTTCGGCCCATTACAACGGCACTCCCGTTACGACGGTCGTCCTCGACAACCGCATCACGGGCATGACCGGACATCAGGACAACCCCGGCAGCGGCAAGACGCTAGACGGCTCTCCTGCGCCCGTCACCGAGATCGACGCGATAGCGAGGGCCTGCGGCTACACGAAGGTGGCGACGGTCTCCGCCGACGACCTGGGCGAGCTGGAGCGCGTGCTGAAGGACGCGATGGACGGCGATGAGGGTGCGCTGATCATCGCATATGCTCCGTGCCGCATTGCGGCGAAGCTGACCAAGGAAGGCCTTTGCGAAGTCGATCCCGAGAAGTGCAAGGCTTGCGGCGCGTGCTTCAAGCTCGGCTGTCCGGCCATCACGCGCGGAGAGGAAATCGCGCCCGGACGCTTCAAGATGGCGATAGACGCCAACCTCTGCGCCGGCTGCAAGCAGTGCTCTCAGGTCTGCAAGTTCGGCGCGATCAAGCGAGTCAGGTAAGGGAGGAAGGCAATGGAGCGGGTCGTGCTAGTCAAGGGTCGCGACTTCAGCGTCCGGCGTCGCCACCCTTGGATATTCTCCGGGGCGATCTGCGACGAAACGCCTGGGATCGAAGCCGGCGAGACGGTTGAAGTTGTTTCGCACGGCGGCGAGACGCTGGGCTACGGTAGCTTCTCGCCATCGTCGCAGATCCGCGTGAGAATGCTCTCCTTCGTCGGCGAGCCGTCGCCCGACGGATCGTTCGTCGAGTCCCGCGTCGCTGCAGCCGTTGGCCGGCGCGCCGGGTTCTTCGCCAATGCGGCGACTAACGCGATGCGCCTTGTGAACGCCGAGGCCGATCGGCTTCCCGGCGTCGTCGCAGATTATTACGCCGGCTGGATCGTCTGCCAGTTCACGAGCGCAGGAGCTGAGCGCGTAAAGCACGAGGTCGCGTCGGCGCTCATGAAGTTCGCCCCCGGCTGCCGCGGCGTGTCCGAGAGAAACGATGTCGACGTCAGGGCAAGGGAAGGCCTGCCGGTCGGCGAGGGCGAGGCGGCGTTCGCCGTCCTTGCAGGCGACGAGCCGCCTGAGCTGATAGAGATTGCAGAAGGGGAGATACCTTTCCTCGTGGACGTGCGGCACGGACACAAGACCGGCTTCTACCTGGACCAGCGCGACGCGCGCGCGGCTGTCGGACCGCTCGCGAACGGGGCGGAGGCCCTGAACTGTTTCGCATACACTGGCGGTTTCGGACTCTATGCACGGGCTTGCGGAGCGGTCTCAGTCACCCAGGTGGACGCCTCGGCGGACGCCCTTGCGCTGGCCCGGCGCAACGAAGCCCTGCGCCATCTCTGCGGTACGGAAATGCGCTATGTCGAGGCGGACGTGTTCCGCTATCTCCGCGCCTGCCGCGACGAGGGGCGCCAGTTCGACCTCGTGGTGCTGGACCCGCCGAAGTTCGCCGCGTCGAAGGCTCAGCTCATGAAGGCAGCGCGCGGCTACAAGGACATCAACCTTCTCGCGATGAAACTCCTGCGGCCTGACGGTGTTTTGGCGACTTTCAGCTGCTCGGGGGCGGTGTCGACTGCGTTCTTTGACAGGATTCTCGCCGAGGCGGCGGAGGACGCCGGCTGCGACTTTCAGCTTCTCGCCCGTACGCGTCCGGGCGCAGACCACCCGACGGTGCTGTCGTTTCCGGAGGGTGACTACCTGAAGGGCGCGATACTAAGGAAGATATCATGAAAGTTCGGGCAGTACAACACATGCTTTTTCTGGCGGCTGCAGTCGCCGTCGGCGGATGCCTTTCGACGAAGACCGACGAACCTGGCACCGTGAAGGTGCTCATGATCGGCAACAGCTTCTCGATCTCATGCCTTAAGCATCTGCCGCAGGTGGCGCAGGAGTGTGGCATAGACCTTGACCTGGCGTCGCTCTACATCGGCGGGTGTTCGATGAAGCGCCATGTGGAGAATGTCGAAAAGGCGGAGGCTGACCCGACTTTCCGTCCCTACCAGTTCGACCGCTGCGTGAAGGGCAAGATGGAGAAGAGGTCGCGTCGGAACATCCAGGAGACGCTGAAGAGCGAGGCGTGGAACATAGTCACCATACAGCAGGCAAGCCGCGAGAGCATTGACTCAGGCACGTTCAGTCCGTACGGCGACAAGCTTGTGGAAGTGATTCGCCAGCTTGCGCCGCAGGCGAAGATAGTGCTGCAGGAGACGTGGAGCTACACGCCATGGGACAAGCGCCTTGCGAAATGGAAGATCACTCAGGACGAGATGTATGAGAAGCTACATGAGGCATACAAGGCGTTCGCCGCCAAGCACGGCCTCTCGGTCATTCCGATGGGGACTGCCGTGCAAGAATGGCGTCGGCGCCTGCCGGTGAAGTATACCGAGAACTCGTTCGGCGGCGATGTCGTGGGCGGACGCAACCAGCGCAAGGAGGACATGTTCAAGAGAACGCCTGACAACAAGTGGATCCCGAACAGCGACGTTTTCCATCTCGGCAACAACGGCGAGTACTTTCAGGCGCTTGTATGGGCGGCGGCGCTTTTTGACGACGTGGACCTTGAGGAACTTGAATACCGCCCCGAATTCGTCTCGGAGGACGAGGCGAAGCTGATGCGCGAGATAGCGGCAGGGCTGTGAAATGAAATACTTGATTTTTTGCGGGGTGCTGTCTGCCGCGCTGTCGGCGCAGTGCGAGGTGCGGCAGGTCCTTGAACCTCTGAAGCCGGGAGCGATCGTGGCTCGCGGCTGGCTGAAGGGACAGCTTGAGCTGTCTCTTTCCGGCATGGGCGGACATCTGGGCGAGATCGAGCCTGACCAGATGGACAAGCCGTATGTGACGCGTGACTTCAATCCCGCGAACGGAGCGCGCGGACTCGTGGGCTGGTGCGCCGAGATGGGCGCTGAATACGCACTCGGCACGGCAATGCTCGCCTACACGCTCGGCGACGACGCGCTTGTCGCGAAAGCCGCAGCCCGCATCCGAGCGGCCATGGCGCTGCAGGAGCCGGACGGCTATCTGGGAGCGTACCGTCCCGGCGACAACCGTCAGGAGGATTTCAATGCATGGGGTTGCCATTTCTTCTACGATGCGATGCTGAATGAATATCATCGCACGGGCGACAAGGCGATATTGGATGCCGTGCATCGCGGTCTGCTGTGGTTTGTCAGGAACTGGAGCGGAGAAAACAAGACGGACTACGCCGGCCCGACGATCATCGAGCCTGCTACGGTTGTGTACAGGCTTACGGGCGACGAGCGGCTTCTCGACTTCTGCAAGGAATACGCCGCGTGGCTTGACAAGCCCGGACACAAGAACGGCGCAACGTTCACTCGTTTCCCTCTCCACCGTCATGCCTATCATGTCGCCGCGATTGCGGCTCGGCTGAAGCTTCCGGTTGCCTTGGCTTTGGCCGCTGACAGGCGCGACATGCTTGATGCCGCGGTGAAGATGCTGTCGGATCACAGGGACGGCCTTGGGTGGCAGGCGACGTATGCGCCGTGCGCCGATGGCGAGTGGACTGCCGCGCCCTCGTGCGTGGGCGAGACCGAGTATTGCGACTACATCTACAACATTGAATTCTTCCAGTGGCTGGTATTGCTGACCGGCGAAATCGGCTACGCCGACTCCATCGAAAGAATTGCGTTCAATGCTGCGCAGGGAGCGCGCGGAAAGGATGAGCGCACGATCGGCTACATGACGTCGCCAAACCAGTGGTATGCCACGCGCACCTCTTCGCGCTGGGGGCCGGAGCCGTTCTATGGCGTCTATGCGCCGAATGTGAACGCAGCCTGCTGTCCGGCAAACTCCATCCGTCTCTATCCGCTGTACGTAATGCGGGCGGTTCTTCGGGAAGGGCGCGACTTGCGTGTGATGAACTACGGGCCGTATGCAGTGCGCACGACTGTTGACGGCGCGGCGGTTTCTGTCGAAAGCGAGACGGACTATCCGTTTGACGGACGCATCACGCTTCGCGTTCGGGCGGACGGCTGGCGCGGTGCGCTCCGTTTGCGCCGTCCGGCATGGGCGGAAAGCGTGAGCGTGACGCGCAACGGCAAGCTGTGCGCGGTTCGGGATGAGGACGGTGTTTTGACGGTGGGAGGACCTTGGCGCAAAGACGGCGAAACTGTCACCGTCGATTTCGGGTGGAGTCCCGTGGTGAGAGAGGTGCGAGACCGCGATTTCGGCAAGGTGCCGTTGAAGACCGTGGAGTGGGGCGCGCTCGTCTTCGCGCAGCCTGTTGAAGAGGTTTGGACGCCGGTTCCGAGATCGAAGCCGGGATGGGGCGCGGACGAAGCGCCGCCGCAGCCGAAGGAATGGCCTTGGTTCGACGTGACGTGCAGGAACGAGCCGGTGCCGTATGCGCTTCCCCAAGGGCTTTTGGCGGCGGACATTAAGGTTGTGCGCGGCGAGACGGGTGCATTGCCGTGGCGGAAACCGCCTGTGAAGCTGATTGTGCCTATGGTTCGCGCGTCTGCTGCGTATCCGCCGGAAAGCAGGGACGGCATTCATACGCCAAAACCATCGCAGGGCGTCGTTGCGCCGGATTGCGGGGCTGAGCCGGAGGGCGTTGCGTTTGTGCCGTTTGGAGCTACATGCCTCAGGACGACATGCTTCCCTACAGCCGCGGCGAAAGGCGCTGAGATAGTGTGGACGCGCGTCATTGCGCAGGAGGAAGGGCGGCAGTGCTCGTGGCCGTCCGTGGCGAAGGCCGCCGACGGGTCGATAATCGCCGTATTCTCCGGCGACCGCGAGGCGCACATCTGCCCGTGGGGCAAGGTGCAGATGGTGAAGTCGAAGGACGGCGGCGAGACGTGGAGCCAGCCGCGCACCATCGGCAAGACGAAGCTCGACGACCGCGACGCGGGCATCGTCCTATTGCCGGACGGTCGGCTTTTCGTGACATGGTTCAACTCCGTCGCCTACAGGACGTGTTTCGACCTCGACTCTACCAATTATCCGCCGGGCAGCGCCATGGCGAAATGGCAGGAGTTCGACCGCTCGATGAGCGACGCGGAGAAGCGCGAGAACTGCGGCTTCTACGGCATCTGGTCGTCGGACAACGGCGAGACGTGGACGAAGCCGGAGAAACTCGTCTCGCTGCGCTCGCAGACTCCGCATGGCCCGGTACTCCTGAAGGACGGCTCGCTTCTGCAGTTCGGGCGGCGCTTCGACGACAACCTCAAGCAGATGTTCACGCCAAAGTACCGGGAGCATACGACAATCATGGCGGAGCGTTCGACGGACGGCGGACACACTTGGACTACGCTTTGCGAAAAGATTGCGGACGCTACGGGCGAGAACGACAGGTACACGCACTGGATGCATGAGCCGCATGTGGCAGAGTTGCCGAACGGAGAGCTTTACGCGCTGGTCCGCGCCGACCATGCCAAGGACGTGCTGATGCGTCAGACGCGCTCGTCGGACGGCGGCAAGACGTGGGAACCGATGACGCCAACCGGGCTTTCGGGACTGCCTCCGCATCTGCTCGTACTGTCCGACGGGCGGCTGCTTGCCGTTTACGGACGGCGCACGAAGGATCGCGGCGGGTTAGGCGAGTATGCGTCCGTCTCTTCGGACGGCGGACGCACGTGGGGCTGCGAGACGAAGCTTTCCGGCTCGACGACTTGGGACCTCGGCTATCCGGCGTCCATTGAAGTCGAGCCGGGCGTCGTGCTGACCGTCTACTACCAGCCGCCGCCGACCGGCGGCAAGCCGTGCATAATGGCGACCAAGTGGAAGGTCGGGGAGCGCAAATAAACATGCTGGAATTCATCGACATGGCATCATGAAAAAGCATGTTTGCGGTTGTGCCCTTTGGGCGCTTGCGGTCCAGGCGCTTGGCATGGGCAACGTCGAATGGGGCGGCCGTGAGCCGCATCTTGCCGTTGTGGATCCTGTCTGCGGCTACGAACCTGGAACGGTACTGGACCTTGGCGGAGAATGGACGTTTGCCACGTGCGGGTTCGCAGCTGACCGTTCGCAGTTCTTCAACTTGCGTCCCTATAAGGCATCATGGTCGAACGAGCGCAAGATCACCGTTCCCGGCACGTGGGAGTCGCAGGGCGTAGGCGAGGCGGTCCCTGCGACGCGCCGTTGCTGCTACGCCGGCTACGAGACATGCTTTCCGCTTGTGCACTGCTTTGTCGGCGACGGCTGGTACCGGCGCACGTTCGATATTCCGGCGGAATGGAAGGGAAAGCGCATCTGGCTGAAAGTCGGCGGCGTGGGGTGTCAGGGCTGGTTCTGGGTGAACGACATGCCGGTCGCGCATGTCTTCGACTACTGCGCCACGCGAAAGTTCGAGATAACCGATCTTGTGGAGCCAGGCAAGCCGGCGAAGTTCGTCGTGGAGGTGTCGAATGCCGCGCCCTCGAAACTTGGCACCGCCGAGGCCGTTTCATGCTTCGGCGGCATCTTGCGTCCCCTTGAGCTAGAGGCGACCCCGCAGACGTTCATCGACGACGCCTGGGTGCGCGGCGACTTCGACGCGCAGTGCGCCGAAGCGCATGTGACAGTGGCAGGCGGAGCGGGCTCGGCAAACGCGTCTTGCCGGATTCGCTTTACGGTCGACGGCCATACCGTCGAGCAAGCCATTGCCGCAACAACTACCAACTCTAAACTCTCAACTCTTAACTTTCAACTCGCGGTTCCGCTTGCGGAACTGCGTCCTTGGTCTCCGGAACATCCCAACCTCTACACTGGCATCGTCGAGCTGGTCGAGAACGGTACCGTTACGCAGGTGCGGCGCGAACGCTTCGGCATCCGCAAGTTCGAGGTGCGCGGCAAGGACTTCTACCTCAACAACCGTCCGTTCTTCATGCGCGGATGCGGATTCCACGAGGTCGATCCGATCTACGGACGGCACCGTCCGCGGCGCGAAGACTGCCGCGCACGGATCGCCAAGGCGCGTGCTGCCGGGTTCAACTTCGCCCGCCTGCACACGCGTTGCGAGTCGCCCGAGTTCTTCGAGGCGGCAGACGAGCTGGGGCTGATGCTTCAGCCCGAGCTGCCGTACTACGGCGACTTCTCCACTGGCATGGCGCCGTTCGAGCCGCTTGCCGACGTCAGGGAACTCTGGGAGAACTTCCGCCGCCATCCGTCCTTCGCCGTGTACAGCGGGGGAAACGAGGGCACGTTCGGGCCAGTGCTGGGTCCGAAGTTCCATGCGGCCGTCCAGACGATGGATCCCGACCGCCTCGTCACCGAGCAGGATTCCATGGCGCAGCCGCCCTGGAAGCGTAGCCCGTCGGAGGCGAAGGACGCCCAGACGTGGCGCGGCGCGGGCGTGACGGACAAGAAGGACCTTGCGCACTACCGCGTGTCGGGGACGGATGACTTCATCGCCTACCCCGACCGCATCTGGCCGCGCGGCAAGTACGACCCGCCGTGCCCGATGATCGCGCACGAATTCATGAATCTCTCCGTCAAGTCCGACACGCGGCTGGAGAAGGACTACACGGGGCTGTGGGATCATCCCGTGAAGCGGTCTGTACGCGGCGAATGGCTGGCGCGGTTCGGACTGGACCATGCGATTGGCGACCGTCTGCAGGACGCGCAGCACCGACTTCAGGCTGTGTGGCAGAAGCTTGGCATCGAGTCGGCGCGAAAGGATCCGCACTGCGACGGCTACTATTTCTGGTCGCTAACCGACTGCACCATGCCTAACGAGCCGGATTGGAGCGGCGTCGACACCAACAACCTCTCCTATATCGCGCAGGGGTTGTTCACGCCATTTCTTACCGAGAAGATCGGCGGGCAGACGACAGAAGGGTTCGCGGCGTTCAATTCGCCTGTCGGCGTGTTCGTAGATGCCAGGCCGGAGTATCTCCATCTCGTCGCGGGTGAGGCCTTCGAGTTTGATGTGCTCTTCGCCAACTATGGCGACGATGCGCTTCCTGATGCGGTGGTGGAGTGGTCGCTCGCGGCGAAGTCCGGCGAACGTCTGGCCGGCGGCGAGAAGGCGGTCGGATTTCTTGGTCTCGGCGGTGTCAGGAAGATCGCTGCGTTCGCTCCGTCTGCGCCGAATGTCGCCAGAGCGATGGCGGCGGAACTTGCGGTCGAGGTGAGGTCCGGTGGCGGGACGGCGGCGCACGGACGCTGGGAGTGCTGGCTCTTCCCGGCGCGGACAAAGCGCGACGGACGCGACATCGCGGCGGCGGGCGCATGCCGGGCGGCTGTCGAGGCGGCGTTTGACGGCGTTCTTCCGCCCGAACGGGCTGCGGAGGCGAAGGTCGTGGTGACGGACATGGGGTCGCCGGAAGCGTCGGCGGCTTTTGTGCGCGGTCAGGGCGTGGTCGAGATCGGCGGGCTGAAGGAGCCGATGAACATCGAACTTGGATGGTGGTTCCACAAGAATGTCGTAGGCGCTGTGTTTGACGTGCAAAGCCCGTTGCTGAAATACCTGCCGCCGTGCGAGAGCCTTTCCACGCTCCATTTCCGCATCTTCAAGAAGGGGCTCGCGATGCCTGTGAAGGACTTCCCGGCGGATTCGCTCTCCGCCGTCAGCGAGGAGCAGGCCTCGTGCCGGGCGCATCTTGGCGAACGGATCGGCAAGAACGGCGGACGGCATGTCTTCGCCTACGGTCTTGCGCTTGACAGTTCTCTTCCCGAGGCGGTGGCGATTCTTGACGGACTGATTGACAGGGCACGCGAGCCTGCGACAAAGGAGCAGTTCCGACAAGATTGATCCGGATAATGACTTGATGTTCTTTGCTTGATTTTGATATCATTTTTTGCCGAACAGTTTATAGTATTATATGATATAATTATGCCGATTGCAGGGATTGTCTTGCGACAAAGAACAAGGAGATGCATGCTATGAAAGCATTATCGACGATGGCCTGTGCGTTCTGCGCGGTGCTTGGACTGACAGTTTCCGCCACGGCGGAGACGGAGACGATAGCCTACTGGCCGTTCGGCACGAACGGCTTCCACGACGTTTCCGGCAACGGACGCGACTTAGTGGGCGTGGAGATTGCGGAGAGCGACGCGGCGTACATGGTGCTTAACCAAGGCACGACGACAGGCCAGTATCTTAAAACGGCTACGGCGCTTGACCTCTCCGGCGAGACGGCGGTCACTTTTGAGTGCTGGTGGCGCAAGACGGCGGCATACAACGGCAGCTATCCAATGCTCATGGCGGCGGCACATGTAGGCGCAAACGATCTGGGCAGCTTTTTTGTTAGCCAGTATTCAGGCGCCGACGGCATCATCCGGTCTCAATACAGAAGTGCGGCAGAAAGTTGGCAGTTGGATTATACCAACAACAACGATCCGATGTTTGTTGGCGGCAAAGTCAATGACGGCATGTGGCATCACGTCGCCTATGTAGTCAACAGGGCAGAAACGACCAAATCAAAGCAATGCCGCCTCTACGTTGACGGGGTAGAGGTTGCGAAAACAGGGGTTTGGAAAACGGAACCGAATACAATTGCCGCGCTTTTCAACGATTATTTTGTGATTGGAGGCGGCACGGACTATAATGCCTCGGATTCTTGGAATGGGTACATCGACGACGTACGCATCAGCCGCGGCGTACTGACACCGGACGAGTTTCTCAAGTATCCTACCGTAGGCAAGACGATGCGGGCGGATGACGGCAAGCTGCCCGTCGTCGCCTACTGGCCGTTCGGTGGCAAGAGTGGAAAGGATGTGACCGACAATGGCTTCGATTTGACGTTTGACGCCACCTTGCCGATGCGCTCTGGTGCGCCCTATCCGCAGTATAATACGCGGACTGCATGGACCAACTTCTATCTGACGTCTTTCCCGTTCTCTGCTTTCTCCAAGACGGGTGTGACCATTGAATGTTTTGCATGGTCTGGATCGGCTCCTAATGGTGGTTCCACAGGCAATATTGCCGTCGAGTCCTCGCAATGGTGGAATAGTCAGGGAGCGTTCCGCTTCAGCTACGAGTCAACCAATACCGTAAGTGTTGCCCCGTCATTCAAACGAGTAGGCGTCCACTTCTATACAGGTTCTGGGTTTGCTTCGTCTGTCACGACGGAGGCGGAGTTCGGTGTAATGAACGACAGCAAGTGGCGGCATTTTGCCATTGTGTACGATCCTTCAAGGGTTGGTCCCGGCATAGTTACGCTTTATGTCGATGGCGTCGCGGCAACCGACGACGAGGGGACGGCAGCCACGCAAGGCGCATTTGCCTTGCGGGACGATGTGGTCAAGTTTGCACAAAGTTTCTTCGGTTCGTTTGACGACTTGCGCATCACGGCGGGTGTGCTGACGCCTGACCAGTTCTTGGCAAGCCGTTCCGTCGGTTCGACCGTCGCGCTCTACCGTTTCGACCAGAGTTCGCTCGCCGATGTCTCCGGCAACGGGACTGAACTTGATTATTGCCAGGGCGCGAACGTCGGGAGCGGCACTCCGACCTTTGGCGACGGCGGCTATCCCGAAAGCGGAACGGGGCTTGTCTTCTCCGGCAAGAACGCCGACAAAGACTGGATTCAAACCGCAAATCCGATCGATCTCACCAATACGAAAGGGTTGACCGTGGAGTTCGATTTCAACGGTCCAGCACCGAAAGCAGAGGATGACAGCACGGTCTATGTGATGGCGGCGAGTTCGAACGCAACGCTGGAAAAGGGCGGGTTCGTCGTCTATCGCACGGGTGATGCATTGCAGGGGCAAATCCGAAAGAATTCATCGTCGTGGATTTCGGCATTCAATCGAACCTTGGGTTCAGCAGTGAATGGCTACCATCATGGCCGATATACGATTGATGCCAATACGCCCGGCAAAGTGACGACATACGCATGGGCGAATGGAGCGAGCACTGGCGAAACCAAAAATGAGGCGTTTGATTCGCTTGGCAACCTGACGCTGAGCTTTGGCCATTGTTCATCTTATTATGGTTATGCATCTACAGAACCATGCTACTTGAAGGGCAAGATTTTGCGTGTCGCCATTTCGGATGTGGTCTTGGATTCGGCGGACTTCGTGTTGGAAAATCTTCCTCCCGATCCCGAGACGAAGGCGACGCTGGCATACTGGGACTTTAACGGGTTTGACGACAAGTCGGGCTCGGGGAACGACCTTACAGTGTCTAGCGGATGCAAGATACGGAGAGGCGCGTTGGCTCTGGACGGCGCATCTTCGGCGGTGACGGACGACACGCTCTATCTTTCCGGCCTGACGCAGGCGACGATCGAGTGCTTTGTCTGCTTCGGCGGCAGTGCTTCCTCCGGCACCCTGTTTTCAATGGGAAGCGGAGCCGGCTCATTTACCGTAACGGCAGATGCGACAGCTGGCACGCTCTCCGGTTCGTTCATACCGTATGACCATCTCGCCGCGTCTAACGGCGGTACGGCCGCTCCCGACCCGTTCGAGGGGCGGAAGGTGTGGCATCATGTGGCGCTTGTCATCGACCGCACTAAGTCTGGTGCGGATGCTGTGAGGTTCTATGTGGACTATCAGCGTGCGACACCTGCCGGACGCGCCTGGGACAATGCGGCGTCCATGCTTGACGGTACGCTTGTCGTCGGTGCCGATTCTGCGCAAACGGGCAGCTTCTTCACCGGGTTCATTGATGACCTTCGCGTGAGCAAGGGCGCGCTTGAGCCAAGCTAGTTCATCCAGGCTTCGGCGCGTACCGAGATTCCAGACGGCGTCTGCATATTGGTGCGGTAACGTCCGTCATCGGCCATGTCGCTGACCAGACGGGAGTTTGCCGGGCTTGTCGCCGGTGCGGCGGCAGGCTTTGGACTGAAGGGCCTTGCGGCCGGCTCTTCTGGCTCGCCGCGCTGGTACAAGGGGATGCTCCACGCCCACACTTGCTGGTCGGACGGATACGTGTTGCCTGAACAGGCCGTCGCCGCGTACAAGAACGGCGGCTATGACTTCTTCTCCATAACGGACCACAACCGTCTCGGCACAGATTCTGACCGCTGGATGGAGGTTGCGGAGGTGACAGGCGGCTGGCCGCCTACGACAATCGAGCCGTCAGTGTTCGAGGCGTACTTGACTGCATTCCCGGACGCACGGTGGCGCACTGAAGGGGACAAGACATACGTGCGCATGAGCACGATGGCCGAGGTCGCCGAACGCTTCAATGAGGAGGGACGCTTCCTCTTCATGCCGGGTTGCGAGGTGACGACGCGGATCGGCATTCCTGACAATGCAGCCTGTGACGTACACATGAATTACATCGGTCTTGACGCGCTAATCCCTCGCGCGGCGAAATCGGGCCTAATGGAGAAGCTGACCGGCACGACCGCCGCCGCGGTCATACGCGAGACGAGGGATCAGGTCGGGCGACTTGCAGCGAAGAAGGGCAATCCGCCGCACATCTTCTTCGTCAACCATCCGCACTGGCGCTACTACGACGTTCTGCCGGCGGACATCATCGCCAACCCCGACATCCGCTTCTTCGAGGTGTGCAACACGGGCAGCGCCTGGGCGCCGGAAGATTCCATGCCGAAGGACGGGTTCGACAACGACCGCTTTTGGGATGCCGTCAATGCCACAAGGTGCAAACGTGGAGAGCGTCTTCTTTACGGCATTGGCACGGACGATACGCACATGTACCCCGACAGCGGCACGAGCCGCTGCCCGATAACGTATGGCGACGCGTGGATAGGCGTCCGCTCCGCGGCGCTTACTCCAGCCGCGCTGTTCGCGGCGATGAAGAACGGCGACTTCTATGCGTCGGGCGGCGTCGATTTTGAGGACGTCCGGTTCGACCGCAGCACGGGGACGCTGTCCGTTTCGGTTCCAGCGAAGGCAGGCGTCGCCTACACCGTAAAGTTTATCACGACGAAAAGCGGTGTGAGCGTCGATCCGGTGCGGACGGTTGAGTTGCCGCAGCAGGATGACCGTCCGGCGCGGAGCGTCCCTGTGTATTCGGAGGCGGTAGGAGCCGTTGTCAGGACGGTCTCGTTCGGGAGCGGAGAGGCGGCGAGTGCCTCGTACACGCTCGCCGCCGACGACCTCTACGTGCGTGCGCGTGTGGAGTCCAACGAACCGGCAACGTACCCGAACGCCATCAACAAGATGCATCCGCCCACGAAGGTCGCCTGGACTCAGCCGTACCGCCACGGGCATAACAGATATGTCCATGACGTTTCGATATAATGAGACATGGCATATGTCATATGATTTAAGCATGAAGAAGATTAAGGCTCTGTCGTTCGCCGCCGTTTGTGCGGTTGCGCTGGTTCAATCATCTCTTGCCGGGATTGTTCTTGACGCGCCGGGACATGTTTATGAAGAGGGGGCGACGCTTACGGTGAGCAACGTGCCTGCCGATTCGTCATGGACGCTCACAGACTGGCTTGGCCGCAACCTCCCAACTCCCAACCCCCAATCCCCAACCCCCAACCCCCAACTCCCAACTCTTTCGGTAGGTTACTACCATCTCCGTTGCGGGAACGAGGATGTAACCTTTGCCGTTGTGCCGAAATTGGAAAGCCGCACATTTGACCGCAATTCGTTCTATGGCGTCGATTCGGCGCAGAGCTGGGTTTCGCGGAAGGGACGGTTTCTCTGTCCGTGGTACGATGGCGACACGTATCGGCTGGTCAGCGACCTGATCTGGCGCGCTGGCATTCCTCACGTCCGCGATCGCGTGAGCTGGAACGAGGTGAGCAAGAAGCCTGAGGAATACGATTTCGGACACTATCTCTATAACGCCGATCTGCTGCACGAGAGGAAGATCGGCATTTCAGGCATGTTCCATGACACGGCATCTTACGTGAAGAAGATGCAGAAGTTGCCAGCCGATCTCAAGGCTTTGCATGCGTTCTGCAAGAAAGCGGCGGAAACGTTCGGGGAGAGAATGGAGGACTGGGAGTTCTGGAACGAGATCGACGTGTCGGCCTATGCGCCGGAGCCGGTGTGGGACTATGCCGCAACCATGAAAGCCGCATGCCTGGGCTTCAGGGACGGAGCGAAGGAGACCGGGAATCGGAATCTTCTGGTCCTGCCGGGTTCGCTCTGCATTGCCGCGCGGAGCGTCTATGACGAGGGGTTGTTCGCAAACGACATGGCGAAGTATTCCGACGTGTTCAACTTCCATACGTATGCGCCCATCGCGCAGTATCCGGGAATCTTTGCGGATCTTCGCGCGTTCATGGCGCGGGTCGGCATACCCGATCGGGCCGTGTGGATGACCGAGACAGGGACTCAGCAGGAAGGCCGCTGTTCCAAGGAAAGTGTGATTCGCGGGGCGAAAGCCCATTCGCCTGAGCAGGAACTGATACACGCCGAGTTCTACGCGAAGAGCCAAGCTGCGCTCCAGATGCAGGGTGTGGCGCGCAACTACCTGTTCGTGTTCGGCACGTACAACGAAGGCGCTGGCGGCAAGGACTGGGGCGTGATGCGTCGGGACGGGACCGTCAAGCCGACGTATTCTGCAATGAGCACGATAGTGCAGGAGCTTGGTTCTGCCCGTCTGCTGGGCGAGGTCCGTGTCGGAGACGGACAGCGCGCGTATCTTTTCGAACAGCCGGACGGCAGACAGACGATGATGTTCTGGTCGGTCTCGCCGGTTGACACGGACGCAAACGTGCCGTCGGCAAAACCCCTGCTGGAACGTCTGCTCAAGTTGAACGTGCGGGACGGCGAATATGCTGTGACAGATCTTTGCGGGATGCGCTCTCGGGTCCGGGCGGAGAACGGGACGCTTGCCCTGACATCGACGCGTTATCCGGTTTATCTTTCGGGTCTTAAGGGGCTTAAGGCGGACAAGCCCGCATTGTCGCCGGGCAAGCCGACGCCGTATCAGGCGGCGGCGGATGAGGATTTGCGCGTCATCTTCAAGGTCAGCCTCGACAAGCGCGATTTCGGGATCGCCGGACACAAGTCCGTTGCCGAAATCAGGCGGGACAAGGGGCGGATGACCGTTGAGATTTGGAACCTGGATGGAACGGCGAAAGAAGGCCATGTGGCCGTTGTCGGCGGGACGCTTGAGAATTTGCCGGAGCGGATAACCCTGCCTGCGAACGGCTGCATTTCCTGCGACTGCATTTTCACGCCAACCCCCAACCCC
>JAFRDO010000021.1 GCA_017403825.1 Kiritimatiellia bacterium
CCGCCGCGATGGCCGACGCCGTCGTGCGGCTCCTGCCCGGCGCGCTGGGCGGCGGACAGGCGGCGGTGTCGTCCGAAAGCTTCGGCGCGGACGGCCTTCTGGAGGCGCCGCAGTACACGCACCCGCCGGAGTTCCGCGGAATGCGCGTTCCGGACGTGCTGCTGTCGGGTGACCATCGCCGCATCGAGGCGTGGCGCAAGGCGGAGTCGCGCCGCGTCACGGCATCGTCGCGTCCCGACCTGCTGGAAGGGGGGCGCAGCTGATGTCGCTTGCGTCCTCGCTGCTTGTTGCCGTGACGATAGTGGCGCACGAGCCGGGCTACACGACGTCGCTCGCGAACCACCTGAAGCGCTGGCTTGCCGGTGAGTCGGTCGCCGCGCAGGTGGTGACGCCAGCGCAGATGCCTGCCGCGCTGGCGAAGGAGCGCATTGCGTTCCTCGTCGGCTTCGCATCGCCCACGAAGGGCGAGATGGCGACGCTGCGCGCCTTCCGCTCCCGCGGCGGCAGGCTCGTCGTCTTCCACTCGTCCTCGCCCGACCTCGCCGCGCTTATGGGCGTAAAGCCGGTCGGATACCGCACCGCGGCGTACCCGGGCGAATTCAGCCGCATGGTCTTCTCCGCAAAGTTCCCCGAGGGGCTGCCCGCCTCGGTTCGGCAAACGTCGTCGGTGCTGCACCGGGCGCGCGCGATAGAGGGCCGCTCGCGCGTCATCGCCATGTGGTCGGACCGCGCCGGACGGCAGACGGGCGAGCCGGCGTGGCTCGCCTCCGGCGCCGGGTTCTGGATGACTCATGTGCTCCAGGCCGACGGCGACGAGGACCTGAAGGCGCAGCTCCTGGGGGCGATCGTCGGGTCGGTCGTGCCGTCGCTGTGGAATTACGGAGCGCACCGCCGCCGCGAGGAAGCGAAGCGCCAGTCGCTGCGCGCCATCGCCGCGAAACAGGTCCCGGCGCGCGGCGAGCTTCACGCCACGTGGGACCAGTCGGGCTGCGGACTCTACCCTGGCGACTGGCCGCGCACGTTCCGCGTCCTGAAGGCGGCGCGTATCACCGACCTCTTCGTCAACGTAGGCGGCGCGGGGTTCGCCAACTACCCGAGCGCAGTGCTGCCGCGCTCCAAGACGCTTGAACAGGAAGGCGACCAGCTCGCCGCCTGCCTCGCGGCGTCTGCAGGGACGGGCGTGCGGGTCCACGCCTGGCTGATGTGCTTCAGCACTGCCCGTGCTACGCCCGACAGGCTTGAGGTGTTCCGTAGGCGCGGCTGGAGACTCAAGACCCCGTCGGGGAAGCTGACCGACTTCCTTGACCCGTCGGTTCCCGCCGTTAGGGAGTACGTGCTTTCTGCCGTCGGCGAGGTCGCGGCGCGGTATCGCGTTGCAGGCGTCCATCTTGACTTCGTGCGCTGGGGCGACGGCACGGCGAAGCCGAAGGACGCCGCGGCGCACGTCTCGGCGTTCGTGGCTGCGGCGCGGCGGCGCGTGCCGCGTCCGAAGTGGCTGACGACGGCGGTCTACGGCAAGTACCCGTCGTGCATAGTGTCCGTCGGACAGGACTGGGTGGGCTGGCTCGACACCGGCATCGTGGACTATGTGGTTCCTATGGACTACACCGAGGACCCCATGCAATTCGAAGCGCTTCTGCGCCAACACGCGTCCGTGAGGTCGCATGCGCGCCGGACTATCGCTGGAATCGGCGTCACCGCCAACGAGTCGCGGCTTGACGCGCGCCAGGTGATCTCTCAGATATGCCTTGTGCGCAAGTACGGCCTCGCGGGCGAGGCGCTGTTCGACCTTGACGTGACACTGGAGAAGTCGATACTTCCCTACCTCGCGCTCGGCATCTGGTGAACTTTTGGTATACTATCGGCACCTATGGAAGAGATTGACTTCAGCTCCGACTCCTTCGAAGACATCACCGGACGCGACCAGCGCTACGACGCGCGCGCCTACGCGCTGCTGATGGATTGCATAAACTACCTCGGCAGGGATGGCGGCCACATGTCGGGCGAGGAGATAACGGACGAGTTCCGCGAACGCGCTCTCGACCAGTACGGTCCGCTTACTTACGACGTGCTGACGGAATGGGGTCTCAAGTCCACCGAGGACATCGGCGAGATGATGATCAACCTTACGGAGAGCCGTCGGGTACGGCGCGGCGAGGAAGATTCCCTGGAAAGCTTCTCTGGCGGCTACGACTTCAAGGAAGCGTTCCTCGGACCTTACCAGACATGAGCGGCGGCGGCGAGTCGCGCTTCGGCGTCGGGCGCGTCACGCGCTTCTACCTCCCGCTGCTGCTGCAGGCGTTCTCCCAGTCGCTTACCTATCCGCTTGTGGCCGGCATCGTGACGCACGGGCCGGACGGCGTGGACGCGCTCACCGCGTTCAGCCAGGGCCAGGTGGTGATGTTCATGATCGGCGCCCTCGGCGGCGGCCTCATTACGACCGGCCTTGTCTTTGCCCGAACCTGGTACGGTTACATCTCGTTCCGGCGGCTGAACGCGCTGATGATGGCCGCCCTGCTGTCCGTCCAGTGCGCGATGGCGCTGCCGCCGTTTTCCGACTGGGTGTTCCGCGGCTTCTTCGCGCTTCCGCCCGACCTGGCCGAGACAGCCCGGTTCACGCTCCTCTACGGCGCGGTCATGAACGGTACGTTCTTTCTTCGCAACGTGCCGATGGTCGTGCTCTTCTCTTGCTACGACAGCGCGAAAGCCAACAACGCCACGTTCCTGCGCATGGGCGCGACGCTCGCCTGCGCCGTGGTTTTCCCGCGCATTGGTTGGACCGGCGCGACATGGGGCCTCGCCGCGCTCACGCTCGGCGTCATCGTGGAGTACTCGGCGACATGGGCGTGGGCTCGTCCCTACGTGGCGCGCCTGCGTGCGTCCCACTCGCCGATGCCGGGACGCGACCGTCCCGCGGCCGGCGAGGTGCTGTCGCTCACGCTGGAGCAGTTCCGCTTCACGCTGCCGCTGTCGCTTGGAGGATTTTTGCTCATGCTCTCTCCGCTCATCGTAGCCGCGTTCGTCGGCCGCGCCGACAACCCCGGCGACATGCTGGCCCTGCACTACGTCACGCTCGGCGTCGCCAACCCCGTCGCCTACGCCGCGATGCGCATGCAGACCGTGGCGATACAGTTCCCGCCGGAACACGCCGGCGACCGCCGCCTGCTCGTCTATGCCGTAGCGGCCGGCGCACTGCTCGGCCTCCTGCCGCTCCTCTTCGCCGTTCCGTCCGTCGGCAACTGGTACTTCGGCTCCTACCAGAACGTTCCGCCGCGGCTTCTCGGCACGGCGCGGCTCGCTGCCGGCATATATTCGCTCATCTGCATAATACAGGCTGTTCGGGGACGCATCGAGGGCCTTGCAGCCGTTGCACGCCGTCCCTCCGCAGTAATGGTAGGGCAGGTTGCCTACACGTTGGCCCTTCTCGTGACGCTCGCCGTGCTGCTGCCGCTGGGCGTGCCCGGCTGGGCGATGGCGGTGACGTCCATCTTCGTCGCCCCGGTCGCGACAACAGTCGCAGTATATTCAGCGCTCGCAGTAGGCGCGCGGAAGAAGGAAGGGGAGGTTCGGTAAAGATGAACGAACGGCGCCTGAAGTTCGAGGAGCGCGTCCACCGCGCACTGTGGGGATTCGAGAGATGGGAGATTTCGGCGCACGCGAGCGATCCGAGCGTGGTGGCGGACGGCCCGTGCGCCGGTTGTCGCCTGGACGGGCTCTTCCCGCGTTTCCCGCTTCTCTTCAAGGAGATAAACGCGGCGACGCGTCTCTCCGTGCAGGTGCACCCGAATGAATCGTCCTGCCGACTGGCTGGCGGCGAGCCGAAGTCGGAGATGTGGTGCGCACTTTCCGAAGGGCCGGTCTATGCTGGACTTCGCCCCGGAACTGACGCCGCAGAGGTCGAGACCGCGATTGGCGAGGGTAGCGTCGGCGAACTGCTGGTCCGCCACGACTTGCGTCCGGGCGACGTGATCTTCATTCCAGGCGGAATGGTCCATGCCATTGGCGACGGTGCTCGCGTCTATGAAGTGCAGCAGAGTTCCGACACGACCTTCCGGCTTTACGACTGGGGCCGGACCGGCCCCGATGGACGTCCGCGCGAGCTGCACGTCGGGCCGGGGCTCCTTGCGCTCGATCCGAAGCTGCCGCCGCCTGAGACGAGCCAATCGCTCGACACTCCGTTCTTCTCGTTCCGGCAGACGCGTCTCTCAGGGGAAATGCCGCTAATGTGCGGCGACGGCGAGTTCCTTGCGGTCAGGTCGGCGGACGGTCCGTTCAGCCTTGACGGCGAACCGTTTGCGGCGGGCGAGTGCTTCCTGCTGCCGCCAGAGTCCGAGGGCGTTTTGCGGGCGGACGACTCCTGGCTCCTCATCACGCGCTTCGCTACGGTAAGAGATTAAAAATGAGAAAGCAGGTCAGACCTGGTTTCTCATTTTTTGGCCCGAAGGGCCACTTAGGGCCACCGGCCCACTTAACGCGCAGCGACTTAACCCTTAGGGCCGCAGGCCGACTAAAATCCTTCGACGCCGCGCGCCCACTTGCCAGGCAAGCACCATTTTTGATAAAATATCCAATCTAATCTGCGACTGTCTAAGGAGGTTGCTCCCTGTTGCGGGCGCCATCGGGTGATGGCGAAGCCTGTCTTCATAGTGCCAGCCTCCCGGTTCGCGGAGATCAAAAGAAAGAGCAAAGACAGACAATGAAGATCGACAAGTCCGCCATCGCAAACGAGTACAGGCGCCATGACCGTGACACGGGTTCCTCTGAGGTTCAGATCGCGATCCTCACCAAGGAGATCGAGGCCCTGACCGAGCATCTCAAGGCGAACAAGAAGGACCACAGCTCCCGCTACGGCCTTCTGCGCAAGGTTCAGAACCGCCGCAACCTGCTCAATTACCTGAAGCGCGAGAACGAGCAGAGCTACCGCGAGCTTATCAAGAAGCTCGGCCTGCGCCGCTAAGGCAGGCAACGGGCTCCTGCCCGAAGAATTGACAAAAAGAAAACAAGAAAAAGAGAAAACACAATGCAAGGTGCAAAGCAGTTCAAGGTCGACATCGCGGGGACGGACCTCGTGATCGAGACCGGGCTCCTGGCGCAGCAGGCCGCCGGAGCAGTCACCGTAAGCTACGGTGACACCACGGTCTTCACGGCCGTGACAAATACGGACACGCCGCGCGAGGGGATCGATTTCTTCCCGCTTCAGTGCGAGTACCGTGAGAAGTTCTACGCAGCGGGCAAGTTCCCGGGCGGCTTCTTCAAGCGCGAGGCGCGTCCGACGAGCAAGGAGATCCTGACGGCGCGCATGTGCGACCGCCCGATCCGTCCGCTGTTCCCCGACGGCTACTACAACGACGTTCAGGTCAACTCGACGCTGATCCAGTCGGACGGCACGCGCGAGGGCGACTTCCTGGCGGTGAACGCCGCGTCGGCCGCGCTGCACATCAGCGAGATCCCGTTCATGGGCCCGATCGGGTGCGTGCGCATTGGCCGCGTCGACGGCCAGTGGGTCATCAACCCGACTCACGAGCAGAAGGCGAAGAGCGACATCGACCTTCTCTACGCCGGCCTTCGCGGCAAGTTCCTCATGATGGAAGGCTCCGCGAGCGAGATCAGCGACGAGGACTTCATCGCCGCGCTCAAGCGCGCCCACGAGGAAGTCGAGAAGATCATCGACCTCCAGATCGAGATGCGCCGTGCGCTCGGCAAGCCCGACAAGGACATCAAGGACGTCCCGCAGCCTGCGGACAAGATGGACTTCATGCGCCAGGAGGGCGGCGAGGCCCTTGCGTCCGCGCTGCTCATCAAGGGCAAGCTGGAGCGCCAGGGCAAGGTCTCCGCAATCAAGGAGGACCTGCTCAAGAAGGTCAGCGAGAAGTGGCCCGAGGTCGACGCGGTCGGCTTCGTGCACCTCTTCGACGCGCTCGAGATCGAGACGGTCAGGAAGAATGTGCTCGAGAAGGGGCTCCGCATCGACGGCCGCGCCCAGCACGAGATACGTCCGCTCTCCGCGCAGGTCGGGATTCTCCCGCGCGTGCACGGCTCGGCGATCTTCTCGCGCGGCGAGACGCAGTCGCTGGCGACGGTGACGCTCGGCACGAAGAAGGACGCGCAGGACCTCGATTCCGTTACCGGCGGCGACACGTCGAAGCGGTTCATGCTGCACTACAACTTCCCGCCCTACTGCACTGGCGAGGTCGGCCGCCTCGGATCCACCGGGCGCCGCGAGATCGGCCACGGCGCGCTCGCCGAGCGCTCGATCGCGGAGGTTCTCCCCGATGACTTCCCGTACTCGATTCGCGTCGTCAGCGAGATCATGGGCTCGAACGGCTCCTCGTCGATGGCGTCGATCTGCAACGGCTGCCTTGCGCTCATGGACGCTGGCGTGCCGCTGAAGGCGACGGTCGCGGGCATCTCCATCGGCCTGTTCACTAACGAGGACCAGAGCCAGAAGGTGCTGGTGACCGACATTCTCGGCGCCGAGGACCACTGCGGCGACATGGACTTCAAGGTCGGCGGCACCCGCAAGGGCATCACCGGCTTCCAGGTCGACCTGAAGCTCAGGGGCCTCACGTGGGATCTCGTCGAGGGCGCGGTGAAAGCGGCGCACGACGCGCGGCTTAAGATCATCGACTTCATGGAGTCGGTCATACCGGCGCCGCGCGCGGAGCTGAACAAGTACGCGCCTCGGATCGAGGAGATGCAGATTCCGGTCGACAAGATCGGCGCGCTCATCGGTCCCGGCGGCTCGAACATCCGCGCCATCGTGGAGACGACGGGAGCGCAGATCGACATCGACGACGACGGCAAGGTCGCGATCTTCGCGACGTCGAAGGAGTCGATGGAGGCCGCGAAGAAGGCCGTCGGCGAGGTGGCGGCGGAAGCCGAGCCCGGCAAGATCTACGAGGGCAAGGTGACCGGCATCAAGGACTTCGGCGCGTTCGTCGAGATCCTTCCCGGGCTGGACGGGCTCTGCCACATCAGCGAGTTCTCCGACAAGTTCCTGAAGTCGATGGACGGCGTGTGCAAGGTCGGCGACATCATCAAGGTGAAGTGCCTCGACGTGGACGAGCGCGGCCGCATCAAGCTGAGCCGCAAGGCCGCGATGGCCGAGCTCGACGCACAGGCCAAGTCATAAGGAGGGTCTCACGATGGACGCAAAGCTGCTCAAGGCCGCGCACGAGAAGATACCGTCCGTGCCGGTGCTGGTGAACCTCATCAGCAAGCGGGAGCGCGAGCTCATCAACGGCGCGAAGCCGCTCATAAAGCCTACGTCGCTCGACGTCGACAAGTGCGACATCGCGCTTCAGGAGGTCGCTGAGGGCAAGCTGATCGCCGAGATCGACTTCGACGCGATCGCCAAGGCCGAGGACGCCAAGACCAAGTGGAACAAGAAGCACGCGAACATCAATTCGCTTTATGCGGACTGAGAAGTTCAATCCGGTCTTTGCGGAAAACCGCCGGGTCAGACACGACTATGCCGTACTCGAGACGATCGAGTGCGGCATAGCCCTTTCGGGGACCGAGGTGAAGTCGGTGCGGCGCGGCGGAGTGTCGCTGGCCGGCTCCTACGCGGCGGTCCTCGGCGGCGAACTCTGGCTCGTCGGGGCCGACATCGCAGCGTACGAGTTCGGCAACAGGTTCAACCACGCCCCGAAGCGCAACCGCAAGCTGCTCGTGCACGCCAAGGAGATCGGAGAGCTGAAGATGAAGAGCGAGGCGAAGGGCCTCACGCTCGTGCCTCTCAAGATGTTCCTTCGCCGCGGCAAGGTGAAGCTCGACCTGGGCGTCTGCCGCGGCAAGGCGCTGCACGACAAGCGCGATGCGCTCAAGCAGAAGGCCGTCCGCCGCGATTTGGAGCGCGAAACCTGACGCTCGCAATGGCGGCGGGGGAAATATGGTATAATAACAGTTTAAGGAGAACAGGAGTGATTATGGCAGAAGTTACCGACGAAATGAGGCGGCACAGCGCGGCGCACATGATGGCGCGCGCGGTAATGAACGTTTTTCCCGACGTTCAGGTGGACATCGGGCCCGCTACGGAAGACGGGTTCTACTACGACTTCGACCTGCCGCACAGGCTTTCGCCCGAGGACTTCCCGAAGATCGAGGCGGAGATCGCGCGCCTTATCGCGCTTGACGAGCCTTTCGTGCGCAAGGAGGTGTCCGCCGACGAGGCGAAGGTACTGCTCGCCGGCCAGAAGTACAAGCTGGAGCGTCTTCAGGACGTGATTGCGGACGGCGTCGCGATATCGACCTACGCGGTCGGCGACTACGTGGAGATGTGCCGCGGGCCGCATGTGGAGCATTCCGCCCAGATCGGCGTGGTGAAGCTCACCCGCGTCGCCGGCAGCTACTACCGCGGCGACGAGAAGAACAAGATGCTCCAGCGCATCTACGGCATCGTCGCGAAGGACCAGGCCGAGCTTGACGCTATCATCGCCCGCGAGGAGGAGGCGAAGAAGCGCGACCACCGCGTCCTCGGAAAGCAGCTGGAGCTGTTCACGATAACGGAGTCTGTCGGCCCGGGCCTCGCGCACTGGCTGCCGAAGGGCGCGCGCGTGCGCGTCGCGATCGAGGAGTACTGGCGCAAAAAGCACTACGAGGCCGGCTACGAGATCGTCTACACGCCGCACGTCGGCAAGTCGAACCTCTGGGAGACGTCGGGGCACCTCTCGTTCTACAAGGAAGGCATGTTCCCGGTGATGAAGGTGCAGGAGGGCAGCGGCGAGGACGCATACGTCCAGGACTACTACGTGAAGCCCATGAACTGCCCGTTCCACATACAGGTCTACCAGTTCAAGAAGCGCAGCTACCGCGACCTGCCGATGCGCCTCGCGGAGCTTGGCACCGTCTACCGCTACGAGAAGGACGGCGTGCGCCACGGTCTCTTCCGCGTGCGCGGCTTCACGCAGGATGACGCGCACATCTTCTGCACGCCCGAGCAGATCGTGCAGGAGATAAGGGACACCGTCGAGTTCGCGAAGGGAATGCTCGGCAAGTTCGGCTTCCATGACATTCAGGCGTACCTCTCCACCAAGCCCGAGAAGGCGGTCGGCGACCCTGCCCGCTGGGAGCAGGCGACGCAGTCGCTCAGGGACGCGCTCGATCAGGAGGGCATGAGCTATGAGGTGGACGAGGGCGGCGGCGCGTTCTACGGTCCGAAGATCGACATGAAGATCAAGGACGCGCTCGGACGGCCTTGGCAGCTCGGCACGGTGCAGTTCGACTTCAACCTGCCGGAGCGCTTTGACCTCACCTACGTCGGCGCCGACGGCAAGGACCACCGCCCGTACATGGTACACCGCGCGCTGCTCGGCTCCATCGAGCGCTTCTTCGGCATTCTCATCGAGCATTACGCGGGGGCGTTCCCGCTTTGGCTCGCGCCGGAGCAGGTTCGAGTGCTGCCGGTCAGCGACAAGGCGCTCGACTACGCGAAGAAGGTGCAGTCCGGCCTTCGTGCGGCAGGGTTCCGCGTCGACGTGGACTCCTCGGCCGAGAAGCTCGGCGCGAAGATTCGCGAGGCGACGCTCATGAAGGTTCCGTACCAGGTGGTGGTCGGTCCGCGCGACGAGGCGAACGGCACGGTATCCGTCCGCAGCCGCGCCGCCGGCGACCTGGGCGCCATGACGCTCGACGCGTTCCTGGAGCGCCTTCGCGCGGAGGAATGATCTCAAAGCTTCTCGTAGTGGCGGGCGCGGGAGGCTATCCGCGGCTCGTGATCGAGGGGGCGAAGCGCGCAGGCGTCGCCCGCGTGGACGTGCTGTCGGTCCGCGGCTCCACCGAAGCGGCGACCGTGCGCGCGGCGGACGGCGAGCATCGCGTCGCGCTTGGCGCGCTCGACGAGGCCGTGCGGTGGGCCGGCACGCAGGGCTACGACGGACTCGTGATGGCTGGTCAGATAAATCCGCTCTCGCTGTTCCGCTGTCGGTTCAGCGACGAGGTGAAGGCCTGGCTGCGCGAGCTGCCGACGAAGAACGCGCACACGATATTCCGCAAGCTCATCGAGAAGTTCGAGTCATACGGATCGAAGGTCTTGCCGGCGTCGCTGTATATGGACGGGCACTTGCCGGGAGTCGGGCCGCTCGCCGGACGCGAGCTTACTGAAACTGAGGCTTCGGACGTGCGCCGCGGCATGGAGGTGGCACGCGACGTCGGGGCGCACGACGTCGGGCAGACGGTCGTTGTGAAGTCGGGCATGGTGCTCGCCGTGGAGGCGTTCGAGGGCACGAACGCGGCGATACGCCGCGGCGGTCGCCTCGGCGGCAAGGGCTCCGTCGTCTTCAAGGCTGCACGCGAAGGTCACGACATGCGCTTCGACATTCCGGTCGTCGGACTGAAGACCCTCAAGGTCATGAAACGCGCCGGCGCGACCGCGCTCGCATTTCAGGCGGGACGCCTCATAATGCTCGATCGCGAGGCGGTCGCCGACTTCGCAAACCGCCACGGCATCGCCGTCGTCGGTGTGGACTCTGGCCTTCCGCCGGCACCGCTGAGGCCATGAAGATCCTGCTCCTAGCCGGCGAGGAGTCCGGAATGATGTACCGCGAACGGATCGCGGCGAAGGTTGGCGGACTGTGCCCCGACGCCGAGATACGCGGCTACGGCGACTACGGATTCAACGTTGGCGATCTCGCCGTAATGGGGATTCTCGCCGTGCTGCGGCGGATATTCTTCTTCATGCGCGTGAAGCGGACGATGGAACGGGCGATAGACGAGTGGCGTCCCGACGTCGTGTGCACCGTTGACTATCCGGGGATGAATCTCAAGCTGGCCGCCTACGCCAAGGCGCGGGGCATACGCACGGTCCACGTGGTGTGTCCGCAGGTCTGGGCGTGGAAGCGCGGACGCATTCCGAAGATCGAGGCGGCGCTCGACAGGCTCTGCTGCTTCTTCCCGTTCGAGCCTGCGCTGTTCCGTCCAGGCTTCGCCGAGTTCGTAGGGCACCCGCTCGCGATGGAAATGGCCAAGGAAGGGGAGCGAGGTGGCGAAGAGAAGTCGCGCGATGAGTCCGGCGGAAAGCTTCTGGCGGTCTTGCCGGGCAGCAGGCTTGGCGAGATACGCCACCACATGCCGACGCTTCTGGAGGCCGTTTCGCGGCTGTCCGGGGAAGTCGCCGGATTGAGAGTCGTCATTCCGGCTGCGAACGAAAAGGCTCGCGCGGCGATCGTCGCGCAGATCGAGCGGTTCCGCAGCAAGGGCCGTTGCGACGGGCAGGAGGCGGTTGCGGACATCGTTTCGGTCCGCGACGGCGGTGCGAGGGAGCTTTTGCGCGAGGCGGACGCGGCGGTTGTCGCCAGCGGCACTGCGACGCTTGAAGCGGCGCTGGCGGGCTGCCCGACAGTGCTGGTCTATAAGGTGGATCCCGTCTTTGCCTTCATAGCGCGGCGTGTCATCACGGGGGTGCGCCATATCGGGCTTGCGAACATCATAGCTGAGAAGTCCGGCGCACCGTGTCCGATGCCGGAGCTTCTGCAGGAAGATTTCACCGCAGAGGCCGTTGCGGAACGTCTTAAGGCATGGCTGACCGACAAAGCCGCGAACGCGGCGGCACGCGCGGCGCTTGCGGACGCCACCGGGTTGCTGCGTGCGGAGGGGGATCCGGTTTCTGCGATTGCGCGGACGCTGTGCGGAGAGGAGGGACGATGCTGAGGATCAACGGCAAAGAGCAGGACGTTGCAGGCCAGGCGCTTGCAGACTATCTGTCATCCGTCGGCTACAATGCCGCGCGCGTCGTGGTTGAGATCAACGAGGCCATCGTGCCGAGAGACCGCTATGCTGGAACAATTCTGCGCGACGGCGATGTCGTAGAAATCGTCTGCTTTATGGGAGGCGGCTAACGATGGCTCCGGACCGCGAAACCCTGCATGCCGCGCTCGTCGAGCGCCACGGCGCAGCGCGTCAGGCGAAATTCGATGCCGCGCACGTTGCGGTGTGCGGACTGGGAGGGCTTGGCTCCAACATCGCCGTCGCGCTTGCGCGGGCCGGCGTGGGGCACTTGCATCTCATTGACTTCGACCGGGTGGAGCCGTCGAACCTTAACCGCCAGCAGTATGCTGCGGCGCAGGTCGGGCTTGCCAAGGCCGAGGCGTTGAAGGCTAACATCGCCGCAATCAACCCGTATTGCGAGGTGACGGCGGAGGCGGTGCGGATTACGGAGGAGAACGTCGCCGTGCTGCTGTCCGGCGACGACATAATTTGCGAGGCGTTCGACCGCGCGGAGGAGAAGGCCATGCTCGTCTCGTCCGCGCTGGCGGCGTATCCTGACAAGCCTGTGGTCGCGGCGTCCGGCATGGCCGGACTTGAGTCCGCAAACCGCATATCGACCGTGCGCGTCTCGAAGCGGCTCTACGTCTGCGGCGACCGCACGGCGGACGTGGCGGACGGCCTCGGGCTCTACGGCGCGCGCGTCCTGGTGTGCGCGGCGCATCAGGCGACGATGATACTGCGTCTAATAGACGGATCGGAAGAACCATGACGGAAGATAACGACACATTCACGCTCGGCGGACGCACGTTTACGTCGCGCTTCATTCTTGGCTCAGGCAAGTATTCGTTGAGCCTCGTTAGGGCCGCGGTGGAGCACGCGGGCGCCCAGATCGTTACGCTCTCGGTGCGACGCGCCAACACTAACGAGCGCGAGAACATACTCGACTGCATTCCCAAGGGTGTGACGCTGCTGCCGAACACGTCCGGAGCGCGCGACGCGAAGGAGGCAGTGCGCATCGCGCGGCTCGCCCGCGAGCTCGGCTGCGGTGACTTCGTGAAGATCGAGATCATGCGCGACGCGAAGTACCTGCTGCCTGACAATCAGGAAACGATCCGGGCGACGGAGATGCTGGCCGCCGAAGGCTTTACGGTGCTGCCGTACATGTACCCCGACCTCAACGTGGCCCGCGACCTGGTCAAGGCCGGCGCCGCCGCCGTGATGCCGCTTGGGGCGCCGATAGGGTCGAACAAGGGCCTGGCCACGGCGGACTTCATACAGATCCTCATCGACGAGATCGAACTGCCGATCATCGTGGACGCCGGCATAGGCGCGCCGAGCCAGGCCTGCCGCGCCATGGAGATGGGTGCTGCCGCAATCATGGCCAACACCGCGCTCGCCACTTCCGGCGACGTGCCGCGTATGGCCCGCGCATTCCGCCTTGCCATAGAGGCTGGGCGCGAGGCTTATCGCGCCGGGTTGGGGCGCGTTCTTGCGCGAGGCGGTTCGGCTTCCGATCCGCTCACCGGATTCTTGCGCTGACGGGAGAATGACCTTATGGGAGAGTCGGATCCCAGGCGAAGCGACTTGATCTTCGACGCGGCGGGGCTTTCCCCGGCGGCGCTTGAGCGCAAGCACCGCCTCGAGCGTGATCCGTCGTGCCGGACGGACCCGATGGCGTACTTGCCGGGAATGGAGGAGATAGATTCCGACATCAAGGACCGCGTGCGCGCGGCGATGGCGTCGTATGACCCTT
This sequence comes from Kiritimatiellia bacterium, assembly GCA_017403825.1. GTDB lineage: Bacteria > Verrucomicrobiota > Kiritimatiellia > RFP12 > UBA1067 > UBA1067. The sequence continues at coordinate 13,457 of JAFRDO010000021.1, forward strand.
GCCGGTACACGGCTGCGGACGTGAGGCGCGCTCTTGACGGCAACCGTTGCTCTGAGGAGGATTTCCGTGCGCTGCTTTCACCTGCCGCCGAACCGTTTCTTGAGCGTATGGCGGAGCGCGCTCGCGCCGAGACGGTGAAGCACTTCGGCAACACGGTGTACGTGTTTACGCCGCTCTACATCGCGAACCACTGCGAGAACTATTGCGTCTACTGCGGCTTCAACTGCTATAACCCGATACGCCGCATGAGGCTCGACAAGGGGCAGATCGAGCGCGAGATGGAGGTGATCGCGAAGTCCGGCATGGAGGAGGTGCTGATCCTTACCGGCGAGAGCAGGTCAGTGAGTGGCGTAGAGTACATCGGCGACGCCTGCGAGCTGGCCAGGCGGTATTTCCGGCTGGTGGGGCTCGAGGTCTACCCCATGAACACCGACGAGTACCGCTATCTGCACGAGCGCGGCGCGGACTACGTGACCGTGTTTCAGGAGACGTATGACGTGGAGCAGTACGAAAAGCTGCACCTCATGGGACACAAGCGTGTCTGGCCGTACCGCTTTGACGCGCAGGAGCGTGCGCTGAGGGGCGGAATGCGCGGCGTCGCGTTCTCCGCGTTGCTCGGCCTTTCCGACTTCCGCAAGGACGCTCTTGCCACGGCCCTGCACGCCTGTTGGCTGCAGAAGAAATATCCTGAGGCGGAAATCAGCCTCTCGTGTCCGCGCTTAAGGCCGATAACGAATAATCCGGACGTCCGGCCCGGCGAAATCGGCGAGCGGGAGCTTTGCCAGGTATTGTGCGCGTACCGCTTGTTCCTGCCGTTTGCCGGCATAACCGTCTCTTCGCGGGAAAGCGCCTCTTTCCGCAACGGCATCGTGAAGATTGCGGCAACGAAGGTGTCCGCCGGCGTGTCCACAGGTATAGGCGACCATGCCGCGAAATACGGACAGGGGGCCTGTTCTGGCGAGGAGGGCGACGAGCAGTTCGAGATCAGCGACGCCCGCAGCCTGGAGCGTATGCGCGCCGACCTCACCAACGGTGGCCTTCAACCCGTCCTGAACGACTACGTCTACGTCTGATTCCGCAGGACTGATTGAGGTAAGGAGCGTCTGGATGAGAGAATGTAGCCCTCTTGAAACTCGGCACCTTATTATGGTATAATACAACAAGATTAAGAGCGCAACTGTACATAAAATGTCTAGGAACGCTACAATGACAGTAAGAGAATGGGTTTATGAATCTGAAATAACTGGACGCTCAACGTTTTCATACGCTGAGATAAGTTCTGCTTTGCCATCATATTCAAAAGCTGGACTTAGCACAGAGTTAAGCAGGTTGACACGCGCTGGAGTGATTGCTTCTGTTCATAAGGGATTTTACGTTACAATACCAACTAGATACAAGGCAACTGGCATCGTTCCACCCTTGTATTATATTGACTCGATGTTTAGATATCTTGAAAAGCCTTATTATGTGAGCTTGTTGTCGGCAGCACAATTATATGGAGCTGCGCACCAAAAGCCTCTGGTTAGTTTTGTCACTACAGTGCTGCCGCGAATGCGCACTTCCAAGGCGAAGAACCCATATATGTTCTGGGTTTATCGGAAACATATTCCAGATGGATGTCTTATTCGGGAGAGAAAAGGCGAATGGGGGACATTCAGATGTTCTTCGCCAGAACTGACGGCCTTGGAACTGGTCCAGTATGAACATTTGGCGGGGGGGCTTAATAACGTCGCGACTGTCTTGGCGGAACTTGTTGAAAGCATCGATTTCTCATCTAAAGAAATGGCATCGCTTTTCTCTGCAATTACCAGTCGGACAATTCAACGCACGGGATATCTCATAGAAGAGGTTCTTGGCGAGGCGGAGACGGCGAAAGCTCTCTATGATGCCTACAAGCAATATGGAGCAAGGATGGAATGGGCAACTCTCTCGCTTTCGTGTAAGGCTTCCGATTGTCGCATGAACAAGAAATGGAAAATTCGAATTAACTACGATGTTGAGGTTGATGACTTATGATATTGGAAAAACATCTTCTCGAATGGCGCAGGCAGTTCCCTTGGACTACTATGCAGTTTGTCGAACAGGACATTCTTATTTCCCGCGTGATTGTCGCAATCTATTCTGATCCGTTCCTCGCATCCCGTCTTGCGTGGCGCGGAGGGACCGCGCTTTACAAGCTGTATGTCACGCCGCAGCCAAGATACAGCGAGGACATCGACCTTGTTCTGATCAATCCCGAGCCGATGGGGCCGATACTTGATAGGCTCAGGAACGTCCTGTCGTTCGTGCCAGACCAGCAGGCCAAGGGCAAGCGCTACAATCATGTCATGAAGCTTCGATATGTTTCGGAGATAGAAGACATTCCCTGTAGAATCAAAGTCGAGATCAACTGCAACGAGCATTTCACCGAACTTGGATTTGACAAGGTTCCGTTCTCCATGGAAAGCGAGTGGTTCTCTGGCTCATGCGAGGTGACGGCTTATCGTTTTGACGAGATGCTTGGGACGAAGTTCAACGCGGTCTACGGCCGGAAGAAGACACGCGACCTGTTTGACATGGACTATGTCCTGAAGCACGCAAAGCCGGACGTCGACAAGGTGCTTGCATGTTGGCGGCGCTACAAGGCCGAGCTTGGCGAAGAACTTCCGAGTTGGAGGGAATACGTTGCTAACGTCGAAAACAAGATGACCGATCCAGGATACCGAAACGGCATGGACGGGCTTTTGCGTCCCGGTGTCGAGTTTGACTCCGTCGCGGCATGGGCAAACGTCAAGTCTGGCATTGTCGACCACCTTATGACCGACCGCGACCGCGCCGATGCATATGATCGAGGAGATGCCCTATGACTTTTCTCGACACCAACATTGCCGTTTATGCCGTCGATTCGCATGATCCGCAGAAGCATGACATAGCAGCGGAGCTGATTGACGCCGCAGTAGGCGGAGAGGGCTTTCGCATATCGGCGCAAGTTCTTTCCGAGTTTGCGAACATCTGCCACAAGAAACTTGGGTGTACTCCACAGGAGGTCTTGAAGCTCCTCGACGGCTTGAGGTGTATCGAAACTGTTGACCAGACTCCGCAAATTGTTGCAAGAGCCGTAGAGGTAAGGGCGTTGTATGGCATTTCGCTTCAAGGTGCGATGATCGTTGCGGCAGCGGAGAAGTCGGGGTGCGACGAACTGCTTTCCGAGGACCTGAACGACGGACAGTCCTACGCCGGTGTCAGAGTGCGCAACCCGTTTAAGGATAAAGAAACGAGAACGAAAATGGCACTGCCGACGGGGAGTTGACGGAAAGCCGACGAATGCGGTATAATATCCACTCAAACGAAAGGAAGAAACGATGTCCATTTTGATTGGATTTCTGTATGTCATTGAAGTGCTCGTCTGTCTGCTGCTCGTGCTTGTCGTGATGCTGCAGAAGCCGAAAGAAGGCGGCTTGGGCGGTGCCATAGGCGGCGGCATGCTTGAGGCGTCCCTGGGCGCCGACGCCGGTAACGTCCTGATCAAGACGACGGCCGTGCTGGGCGCGGTCTTTCTGCTTAACACGCTTATTCTCGCGAGACTGACCTCGACGGTGCATTCGCATTCGCTGATGGCGCAGGAGTCCGAGCCTGCTGCGGCGGAGTCGGCTCCGCCGGCGCTCCCGATGGCTCCTGAGCTTCCCGCCGCCCCAGCGGCACCGGCGGCGGCTCCTGCGATTCCTGCTCCGGCACCAGCGGCCCCCGCGCCTGCGGCAGCCCCTGCGGCTCCTGCTCCCGCACCAGCGCCTGCGCCGGCTCCTGCCGCGCCTGCGGCCCCGGCAAAGTGAGGTGAACGATGAAGGTCCTTGTCACTGGCGGCTCGGGCTTTCTCGGCATAAATCTCATACGCTTCCTTCGCGAGAAGGGCGTTGATGAGATTCGTGTTCTTGACATAGCGCCGTTCGACTATCCCGAAAAGGGCGAGAGCTGGCTCAAGTTCACGCAGGGTGACGTGCGCGACGTCCAGGCTGTCGAGAAGGTCACGGAAGGCTGCGACATCGTAGTACACTGCGCCGCGGCGCTGCCGCTCTACAGCGAGGAAGACATACGCACGACTGAGGTGGACGGCTGCCGCAATGTGCTTGCCGCAGCGCGCAAGTTCGGCCTCGACCGCATGATCCAGATTTCCTCCACGGCGGTGTACGGCGTTCCGAAGAAGCACCCGATATACGAGACGGACCCGATGGTCGGCGTAGGGCCCTACGGGCACGCGAAGATCGAGGCGGAGAACATTTGCCGCGAGGCGATAAAGGACGGGTACTGCGTCTCGATCATACGTCCGAAGAGCTTTATCGGCCCAGAGCGGCTCGGCGTGTTTGCGCTCTTCTACGATTGGGCTTACACCGGCCACGGCTTCCCGATGATCGGCAGCGGCGAGAACCGCTACCAGCTGATGGACGTGGATGACCTCGACCATGCGATCTGGAACGCGATGACCTATCCGAAGGACGTCGTCGCGACCGAGTTCAACATCGGCGCGAAGGAATTCACGACGATGAAGGAAGACTATCAGGCTGTGCTTGACCGCGCAGGGCACGGCAAGAAGATCCGGGGCATGCCCGTGAAGCCTCTCGTGTTCATTCTGCGCATACTTGAGAAGCTTCACCTTTCGCCGCTCTATCCTTGGGTCTACGAGACGGCCTCTACGGATTCGTTCGTGTCGATTGAGAAGGCCGAGAGGCTCTTGGGCTACCGTCCGCAATATTCCAACAAGCAGGCGCTCGTGAGGAACTACGACTGGTACGTGGAGCATCTTTCCGAGTTCGCTGGCAAGAGCGGCGTTTCGCACCGCGTGCCCTGGAAGCAGGGCCTTCTGTCGCTCGCAAAGCTGTTCTTCTGATAGGACGGGAAAGGAAGGGAAACATGAAGATTCTAGTTACCGGGGGCGCCGGCTACATCGGCAGCCATACAGTCGTCGAGCTCTTGAATGCCGGGCATGACGTCACTGTCGTGGACAACCTCTGCAACAGTTCGCGCAAGGCACTGTCGAGGGTGCGCAAGATTACGGGCAAGGCGCCGGCGTTCTACAAGGCCGACATACGAGACGAAAGGCGGCTGAACGCGATTCTCGACGCGGAAGGGCACTTCGACGCGGCAATCCACTTCGCCGCGCTCAAGGCCGTCGGCGAGTCGACGAAGATTCCATTGAAGTACTATGCCAATAACCTCGGCGGAACCTTCACGCTTCTCAAGTGCCTCGGCGAGCATGGTTGCAAGAACATCGTGTTCTCGTCGTCGGCGACGGTCTACGGCGAGCCGAAGGCAGTGCCGATCCGCGAAGACTTCCCGACGCCCGGCTGCACGAATCCCTACGGTTGGACTAAGCTCATGATGGAGCAGGTGTTCCGCGACGTGCAGAAGGCCGACCCGGAGTGGAACGTGATACTGCTCAGGTACTTTAATCCTATCGGTGCCCACGAGTCCGGGCTTATCGGCGAGGATCCTGCGGGTATTCCGAACAACCTGCTTCCGTATGTCGCGCAAGTCGCGGTAGGACGCCTGCCCGAGCTCAACGTGTTCGGCAACGACTATCCTACGCCGGACGGCACGGGCGTCAGGGACTACATTCATGTCGTCGATCTTGCTCTCGGCCACCTGAAGGCCATCGAGAAGCTTGAGCGCGAGCCGAAGCTCGGGCTGAAGATCTACAACCTTGGCACAGGGCACGGATATTCGGTGTTGCAGATCGTCAAGGCGTTTGAGCAGGCGGCGAAGCGCCCCGTCCCGTACAAGATTTGCCCAAGGCGTCCCGGCGACATCGCGGAGTGCTGGGCCGATCCGTCGCTCGCGCTGCGCGAGCTCGGCTGGAAGGCGGAACGCGGCATCGGTGAAATGTGCCGAGACGCCTGGAACTGGCAGAGTCACAACCCCTACGGATACCGTCCGGCCCCGGCGAAAGGGCGGTAATGAAGAAGGGGAAGGAACTCGGTTGCCTTGCGCGGCATCGCGCGTTTCTCGGCAAGCCGCCCAAGAAAGGCGGAACGGAGCCTTTCCCGTGCAATCCGGCGGAGGTATTCGCCAGGCAGACGGAAAGCCTTGCGGTCCGCTTGCGCGCGATTCGCTGCCGCGATGTCGTCATAGGTCTTTCAGGCGGTCTTGACTCCGCGCTTGCGCTCCTCGTGAGCGTCGCGGCGTTCGAGCGGCTGCGGCTCGACAGGCGCGGCATACATGTGATTACGATGCCAGGGTTCGGCACGACGCGCCGCACGAAGGGCAACGCAGAACTTCTGGCGGAGGGCCTTGGCGTCGGGCTTGAGACGATTTCCATAGTGCCTGCCTGCCGTCGCCATTTCCGCGACATCGGCCATGACGGGAAGACGCCCGACGTCACTTTCGAGAACGCGCAGGCGCGGATGCGCACCCTTATCCTGATGGACAGGGCGAACATGGTGGACGGCATCGTCATCGGCACCGGCGACATGAGCGAGATTGCGCTCGGCTGGTGCACGTTCAACGGCGACCACATGTCGATGTTCGGCGTCAACAGCGGCGTCCCGAAGACCATAGTCCGCAAGGTCTGCGCCTGGTGGGCGGAGCGGGCGCTGAAGTCTGGCGACGAGGGCAAAAAGGTCGCGGCGGCGGCGCTAAGGGACATCATCGCCACGCCGGTCAGCCCCGAGCTGAAGAAGGGCCAGGTTACTGAAGACACTATCGGGCCCTACGAGCTGCACGACTTCTTCCTCTGGAATTTCATAATGAACGAGATGGGCTCGAAGGACCTCCGTGCGGCGGCGCTGCGGCATTTCGCAGGCGCATACGCCGCCGCGACCGTCGAAAGGACGCTCCGCACGTTCATGCGCCGGTTCTTCACTCAGGCGTTCAAGCGAAACTGCGCGCCGGACGGCGTTCGCGTCTTTCCGTTCGACCTTTCGCCTCACGGCTGGTGGATACCTTCCGACCTCGGCGAGGTCAAAATCTGACGGGCGGTTGACTTCCCCGCCGGGGATTTGGTAAAATACTCAAATCTTGACGGATTACTGGCGAGATAGCTCAGTTGGTAGAGCGCAGGACTCATAAGCCTAAGGTCAAGGGTTCGATCCCCTTTCTCGCCACCATTTTCCCGCAGTCTTGTGAAGCTGGAGACTATAGAGCCGCACGGGCTGTGCGCTGGAGTGAACGCCGCGATTGACAAGGCGATGATGCTCCGTGACGTCTGGTGCCTGCATGCGCTTGTGCACAACGAGATGGTCGTAAGCGGACTTGAAGATCGGGGGTTCAGATTCGTGGAGCGTATCGAGGACGTGCCGGACGGCGAAACGGTTGTGTTCTCCGCGCACGGGGTGCCACCGTCCGTACGGGAATATGCGGAGTCGCACGGCATGAGGGTCGTGGACGCCACGTGTCCGTTTGTGGCCAGGGCGCACGCCGCGGCGCGTGCCTTTGCTGAGCGTGGGCTGCCGGTAGTCGTGCTTGGCGATCCTGATCATGTTGAAACGAGGGGAATCGCAGGCGAGATAGCCGCGGCATCTCCGGACGGCGTCGCGTTGCCGTTGCCGCCGCCGGGCGGCAGGATAGGCGTCGTCAGCCAGACGAGCATGAACGCCGACGATGTGGCGCGTCAGGTGGACGAGCTGCGCAAGACCTACGAGGTGGAGTTTGCGTCCGGCGTCTGCCGCGCCACCAAGGACCGGCAGGACGCCGTGCGGCGCTTCTGCTCGTCCGGCGGCGAGGGACGGCGTGCCGTCTTGGTGCTTGGTTCGCGAACGTCGGCCAATGCGCGCCGCCTTGCCGAAGTCGCGGCGGAGTGCGGCGTCGGCGCCTTCATGGCCGGAACGCTTGGTGAACTCGAATCGATCGATTTTTCGAGAATCGACACGCTTGGCGTTACGAGCGGCGCTTCCACTCCCGAGAGCTTTTTCACGGAGGCGTTGGATCGGTTGCGGAGCATGGCGTGACGCTTCCGAAACGGCGTCCCGCGAAGGCGGCGTTTTTGGTATAATCTCCATATATGGCAAGAACGACAGTCGCTGCGTTGCTGGTGCTGGCCGCATATGCGGCGGCAGCGGCTTTCGGCGAGATACAGTACCGGGTGGCCCGGGTGCGCGACGTGACGCCGGCGTACAACCGCGTCGACTCCGCGAACCGCTACCAGCCTCCGTCGCTCGAGCACTGGATGGGAACCGACAACCTTGGCCGTGATGTCGCGCTTCGCCTGGTGCAGGGCGCACGGATTGCGTTCCATGTCGGAATCATTACGAGCCTCATCGCGATTCCTCTTGGCGTGCTGCTCGGACTTGTCGGCGGCTATTTCGGCGGCTGGCCCGACGCCATCGTGAACTGGCTCTGCGCAACCGTCGCCTCGATGCCTGGGCTGCTGTTCATTCTGGCCGTGTCGCTCGTAGTCGGGCGGGGGCTCCCCGGGATTTACCTCGGCATAGGCCTTACGACTTGGGTGGGAACCTGCCGCACGATACGCGCGGAGGTAATCAAGCACAGGGACCGCGCGTATGTGCAGGCGGCGAAGACGCTCGGCTATTCTGCCCCTAGGATCATGTTCCGCCACATACTGCCTAACGTCGCACACATCATTCTCATTCAGTTCTCGATACGCTTCCCGTCTGCGGTAGCGACGGAGGTCTTCATCTCCTTCCTTGGCATCGGCGTGCAGGGGGAGCCTTCGTGGGGCATAATGATAAACAACGCCCGCCTGCGACTCTGGCAGGGCGTCTGGTGGGAGATGGCGTTCACCACCGCCGCGATATTCCTTCTTGTCCTGGTCTTCAACCATCTTGCCGACGTCCTTCGGGACAGGCTGGATCCCGCGCTTAGAAACGAGAGGTAAGCAATGATACCGATAGAGATGACTCGTCCCCTGGTCGTGTTTGACATCGAGTCGACGGGAGTGTCCCCGCGCCGCGACCGCATCATAGAGCTTGCGGCGGTGAAGGTGTCGCCCGACGGGCAGGAAGACTGGCGATGCTGGCTCCTGAACCCGACCGTTCCCATTCCGCCAGAGACGACGTTGGTGCACGGCATTGCCGACGAGGACGTGAAGAACTGCCCGACGTTTGCCGAGCGGGCTCGGGAGATATTCGACTTCTTCGCCGGTTGCGACCTCGGTGGCTTCAACTCCGACCGTTTCGACATACTGTGTCTGGAGGAGGAGTTCGCCCGCGTTGGGCTGAACTTCGCCGCAGGCAGTCGTCGCCGCATAGACGTGCAGCGCATCTACCATCGTAAGGAACCTCGCGACCTGACTGCCGCCGTCCGCTTCTACTGCGGACGCTCCCATGACGGCGCACACGGCGCCGAGGCGGACGCCCGGGCCACGCTCGAAGTGCTTAAGGCCCAGCTGGCGCGTTACGACGACCTGCCGAAGCGCGTGGACGAGCTGGACGAGTACCTCATGCCGCACGACCCGCTCAACGCCGATCGCAACGGGTGCTTCCGCTGGCGTGACGGAGAGTGGACGATCAACTTCGGCAAGAAGCGCGGCACTCCGCTCCGTCAGGTGCTGCTTGGCGAGCCGAACTTCCTGCGCTGGATGATTAAGGGCGACTTCGAGACCGATGCGCGCATGATTGCGGCAGACGCGCTGGAGGGACGGCTGCCCCCGCCGCCGGCAGGAGTCTCATGACGCTTGTCGCGGAAATCATCGGCGCGGCACTTATGGTCGCGGCGACATGGTATCCGGCGCCCGGCTGGACGGAGCGTCCCGACCCGGTCGCCAGCCCGCGTGCGCGGAGGGGCGGCATCTTGCGCTTCAGCGGCGCCCAGCCTCCGAAAAGCTACAACGCCTACGTCGACAACAACTCGTACACGCGCATGACCTTCGACCTCATGTACGAGAACCTGCTCTCCATCGACGCCGCCACGCTTGACTTCGAGCCTGCGCTCGCCCGGCGCTGGGCGGTGTCGGACGACGGACGCGAGTTCACGTTCGTCCTCGACGACCGCGCGAAGTGGTCCGACGGCGCTCCGGTCACGGCGGATGACGTGAAGTGGACGTTCGACGTGGTCATGGACCCGGCGAGCGACACCGGTCCGTGGAAGACGACGCTCGGCGTCTTCGAGAGCCCGGAGGTTGTGGACGGGCGGACGGTGCGCTTCCGCAAGAAGGGCGACTCGCCGAAGGATTGGCGCGACCTCGTCAGTTGCGGACTGTTCTGGATATTGCCGCGTCATGCCTTCGCGGGCAGGCCGTTCAATACGGTCTCGCTTGTCGGAATGCCGGTATCGTCCGCATACCGGCTTCACCGCGTAGACGAGCAGATTTCGTGCGAATTCGTCAGCAGCGACACCTGGTGGCGGCGGGAATTTCTGTCGGTGCGGGGCATGTGCAACTTCGACCGGATCGTGCTGCGGTACTATGCGGACGGCGAGAATGCCTTCGAGGCCTTCAAGAAGCGCATGATAGACGTGTACCCTGTCTATTCGGCGCGCATTATGAACGCTGAGACGAAGGGAGAGCGGTTTGCGCGCAATTGGATACTGAAGCGGAGGGTGCGCAACCACGACCCGATAGGCTTCCAGGGCTTCGCGATGAACATGCGCAGGCCGCCGTTCGACAAGCTGAAGGTGCGGCAGGCGATGGCGAAGCTTCTTGACCGCGAGACCATGAACCAGACGCTCATGAACGGCGAGTACTTCCTTCTCCGCAGCTACTACACCGATCTCTACGACGCCGCGCACCCGTGCGCCAACACGCAATGGACCTACGACCCGGAGGGAGCCAAGCGGCTTCTCGCCGAGGCAGGCCTTGCGAACGGCTTCAAGTTCTCCTTCCTCTCTCGCTCGTCCACCGAGGACAAGTTCCTTGCGCTGTTCTCCGCCGCGCTTGCGCGGTGCGGCATCGAGATGGAGATTGTCAGGAAGGACTTCGCAGGCTGGATGCGCGACATGGACTCCTTCAGCTTCGACATGACATGGGCGGCGTGGGGCGCGTCCGTAATACGCACGCCTGAGACGACGTGGCATTCGCGCGAGGGCCGCCGGCCAGGCGGCAACAATATAACTGGACTTGCCATTCCGGAGGTGGACGAGCTGATCGAGCGCGAGAAGACGATGATGTCCGCCTCCGACCGCGAGGATGCCTACCGGCAGATTGACCGCCTCGTGACTGACGCTGTGCCCTATGTGCTTCTCTGGCATACCGACGAGCACCGCTTGCTCTACTGGAACAAGTTCGGGACTCCGGAGACCTTGCTCGGACGTCTTGGCGGAGAGGAGGGCGTGCTCAGCTACTGGTGGTACGACGACGACCGCGCGAGGGAGCTTGACGCGGCGATTGAACACGGCACGTGCCTGCCGGACGTGCCGCTTCGCGTGGACTACGACGCGGCGGCGGCGAGATAACCTTGCACCGCGTCAATTTTCCCGGGCGCGCTTTCTCGCCTTCACGGCGGCGCGGAGGAGTTCGGATATCTTGCCCTGTGAAGAGGTGCTCTTCAGGTCGACGACAAGCGCCACATCGCGCGAGCCGGCCCTGTGGAAGACGGCCTTCGTCCCATTGGTGTCGATGTTGCCGATGTTCGCGGCGGCGCAGGCCACGCGGAGTCCGGCCAGGCTGACGAACTCCCTCGCCTCAGGCGGCAGCGGACCAAAGCGATCGCGCATCTCGTCCTCGAGCGCTCGCACGACACGCATGTCCTGCGCCTCCGCGAAGCGCTTCATGAGACTGATGCGCTGTGAGTCCTCGTCGATGTAGCTATAGGGAAGGCGCGGACTGGTGAAGTCGAGGTTAAGCCTGACGTCCACGATCTCCTTCACCTTCTCGCCCTTGAGCCTGGCGATGGTGCGCTTCAGCAGCTGGCAGTAAAGGCCGAATCCGACGGCCGCGATATGTCCCGACTGCTGGGAGCCGAGGAGGTTGCCGGCGCCGCGCAGCTCTAGGTCGCGGACGGCGAGATTGAAGCCAGCGCCGAGTCCGCCATGTCGCTTCAAGGCGGCAAGACGTTCGCGGGCGTCGGCGTCGACCGAGCCGGAAGGCGGCAGCAGGAAGTACGCGTAGCCTTGCCGCGACGAGCGTCCGACGCGTCCGCGAAGCTGGTAGAGGTCGGCCATGCCGAACGTATCTGCCTGGTCGACGAGAATCGTGTTCGCCCTCGGGATGTCGATGCCCGACTCTATGATGGTTGTGGAGAGCAGCACGTCGAAGCGGCCCTGTTCGAAGTCGCGCATCTTCTTCGCGAGCGTCCGCGCGTCCATCTGCCCGTGAGCGACGGTAATGCGGGCCTTCGGGCAAAGGGCGCGCAGACGCCGCTCGGCCTTTGAGATCGACATGACGCGGTTGTGGAGGAAGTAGACCTGTCCGCCCCGGCGGATTTCCGCCTCGATGGCGCTGCGCACCGTCTCGTCGGAGTCGCGTACGATCCGCGTGTCTACTGCGACGCGCTCGCTCGGCGGCGAGCGAAGCAGCGACAGGTCGCGCGCGCCGGTCATGGACAGGTAGAGCGTGCGCGGAATAGGGGTCGCCGAGAGCGTCAGCACGTCAGCTGTTGCGCGCAGGCGCTTGAGGAACTCCTTGTGCCTCACGCCGAAACGCTGCTCCTCGTCGATTATGACGAGACCGAGATCGTGGAAGCATATGCGGTCGGAGAGTATTGCGTGTGTTCCGATGACGATGTCGCAGACGCCTGTCGCCAGGCGGCTGAAGGTTCCGCGGTGCGTTTCGCCGGACTGGAACCGCGAGACGGATTCTATGCGTATAGGGGTGCCGTCGAATCGGGAGGTGAATGTCTCAAAGTGCTGCTCGGCGAGCACGGTGGTCGGTGCAAGCACGGCGACCTGCTTACCGTTCATCGCGGCAATGAAGGCTGCGCGCATCGCTACTTCCGTCTTGCCGTAGCCGGCGTCGCCGCAGATCAGGCGGTCCATCGGCTTGGTGGCGGCCATGTCCCGTTTCACGGCGTCGATCGCCGTTGCCTGGTCAGGAGTCTCCTCGTATGGGAAGGCGGCCTCGAATGCGTCCATGCCGTCGCAGGCGATGTTGTAGGCGAAGCCCGGCACGGTCTCTCGCTTCGCCTGCGTCTCCAGCAACGCGGCGGCGAGGTCCGCGACGGCACGTTGCGCGTTCAGCTTGTCTTTCTCCCAGCGTCGTCCGTCCAGCCTGTGCAGATGGACCTCTTCGCCGCGCACCCCGACGTAGCGGGAGAGCAGGTGCGCGTGGGCGGCCGGGACGTGGAGCTTGCCGCCGTCGGCGTATTCGATGGTGAAGACCTCGCTGCGCACGCCGTCCACGAATATCTCGGACGAGCCGATGTAGCGTCCGACGCCGTAGTCCACGTGCACGACGTATTCGCCGGGCTCCAGGTCGTCGAAGTCCGAGAGCCTCGCACCGCTCGCCGGAGCGGTGCGGCCTTTCACGGAGCGGGTTCTTCGGCGAGTGAAGACGCGGTCAGCCTTCGTTACTACGACGAGGTTACCAATCTCGAATCCGCCGGAGAGGCCGTCGATGGCGAAGACGCTCGCGCCGCGCTGACGGGCGGCGTCGAGGTGCCGTTCAAGTCGCCGGCGGGCGTCGTCGAAAAGCTCGGGGTGATGCGCCTCGTCGGCGCCCAGCTCCGCGAACCCGGGCAGCGGCGACGTCTGTAATGCTAGGGACGGAACGCCGCGTGGCGCCGGGTCGCCTGTGAATATCCTGGTTGTGAAGGCGTTGGCGGACGCGAAGGGCGTCGGGTCGTAGGCGTTGTGCTCGAGGGCGAGGAGGACACTGTCCGGCGGCAACAGGTCGGGCAGCGTCGTCTTGTCTTGTGTGTCTTGAGTGTCGCTCCGCTCGGCGGCCGGGAGAAGCTCGCAGCTGTCGATGCGGCTTATCGAGAGCTGGGTCGAGGCATTGAACGTGCGGAGGCTCTCCAGTTCGTCGCCGAAGAACTCCGCGCGTACCGGGAACTCGTCGCCCGGGCTCCATACATCGAGAATGCCGCCGCGGACGGAGTAATCACCCTCCTGTTCGACGAGAGGTGTGCGTGTATAGCCGAATTCCGCCAGTTTCTCGCAGATTTCGCCGAACCGGACGGGGCCTGTCCCCACGTTTGAGCGGCCCACATTTGTGGGGCCTGTCCCCATATCTGTGGGGACTGTCCCCAATGTTATGCTTGGCACGGACCGTGCGGACAGGGGCGTCAAGATGGCGGGGAAGGCGGCGACTACCACGCAAGGATATGGGGACAGGCCCCATGCTTTTAGCGCGGCGATGGTCTTGAGACGCGCGCCGAGGGCCGTGCGGTCACCGTCGAGAGGCGGCGGGAAGTCGAGAATCCGCGTCCCAGGCGGTGCGATGAGACGCAAGTCGTCGGCGAGCCTGTCGGCGTCTGGCAGACCGGGCGTGACGGCCAGCACGAGGCCGTTCCGCGTCAGTGTCAGGGCGAGGAAGGCGTCCGCCGCGCCGGTCAGGGACGGAGTACAAAAGGACCGCGCTCCGCCGGAGTCCGCCCCGGGGAGTGTGAAATACGAGGCGAACAGCTCTCGTGCATCCTTCATCGGACAGTGCGCATTATACCATGTATGCAGTTGTCAATGGTAGTGGGAATTTTTGCTGTTGACGCGCCAAGCGTGGGGAACTTGCCCGTAATCTGCTGGGGGTATGATATAATACCGTCCATGAAGAATCGCATGATGTTGCTTTTGGGCGTGGTGCTAATGGCGGCGATGGCCGCTTTTGCCGAGCCGTACTGCGGGGTCGAGGAACTGCCCGACCTCATAAAATGCCTTCCCGCGCCGCCGAAGCCTGGCAGCGCGGACTTTGCGCGAGACGTCGTACGCTACGAATGGGGCAAGGAGCAGCGCAAGGATCCCGAACGCGCCGCACTTGCGAGACATGACTCCGTATGGTCGTTCGGCACTGTTGCGGATGCATTCTCCAAGCCTTTCGGAATGGAGATATCTCCCACGAACACGCCCAAGATCTGGAAAGTCATTGAGAACAGCCTTTCGACATCTGATCAAATGCGTGTTGCACCAAAAGCGTTTTTCCACAGGCGTCGTCCCTTTGCGTATTTCAACGAGGAGCCGCTCTGCCCAAAGGAGGACGGCATCTGGCGTGACGAGGGCAGCTATCCCTCCGGCCACACGCTAAGAAGCATGGTCGCCGCGCTGGTGCTCGCGGAAATCAACCCGGCGAAAGCCAACGAAATCTTCGTTCGTGCCATGCAATATGGCGAAAACCGCGTAATTGCCGGGGCACATTGGCAGAGCGACGTGGACATGACGCGCCTTGCTGCCGCAATAGCTTATTCGCGCCTGCAGACCATACCCGCCTTCCGTTCCCAGATGGAGCAGGCCAAGTGCGAATTTGCCGCGATGCGCGCCGCGTCTTGTCGATAGGGACGCCCATCCATTACTGTTTTTCCCGTGCTGTTCATCATCGCAAATGCTCCTAATTCTGTTTGCCTTGATTGTGCTTGGTGCCCATCGCCTTCATGACGATGATGCCCTGCCGCGACTGTGGCGACTGGAACTTCTTCGCGAGGATGTCCGCCTCGGTGAACTTGTGGAGGTAGATTTCAGCCTCGCGTCCGCGTTCAAAGTCGTGCGTAACGTAGATCGTGCCGTCTGGGCCCTGCTCGACGTCAGGATAGGAGTCCCACCAACGGTCATCCAGCACAAGCCCTCCTTCCCACGTCTTCCCTTCGTCGTGCGAGAGGTAGGCGATCAAACCGATGCGTTTGTTTTCGTTGAAGGAGTCAGGCGGTGAAAGATGCTTCACGAATATCCAGTTGCCGGAGGCGAGCGCGCGCACCTGGCAACGGGCGGATGGCTGGTCCATTCCGGCGGGCTTCGTCACCTCGCCCCATGTGCGCCCCTCGTCGTGCGACTCCGCCATGCGCAGGCCCTTGTGCGAGCGCATGTACATGCGGATCGTCCCGTCCTTCAATTCAAGGAAGTGCGGCTCGGGCCACGTGCTTCTGGGAACGGTCACACCGCCTCGGCGCGCCCACGTCTTGCCGCCGTCCGTGGACGCAAGGGCGAATGCGCCGGCGTCCTTGCCGTTCGTGCCGAACATCCCGACCCACTGCTTCCAGGTGCCAGGCGCCTCGACCGGCAAAAGCCATGTGCCGTTTTTGAGCACGATCGGCTTGTTGAGCACAGCACCGTCGCAGATTCGGCGAATGGGCGACCACGCGGGCTTCGCGTCGTCGGGGTTTGCGCAGACAGTCTCCCACACACCCATGCGTCCATCGTTGTGCCACATCGACTGGCTCACGAAAAGGTGCAACTTGCCAGCTGGGTCGGTCCATAGATTCGCGATGATGTTGCTGCGCGGAAACGGCAGATGCGTCGGGTCGTGTCCGTCCACCACAAGTGCTGGCGGGTTCCATGTCTCGCCGTTGTCGTCGGAGAAAGCGCAGACAGTGTACGCGTCGGGCGAGTCGCCGCCGCCGATCCAGCTTGCCCAGAGACGTCCTTTCGGCGTAAGCGCCGCGCCGTTGTTCATCGCCCAGCGCTCTTTTGCCGAGCCGTACTCCGGGCCGGGATTGGTGTTGAGCGGCGGCGGCACAAGTGCAAGGTCGGCAACCGCCTCAAGAGCGCGCCGCTCGAGCGCACGAACTTTCGACTCGGGCCAATCATCCGCCCGCACCGCGATGCCCGCCAGCAGACAAATGCCCGCCGCGGCTATTCTCGTTGCCAGCTTCGTGTCTTTCATGTTTTTCATCCTTTCAGATACGCTTTGATGACCTTTGCAATGTCCCTGCCAAGCTCACGGCATGTTTCGGGCGTCACGACAGCGCCGTTCGCATTGGCGAAAGGCACCTCAATCGAACGTGCAACGCCCGCGCCCTTCACCTTGAAGCGTTTGGGCGTTCAAGGCAAGGGCTGACATAAGGATTGGCGCTACTATGGCAAGGCGCACAGGACATAGTATAGCAGATTATGGGGCGTTACGGAATAGCGAAAGCCCCCCTGCCGCGAACGCCGTCGAGAAGAGGTGTCACGTAGCGGAAAACTCAAGGAGATGGTAGGGGTCTTTGATGCAATTGGGCGCGACATCATTGCGTGTCCACCACTTTGTCCACCACCTCCCATAGTGTAAAGTGGCGGAAGGCCTTGCAAATAAAGGATAAATACGGAAATCAAATGGAGTGTGTCCACCATTTTGTCCACCACCCCGTCGTGCAAAAAGCGGAATGTTTTACATAAGGCGGAATAGCGCGACGCACAAAAAACCCTTGATTCATTGGGTTTTCGCAAGGGAATTGGTCGGACCGACGAGATTTGAACTCGTGACCTTTTGCACCCCAAGCAAACGCGCTACCAGGCTGCGCTACGGTCCGACACCGAATGCGCCAGAAGTATTGGTAGCGGGGGCTGGATTTGAACCAACGACCTTCAGGTTATGAGCCTGACGAGCTACCAGGCTGCTCCACCCCGCAATCTGGCGCTTTCGGAACTGGCGGGGCTGGCGGGAGTCGAACCCACAACCCTCAGATTCGTAGTCTGATGCTCTATCCAGTTGAGCTACAGCCCCAAGAACCGAAAACGGGCAATAGTATACACTTTTTCAGTGCGGAAATCAAGGGGGTGCGGGCCGGATTGACTTTTGGCGGAGGGTTTTGGTAGACTTTTTCGCACAAACATGAAGAACCGACTGCCGTTTCCGATACTGTACGAAGACCGGGATGTCGTCGTAATCGACAAGCCGGCGGGTCTTCTTGCTACCCATACGCGGGCGAAGGAGGAAAACACGGCGGAGGCGTGGCTGAACGACTATGTGCGCAAGGGGCAGCGCAAGAGCCGTCTGCACGTCTGGCTGGTTCACCGCCTTGACCGCGAGACGAGCGGTGTGATGATGTTCGCCAAGACGGAGGAGGTGGCGGAGTGGTTTCGCTCCGACTGGAACCGGCTGACCGAGAAGACCTACCTGGCGCTCGTCGAGGGCGAGCTTGCGGACGAGGAAGGCGTATTCGAGTCGTATCTGCGCGACGACGCGAAGACTATGAAGGTACGCAGCGTGCAGGATCCGCGTCTTGGAAAGCTCGCCCGCACGGAATGGCGGCGGCTCGCCGTCGGTAACGGAGAGACGCTTGTGGAAGTGTCTCTGAAGTCCGGACGCAAGAACCAGATCAGGGTACATTTCAGCGAGGCGGGGCATCCGGTGGTAGGCGACGTGAAGTACGGCGCGCGCCGAGCTCCGTGCCTGTGCCTCCAATCCGTGCGCCTGCGCTTTCTCCATCCGCACACGGGGCGGTGGGTGGAGGTCTCGGCGCCGCATCGGGTCGATCTTCAGCGGCAACAGCCAAGCAAGGGGGAAGGCAAATGACAGGCAGAAAGGCGGCGGCAACCGCGTTTATGGTGGCGGTTGCGATTGGGGTGTTGACCTGTGCGGCGGAAGAGCCGTTCGTAAACGACATTTGCCTGCCGTCGTCGCTCTACATGCTTTCCGACACGCCGAACGACATGTTCGTGCAGCCGATCCTGAAGCGGTGGCGCCCGTACAATGACTTTGTTCGGTTTGACATGGAGCAGAAATACGGCTCGTTTGCGCGTCGCCTCGGCAGCGTGGCGACGATCGACAAGCCTCAGGACGGCGCGATCGTCTCGGTCGATCTCGTGAACGGCGACGAGTTTAAGACCGTCAAACATCTTACGACGCGGCTGTGCGTCGGCAGGAAGGGCGCGGGGAACAAGGATGTCTATGCGCAGATCATAGGCGACAGCTACACGCAGGGGCGGTTCTACCAACAGGCGCTATTCGCCTCGGGATACGTTCCTAAACTGCACCTTGTGGGGCTTCTTGCGGCTGGCGACGGACAGTTCAATGAAGGGCGCGGCGGATGGAAACTCAGCGACTACTTCACCGTGCCGATGCGCTCGGGTGGCTCCTACCATGGCTTCATGCAGCCGGCGGGCGGACGCTACTGGGGTTCGCGCGCGTTCTGGGTCATGGCATGGCGATGCGTCCGCAAGACGCAGCCGAAAGGCTTCGAGCCGACGTATTCCTGTTCGCGCTTTGACGCATGCGTCGGGCGGTTCGATGAGAAGACGGGAGTGTTGCTTGAGCCAAGGGAGGGCGACATCCAGTTTGACGACGAGACAAAGGCATTTGTCCGTTACGACGGCGCTACATGGAAGCCGACGGACGGCAAGTCGCTCAAATGGACCTTTGACTACGGCAAGTACCTGGACATGTGGAACATCACGCCGCCGCAGTTCCTTTTTGTCTTCCTGGGGCTCAACGACTTCGTCTACAGTTTGGACGCCGACTATGCGGAATGGGGCCGGCAGATCGAAGCGGTGAAGGACTCTTACCTGAAGGTGTGTCCTGAAGGCAAGTTCGCAATTGCAATTCCGTGTTCGACATGCGGTTCCATCGACAACGATTCGGGGCGCTTCACGCCGCGTTGGGACGCTGCCATGTGGCGTTTCCGCGATTGGCTCGTCAAAACGTTCGACAAGCGGGAGAACGAAGGCTTCCATCTGCTCGACGCAGGACTGACGATCGACAACGACGACGGCTACCAGAAGCTTCCGTCGGGCATTCAGACGGGAAATCCCCATCCTTATCCGAACTATCCGGCGTTGGGCGTTCCGTTCGCCGCGTTTATCCAGTATTACCGCTTGGATAAGTAGGATAACATAGCCGCTGGTCGTCCAAGTGGTGCCAGACCTGCGGAGGTGGCGTTTTGCCCTGCATGGAGCGTTGGTCGCGTCAATTCACCGGGCGCTTTTGATTTTTACCCAATCAAACGCGCTGATTATGGTATTATTATTGGTGGCGGAGATTGGTGCCAAGAACAATGTCGATTGTCGACGAGATACGGGAAGATCGCGAAAAGGGTGCAAAACGCCTTGAGAGCGAGTACAGGGCGGGTCTTATGGCCCTGGCACGGCGCTTTTGCGCCGACGAGTCTGATGCGGCGGAACTCGTAAACCGTACGTTTGCTGTCGTCGTTGATAACATTGACAGCTATCTTGAGCAGTCGGCGTTCTTCGGATGGATGTCGCGCATACTCATCAACTGCCATTCAAAGGATATCCGCAGGAAATCCAACGAGATGGAATTCTGTGACGCGGAACTCCCCGAAGACGCTCCGGATGACGAAGCCTGTGCGCGCATCTTCCGTGAGGTGGATGCATCGATTCTGCGCGATGCAATCGACCGGCTTCCGTCCGACATGAAGCAGACGCTCATGCTGCACTATTTTATGGATATGCCGGTAAAGGAAGTGGCCCGCGTGCTGTCGATACCTTCTGGCACCGTGATGTGGCGGCTTCACTATGCGAGGAAGATTCTCGGTGCAAAGCTGGGAGCGCAGATTCGCAAGAAGCCGGTCGTGGCGTTGATCGTGGCGGGGCTGATGCTTCTTGGTGTGACGGCGGCGGTGATGGTAGCGAATGAAAAATCGGGAGCGAGGAGTATAGAATTAGAGGGTGGCGAAGTGCCGGTTGTGCGAGAAGTTACGGGAACGATTGAAGTGACGGAGAGTCAGACCGAGTCGCGCCAGCCAGATCTTCTGACAATAGACGCAAAACCAGACAAGGAGAAATCGGAGATGAGTGCTACTGCAAAAGGCAGGCTGCTTGGAGTCCTCTCGGCAGTTGCCATGACAGGCGCGGTTCTTCCGCGAACGGCAAATGGCGATGAATACCAGTTCATCGTTTCAGGTTATCCCGCGGCAAATCCGTCGTGTTCTGCAATGTCAGGCGAGATAGAGCTGGGGACAGGCGCTTATCGCGTTATGAGCGAGGCCGACGTGCTTGAGGCGCGATCTTGCTCGAAATCGTTGTCTGCGGCGGTCGCGATCGACGCAACGCCGTTCTCTGCCATTGTCATCATCATCAAATAATCTTGAAACCAAGGAGAAAACATGAACACGAAAGTAATGATGTGTTGCGCCGCATCGCTTGCCGCTGCCGCTCTTATGGCTTCGGACACCCCCGAAGTCTTCAACGTCCTGATGTCGCAGGCATCGACCGGGCGCAGGGTGACGATCACTTATGAACTCGACAATGCGCCGAACGGCGCGGTCGTCACGCTTGATGTTGTCACGAATCGTACGGGTGCGGTGACGAACAACGACGCCGACTGGGTTTCAATAGGCGGTGCGGCGGTCTGCAACGCGAACGGCGCGGTATGGCGCAAGGTGACAAGCGCAGACGCCGACGTTAACGGGAAGTACACGATTACGTGGCGTCCTGAGCTGTCGTGGGAAGGGCACAAGATTGAACTCGCCAACGGTGGTGTGCGCGCGGTCGTGACGGCATGGGCTCTCGACAATCCGCCGGACTACATGGTCGTCGATGTCAGCGCCGCCGCCCAGCCGAACACCCAGAAGTATTATCCCGCTGCTGATTTCCTCCCAGGAGGACTTCTCGGCAATCCCAACTACCGCACTGGAATGTTGGTGATGCGCAAGATTATGGCGAAGGATGTGACGTGGATGATGGGCTCGACTACGCTGGAGGGAGGGACGACGCGCAACGCGACACGCGAGACGACACATCAGGTCACGCTCACGAACAACTACTATTTCGGCGTGTTTCCCGTCACGCAAGCGCAATGGGAGCTGATTCAGCCGAGCCGTCTCGCACCATCTTACTACAAAAATGCTGCAGACCGTGCGATGCGCCCTGTGGAAACGGTGAGTTACAACGAGATTCGCAACTCTGCCAACCATTCGGCCAATGCCGCCCACAACTGGCCCGCCGGCCCGAATCCGAATTCTTTTCTCGGGAAGTTGCGGACAAGGACAGGCATCGACTTCGACCTTCCTTTCGAGGCGCAATGGGAATTTGCCGCCCGTGCGGGTAATGGCGATACGAAGTGGGGTGACGGCTCGGGCGTCTTGAACAGTGACGCAGATGCGAACTTGAATCAGTTTGGACGTTATATGTATAATGGCGGCAAGGTGCAGAACGGAACGTCCTACGCCCAACCAGCCGCGACGTGCGGGGCGACCAACGGCACGGCAATCGTTGGCTCGTACGCCCCGAACTCTTGGGGAATCTACGATACGGCGGGTAATGTGTGGGAGTGGTGCCTTGACTGGTTCATGGAAAGCATCACTGCATACGGCGGTAGTGTGAATATCAACCCTGCTGCACCTGCCAACACCCTGTCCGGAGCGGCTGGCACGTCCCGCGTAAAGCGGGGCGGAAGCTGGAGCAACGCGGCTGGCTATTGCCGACCGGCGTTTCGTGATGCTGATGTGCCAACGAACTACGCCATCAACTACGGCTTCCGCGTCATTTGCCCAGTGGAATAGCCAGAGCACAATGATAAAATCAACAAATGAGACAGATCAAAACATCAAGGAGAAGAGACTATGACCAGAAAAGAGTTTTTGACAGTTTCGTCGGCGCTTGCGGCGACGGGGCGCGTGTTCGGAGAGAGTCGGCCGCCTTCGACTGCTGCAAAGGCGCGTGGTGATGCGCGCCCGGCCGAACCTCGCAACAGGCAACCCTATCAAGGGGTAGACTGGACGACTGCGCACCAGATACGTGGCACGACGCACGTTCACTGCACGACACAGGCGGATCTTGACGAAATTTTGAAGCGGATTGAGTTTATCACGCTTTCCAACTACTATCCGAGTGCGCCGTGGTACCCGCTCGCGAAGATGACGGAGAATTACTATCGTCTTCATCACGACTTCCCCGTCATGGTGAACGGCAAGCGCGTGGAGGGCCCGTTCGACTGGAACAAGATCGTCGGGCAGTGGATCAAGGATGTTCCGCCGGAACTGCAGAAGGAGTACCCATTCAAGGAAGGCGGCAAGATCTTCAGGCCGTTGCCGGAGGTGGTGCTGGAGGCGCCGAACGCGGAGCACCACTCCTTCTGTCTTGAGAACGGACGCATCAACGGGCATCTACACATGAACTCGCCTGGCTCCATGTTCGGCTCCGGCACATTCGACGTGGGGGTGAAGCGTAGCTTTCTGACGAGGACGCGCGGCGGCTGCAACCATGGCTCTGGCGAGTTCTGGAGCGTGGCCATTGACCACATGATAGAGGGGCTGATCTATCCTGACGGCGGCGGCGTGACGATCAACCATCCCGTGTGGTCGGGGTATGACCGCAACTTTCTGCTGAAGATTCTCGACCACGATCCGCGTGTGCTGGGCTTGGAGGTGGTCGAAGGAGGAAGGAACTGTGGTGGCGAAGGCTATTGGGACTGGGTGTTGTCGACAGGACGGCAGTGTTTTGGATTCTTTGTGCCGGATCATGAGATTCGCAACAAGGATGGGTCGTTCGGTGTGAACGTGCTCGTCACGCCGGAGAGGAGCGCCCACGCTTGCCTCAAGGCGTATCGAGACGGGAATTTCTACGGAGCGAAGCGCGGGTTGAACGAACTGAAGTTCACGCGCATCACATTCAACGACACGACAGTTGAGGCTGAAACCGACAAGCCTGCGCGGCTTGAGATTATCACGGCCCTTGGTGTCGTGAAGAAGGCCGAAAAGACAACCTCCATCAAATGGACGATGGAGGGCGTATATGAATATAGCGCTCCCCGGGCAAAGGCGCACATTTTTGCGCGCGTCAAGGCGTATGCGCTCGACGGCTGCGGTGAAGAGCTTTTCTCCCAGCCGTATATGCTGGTGAGTTAAGGCTTAAAAGGATAGGAAATGACTTTTGGCCTGTTGATACAACTCGGCACTAACATGTGGGAGCGGCCCGGGGCGGTCGCCGACCACGTGCGCTGCGACGAACGGGTCTGGAACGAGATAACGGCGCGGATGGCAGAGCGCGGGGCGAACATGCTTGTCATAGACCTTGGCGAAGCGTTGTTCTACCCCAGCCACCCTGAGCTCGCCGTCAATGGGACGTGGAGCCCAGAAAAGATGAGGGCGGAACTGGCGCGTCTTCGCAAAATGGGGATCGAGCCGATACCAAAGCTCAACTTCAGTTCCAGCCACGATCCATGGCTGGGAGAGTATTCAAGGATGCTGTCAACGGAAACGTATTACCGTGTCGTTGCGGATCTCATCAAAGACACGGCGGAAATATTCGACCATCCGCGCCTTTTCCATCTTGGTTGGGACGAAGAGACGGCGAAAGGACAGGGAAACTACCAGTATCTGGCTGTCCGTCAGGGCGACCTGTGGTGGCATGATATGCTTTACACGGCCAAGGAGGCTGAACGGCATGGTTCCCGCGCCTGGATATGGAGCGACAAGGAGTGGCTTCACAAGGACGAATTTCTGGCGAAGTGTCCGCGCTCGGTATTGCAGTCGCCGTGGTACTACTGTGACGGATTCGGTTCTCAGTGGGAAAAGCGCGATGACAAGAGAATGCGAGAGGGACCTTACGCCGAGCCTTACACGCTGTGCGCGTTCAAGGAACTGGACGAGGCGGGGTTCGACCAGATTGCCTGCGGCTCCAACTGCGGCTACAAGACGAATTTCCTGCGTCTCGTCGAGCATTGCCTGAAGAACGTGTCAAAGGAGCGGCTTCTCGGTTTTCTCCATGCGCCGTGGTGCGATGTCACGGGCTCCGATGGTGGCAAGTACCGGCAGAGGTACCTTGACGCCGTGGATCAGCTGGGTGGTGCCATAAAGCGGGTGGGATAACGGAAGTCGACGGGCTTTGTCGAAAGCCGAGCCGCAGCACCTTTTCAGCATGACCGGCAAGTCGTAGAGAGTCACACGCTAACCGACCCGGTCAGCGGCGCGAGTTGGCGGCCCGGTAGGCTGAGGTGTCGTGCTCTATCACCATCGGAATTCCGAAGCAGATGGTTGACATGGAACCCATGATCGCCGCGCGGAGCCCCTCTGCCTCAGCCTGCGAGAACATCAGGTGCGTTCGGCCTTCGCTTCCGTCAGATGACGTGCGGTAGAGGTCGAGCGAATATCCAGGGCGTGGGTCGATGATGTGGCGCATTGCGATCTTTGTCGATGCGCGCGCAGTGCGGTGGTAGAGCCCGTGCCCGTCGCAGAGCGACTCGCATTCCCCTCCGAACACCTGGAGGATTGCGCAGATGTCGTTGAAGTCGAGCTTGACGGAGATTGCGTTTTCCCAGTCGAACCGGGCGAACTGCGTTGCTCCACCGGACTGGCCGCCAACGGCGCACTGGTTGGCGAGCTTCAGCATCAGGCAGCCCGCCGAGGCGTCGTGCGCCGGGTGAAGGTCGATCTTCGCCGCGCCGCCGGTGCCTTTGCCGTTTGGATGGTAGATTGCCAGCTGTGGACGGTATTGCCCCGCTTGGCGGCTTGTCGCCGATGCGGTGGACTGCTCGAATGCGTTGTCGTTATTTTGCTCGTTCATGTTGTCGTTCCTTTCTGCCTTCGTCGTTGAAGACGCGGGTAGTATGACATACAGTTGCGATCTTCGGGTCACGGACATGCCTCCATCGTGCCATTTTTTCGAGGCACGGCGGGCATGGCACATGCGTCGGCGGTTGAATAGGGGCGTAGGGTTTGGTATCATACGCGAATCATGAAGAAGATCAAGGTTGGCCTTTTCTGGCGGATACTGATAGCCATCGCGGTCGGCGTGGCGCTCGGCTTCGCGGCCATGCACACGGGCGCGGTCGGCGAAGTCGGCGTGCGCGTCCTTAAGACCTTCAACGTCCTGTTCGCGCAAGTGCTGAAGTTCATCGTGCCGCTTCTCATACTCGGCCTGGTGACTCCGGCCATAGCGAACGCCGGCAAGGGCGCGGGCAAGCTGTTGCTTTTCGTCATGGTGTTCTCGTACCTGTCGACGTGCGCCGCGTCGCTGTTCGCCTACTTTGCGGCCGGACGGCTTCTGCCGCTCTATGTCGCCAAGGGCGCGGTAGCTGCGACAGGCGCGGCGGCGCAGGTGCTGCCGTACATCGACGTCAAGATTCCGCCGGTGTGCGACGTCCTGACCGCGCTCGCGCTTTCGTTCATGGTCGGCATCGGCATCGTGGCCACGGGGGCGGTGCGCGTAAAGGCGGCTGCGGACGAGTTCGCGCGGATCGTGACGCTGACCATACAGCGGGTGATTATCCCCGGCCTGCCGATTTACATCATGACGATGATCTGCGAGATGACGGCGTCCGGCAAGATCGGCGCGATGGCCGTGACGATGGCGGAGGTGATTGGCACGGGCTGGGCGCTGACGATTGTGTTTCTCATTGCGCTCTACGTGGTCGCCGGGGCCGTTGCCGGGAAGAATCCGTTCAAGTGCCTGTGGAACATGGCGCCCGCGTACCTGACGGGACTTTCCATCGCATCGTCGTCGGCGGTGATACCGGTTACGCTCGAATGCTGCAAGAAGAACGAAATCTCGGAAGACGTCCGCGACTTCGTCGTGCCGCTGTGCGCGAACGTCCACATGGTCGGCAGCGCGATAAAGATGATAACTTCGACGCTGGCGGTCGTGCTCATCTTCGACCTCGACGTCACGTTTGCGCAGGTTGTGCACTTCACGTGCCTGTTCGCGATTGCGGCGGTCGCCGCGCCTGGCGTGATGTGCGGGGTGCTGATGGCGTCAGTAGGTTTCCTTGATTCGGTTCTCGGCCTCTCTCCGGAGCACATATCGGTTATGATGGCGTTCTACATGGCGCTTGACGGGTACGGTCCTGCGGCCAACGTTACGGGCGATGGAGCCGTCGCGCTTGTAGCGGACCGGTTCTTCGGACGCCGGGGAGACGCGGCATGAAACTTCGGTTGAACGGGCTCGACGTAGACTGCGTCATCGGCGAGCGCCCAGACGAGCGGGAGCGTCCGCAGCGTCTGCGCGTTGACGTGGAGCTGACCGTCGGCGACCGCGCGGCGGAGACGGACGACCTTGGCGATGCTGTCAACTACGCGACGCTGGCGGAGGCGATTCGGGCGGCGCTGACGGAGGCGAAGTGCCGGCTGATAGAGCGCGCCGCGAAGGTCGTGCGCGACGTCTGCATGTCCGATCCGCGCGTGACGTCCGCGCGCGTATCCGTAACGAAGGCGGGGGCGGTTCCGCACCTCGCCTCGGCGACTGCCGTGCTGGGCGACTGACCGCCGCAGGGATCTTGGGCCATGAAGTTCCACATTCACACGTACGGCTGTCAGATGAACGTGCGCGACTCCGAGGCGGTGGAGGCGCTCATGCTGGCCGCCGGACACGAGCGCGCAGCCGGCGAGGCCGACGCCGATGTGGTCATCGTCAACAGCTGCACGGTGCGCCAGAAGGCTGAGGAGAAGGCTGTCGGCAAGGCCGGAAACCTGATTGCCGCGAAGAAGGTGACGGGTCTGATGGGCTGTGCCGTCAAGCGGCTGGGCGCGGACGTGTTCAAGCTGCTGCCGAAGCTCGACTTTGCCGTTGGCCCGCGCCGCTTCGGGCTGATTCCGCATCTCATCGATCGCGTCGTCAACGGCGGAGAACACGGGCTGCTTGAGGTTGGCGATGATGAGGTGCCGACAGGCATTGACGCGCATTCCGGTCTGGCGCGCGCAGGCGCGCCGTTCCAGAGCTATGTTACCGTGCTGCTCGGCTGCGACAACCGCTGCAGCTACTGCATCGTGCCGGACGTGCGCGGCCACGAGTTCTCGCGTCCGGCGCGCGAAGTGATTGCAGAGGTGCGAAGCCTCGCCGAGCACGGCGTGACCGAGGTGTGCCTTCTCGGGCAGAGCGTACTGCGCTACGGCGTGCGCAACGCGGCATGGGACGCGGGAGAACCGAACCCCGGCGGTTTCAATGAGGCGTTCCCGCGTTTGCTCCGTTCGCTTGACGAGATTCCGGGGCTGCGGCGGATCCGCTTCACCTCGGCGCATCCGTCCGGCTGCACCGACGAGCTGGTGCGCGCGTACCTGGAGTGCCCGAAGGTCTGCCGCCACCTGCACCTGCCTGTGCAGTCCGGGAGCGACAGAATCCTTGCGGACATGGGGCGGCGTTACACGCGCGAGCAGTATCTTGCGGCGGTGCGGCGGCTGCGGGAGCTGGATCCTGAATTCGCGTTGACGACGGACGTAATCGTTGGCTATCCCGGCGAGACGGAGGAGGACTTCGAGGCAACGCGGTCGCTGATGGAAGAGGCAGGTTTTGACAATGCTTTTGTCTTCAAGTATTCGCCGCGACCCGGCACGCGTGCGGCGCGGCTCCCGGACGATGTTCCAGTGGCGGAAAAGGAGCGGCGCGACCAGGTTCTGCTGGCGGACCAGGAGCTGCGCGGGCAGCGGCGCAACGAAAGGCTGGTGGGCACGGTGCGCGAAGTGCTTTGCGAAGGTCCGTCGAAGCGCAACCGGGCGAGGCTGTCGGGGCGCGACGGCGGCAACCGCATCGTGGTCTGGAAGGCTGCGGGGAGTCCGCCGCCGGTCGGTACGCCTGTTTTGGTCCGCGTGACGGAGGCGCACCCGCAGATACTTGTCGGCGAGGCTATTTGAGGCCAAGTACGTCCTGCATCGTGTAGATGCCGGGGGTGCGTCCCTTGGCCCAGAGAAGTGCCTTGAGGGCGCCGGCGGCGAACGCGGCGCGGTCCTGCGCCTTGTGCGTAAGCTCGACGCGCTCCAGCTCGCCGGCGAACATCACGGTGTGGTCGCCTACGACCGAACCGCCGCGCAGGGCGTGGATCGCGATCTCGCCGACAGGGCGTTCGCCGATGTCGCCGCGCCTGCCGTAGAGGAATTCACCGGTTGCGCCGCGTCCGGCAGCAGCGGACTTCGCCAGCATGAGGGCGGTGCCGGACGGCGCGTCCTTCTTGTGGCGGTGGTGCATCTCCGTTATCTCGACGTCGTACTCGGGACCGAGCACGGAGGCGGCGCGGCGCACGAGCGCGAGCAGCAGGTTGACCCCCAGCGAGTAGTTGCCGCTCTGAACGACCGGTATCTTCGCGGTGGCGGCGTCAACGGCCTTTTGCTCGTCCGGCGTGAGACCGGTGGTTCCGATCACGTAGGGAAGGCCTTGTGCGGCGGCCGTGGTGATTGCCGGCGGCACGGCGGTGTGGTGAGAGAAGTCGATTACACCCTCTGTCTCCGGCGACCAGGTGCGGTCGTATCCGTCGGCGATGTCCACCTTCGAGACAACTTCCAGCCCTTCGCCGGGAGCGAGTTCGCACAGCTTTTTCCCCATGCGCCCTGCGGCGCCCAGAATGGCAATTTTCATGACAGTTTCCTTTTGTGTCTATTATACCACAAATAAGCCGTCCGCAAGGCGTGGATATTTGATATAATATATCAACATTTTCGTCGACGTCCATTCTGAGAAGGAAGAGGAGAACATCGCATGAAGAAGGTCATGATTACGGGAATCGGCATGCTGTGCGCAAGCGGCAACGGCAAGGCCGCCGCATGGCCGGCCATCAAGGCCGGCAGGCCCGGCATTGGCAGGATCACGCAGTTCGACGCATCGAAGTGCACGAGCCAGGTCGCTGCCGAGGTTAAGGACTTTCAGTCTTACGCGATCGAGTCCGGGCTGCTGGATAGGAAGGCCGCCCGTCATATGGCGCGTTTCGCGCAGTTCGCCGTGGTCGTCGCCAAGGAGGCGTGGGCTGACGCCGGGTATACGGACGAGAACCGTCCCGACATGAACCGCGTCGCAACGATCTTCGGCGTAGGCATCGGCGGCATGGAGGTGACAGGCGAGAGTTACAGGACGCTTTTCGACCGCGGTCCCGACAGGCTTTCGCCGCTTGCGGTGCCTGAGCTGATACCCAACGAGGCGGCCGGCAACGTGTCGATCGCCATCGGCGCGAAGGGTCCCTGCCAGGTCGTCACTACCGCCTGCGCCAGCTCGACTGACGCAATCGGATACTCCATGGACCTCATACGCGCCGGGCGTGCCGACGTGGTGATCGCCGGCGGCTCGGAGGGCTGCATCATCGAGTTCACCGTCGGCGGCTTCATGAAGATGAAAGCCCTTTCGACACATTTCAACGACACGCCCGAGAAGGCGTGCCGTCCGTTCAACGCCGACCGCGACGGCTTCGTGATGGGCGAGGGCGCGGCCTGCCTCATTCTCGAGTCTGAGGAGCATGCGAAGGCGCGCGGCGCGAAGGTCTATGCCGAGCTGGCCGGCTACGGCGCCACCGCCGACGCCTATCACATAACGGCTCCCGACCCGTCCGGCGACGGAGCGGTGCGGGCGATAGAGATCGCGCTTGCGGACGCCGGGGTCACGGACAGGTCAGAGGTCGACTACATCAACGCGCACGGCACCTCAACGCATCTCAACGACCAGATGGAGACCAAGGCGTTCAAGCGGGTCTTCGGCGAGGAGGGCGCGAAGAAGATCAGCATATCGTCCACCAAGTCGATGCACGGCCACGTGCTTGGCGGTGCCGGCGCCCTGGAAGCGGCGATAACCGCGCTTTCCATCAAGGAGGGGTTCGTGCCCCCGACGATCAACTACGAGAAGCCCGACCTTGACGTTGACGTCGCTGCGGGCGAG
This sequence comes from Kiritimatiellia bacterium, assembly GCA_017403825.1. GTDB lineage: Bacteria > Verrucomicrobiota > Kiritimatiellia > RFP12 > UBA1067 > UBA1067. Next base: position 43,685 of record JAFRDO010000021.1, read on the forward strand.
ACTCCGCTCGACCTCGACTACACTCCGAACGTCGGTCACCCGCGTGACATCAGGGTCGCGGTGTCGACCTCGCTCGGCTTCGGCGGACACAACGGCGTGCTGGTGCTGAAGAAGGCATAGAAGGTTCGGAGTCCAATATGGAAATTCCGAAATTCAGTCACGAATACGGCAAGCCCGGCATGGAGTTCCTGCCGCACAGGCCGCCGTTCCTGTTTGTGGACAAACTCATCGCCGCCGATAACACGGGGTGCGTGGGCGAGTTCACCTACAGGCCGGAGGAGTTCGAATACCTGACGCCGACGTCCGGCGGGAAGGCGGCGGTTCCGGGAGTGATCCTCATAGAGTCGATGTCGCAGGTCGCCGGTGCGGGCATGGTGTCGCAAGGGTTCGTAGGCGGCAAGGACAAGGAGGCGGTGTTCGCGTTCGCGGCTGTGGACAAGGCGCGCTTCCGCCGTCCGGTGAGGCTCGGCGACACGCTTGTTACGGTTGTCCGCAACGAGAAGGTCCGCAGGCCGCTCGGCGTCTTTTCGCTGAAGGGCTATGTCAACGGCGAACTCGTGGCGGAGGCGCTCGTCAAGTGCATGCTCAGCGAGCGCGCCAAGGCTAGGGAGGCTTGAAGTGATTCGCATAGTCAAGGCCGGTGACCGCAGGCTTGAGGCGTTCAACGCCAGGCCTGCGTTCCCGGAGGCGGCGGAGAAGGCTGCTGCTGCGGTGCTGGCCGACGTTAAGGCGCGCGGTGACGCGGCGGTTAGGAAGTACGCGGCGGAGTTCGACGGGTTTCGCGGACGAGACCTGCGCTGTCCGCTCGACGACGCGGCGGTCGCAGGCGTTCCCGCCGCGGTGGTGCGCGCGATACGCGACGCACACAAGCGCGTCATGAAGTTCTCCCGCGAGTCGCTGCGCAAGTCGTGGAGCATGAGGACGCCGCGCGGCGGAACGGCGGGCGAGTTCTTCTCGCCGATGGATCGCGTCGGAGTGTATGTGCCGGGCGGCACGGCGCCGCTCGCGTCGACATCGGTGATGACGGTGACGCTGGCGAAGGCCGCCGGCGTGAAGGAGATCGTCGCCTGCACTCCTGCGGGCAAGGACGGTCGGGTGAACCCTGCGCTCCTCTATGCGCTCCGGCTCGCCGGTGCGACTGAAGTCTACCGCGTCGGCGGCATTCAGGCGATAGGCATGATGGCCTTCGGCACTAAGACTTGCCGCAAGGTGCAGAAGATCGCCGGTCCCGGCAACGCCTACGTGACGGCGGCGAAACGCCAGGTGTACGGCTACGTTGCCATCGATCAGGTGGCAGGCCCGAGCGAGATAGCGGTGCTGACCGACGGCTCGGTGGACGTCCGGTGGATCGCCGCGGACCTTCTCTCTCAGGCGGAGCACGGCTCCGGCTGGGAGAAGTCGCTTTGCGTCTGCACGTCGGCGAAGTTCGCCGAGGCGGTGCGCCGCGAAGTGCTGGAACAGACTAAGACGCTCTCCCGCCGCGCGCTCGTGGAGCGTGTGATCGACCGCGACGGCATTCTGATCGTCGTGGCGAAGGATGTTGCCGAAGGGCTGGAGGTCGTGAACCGCTTCGCGCCCGAGCATTTCGAGATCATGACGAAGGACGCGCTGAAGGTGATGAAGGGCGTCCGTGCGGCGGGGGCGGTATTTGCCGGGGCCTGGACGCCCGAATCTGCCGGCGACTTCGTTGCGGGCCCGAGCCACGTGCTGCCCACGGGCGGCGCGGCGAACATGTTCAGCGGCCTTACGCCGGACGACTTCCGCCGCCGCCACAGCTTCGTCGCGTTCACTCGCGCTGACTTGGCCGAGACGCGGCGCACCATCGAGGCGTTCGCTGCCGTCGAGGGGCTCGACGGCCACGGCCGCGCGGCCACAATCCGCTTCGCATGACGTTCGTCCAGAGGCACGCCTACGGGTTTGGCTGCGGACTCGCCGCCGTGTTCTGGCCTCTCTTCCGCCGTCGTCGACGGATATCTGTGGACAATCTCCTGCGCGGCGGCGTAGCTTCCGACGAGGCGGAGGCGCGGCGGATCGCAAAGCGCGCGTTTTGCCATTTTCTCGGTCACATGTGCGAGGCGTTGTGCGTTCCCGGAGTGGTGACGAAGGAGAACTGGCGCGACCACCTCGACTGCTCCGAGGCCGACCCGACCGCCGTGAAGGCGCTTCTCGACGACGTGGACCGTCCGGTGCTGCTCGTTTCCGGACACCACGGCTGCTGGGAGGCCGCGACGAACATAATCTCGTTCGCGAGACCGATGATTGCTGTTGCGCGGGTGATGGACAGCAAGCTGTTGCAGAACTGGATAAAGAAGCACCACTTTCGTGGGCCGGTCACGATCGTAAACAAGAACGACGGCTTCACCAAGGGCATATTGGAACAGTGGCAGCGCGAGAATGCGGCCATGACGATCCTGATGGACCAGTACTCGTATGGTGGGGCGAAGACGCAGTTCTTCGGACGGCCGACGCGCACCGTCACGTCGGCGGCGCGCCTTGCGATCCGATACGGTTGCCCCGTCGTCGTCGGCTCGTTCGTGCGCATCGCGCCATACCGTTACCGACTTGTCGGCGACGCGCCGCTCGTGTTCGGGAAAGACGCTGATCGAGACGCTGCGGCTCAGGCGCTCAACGACCGCTTAGAGGCGGCGATCCGCCGCTACCCCGAGCAGTACCTGTGGATGCACAGGAAATGGCGGGACGACTGAAGCAGGAGGAAGTGGCAATATGAACAAGGATGTCGTTTGCATAGGCGCCGGATACATCGGCGGGCCCACGATGGCTGTCATCGCGAAGATGAACCCGGACCGCAAGATAATGGTCGTCGACATCAACGCTTCCCGCATAGCGGCGTGGAATTCCGACGATTTCGAGTTGCCGATATACGAACCCGAGCTTGTGGACGTCGTCAGGGAGGTTAGGGGAAAGAACCTCTTTTTCTCTACTGACATCAGATCCGCGGTCAAGGAGTGCGACATCGTCTTCGTAGGCGTGAACACACCGACTAAGATGTTCGGACGCGGGGCGGGCAGGGCGAGCGACTTGCAGTATTGGGAGGCGACTGCCCGCGAGATCAAGGAATATGCCGACGGCGACAAGATCGTCGTGGAGAAGTCCACGCTTCCGGTGCGCACGGCGGCGGCGATGGAGGCCATTCTGAACGATCATGCCAAGCATCGCTTTACAGTGCTCTCCAACCCTGAGTTCCTTGCGGAGGGGACGGCCGTCAAGGACCTTCTGTCGCCTGACCGCGTGCTGATAGGAGGTCCGCAAGACGAGGCGGGCATTGCGGCGATTGCGGAAGTCGTGGACATCTACGCTGCGTGGGTTCCGCGCGAGAAGATCATGACCACGAATGTATGGTCCGCCGAGCTTACGAAGTTCGCCGCCAACGCCTTCCTGGCGCAGAGGGTGAGCTCGATCAATGCCATCGCCGGGCTTTGCGAGGCGACCGGGGCCGACGTCGACGAGGTGGCGCGTGTAATGGGGGCCGACCATCGCATAGGGGCGAAGTTCCTCAAGGCGGGGCCGGGCTTTGGCGGGAGCTGCTTCAAGAAGGACGTGTTGAATCTGGTCTATCTCTGTGAGACTTTCGGCCTTCACACGGCGGCGGAATACTGGACGCAGGTGATCCGCATGAACGAGCATCAGCAGGAGAGAATCGTGTCGCGCCTTTTTAAGGCGATGTTCAACACCCTTGCCAACAAGAAGGTGGCGATGTTTGGCTTTGCCTTCAAGGCAGACACGGGCGACACGCGTGAGACTCCGGCCGGCACCGTAGCCCGGCTCCTCAACGACGAACACGTAAGGCTCGCGATAACGGATCCGAAGGCGATTCCCAACGCCAAACGCGACCTCGCAGACATCGCCGGAGACGGCGCGGGAATCGTATTCGAGGAAGACCCGTACGTGGCGGCAGAAGGGGCCGACGCCGTTCTCCTCATGACGGACTGGAGCCTTTACCCTGCGCTTGACTGGCGCCGCATATTCGATTCGATGCGCAAGCCAGCGCTGGTGTTTGATACGCGAAACTGCCTTGACGGAGAAGAGCTGCGCAGAATAGGCTTCAAGGTTCTGAACATAGGCAAGGACATATGCGGAGCCCCTACTTGCAGATAGGGGTTCCTGATCGCCGTCCAGAATCGTCTGATGTTATAATACAGAAACCCAATGCCTCTTATATGAATCCATGTTGCCATGGCTGACGTTCCGACGACATCGACGACACTGCTGCGCGACTTGGCGCAAGACTCGCAGCACGTTCGCTGGGGCGAGTTTGTCGCGCGCTACCGGCCGATGATGGAGGCGTTCATGAGGGAGCGATTCCCCTCGCTAGATGCCGACGACGTAATTCAGGAAACGCTTGTTGCCGTCTGTAAGGTTATGCCTTCCTATCGATACGATCCGGATGTAAAGGGCCATTTCCGCAGTTATCTCACAGGCATTCTGCGCCATCGTGCGCTTCGAATGCTGAGGGAAGAGAGCCGCCGTGCGAAACTTGTTGCGGACACGCAGCGCGATGGCAGTCCCTTGTCCGCCGAACATGACGATGAGGCTTGGCGCGCAACGGTTTTCGAGATGGCCCTGGCCAGGTTCCTAGCCGACCCCTCGGTCGCCGACCGCACAAAGCGTATCTTTGAGCGGACCGCGATCGGCGGCGAACCGCCAGAGGCCGTGGCTGCGGCGTTCCAGATGACGCGCCATGCCGTCGACCAGGCAAAGAGCCGTGCGCTGTCGAGGTTGCGTGAACTTGTTAGGGAGCTGGAGTCAGTTGCCGGTGAGTAACGCCCCCGATTCCATCGAGACGCGGTGCACGGCCCACGCTCCTGTAGATTCCGCTGGTCGTTTCGCCCCGGGGACGGCCTTCGGCGACTGGCGCGTGACGGCGTTTATCGGGCGCGGCGGAAACGGAGAGGTCTATTGCGCGGAACACGTCACGCTCGGC